>NZ_JBFAGK010000004.1:152820-534227 GCF_040660135.1 Streptomyces sp. NPDC050997
TGCACCCCGGGACTGCGTCCCTGCACCCCGGGACTGTGTCCCTGCACCCCGGGACTGTGTCCCTGCACCCCGGGACTGTGTCCCTGCACCCCGGGACTGTGTCCCTGCACCCCGGGGCTGTGTCCCTGCACCCCGGGGCTGTGTCCCTGCACCCCGGGACTGTGTCCCTGCACCCCTCCCCGGAGACTGCGCCCCGCACCCCGGGACTCCGCCCCGCCCCTCGAATCACCGACCAACTGCATAGGAGCCGCACATGCATCTCGACCACTCCCACGACGGCCCCGCCGCCGTCAGCGCCGACGCTCGGCGTCCCGATGGTTCTCGGCGTGCTCTGCGGATCGGGCTCGGGGGGCCCGTCGGTTCGGGTAAGACCGCTACTGTTGCCGCGCTCTGTCGGGTTCTGCGGGACGAGTTGTCGTTGGCTGTCGTGACCAATGACATCTACACGCGGGAGGACGCGGAGTTCCTGCTGCGGGAGGCCGTGTTGCCGCCCGAGCGGATCACTGCCGTGGAGACCGGGGCGTGTCCGCATACCGCGATCCGGGACGACATCTCCGCCAACCTGGAAGCGGTGGAGGACCTGGAGGACGAGGTCGGGCCGCTGGATCTGATCCTCGTCGAGTCCGGTGGGGACAACCTCACGGCGACCTTCTCCAAGGGGCTCGTCGACGCGCAGATCTTCGTCATCGACGTGGCCGGCGGAGACGACATCCCGCGCAAGGGCGGGCCCGGTGTCACCACCGCGGACCTGCTCGTCGTCAACAAGACCGACCTCGCGCCGTACGTCGGCTCCGACCTCGGGCGGATGGCGGCGGACGCCAAGGCACAGCGGGCCGAACTGCCGGTCGTGTTCCAGTCGCTCAGGAGCGAACCCGGTGTGACGGACGTCGCCGGCTGGGTGCGGGCGCGGCTCGCCGCGTGGACGGCATGACCGCGGGCGTGACCGGAGTGCGGGCCACCGCCCGGATGCTCGCGCGGGACGACGGCCGGGGCGGTACGTCCCTGCCGGTGCTGGAGGGCGACGGGCCGCTGGCCCTGCGGCGGACCCGGGGGAGCGGCGACGAAGCACGGGTCATGCTCGTCGGCGCGATGAGCGGGCCGCTCGGCGGCGACCACTTCACGGTGGAGGCCGGTGTCGAGACCGGGGCCCGGCTGCGGGTCGGCTCGGCCGCCGCCACCATCGCGCTGCCGGGGCAGGCGAAGGGTGAGGCCCGCTACGACGTCCGGCTCACCGTCGCCGACGGTGGTGAACTGCGCTGGCTGCCAGAGCAGTTGATCTGCGCGCGGGGCAGCGATCTGAGGGTCGTCACCCGCGTCGACCTCGGGGCGACGGCCCGGCTCGTCCTGCGCGAGGAGCAGGTGCTCGGGCGGACCGGAGAGGAGCCGGGGCGGCTCGGCAGCCGGCTGGTCCTGCGCGTCGCGGGCCGGACTGTGCTCGACCAGGAGTTGGCCTGTGGCCCCGGGGCCCCGGGTGGCTGGGACGGGCCCGCCGTTCTCGCCGGTCACCGGGCCGTCGGCCAGCTCGTCGTCGTACGGCCGGAGTTCGCGAGTGAGCCGGTCCCCGCGCGGGTACTGGGGGACGGTGCCGCGGTCCTGCCGCTCGCCGGGCCCGCCGCCCTGGTGACCGCCGTGGCGCCGGACGCGCTGCGGCTACGGCGGCTGTTGGACGAAGCCATGACAAATCTGGGTTAGGACAGAAAGTCCGCCGAGCGAACGGCACGCTCCGCTTATCGGATTGGCAAAGAAGGCCGACCACCCCTGTTCCCAGGCGACTCACAGCCGAGAAGATCCCCGTACTCATCAACAACGTACGGGGAGGGCCCCCTTGAGGGACAAGAGAGTGACGCGGCGCACGGCGGCGTTCGGTTCAGCCGGAGTGCTCGTCACGGCGACGCTGATAGCCGGCGCCGTGGCCGCGCCCACGGCGAGCGCCAACGCGGACTCCCGCCACGGCGGTCAGGACCGTGAGGCCCGCGGCGCCGCGATCGCCGCCGCCAAGGCCGAGAAGACCGGTATCGACTGGCAGGACTGCCCGGCCGACTGGGGCCTGGAGAAGCCCATCCAGTGCGGCTATGTCACCGTGCCGCTCGACTACGCCAAGCCGTACGGCAAGCAGATCAAGCTCGCCGTCGACCGCATCGGCAACACCGGCACCACAAAGGAGCGTCAGGGCGCGCTCATCTACAACCCCGGCGGACCGGGCGGTTCCGGTATGCGCTTCCCGCGCCGGGTCACCACCAAGGCCCCCGTGTGGGCCAACACGGCCAAGGCGTACGACTTCGTGGGCTTCGACCCGCGCGGTGTCGGCCACTCCGCGCCCATCTCCTGCGTAGACCCGCAGGAGTTCGTGAAGGCGCCCAAGCTGGACCCGGTGCCGGACTCCGAGGCCGACAAGGCCGCCCAGCGCAAGCTCGCCCGCGAGTACGCAGAGGGCTGCTACGAGCGCAGCGGCGAGATGCTGCCGCACATGACCACCCCGAACACCGCGCGCGACCTGGACGTGATCCGCGCCGCGCTCGGCGAGAAGAAGCTCAACTACCTGGGCGTCTCCTACGGCACCTACCTCGGCGCGGTCTACGGCACGCTGTTCCCGGGCCATGTCCGCCGGATGGTCGTCGACAGCGTCGTCAACCCGTCCCGCGACAAGATCTGGTACGAGGCAAACCTCGACCAGGACGTCGCCTTCGAGGGCCGCTGGAAGGACTGGGAGGACTGGGTCGCCGCCAACGACGCCGCCTTCCACCTCGGCGGCACCCGGGCCGAAGTCCAGGCGAAGTGGGTGGAGTTGCGGGCCGCTGCGAAGAAGAGCCCCATCGGCGGGGTCGTCGGCCCGGCCGAACTGCTCGGCCTCTTCCAGGGCGCCCCGTACTACGACTCCTCGTGGGTACCGGTCGCCACGGTCTTCAGCAAGTACTTCGCCGGGGACACCCAGGCGCTCGTCGACGCGGCCGCCCCGGACCTGTCGGACACCGCGGGCAACATCGCCTCGGAGAACGGCAACGCCGTCTACACGGCCGTCGAGTGCACCGACGCCAAGTGGCCCACCAGTTGGAAGAAGTGGGACCGGGACAACACCCGGCTGCACCAGGACCACCCCTTCCTGACCTGGTCCAACGCCTGGATGAACCTGCCCTGCGCGACCTGGCCGGTCAAGCAGCAGACCCCGGTGAACGTGAAGACCGGCAAGGGGCTGCCGGGCGTGCTGATCGTGCAGTCCGAGCGTGACGCCGCCACGCCGTACGACGGCGCCGTCGAACTGCACAAGCGCTTCAAGGGCTCCCGCCTGATCACCGAGAAGAACGCGGGCTCCCACGGCGTGACCAGCCTGGTCAACCCGTGTATCAACCCGCGGGTGGACACCTACCTGCTCACCGGCAAGCTGGACCGCGCCGACGTCACCTGCGCACCGCACGAGACGCCGAAGCCGTAGGCAGACGGGCAGGCAGACAGACAGGGGGAGGGGCGGCCGTCGACCGACGGCCGCCCCTCCGTCACGCGTGACGCGTCAGGCGTCACGCGTCGAGGAACGCGTCCTCCGCCGCGTAGTCGAAGAGGTCGCCGTACGCCCGGAACATCTTCGGGTACGCCTCCCGCCAGTCCCGTCCGGCCAGGTGCCGTTCGATCCAGGCGACGGTGTCCGGCAGCGTCTCGGCGTACCGGGCGACCGGACGGTAGCCCAACTCCCGTTCGGCGGCGGTCATGTCGCAGACCACGGGCACCGGCACCGACCACGGGGTGTCCCCCACGGTGGGCGCGGGCGGCGGGCCGTCCACCAGGACGCTCTCCCGTTCGACGCCCATGACCGTGTCGATCGCGCGGGCGATCTCCGCCACCGTCGGCGCGTCCGGGTCCACGGCGTTGAGGACCCGGGCGCCCGGTCGTGCGGCGGCCAGCCGGATCAGCTCGGCGAGGTTGTGGACGCTCGCCGGATGGAACCGGCTCTCGCCGCCGTACGAGAGGACCCGCCGGGGCCGGCCGTCCAGGTTGCGCTTGACGAAGTAGAGCTCGCGCGGGGTCATGCAGTGCGGTCCGTGGATCGCGCCGGCCCGCAGCAGCGTGGTGGGCAACTCGGAGCCGACAGCGAGGAGTTCACGTTCCAGCCCGGCCTTGCGGGTGCTGTACGAGGCGTCACTCGGCCGGACGGTCCGCTGGTCCTCCGTGATCGGCAGCGGGTACTCGGGAAAGCCGCCCGGCTCGCCCTGGGTGTCGAAGTTGCGGCCCTTGTCGTCCTCGTACACCGAGACGCTGGAGATCACCACGGCCGAGCCCACCCGGTCGGCCAGCGAGGTCAACTGCCGTGCGTGCCCGGGCCCGTAGGCCACCATGTCGACCAGTACGTCGCAGCCGTCGCCGACCGCCCCGGCCAGGGCCGCCTCGTCCTCGCGGTCGGCCCGTGCGACCCGCACGTCCTCGGGCCAGCCCTCGTCCCGTCCGCCGCCCCGCGAGAGGGCCGTCACCTCCCAGTCGTCCCGGGCCAGCGCGCCCACGGCCACCCGTCCGATCTGTCCCGTCGCTCCGATCACCACAGCACGTCGCATGCCCTGACCGTACGGTTCGAGCGGCCCTCGTCCCAGGGATCTCTGCCGACAGCGAAGAGATCAACTCAGCGGCAGTTTGCGGAACCTGCGCTCCTTGTCGGAGCGCGCGGCGGTGTCCTCCGCCTTCGCCGCGGCCGCGTACTTGTCGACGTACTCCTGGTCGGACAGCGTCAGGATCGCGTACATGATCTCGTCGGTGATCGCGCGCAGGACGGCCTTCTCGTTCTCCATTCCGGCGTAGCGGGAGAAGTCGAGGGGCTTGCCGAAGCGGATCACCACGGGGTGCAGGTTCGGGACGACCTTGCCGGGCGGCTGGGCCTCGAAAGTGCCGATCATCGCGCACGGGATCACCGGGACCTCGGCCCGGAGCGCCATCACCGCGACGCCGACCTTGCCCTTGTAGAGCCGCCCGTCATGGGAGCGCGTGCCCTCGGGATAGATGCCGAGCAACTCGTCCTTGCTCAGCACGCCGAGCCCCTCGCGGATGGCGGCCTGGCCCGCCTCCTTGCCCGAGCGGTCCACCGGGATCTGCCCCGCGCTGCGGAAGAACGCCGCGGTCAGACGGCCCTTCACACCGGGGCCGGTGAAGTACTCCGCCTTGGCGAGGAAGGTGATGCGCCGCTTCAGAACGGCGGGCATCAGGAAATGGTCCGAGAAGGAGAGATGGTTGCCCGCGATGATCGCGGCACCCGTGTCCGGTACGTGTTCGAGGCCCTCTATTCGGGGCCGGAAGACGAGTCTCAGCAGGGGGCCCAACAACACGTACTTGAGCACGTAGTAGAACAACGGGTCGCTCCTCACTCCGGCGGGTGGGCCGGGCCGCCGTGTTCCAGCAGGTCAACCGGCGTGCTGTGGGGGTGCCAAGTGTAGAGGCAGGAGGGGAGCGGCGAAACCGGGCCCGATCGGCCACCCCGGCCCGGACAAGGGCCTGTTGAGGCTTGCCCATAAGACCCGCCGGGCGTCGCCGTCCGGCCCCGGGATTCTGCTATCACAGCCGTACGACGATGAGCGCCGTGTCGTCGGTTGCACCTCCCGGGGGCAGCAGTTCCAGCAGGACGGCGTCCGCGAGAGCCTCGGGGTCCGCCTCGCGATGCCGGGTGAGCGAGGCGGCGAGCCGGGCGAGGCCCGTGTCGATGTCCTCATGGCGGCGCTCGATCAGGCCGTCGGTGTAGAGCACGAGGGTGGCGCCGTCGGTGAACGTCGTGTCGGCCTGGGGTCTCGGGACCGGGTCGGGACGCGCGTCGAGCGGCGGGTCGGTGGCCCGGTCGAGGAACTCCGTCCGGCCGTCGGGATGCACCAGCACCGGTGGCGGATGGCCGGCGCTGCTGTAGGCGATGGTGTGCTGGTCGAAGTCGATGAACGTGGTGACGGCGGTGGCCGACTCGGCACCGTCGACCACATGGGCGTAGCGCCCCAGCACGTCCAGTGCCTCGGCCGGGCCGTCGGCCACCCGGGAGGTGGCGCTGAGGGCGCTGCGCAGCTGGCCCATGACGCCGGCGGCCGCCAGTCCGTGGCCGACCACGTCGCCCACGGACACCCCGAGCCGACGGCCGCCCACCAGGTCGACCAGGTCGTACCAGTCGCCGCACACGTTCAGCGCGCCGACCGCGGGCCGGTAGCGCACCGCGGCCAGGTGGTGGCTCACCTGCCGGCCGGCGGGCAGCATCGCCTCCTGCAGGGCCAGCGCCACCTCGCGCTCACGGGCGTGTGCGCGCCGCAGCCGCTCGTTGAGCTGCTGGAGCTCACGGGCGCGGGTGTACAGCTCGGTCTCCAGTACCCGGGCCCTGCCGGGGTGCCGGCCGCCGCGGGCCCGGATCAGCTCGGTGACCTCCTCGACCCGGTGCACCAGCAGCACCACCTCGCCGTCCTCGCCGAAAACCGGCGCGTTGCACGGACTCCAGTACCGCTCCTGCCAGTGCCCGGGCCGCTCCGGGTCCTCGAGGTCGTAGCGCTGAAGTGCCATCGCGTCGCGCTCGCCGGTGGCCAGCACGCGCCGCAGGGAGGCCTGCAGATTGCGCATACCCGTCGCCGCGGGGTCGTTGGGGTTGTCCGGGAAGACCTCGAACAGGTGGTGTCCGATCAACTGTTCGCGCGCGCGGCCGGCCGTGCGCAGGAACTCCTCGTTGACGTCCGCGTACACGAGGTCAGGCGTGAGCAGGGCCACCATTCCGGGCAGGGCCTGGAACGCCGCCGCGTAGTCGACCGCCGTATCGTTCATGGCTCCCGCTCTCGCCACCGGGATCATTACAGTTTCCCACGATATGTGCTGTTCTACGTCATACGGGCGGCTCCGTCAGGGACTGCTCCGCCCAGATGATCTTCCCCTCGGGGGTGAAGCGGGTTCCCCACCGCTGGGTGAACTGGGAGACCAGCAGCAGCCCGCGCCCGCCCTCGTCCGTGGTGCGCGGATGACGCAGATGCGGCGCGGTGGCGCCGCCGTCGAACACCTCGCAGATCAGCGCCCGCTCCTTGATCAGACGCAGCCGGATGGGGCCGGTGCCGTACCGGATGGCGTTGGTGACCAGTTCGCTGACGACCAGCTCCGTGGTGAAGGCCAGCTCCTCCAGGTTCCACTCGGTGAGCTGCCGGGCGGCCGACTTGCGGGCCTCCGCGACGACGGCCGGGTCACCGGTCAGGTCCCAGTCCGCGACCTGGTCGGCACCGAGGAGCCGGGTCCGCGCCATCAGCAGGGCCACGTCGTCGTGCGGATGCTCCGGCACCAGCGCGTCGACCACGCTCCGGCAGCGCACGTCCAGCGAGGGCGCCTCCCGCTCCAGGACCCGCCGCAGCCGGTCCCGGTCCGTTTCCGGGGTCAACTGTGGCCCACGGGCCAGCAGACCGTCGGTGTGCAGGGCCAGCGTGCTGCCCTCCACCAGCGCCAGCTCGACCGCCTCGAAGGGCGGCCCGCCCGCGCCGAGCGGCGGCCCCTGCGGAAGATCGACGAACATCACGCTGCCGTCGGGCAGCACGACGGCGGGCGCGGGATGGCCCGCGGCGGCCATCGAGCAACTCCCGTCGACGGGGTCGTAGACGACGTAGACACACCCGGATCCCACGGCCTGGGTGCTGTCGGCGCCGACCGGATCCGACTCGACGCCCTCCTCGCGGGCGGCCCGCGCCACCAGGTCGTCCAGGTGGGCGAGCACCTCCTCGGGCGGCAGCTCCAGCGCCGCGAGGGTCCGTACGGCGGTCCGCAGGCGCCCCATCGCGGCAGCGGCGCCGATGCCGTGCCCGGGCACCTCGCCCACCACGAGGGCGACCCGCGCGCCGGACAGCGGGATCAGGTCGTACCAGTCGCCGCCCAGGCCGGTCAGCTCGTCGGCCGGGCGGTAGCAGGCGGCCACGTCCACCGCGCACTGTTCGGGCAGCCGGTGCGGCAGCAGGTTGCGCTGCAGGATCAGGGCGGCATCCCGTTCGCGGGTGTAGCGGCGGGCGTTGTCCACGCATACGGCCGCCCGTGAGACGAGATCCTCGGCCAGGTGCAGGTCGTCCTCGTCGAAGGGCTCCTGGTCGCGCCGCCTGAAGAACGTGGTGACCCCCAGGGTGACGCCCCGCGCCCGGACCGGCACCACCAGAAGGCTGTGCGGGCCCAGCCCCGGAAGAGTTGCCTCGGGACCACTGGGGGAGTCGGTGTCCCATTCCGGGTCGAGCGGGTCGGGCCGCTCCTGGCGCCAGGACCGGCCTGTGGCCATACAGCGGATCGGTGGCGACCCCGGCGGGTGGACGATGTCCTCGCCGATACCGACGGTCCAGGCGGGGTCGGCGTCCGCCGACTGCCGTCCGGCCCGTCGCAGCCGCACCGGAGCGCCCCCGTCCACCGGCCCGGGGTCCGGTTCCGCGCCTCGCAGCACCGACTCCAGCAGGTCCACGACGACGAGGTCGGCGAACGCCGGGACCGCCACGTCGGCCAGCTCCTGCGCGGTCCGCACGATGTCCAGACCGCGGCCGATCCGCTCACCGGCCCGGTCCAGGAGGGCCAGCCGCTGCCGGGCGCGGTGGTGAGCGGTGATGTCCACGACGGTGTAGTAGACGCCCATCGGGTGACCCCGCTCGTCGTCGAGCCGGGTGAACGACAGCACCTGCGCGGTCTCCCGGTGCGGTGAGGACCGCAGGTTGCCGATCTGCTCGTACCCGACGACCGACTCCCCGGTCGCCAGGACGTGTCGCATGTGCGCCTCGGCCTCGTCGGCGTCCACGCCCGGCTGTACGTCCCCCAGCCGCAGCCCCAGCCGCTGCCCGGGCGGGCCGCCACCGAACTGTGCCATCGCGTCGTTCGACCAGACGAACCGCAGGTCCGTGTCGACGATGGCGATCCCGATGGGCGAGCGGGCGGCCATCTGCTCCAGCACGGTGCGGTGCATGTCCCAGCCGGAGGCCTCGGCCAGTTCGGACAGCAGCATCAGCCACCGCGAGGGTCCGTGGGCCTCCTCGGTGGAGGCGACCCGCGCCATGACCCTGACCGGCCGTCCGTCGGCGTGCCGGACCACCAGCAGCCCCGCCCAGCCGCCGTCCCGGTGCCACCGCTCGACCAGGCCCGGCACCCGCCCGGCGTCCTCGGCGGACACCAGCTCGGCCAGGCTCGTGCCCACCACCTCGGCGGCGGGGTGGTCCAGCAGCCGCTCCGCCTCCGTGCTCCAGCTCGTCACCACCCCCGCCGCGTCGAGCAGCACGGGTGCGGCATCCGCCACGTCGAACCGCCGACGGGCGACGTCACGCTCCTCGTCTGTGCCCACGGCCGACCTCTCTGTCGCTGAGAGTGGTCTACCACTACTTGACTCAATCCTGCCCCTTTAGGAGGGAATCGCGCGGTCGACCGGCGTCCGCTCGGACGGATCGAAGAAACCGACAACGGTTGTCTGTCGAAGTCCGGGGCAGCCCCGAAGGGGCGCACCGGAAGGGGCGCGGGGAACTGCGCCACAAGCTACAGCGCACCCGCACCCCTGAACCGGCGGTCGAGCCGGAACTCTTAGTACTGGGCGCCCGCCCCCGTACGCCATCACCGCGCCGGGCGCCCCGCCCGGGTCACCCCCGGGTCAGTACCCTCTTCAGCGCCCCCAGCGCCATGGCGAGCTCCTCGCCGGTGATCGTCAGGGGTGGGGCCAGGCGGATGGTCGAGCCGTGGGTGTCCTTGACCAGGACGCCCTCGCGGAGCAGACGCTCGCTGATCTCACGGCCGGTGCCCACGGCCGGGTCCACGTCGACGCCCGCCCACAGTCCGCGCGCGCGGAAGCCGACGACGCCCTTGCCGACCAGTCCCGTGAGCCCGTCGCGGAGCACCGTGCCCAGGTCGGCGGCATGGCGCTGGAACTCGCCCGTCTCCAGCAACTCGATCACCGCCGTGCCGACAGCGGCCGAGAGCGGGTTGCCGCCGAACGTCGACCCGTGCTCGCCCGGCCGCAGTACACCGAGCACGTCCCTGCGGGCGACGACCGCGGACACCGGGACGATGCCGCCGCCCAGCGCCTTGCCCAGCAGCAGCACGTCCGGCACCACACCCTCGTGCTCCACGGCGAGCGTGCGGCCCGTGCGGCCGAGCCCCGACTGGATCTCGTCGGCGACGAGGAGACAGCCCCGGCGGCGGGTCAGCTCACGTACGCCGGTCAGATAGCCCTCGTCCGGGATGACCACGCCGGCCTCGCCCTGGATGGGCTCGATCAGCACCGCCGCCGTCGTCTCGTCGACCGCCGCCTCCAGCGCGGCCAGATCGTTGTACGGCACCACACGGAAACCCGGTGTGAAGGGGCCGAAGCCCGCCCGGGCCGTCTCGTCCGTGGAGAACGACACGATCGTCGTCGTACGGCCGTGGAAGTTGTCCGCCGCCACCACGATCGTGGCCCGGTCCGCCGGGACGCCCTTCACCTCGTACGCCCACTTGCGGGCCACCTTGATCGCGCTCTCCACCGCCTCGGCGCCGGTGTTCATGGGCAGCACCATGTCGAGGCCGGTCAACTCCGCCAGCCGCTCGGCGAATTCGGCGAGCCGGTCGTTGTGGAAGGCGCGCGAGGTGAGCGTCAGCCGGTCCAGCTGGCGGTGCGCCGCCTCGATCAGGGCGGGGTGCCGGTGACCGAAGTTGAGGGCCGAGTAGCCGGCCAGCAGGTCGAGGTAGCGGCGGCCCTCCACGTCCTCCACCCAGGTGCCCTCCGCGCGGGCGACGACCACGGGAAGCGGATGGTAGTTGTGCGCCAGCACCGGCTCCTCGGCGATGATCAGATCGGCGGACGAACGCGTGCGGACGGGAGCGGTCATGAGCGGATCTCCTGAGTGCAGCACTTGATGCCACCGCCGGCCTTCTGGAACTCCGAGAGGTCGACGGGGACGGGGACATAGCCGCGGTCGGCGAGGCGGGTGGCCAGCGCCTCGGCCCGGGGTGCGATGAAGACGTTCCGGCCGTCGGAGACGGAGTTCAGTCCGAACGTCATCGCGTCGTCGCGGGTGGCGAGCACCGCGTCCGGATACAGCCGCGCGAGGACCGCGCGGCTGCCGTGGGAGAAGGCCTCCGGGTAGTACACGATGTTTCCGTCGTGCCCGCCGTCCAGGACGAACAGGGCCGTGTCGAGGTGGTAGAAGTACGGGTCCACCAGCGTCAGGCTGATCACCGGGTGGCCGAAGAACTCCTGCACCTCGCGGTGCGCCTCGCGGGTCGTGCGGAAGCCGGTGCCGGCCAGCAGGTAGCGGCCCGTCCACACCAGGTCCCCCTCGCCCTCGCAGACGGACTCGGGGCGGTGGACGTCGTAGCCCGCCGCCTTGAACCAGGTGTCGTAGTGCGTGGACTCGGGACGGCGCTCGGGCGCGTGGAAGAGCGAGCCGAAGACCCGGCCGCCGACCACGACCGCCGAGTTGGCGGCGAAGACCATGTCCGGGAGACCCGGGACCGGCTCCAGGGTGTCGACCTCATGGCCGTGGGCCCGGTAGGCGCGGATCAGTTCCTGCCACTGCTCGTGGGCCAGATCGGCGTCGACTCGGTTGTCGGGATGCATCCAGGGGTTGATCGCGTACTGCACGGCGAAGTGTCTGGGTTCGCAGACGAGGAAGCGCCGTCGGCGCGGCACACGGGTATCGGTCACAGAGGGGTTCCTCCGCTTCCTGCGGTGTCGACTGAGGGTTGACACCAAGGTAGGAAGAGGTGGATACACCCGACAAGAAACAAAAATTGCGTGTCTGCGCAGGATCGCTGCGTCTTCAGCCGGTTCAACGCATGTTTGCTGCGTCCCCCGGCGTTTCCTCCGGAACGGGCTGGCTGGCACCCGCCTCCGGGCTCTCCGGGAGGAGGTGGGACAGCACCATCACACTGATCGTCTTCCGGATGAACGGCTCCGTCCGGATCCGCTCCAGCACCTCCTCGAAATGGTCCACGTCCCGCGCCCGCACATGCAACAGCGCGTCCGCCCCGCCCGTCACCGTCATGGCCGCGGTGATCTCCGGATGGTGGCGGACCATTTCCGCGAGCCGCCGGGGCGGGGCCGCGCCCTCGCAGTACACCTCGACGTAGGCCTCCGTGAGCCAGCCCAGCGCCGACGGCCGCACCGTCGCCGTGAACCCGGTGATCACACCGGTGTCGCGCAGCCGGTCCACCCGCCGCTTCACCGCCGTCGCGGACAGCCCGACCACCGCGCCGATCTCGGCGAAACTGGTCCTGGCGTTCGCCATCAGCGCGGTGACGATCTTCCGGTCGAGCTCGTCGAACGGTGTGAGCCTGCTGTTCATGCGGGCACTGTATCCAGCACCCCAAGGGCACCCCGCCCAGCGCGCACGTGCACACCCCGGCACATGTCCAGTCGTACGAATTGCTCCTAGACTCCACCTTCATGCTGCGCGCCCTGGCTGTCGACGACGAACGCCCCTCACTGGAGGAGCTGCTCTATCTCCTGAACGCCGACCCCCGCATCGGCAGTGCGGAGGGCGCGGGTGACGCGACCGAGGCGCTGCGCCGGATCAACCGGGCGCTGGAGTCCGGGCCGCACGGGCCGGAGGCCATCGACGTGGTCTTCCTCGACATCAACATGCCCGGCCTCGACGGCCTGGACCTCGCCCGCCTGCTGACCGGGTTCGCCGAACCGCCGCTGGTCGTGTTCGTCACCGCGCACGAGGACTTCGCCGTCCAGGCCTTCGACCTCAAGGCCGTCGACTACGTCCTCAAACCCGTCCGCAAGGAACGTCTCGCGGAGGCCGTCCGCCGGGCCGCCGAGCGCAGCGACCTGGGCCCCCGCATCCCCGTGCACGAACCCGACCCGGACCACATACCCGTCGAGCTCGGCGGTGTGACCCGCTTCGTCTCCGTCGACGACATCACGCACGTCGAGGCGCAGGGCGACTACGCCCGGCTGCACACCGACAAGGGCAGCCATCTCGTACGGATCCCGCTGTCGACCCTGGAGGAACGCTGGCGCTTCCGAGGCTTCGTCCGCATCCACCGCCGCCACCTGGTCGCCCTGCGCCACATCGGCGAACTCCGCCTGGACGCGGGCACGGTGAGCGTCCGGGTCGGCTCCGAGGAGCTCCAGGTCAGCCGTCGCCACACCCGTGAGCTGCGGGACCTGCTGATGAGGAGGCCGTGACGGTGCCCCAGAACCCCACCGAACGCCGAGTCGTCGTCACCGGCCCACCCCGGCGCGAACGCCGCGTCCTGGGCTACTACCGCCCGCGCACCGAGATCGACGAACAGACCACCCTCGGCCACACCTACGTCCGCTCCCTGATGCGCAGCCAACTGCGCGCCGCCCTCACCGTGTTCGCGGTCCTCGGCCTCCTGGTGGGCCCGCTGCCCCTGCTCTTCGCGGCGATGCCGGACGCCCGCCGCCTGGAATGGGCCGTCCTCGGCTTCGGCCTCTACATCCCCCTGGTGCTGCTCGCCCGCTGGTACGTGCGGCGCGCCGAACGCAACGAACGGGACTTCGTGCGCCTCGTCGAAGACCGCTGAACCGACCGCGGATGAACTCGAACTACGCCGTCCCCGCCGTCGCCCTCGTCGTCGTCGCGACCGTCCTCGTCGGCGCCTTCGGCCTGCGCATCTCCCGCACCACCTCCGACTTCTACGTCGCCTCCCGCACCGTCGGTCCCCGACTGAACGCGGCCGCCATCAGCGGCGAGTACCTCTCCGCCGCCTCCTTCCTCGGTATCGCCGGACTGGTCCTGGTCCAGGGCCCGGACATGCTCTGGTACCCCGTCGGCTACACCGCCGGCTATCTGGTCCTGCTCCTGTTCGTCGCCGCCCCGCTGCGCCGCTCCGGCGCCTACACGCTGCCCGACTTCGCCGAGGCCAGGCTCGCCTCCCAGGCCGTACGGCGGCTGGCGGGCGCCTTCGTCGTCGGGGTCGGCTGGCTGTACCTGCTGCCTCAACTCCAGGGCGCCGGACTGACGTTGACCGTGCTGACCGGGGCGCCCGAATGGTCCGGCGGAGTGATTGTCGCGGTCGTCGTGGTGGCCACCGTCGCCGCCGGCGGCATGCGCAGCATCACCTTCGTGCAGGCCTTCCAGTACTGGCTCAAGCTCACCGCCCTGCTGGTCCCCGCCCTCTTCCTGCTGCTCGCCTGGCAGGGCGACGGAGCACCCCGGCACGCCTTCGAGGAACCGGTGACCCTCCGTGAGCAGCGGGTCGTCCGTGTCGACGACAGCCTCGACCTCAAGCTCGAGGGGCCCCTGACCGTCACGGTCACCGGCACCGTCGACGGCCGCCCGCACGACCGGCAGCGGCTGCGGCTCCCGGCCGGCACCCATCACATCGAGCAGGGCACCCGGCTCACCTTCGCCAAGGGCGCCACCGTCCCGGCCGCCGACCGCGGCACCAACGGCGGCATGTCGACCTCCCTGGCCGCGAGCCGCGAGGAACGCCCGCTGTACGCCACGTACGGACTGATCCTCGCCACCTTCCTCGGCACCATGGGCCTGCCGCACGTCGTCGTCCGCTTCTACACCAGCCCGCACGGCGTCGCCGCCCGGCGCACCACGGTGGCCGTGCTCGGACTCATCGGCGTCTTCTACCTCCTGCCGCCGGTCTACGGCGCCCTCGGCAGGCTCTACACCCCCGAACTCACCCTCACCGGCAACGCGGACGCCGCCGTCCTGCTGCTGCCCGACCGCATGATCGGCGGCCTCGGCGGCGACCTCCTCGGCGCGCTGGTGGCGGGCGGCGCCTTCGCCGCGTTCCTGTCCACGGCCTCCGGGCTGACCATGGCCGTCGCGGGCGTCCTCACCCAGGACGTCCTGCCCTCGCGCGGCGTACGGCACTTCCGGCTCGGCACGGTCCTCGCCATGGCCGTACCGCTCGCCGCGAGCGTCCTGGTCGGCGGACTGCCCGTCGCGGACGCGGTGGGCCTGGCCTTCGCCGTGTCCGCCTCGTCGTTCTGCCCGCTCCTCGTCCTCGGCATCTGGTGGCGCAGGCTGACCCCGCCGGGCGCCGCCGCCGGGATGCTGGTCGGCGGCGGCTCCGCGTTCGTCGCCGTGGCCGCGACCATGGCGGGCTTCCCGCGCACCGGCCCGCTGCACGCCCTGCTCGCCTGGCCCGCGCTGTGGTCGGTGCCGCTGGGCTTCCTCACCATGGTGCTGGTGTCCCTGGCGACGGCGGGACGGGTACCGGCGGGCACGGCGGCGATCCTGGCGCGCTTCCATCTGCCGGAGGAACTGCGGGCGGAGGTGAAGGCATGAGCGTGCCTCACCCGGTGACGGTGACGACATGAGCGGCTTCCTCGCCGGGCTGTGCGTGGCGATCCTGCCCCTGCTCGCCGCCGGTTTCTGGCTCGGCAGGCGCACCGCGCGCCCGCAGAACCTCGGCGGACTCGGCACCCCCGTCGAGCACGCCACCTTCGAGACCCTGCACACCGCCTCCCTCGCCGCGCCGCCGCTGCGGGCCGGCCTGACCGAGGAGACCGCCCGCAAGTCGGCCCGCCGGCTGCGCACCCTGCTCGGCACGGACGCGCTGTGTCTGACCGACCACCAGGAGGTCCTGGTCTGGGACGGCGTGGGCGGCCACCACCGCTCCGAGATCATGGAACGGCTGGCGGGCCCCCTGGAGACCGGCCGCGGAGAGGCGTTCCGGCTCGGATGCGACACCCCCGACTGCCCGGTGCGCTGGGCGGTCGTCGCCCCCCTCACCGTCGACGACCGCGTCCACGGCGCCCTGGTCGCCTGCGCGCCCCGCGAGTCCGCCGTCCTGGTCAGGGCCGCCGGAGAGGTCGCCCGCTGGGTCTCCGTACAGCTGGAACTCGCCGACCTCGACCAGTCCCGCACCCGCCTCATCGAGGCCGAGATCAGGGCCCTGCGCGCCCAGATATCCCCGCACTTCATCTTCAACTCGCTCGCGGTGATCGCCTCGTTCGTGCGCACCGACCCCGAGCGGGCCCGCGAACTGCTCCTGGAGTTCGCCGACTTCACCCGCTACTCGTTCCGCAGACACGGCGACTTCACCACCCTGGCCGACGAACTGCACGCCATCGACCACTACTTGGCGCTCGTACGGGCACGCTTCGGCGACCGCCTCTCGGTGACCCTGCAGATCGCCCCGGAGGTGCTGCCGGTCGCCCTGCCGTTCCTGTGCCTCCAGCCCCTCGTCGAGAACGCCGTCAAGCACGGCCTGGAGGGCAAGGCGGCGTCCGGCAAGAGCCACATCAGCATCACCGCACAGGACTCCGGCGCCGAGGCCCTGGTCGTCATCGAGGACGACGGCGCCGGAATGGACCCCGCCCTGCTGCGCCGCATCCTCGCGGGCGAGATCAGCCCGTCCGGCGGCATCGGCCTGTCCAACGTGGACGACCGGCTCCGCCAGGTCTACGGCGACGCCTACGGCCTGGTCATCGAGACCGCCGTGGGAGCGGGCATGAAGATCACCGCCCGGTTGCCGAAGTACCAGCCGGGGGTGCACTCCGCGAGCCGCCTCAGCGACGGCTGACGGTCAGGTGCTGCGGGTGGCCACCATCCCGAGGGTGATCAGCCCCAGCACGACCCAGCCGAACCACAGCCAGCCGTTACTGCCGAGAGCCACCGTGTAGGCGGTCACCGCGACGAGTCCGCCTACGGTGAGCACCCCCATCGTTCTGGTCGAGCCGTCCGGGGAACCGGGCATCGCAACACCCTCCTCATGGTTCGTCTGACTCCATGGTGCCCCCGTTCTGCCTCCGGACGGTGCACACGACGAAATGTGTGCCGTTCTTCCAGGGCCCCTCGCTGGTCCAGGAGCCCGCCGTATAGGCCGACGGGTCGAATCCGTAGTCGCCCGGCGGCACCTCCCGCCCGCACGCCACGTCCGACTCGGTGCGCGCCTCGGGGAGCGTGACCTCGGCGCCGAGCCGGGTGAACCCGAGCACCTCCTCGTCGTGCGGTCCGCCGCAGGCCACCAGCCTGGCGTCCCGGTTGGAGCGGACGTCCAGACAGTCCCGCTTCTGCATGGTCGCCGTGTCCGCGAACGCCGAGCCGGGCCCGCGGTGGCCGCCCAGCGGCCCGTACACCGGCCCGTGCGCGCCCAGCACCAGACAGGCGCTGCGCCGCCCGGCGGCCCGGAAACCGTCCTGCGACGGCACGACGGCGAGACTGCGCACATCGGCGAGCTTGTCCCGGATCTCCCGCGTCCGCTCCTCGCACCGGGCCGGCCCCAGCCGCCGCGCCTCGTCCGCCGACGCGGCCGCCACAAGGGCCAGCACCTGCCCGTCCGGTGCCGCCGTGGTCCCGCAGGTGGTGTCCAGGGTCAGCCGGGGCACACCGTGGAAACGGGCGCCCGCCCACTGGGCGAGGACACAGTCGCCCTCGCGCAACGGCTGGGCCAGCCCGACGGTCTCGCCGTACGGCGGCCCGGTCCCGGTCTCGGAACCGCCGCCCGATCGGTCGGCCATGGCGTACCAGACACCGCCCAGCGCGAGCGCCAGCCCCAGTCCGCAGGCGAGGGCGGCCCGCAGGCCGTGCGAGCGCTCACGCCGCCGCCGGCCGGGTTCGGCGGTGGGCAGCACCGACGGCCCGAACCCGTCCGCGTCCGCCCCGTACCCCTGCGAGCCCACGCTCCTCGACGACCGGTATCCCCGCGAACCCGCGGCCGACCCGTGCTCAAGCGATCCGACGGGCGGCGGCCCGTGTCCCAGCGACCCCGCGGGCTGAGACCCGTACCCCTGCGGATCCGTCGGCGGCGCGGGTACGCCCGCCCACGGCGGCTGCGACCCCAGGTCGGTCTGGGTGCGGGCGTACGCCTCCGCCTGCGGGGTGACGATCCGCGACAGCGCCGCCTCGGTCTCCGGCGCCGTCAGCCGCCGGTCCGGGTCCTTCGCGAGCAGGGCCCGCAGCACGGGCGCCAGCGCCCCGGCCCGCACGGCCGGCCGTGGCTCCTCCATGACCACCGCGGTGATCTCGGCGAGATGCGACTCACGCTCGAAGGGCCCCTCGCCCTCCACGGCGTGGTAGAGCGTGCAGCCCAGCGAGAACAGGTCGGCGGCCGGGGTGGGCGCCTCGCCCGTGGCCCGCTCGGGCGCCAGATAGCCGGCCGTGCCCACGAGGACGGACGCCAGCGTGTACCGCGTCTCACCGGCGTCCGGCTGCACGGAGATGCCGTAGTCCATGAGCAGGACACGTCCGTACGGAGCCCCCGTGCGATCCGGCGCCAGCAGGATGTTCGCCGGTTTCACGTCCCGGTGCAGCACGCCCCGTTCGTGCCCCGCGGTCAGCGCGTCGAGCACGGCCAGGCCGATCCGGGCGCACTCGGCGGGGGCGAGCGGCCCCCGCGTCCCGACCAGGTCCCGCAGGTCGACGGCGCCCGCCACGTACTCCATGACGATCCACGGCAGCCCGTCGTGCTCCAGTACGTCGTGCACGGTCACCACGTGCGGATGGCCGCGCAGCCCGGCCGCGTACCGAGCCTCGGCGCGGGCCCGCGCCACCCGCGCCTCCCGCTCGTGACGCGCCTCGGCCGGGTCGCGGAACACGATCTCCTTGAGCGCGACCTCGCAGGCGAGTCTCTGGTCGTGGGCGAGCCACACATGGCCCATACCGCCACTGCCGAGCCGGTTCAGCAGCACATAGCGGCCGGCGATGACCCGGCCCACTCCCGACGTCGATGATCCTTGGGGCATCCGGTGACTCCCGGGTTCTACGGAGGCGCTACAGAAACGCGCCGACGGTCGGCTCGCCGCTCGCCGGTTCACTGCCGGCGGGTTCACTGGTGACGGGGGCGCTCGTCGGGGGCGGGGCACTGGTGGTGACCGGGGTGCCGGGCGGGGGCGGATCACTGGGCGGGCGCGCGCTCGTCACCTGCGGCGGCGAACTGGCCGGAGGAACGGACGCGGGCGGCGCGTCGGCCGGGGGCGAGGCGGCGGCGGGCTCGGAGGCGGGCGGCGGGTCCGGGGACGGGGGCCTGGAGCCGGGCGGCGGGTCGGACGCCGGGGGCTGCGAGCCGGGCGAGGTACCGGGCATACCAGGTGTACCGGACGTACCGGACGAGGGGGGCTTTGGTCCATCGCTGGACGGCGGTGGTGTGCTCGTCGCACCTGAGGACCCGGACGACGGGGGAGTGGTCGTCCCACCGGTCGTCCCACCAGACGTGCCCTCGGACGGGCCCACGGAGGGGCCCTTGGAGGATTTCTCCGGGGGGACCCCGGACGTGCCCTCCTGCCCGCGTCCGGACTCACCCCCGGCCACGCTCAGCGTCACGTACTCCCCGAACCGCAGCTCGGTCCCCGCGGGCGGATCCGTGGCCGTGACCCTGGCCGCGTCCGGCGGCACCTGCCCGTCATAGCCGGCCGCCAGCCCCGCGTCGGCCAGCCGTCGGCTCGCCTGCCCGAACGTCGTCCCGGCGAGGTTCGGCACCGCGCGCCGCTTCCGGGTGTCGAAGGCGGAGTCGTCCTCGCCCGTCGTGCCGACCGGCCGGTTGATGCCCCGCTCGGGTGTGTGGACGTCGACGAGGGCGATCCGGTCCAGTGTCCGGGAGGCGGGCCGTACGGCCACCACCGACGAACGCTCGTATCCCCGCCACTTCTTGTTGCCGTCCTCGAACCTGACGGAGATCCGGCTCGTGTCGCCCTGGAAAGGACGTAGTGGATTTCCGCACGAGCACTTCGCGGCGGGAAGCCCACGCGGATCGACCAGAATCGCGATTCCCGCCTGGAGCAGGGAGTCGTAGGGGACGGCCTTTCCCTTTTTGTAGTCGTGGTTCTTCACAAGAGTGTCGTGACGCAACAGAACGGGTGTGAGTCGTTCCAGATAATCCGGGATCTCTTCCCTGGCTATCCCCAGCGCCCTTGCCCACGCCTGGGCCTTCCGCTCGTTCGCGGGATCCGTGAGGAACTGTTCGAGCCGTTCGACATCACAGAGCGTCGGCTGTTTCGAGCCCCCGTACAGTCCCGGTGTGTCGCCCTGCTGCAACCCGCCGTGTGCGGGACGCGACCGGACCTGGGCGTCCTGGCCGAGCCCGCTGTGCTCGTCGAAGAACGGCGCCAGGGAGGGCACTCCCACGGCGACCGCCTTCACCACCGACAAGGACGTGTCTCTGTCGCATCCGCTCAGTACGAGAACGAGAACCAGTAGACACGCAATCCTTTTCGCGAGCCTTTGCATCAATGCGCGAAGTGTCATCACCGCTCCCCCCGGCGGTTCCCCCATCGCGCTTCATGCTACTGAATGAGCGGCCCTTCAACGCCCGCGTGCGTTCAATGAGGCCAAATAGGCGTTGTATGCCTCGAGTTCCTTGTCGCCGTCCCGGTCGGCGGCCCGGTCCTGGCGCTTGGCCTGCCGCTGCTCGGATCCGTACCACTGGAACAGCAGTGCGATCAGCACCAGTACAGACGGAATCTCACTGAACGCCCACGCGATTCCGCCGGCCGCGTTCTGGTCCGACAGGGCGTCGATACCGAGCGAGGCGGGCGGGTTCTCGAACGTCTTGACCATCGGCGTGGACGCCATCATGAGCGCGATGCCGAAGAAGGCGTGGAAGGGCATGCCGGCGAACAGCTCCAGCATCCGCATCAGATAGCCGGGGCGGTTCGGGCCCGGGTCCACTCCGATGATCGGCCAGAAGAAGACCACGCCGACGGCGAGGAAGTGCACCATCATCGCGATGTGCCCGGTCCTGGACCCCATCAGGAAGTCGAATATCGGGGTGAAGTACAGCGCGTACAGGCTCGCGATGAACAGCGGGATGGTGAACGCGGGGTGCGTGATGATCCGCATGTAACGGCTGTGCAGGAACATCAGCAGCAGTTCGCGCGGGCCCTTGCGGCCGCGCCCCGCCGGCGGCATCGCGCGCAGCGCCAGCGTGATCGGGGCGCCGAGCAGGATCAGGATCGGCGACAGCATGCTGATCACCATGTGCTGCACCATGTGCACGCTGAACATGACCATGCCGTAGTCGTTCAGCCCGGTGCACATCACGAGCGCGATGGTCAGCACGCCGGCGACATACGCGACCGTCCGCCCCACCGGCCACGCGTCCCCACGCCGCCGCAGCCGCACGACCCCCCACCCGTACAGACCGAGGCCCACCAGGCAGGCCACCAGGAAGAACGGGTCAGCCGACCACTGAAGACCCCGCCCCAGCGTGAACGGCGGCAGATCCATGATCATGCCGTGCCCGCTGTGATCCATTTCCGCCGGCTCCTGATTCGTGGGGGTTGCACGGTTTCTGTCCGCCCCAAGACTAGAACCGCCCCCGGCCACTGATGTGACCGGGGGCAGGACAACGACTCGACCGAACGCGCCGAGCTCTCATCGGCACGTCAGAGCACGCACTCCGCTTCCGCGTACCGCTCCGCCGGAACCGTCTTCAACGTCTCCACCGCCTTCGCCAGCGGCACCATCACGATGTCCGTCCCCTGCAGGGCCGTCATCTTCCCGAACTCCCCCCGGTGCACGGCCTCCACCGCATGCCACCCGAACCGGGTCGCCAGCACCCGGTCGTACGCGGTGGGCGTGCCACCCCGCTGCACATGCCCGAGGATCACCGGTCGCGCTTCCTTGCCCAGCCGCTGCTCCAGCTCGATCGACAGCTGCCGGGCGATCCCCGCGAACCGCTCGTGCCCGTAGATGTCCTTGCCGCCCTCGTCGAAGGTCATGGTGCCCGGCGCCGGCTTGGCTCCCTCCGCCGCGACCACGATCGCGAACCGCTTGCCCGCCTCGAACCGCTCGCCGACCCGGCGGGCCAACTCCTCGATGTCGAAGGGCCGTTCCGGTACGACGATGGCGTGGGCGCCGGCCGCCATACCGGACGTCAGCGCTATCCAGCCGGTGTGCCGGCCCATGACCTCGACGACCAGGACACGCTGGTGGGACTCGGCGGTGGTCTTGAGCCGGTCGAGGGCGTCCGTCGCGACGCCCACGGCCGTGTCGAAGCCGAAGGTGACGTCGGTGACAGCGATGTCGTTGTCGATCGTCTTCGGCACGCCCACGATGGGCAGACCGCCGTCCGACATCAGCCGGGCCGCCTTGAGCGTGCCCTCGCCCCCGATCGGGATGACCGCGTCGAGCCCGAGCTCCTCCAGATGGCCCCGGGCCCGCTCCACGCCGTCCCGCAGATGCGAGGGCTGGACCCGGGAGGAGCCGAGGATCGTGCCGCCGCGAGCCAGGATTCCGCTCACCGCGTCGAGGTCGAGTTTGAGGTAGTCGCACTCCAGGAGGCCCTTCCAGCCGTCCCGGAAACCGATGACCTCGTCGCCGTGGTCGGCGACGGCACGGTGCACGACGGACCGAATGACCGCGTTCAGACCGGGGCAATCGCCGCCGGACGTCAGGACACCAATGCGCATAGCCCGAAATACCTTCTCCACGTGGGCCGGGTCCGGACCACGTCGTCCGGCTGGATTTCCGGCCACCTTATCGGCGTCTGGGGGTGGCTCCGTAGCAGGCGTCCGCCTGATGGACGCGGCCGCACAGGTGAGCGGACGAGGCGTCAGGCGGGCTCGATCTCGATGAAGACGATGCCGGACGGCACCAGCGGCCGCCTGGACTTCCCCTGGAACGCACGACGGGCGCGCCCGAGGTCTCCCTCGTACGCGCCCGTGGCGAAACCGACCGAAGTCCTCACGTGGGCCGCCGCGCGGCTGTCCTCACGCGGGCTGCTGAGCGGAGGCGATGCGCTCGTTGCGCAGCGCCTCGTACCACCGGTCGTCGGTCGGCGGCAGCGCGTTCACGTCGAGCGCCAGCTTCAGCAGCAGGTCGGCGATCAGCGGGTTGCGCGCCAGCACGGGACCGTGCATGTAGGTACCGAAGACCGTGTCGTTGTACGCCCCCTCCGTGCCGTCACCGGTGCCGTTGCCGTTGCCCATACGGACCTGGGCGAGCGGGCGGGCGGTGGGGCCGAGGTGGGTGACGCCCTGATGGTTCTCGAAGCCGGTCAGCGGCGGCAGGCCCAGCCGGGCGTCGATGTCGCCCAGCACGTCACCGACGCACCTCTCGCCCTCGCCGCGCACCGACACCACGTCGAGCAGACCGAGGCCCGGCTCGCGCTGGCCGAGGTCGTTGATGAACTCCTGGCCGAGGATCTGGTAGCCGGCGCACACCGAGAACACGATGGCGCCGTTCTCCACCGCCCGTTGCAGACCGCCGTCCCGGCGCAGCCGCTCGGACGCGAGCCGCTGCGGCCGGTCCTCGCCGCCGCCGATCAGGTAGATGTCGCCGGAGGTCGGGATCGGCTGGTCGCTGCGCACGTCGAGGCGGGCCACGTCGAGGCCGCGCTGCCGGGCCCGGCGCTCCACCACGAGGACGTTGCCCTGGTCGCCGTAGGTGCTGAGCAGGTCAGGATAGATCCAGACGACCCGCAGTTGGTTGTCGCTCACAAAAGTCCCCTGAAGTCCGGTGCTCAGTTGCCGACGCGGCGGCGCAGGTCCTGGAAGGCGGTGTAGTTGGCGATGACCTCGATGCGGCCCGGTGGGCTCAGCTGCACCGCCTGGTCGAGGTTCTCGCAGACCTGGAAGTGCTGGTTGGCCACCTCCAGACGCACCGCGAGGTCCAGCTTCCGTTCACCGACCACGCAGATGGGGTGGCCGGTCAGACGCGTGTAGTCGACGTCCCACAGCCAGGAGGTGTCCGTGCCGTCGGCGCCGCGCGCGTTCACCGAGAGGATCACCGGGGTCGGCGGCGGATCGATCAGGCTGAACGTTTCGAGCCAGCCGGCCGGGTTCTTCGCGAGCAGGAGTCTGAGGTCGCGCTCCATGAACTGGACCACGTCGTACCGTCCGGCCACCGCCTGTACCTGGTACATGCGCTCCAGGGCGACCTGCGGCGGCACCCCGAAGACGGCGGCGACGGCGGCCGAGGAGGCGGCGTTGGCCTTGTTGGCGCGGCCCGGCAGCTGGAGGTGGATCGGCCAGGCGGACCCGTGCGGATCGAGGACATGGTCTCCGGACAGGGCCCAGCTGGGCGTCGGCCGGCGGAATCCGCACTCGCCGCAGAACCAGTCGTCGCCCGGCCGCTGCATCACGCCACCGCAGGCCGGGCAGGACCAGGCGTCGTCCTTCCACATCTGTCCGGCGGCGACCCAGATCACGTTGGGGGAGGAGGACGCGGCCCACACCACCAGCGGGTCGTCCGCGTTGGCCACGATCACGGCCTTGGAACCGGCCAGGCCCTCCCGCCAGTTCTCGGCGAGCATGCGGGTCTCGGCGGCGCGGTCGAGCTGGTCGCGCGAGAGGTTGAGCAGCGCGATGCACTTGGGGTCGGTGTCCCGCGCGACCCCGGCCAGGTACTTCTCGTCGACCTCGATGACGCCGTAGCGCGCGTCCGAGCTGCCCGCCAGCGCCGAGGTGATGCCGGCCGGCATGTTGGCGCCGAGCGCGTTCGAGACGACCGGGCCCGCGGCCCGCAACGCCTCGGCGATCAGCCGGGTCGTCGTGGTCTTGCCGTTGGTCGCCGACACCAGCACGACGTCCAGGTGCTGGGCGAGCCGGGCGAGAAGGTCGGGGTCGAGTTTGAGTGCCACCCGGCCGCCGATCACGGAACCGCTGCCGCGCCCTGCGGCGCGCGATGCCGCCGCGACCGCCTTGCCCGCGGTCACGGCGATCTTGGCCCGCGGCGAAAGCGGGTCCGAGTTGCCTGCCATCAGTTCTCGATCCTCCTTGCGTACGCGCCGCGCTCCTGCCTCCGGCAACGTGGTGTGGACCTCAGCCTATCGAGATCCATTCACACTCCCGAATCGCGGCGCCCGTACGACATTCGCGTGACAGTGAGGACCGTACCCTTGCCGCCATGCGAAACGGCTCCATCCCGGGCGCCCGAGGGCGCGTGAGGCCCCTCGCCCTGCTCGGCGATCCTGCACTCCACACCCCCTGCGCGGAGGTCACCGACTTCGGCCCCGAACTCGCTCTTCTCGTCGAGGACTTGTTCGCGACCATGTACGCCGCCCAGGGCGTGGGCCTCGCCGCCAACCAGATCGGCGAGCCGCTACGGGTGTTCGTCTACGACTGCCCGGACGACGAGGAGGTCCGCCACCTGGGCCACGTGGTGAATCCGCGCCTGGTGGAAGCGGACGGGCTGGTGCTGCGGGGCCCCGAGGGCTGCCTGTCCCTCCCAGGGCTGGAGGCGGGCCTGGAACGCTACGACCACGCGGTGATCGAGGGTTTCACGGTGACGGGCGAGCCACTGACGATCCACGGCACGGGCTTCTTCGCGAGATGCCTGCAGCACGAGTGCGACCACCTGGAAGGCCAGGTCTACGCGGACCGCGTGAAGGGCTGGCGCCGCACCAGACTGCGGCGACAAGCAAGGCGAGCCTCTTGGCACAGGGGGACTGATCCCACCTAGGGGCGCGGGGAACTGCGCGACCACCCCCGACATCCCGCAGCCGCCCACGCACGAGTGCGACCACCCGGACGGCAAGGTCTGTGCGGACCGCGTGAAGGCTGGCGGCGCGGCAGACTCACCCAGGGGCGCGGGGAACTGCGCGACCAGCCCCCGTGAACCCGCGGCCGCCCCACAACCTTCAGAACCCCGGGCCGCCGATCTTGTCCCCCGCCGCGGCCAGCCGCCCCCACAGCAGATCCGCCAGACTCCGCACCAACTCGGCTCGCGAGCACGGTCGTTCTCCGAGCCACCAGTCACCGGCCGCGTGCATCATCCCGACGATCCCGTGGCCCCACACCCGGGCCAACTGCTGCCCCCCGGGCCCGAGATCCAGCCGATCCTCGATGACCTGGGCCAACTCCTCGCCCATCCGCCGCAACAGCGGAATGGAATGCTTGCCGACATCGAACCCCGGCTCCCCGGCGTGTCCCCCGTCGGCCTGGCCGCCGTCCGCCGGATGCATCAGGAACCGGTACACCTGGGGCCGGGCCTCGATCGCCGCGAGATAGGTGTCCAACGTGGCCTCGACCCGCTCCCGCCGCTCCGCGGGAGCGTCGAGCGCCGCCCGCAGCGAATTGAGCAGGGCGTCGGTGTGCCGCTTGGCCAACGCGGCGTAAAGTCCGCCCTTGTCGCCGAAGTGGCGGTAGAGAATCGGCTTCGTGATGCCGGCTTCCGCGGCGATCGCGTTCATCGATGCATGAGGGCCGTCGCGCAGCACCACCCTGTCCGCGGCCTCCAACAGCTCGCGCCGGCGGCGGTCGGCGGACCGTTGCTGATCGGTCCGCTGCGTGGTGTCCATGTTGCTCTCCCCACCCGTGCTGATTAGGTAACGCCTGCGCAAACTAACACCAAGCATGCACCGCACATCGAACGGGCGGCCGGGCGGTCATCAGGAGTTGACTTTTCCTACCCGCCGGTAACAGACTCGGTGTTACCGTAAGTAACACGCACGTGCGTCGCCGCTGGAGGGGACATGGCCGAATTCACCATGGAGCTCAATGACGAGCAGAAAGAGGTCAGGGACTGGCTGCACGGCTTCGCGGCCGACGTCATCCGCCCCGCGGCCGCCGAATGGGACGAGCGTGAGGAGACTCCCTGGCCGGTGATCCAGGAGGCCGCCAAGGTCGGGATCTACTCCCTCGACTTCTACGCCCAGCAGTACTTCGACCCCACCGGCCTCGGCATCCCGATGGCCATGGAGGAACTGTTCTGGGGTGACGCGGGCATCGCCCTCTCCATCGTCGGCACCGGCCTCGCCGCCGTCGGCGTCCTCGCCAACGGCACCGAGGAGCAGATCGGCACCTGGATCCCGCAGATGTACGGCGACGCCGACGACGTCAAGGTCGCCGCGTTCTGCTCCTCCGAGCCCGACGCCGGCTCGGACGTCGCCTCGATGCGTACCCGCGCGGTGTACGACGAGGCCAAGGACGAGTGGGTGCTCAACGGCACCAAGACCTGGGCGACCAACGGCGGCATCGCCAACGTCCATGTCGTCGTCGCGGTCGTCGACACGGAACTGGGCTCCAAGGGCCACGCCTCCTTCATCGTCCCGCCGGGCACGCCGGGTCTGGCGCAGGGCCAGAAGTTCAAGAAGCACGGGATCCGTGCCTCGCACACCGCCGAGGTCGTTCTCGACAACGTGCGCGTCCCCGCGTCCTGCCTGCTCGGCGGCAAGGAGAAGCTGGACGAGCGGCTGGCGCGGGCCCGGGAGCGGGCCAGGGCGGGGGGTGGCGAGCGGGTCAAGAACGCGGCGATGGCCACGTTCGAGGCTTCGCGTCCGGCTGTTGGCGCGATGGCCGTCGGTACGGCCCGTGCCGCGTACGAGGAGGCCCTCGAGTACGCCAAGACGCGTGAGCAGTTCGGCCGGCCCATCATCGACAACCAGGGTGTGGCCTTCCAGCTCGCGGACATGCGGACATCCATCGACGCGGCCCGGCTGTTGGTCTGGCGGGCGTCCTGGATGGCGGTCAACGGCAAGCAGTTCACGGCGGCCGAGGGGTCGATGTCGAAGCTGTTCGCGAGCGAGACGGCGAAGAAGGTGACGGCTCAGGCGGTGCAGATCCTGGGCGGGAACGGCTACACGCGGGAGTACCCGGTGGAGCGGATGCACCGGGACGCGGCGATCTACACGATCTTCGAGGGGACCAGCGAGATCCAGCGGTTGGTGATCGCCCGGACCCTGTCGGGGATGCCCATTCGGTAGCGCCGTCAGGGGTGTGGGATACAGCCCCACACCCCTCGTCGCCGGGAAGCCGGCCGATCAGAGGGGCGACCGCTACGGCGTGGTCCCGCTGCTGTGCGCGATACACGCCACGTCGATCCGGTCGGCGAGCTTCGCGAGCTCGATCGTCAGGGCCGCCACCGTGTCCTCGTCGAGCCCGTCCTCACCGGCCTCGACAAGGTGCAGCCACCGGCCACCCACGGTCCGCAACAATTTGCTGACCTCGGCGGCAGCCACCTGCAAGGTCCCGCGGTCGTCGACGATCAGAGGCAGAGTCACTTCGCGGTTCACAGAGGGGATCGTAGTCGCGGAAGCGTCACGCTCCGTGCCATACGGTGGTGATGTTGCAGAACTCCCGGATTCCGTGCCCGGACAGCTCACGCCCGTACCCGGACCTCTTCACCCCGCCGAACGGGAACGCCGGGTGGGACGCGGTCATCCCGTTGACGTACACACCGCCGGCCTCCAGGTCCCGTACGAACCGGTCGACGTCCGTCTCGTCCCGCGTCCACACGTTGGAACTCAGTCCGAACGGCGAGTCGTTGGCGATGAGGACCGCCTCGTCCAGGTCGGCCGCGCGATACAGCGTGGCGACCGGTCCGAAGGCCTCCTCGCGATGGATGCGCATCTCGCGGGTGATGCCGGCCAGGACGGTCGGCGGGTAGTACCAGCCGTCCCCGTCGGGCCGTTCGCCCCCGCACAGCACACTCGCGCCACCGCGCCTGGCGTCGTCGACGAGTTCCTCCAGGTCGGACCGCCCCTGCTCGCTGGCCAGGGGTCCGACCTCGGTGTCCTCCGCCAGCGGATCGCCGACCTTCAGCGCCTTCATGCCCGCGACGAACCGCTCGGCGAAGGCGTCGTACACGTCCGTGTGGACGATGAAGCGCTTGGCGGCGATACAGGACTGCCCGTTGTTCTGCACCCGCGCGGTCACCGCCACCTGGGCGGCCCGGTCGATGTCGGCGGAGGGCATCACGACGTACGGGTCGCTGCCGCCCAGCTCCAGCACCGTCTTCTTGATCATCTCTCCGGCGGTGGACGCGACCGCCCGTCCCGCGGGCTCGCTGCCCGTGAGAGTGGCCGCCTTGACCCGGTCGTCACGCAGGATCTCGTCGACCGCGCCGGAGCCGACCAGGAGGGTCTGGAAGGTGCCCTCGGTGAAGCCCGCGCGGTGGAAGAGGTCCTCCAGGTAGAGGGCGGTCTGCGGGACGTTGGAGGCGTGCTTGAGCAGGCCCACGTTGCCCGCCATCAGGGCCGGGGCCGCGAAGCGGATCACCTGCCACAGCGGGAAGTTCCACGGCATCACCGCGAGTACCGGGCCCAGCGGCCGGTAGCGGACCAGGGCTCGGGAGGCGCCGGAGTCCTTCACGTCGGAGGCGGCGGGCTCCTCGTCGGCGAGCAGTTCCTCGGCGTGGTCGGCGTACCAGTGCATCGCCTTGGCGCACTTCGCGGCCTCAGCGCGGGCCTGCTTG
This sequence comes from Streptomyces sp. NPDC050997, assembly GCF_040660135.1. Lineage (NCBI taxonomy): Bacteria > Bacillati > Actinomycetota > Actinomycetes > Kitasatosporales > Streptomycetaceae > Streptomyces > Streptomyces sp. NPDC050997. The sequence goes on from NZ_JBFAGK010000004.1 coordinate 181,788, forward strand.
ACCGGCTTGCCCATCTCCAGTGTCATCACGCGGGCGATGTCCTGCTGGTCCTCGCCGAGGAGATCGGCGGCCCGGTGCAGCAGGCGGGCGCGCTCCGCGAGGGTCGTCGTCCGATACGTGCGGAACGTGGCCTCCGCGAGCTGGAGCCGGCGCTCGATCTCCTCCTCGCCCATGGCCTCGTACGTCTTGAATGTCTCGCCGTTCGCCGGGTTGACCGTTGCGATGGGCATGGCTGACCTCCCTGGGACGGGCTGTGTTTCCGACCTTCCCGCGCGGCGGCGGGGATCGCAACGCGGTTGCGTCTTAGGAGGGCGCTGAAGATCTTGGCCGGGCTCCCGACGCCTGGCACGCACATCTGCCGCCTGGCAACTGCACGCACCAGCCGCCGCTCGCTGATCCGGCCAAGATCTTCAGCACCCTCCTAGGCCGAGTGCTCCGCCAGCCGGTCTAGAAACGCGGCCTGCGCCTTCACGATCACCGCCCGGGCCCCGTCGAGGTCGAACCACGCCACGCGGTCCAGCTCCGGGAACTCCTGGATCTGCCCGGACTTCGGCGGCCACTCCATGCGGAACGTGCCCGGCCTGATCGTCGCCGGGTCGAGGTCCGCCGCCACCGCCCACACGGTGACGATCTTGCCGTTGGTCTGCCGGACCTCGCCCAGCGGTACGGCCTCGCCGTCGGGCGGCGCAAGGCCGAGCTCCTCCCGGAACTCGCGCCGGGCCGCGTCCCAGGCGGGCTCGTCGGGTTCGTACTCGCCCTTCGGCACCGTCCAGGCCCCGGCGTCGCGCCGCGCGAAGAAGGGGCCGCCCATATGGCCGAGCAGCACCTCCAGCCCGTGATCGGTGTGCCGGAACAGCAGGAGCCCCGCGCTGCGCTTCACGGCCTCACCTCGGGGTGGGCGGCGAGGAGCGTCTCGACCGTGTCGGCGTCCTCGGGGCGTTTGTCCTCGCGGTAGCGGACCACGCGGGCGAAGCGGAGGGTGACGCCGGCCGGGTAGCGGGTGGACTTCTGCAGCCCGTCGTAGGCGATCTCGACGACGAGTTCGGGACGTACGGTCACCGTGTATCCGTCGGTGTCCACGGCCAGTTCCTGGAGCCGCCCGGTCTGCCAGGTCAGCATCGCGTCGGTCATGCCTTTGAAGGTCTTGCCGAGCATCGCGAACGAACCGTCCGCGGCGCGTGCTCCGAGATGCAGGTTGGACAGCTTCCCGGTGCGGCGGCCGTGACCCCACTCGGCGGCCAGGACCACCAGGTCGAGCGTGTGCACGGGCTTGACCTTCAGCCAGGAGGCACCCCGCCGGCCCGCGCTGTAGGGGGCGTCGAGGGACTTCGCGACCACGCCCTCGTGGCCGCGCTCCAGGGTCTCGGCGAGGAACTCCTCGGCCGCCCGCGCCTCCTGCGGGCCGGACACCAGGGTCCGCCGCACCCGCATCGGCTCCGGAACCAGCCGGGCCAGCTCCGCGTGCCGCTCGGCGAACGGCAGATCCAGCAGGTCGCGGTCGTCGAGGGACAGCACGTCGAAGAAGACGGGGGAGACGGGGACCGTCCGGGCGGCCGTCGCCACGTCCACCCGGGAGCCGACCCGCCCGGCGGTCTCCTGGAAGGACCGGGGCCGTCCGGCGGCGTCGAAGGCGATCACCTCGCCGTCCAGGATGAACCGGTCGCCCCTCAACTCCAGGGCCGCCGAGGTCAGTTCGGGCAACCGGTCGGTGATGTCGTCGAGGGTGCGGGTGTACAGCCGTACGGTGTCGCCGTCCCGGTGCACCTGGACGCGGATGCCGTCCAGCTTCTCCTCCACCGCGCACGCGCCGAGCTTGTCGACCGCCTCGGACACCGAGGAGGCGCTGTGCGCCAGCATCGGCAGGACCGGGCGGCCGACGGTGAGCCGGAAGCGGTCGAGGGCGCCGGGGCCGTCCGAGAGCAGGGCCTCGGCGACCGGCTGGAGCGAACCCGCGAGCATCACGGCCCGTCGTACGTCCGCCGCCGGCGCCCGCGTGGCCTGGGCGAGGCCCTCGATCGCGACGGCGTCCAGCGCGCCCTGCCGCACCTCGCCGCTGATCAGTCCGAGCAGGAACCGCTGCTCGTGCTCCGTGGCCGCGCCCATCAGCTCACCGACCAGACGGGCCCGCTCGGCCTGCGACCCGGCGCCCGAGACCTCGCCGAGCGCGCTCAGCAGGCCGTGCGTGTCGCGCACGGTCAGGCTCGGCTCGGCGGCCGGGGCGACGGGTCGGCTCAGCACCTTCCAGCCGACGCCGAGCCGCCCCTGGGGCAGCCGTCCGGCGAGGTACGGGATGACGATCGGCACGTCCTCGGCCTCCGCGTCCCGGAACAGCTCGGCGAGAAGCGCGATCTTCCGGGAGCGCGCCGAGGTGGCGGCCACCTCCTGGGACACCTGGGCCAGCCGGGTCAGCAGCATGCAGCCATGGTGCACCGCGGGCGCCCGCTCTACACCCGCACGGCCGCGTCGAGGTCCGCCATCAGCAGCTCCCCGTTGATCGTGACACCCGCGCGGTACCCGCCGGCCGCCGCGTTCACGACCTGCTCGGCCATGCCCATCACGTTGCCCGCGGACCACACGCCGGGCACGGTGGTCAGGCCCGTCTCGTCCACCTCGGCGTACGCGCCGAACGGGGTCTCCCGCAGCTGAGCGCCCAGCCGTCGCAGCAGATCGGTCTGCGGGACGGCACGGGGTGCCACGAACAGCACCTCGAGGGCGTGGGTCGTGCCTTCCCTGGAGGGGGCGCCCCCAGCGAGACGGACCCCGGTGAGCCGGTCGTCCGCCACGACCAGTCCGGAGACCTCGCCCGGCACCACCGCGACCCCGGCCGCGGCCAGCCTGCGCAGGTCCTCGTCGGACAGCTCCTCCTCGGCGGTCCGGTGCAGGAAGAGCGTCACGTCCTTCGACCACTGGGAGACGATCAGCGCCTGGTGCACACTCATCGGCGTCGTGGCGAGCACACCGAAGGCCTGGTCCCGCACCTCCCAGCCGTGGCAGTACGGGCAGTGCAGCACATCCCGCCCGAAGCGTTCGGCCAGGCCGGCGACGTCCGGCAGCTCGTCCCGGAGGCCGGTGGCGATCACCAGGCGCCGGGCGCGCACGGTCCGGCCGCCCGCCAGGGCCACGGTGAAGTCCCCGTCCCTGGTGACGTCCACCGCCCGGTCCCGGACGAGTTCCACCCCGTATCGCGCGATCTCCTCGCGGCCCTTCGCCAGGAAGTCGGCGGGGGACATGCCGTCCCGGGTCAGATAGCCCTGCATGTGCGCGGCGGGCGCGTTGCGCGGCTCGCCCGCGTCGACGACCAGCGTCCGGCGCCGGGCCCGGCCCAGGACCAGCGCGGCGGACAGTCCGGCCGCGCCGCCTCCGACGACGACCACCTCGTACGTGTCGCCGTACTTCTCGGTGTGCTTCTCGGTCATGGTGACCACCTCCACTTGGACAGTCGCTCGCCCCCTGCCGTGTTGACAAATGTGTTTGCCGAAACTGCAATGGACATCATGAGTGACGACGACATGGTCGAGGTTCTGGCGGAGGTCGGCACGCGCCTGCGGCGGATCCGCAAGGAGCGTGGCGCGACGCTGGCCGGGTTGTCCGAGGCGACCGGTATCTCGGTGAGCACGCTCTCCCGGCTGGAATCGGGTCTGCGCAAGCCAAGCCTGGAACTGCTGCTGCCGATCGCACGGGCGCACGACGTGGCGCTCGACGAGCTGGTGGGCACTCCCTCGGCGCGCGATCCGCGGGTACGGGCCGCGCCGATCTCCCGGCACGGGCGTACCTACTGGCCGCTCACCCGCCAGCCCGGCGGACTCCAGGCCTTCAAGGTGCTGGCTCCGCAGACGAACGAGAAACCGGAACTGCGCACCCACGAGGGCTACGAGTGGCTGTACGTACTGTCGGGGCGACTCCGGCTGGTGCTGGGCGGGCAGGAGGCCGTCCTGACGGCAGGGGAGGTCGTCGAGTTCGACACCCGGGTGCCGCACTGGTTCGGAGCGGCGGGGGAGGGGCCGGCGGAGTTCCTCACTCTGTTCGGGCCGCAGGGGGAGCGCATGCACGTACGGGCGCGGCCGAAGCCGTCGAAGCAGTCGAAACGGTCGGCACGCGAGGGTGACGAGGACGACTGAGGCGCGACCGAAGACGGCGGCCGGGAACTGTTCCCTGATCGGCAAGCGACCGCTTAGTATGCGAAGGACCCCGGTCAGACGAAGCAGTCCCGTGGAGGCCCCGCATGCAGGCATGGCAAGTGCACGAGAACGGCGAGCCGGGCGAGGTGATGCGCCTGGCGGACGTGGCGCGGCCCACGCCCGGTGACGGCCAGGTCCTGCTGAAGGTGCGCGCCGCGAACATCAACTTCCCGGACGTGCTGATGGCCCGGGGGCACTACCAGGTCAGGCCGCCGCTGCCGTTCACGCCGGGGGTGGAGATCTGCGGCGAGACGCAGGACGGGCGCCGGGTCATCGCCAACCCCGCCCTGCCGTACGGCGGTTTCGCCGAGTACGCCGTCGCGGACGCCGCCGCTGTCCTGCCCGCCCCCGACTCGCTGGACGACGCCGAGGCGGCCGCCCTGCACATCGGGTACCAGACCGGCTGGTTCGGTCTGCACCGGCGGGCCGATCTGGAAGCCGGCGAGACGCTGCTCGTCCACGCTGCCGCAGGAGGGGTCGGCAGCGCGGCCGTGCAGCTCGGCAAGGCTGCCGGAGCGACGGTGATCGGTGTCGTCGGCGGCGCCGACAAGGTCTCCGTCGCCCGGCAACTGGGTTGTGACGTGGTGATCGACCGGCGCGCCGAGGACGTCATCGCCGCCGTGAAGGAGGCCACCGGCGGCCGGGGCGCCGACGTGATCTACGATCCCGTCGGCGGCGAGGCCTTCACCCAGTCGACCAAGGTCGTCGCCTTCGAGGGCCGGATCGTCGTCGTCGGCTTCGCGAGCGGCACCATCCCCAGCCCGTCGCTCAACCACGCCCTCGTGAAGAACTACGCGATCCTCGGCCTGCACTGGGGCCTGTACAACACCAAGAACCCGAAGCTGGTCCAGCACTGCCACGAGCAGCTCACCGAACTGGCCGCGCGGGGCGCGATCAAGCCGCTGGTCAGCGAGCGCGTGCCGCTGAGCGGCGCCGCGGCCGCCGTGCAGCGGGTCGGGGACGGTGTGACGACCGGCCGGGTCGTCGTCGTCCCCGGCCTCACGGAAGGAGCGGCGGCATGACCGACGCAGCCGAACTCAAGCGCCGCACCGCCCAGTTGCTGGCCGCGTACCCGCCTGCCTCCACCGACCGCCTGGACTTCCTCGGCGCCCGCTTCGACGCCGGACTCGCCTGGGTGCACTATCCCGAGGGCCTCGGTGGCCTCGGAGCCCCGCGCTCCCTCCAGGCCGTCGTGGACGCCGAACTGGAGGCCGCCGAAGCCCCCGACAACGACCCGCGGCGCATCGGCATCGGCCTGGGAATGGCCGCGCCGACGATCCTGAAGTACGGCACCGACGAGCAGAAGCGACTCCTGCGGCCGCTGTGGGTGGGCGAGGAGGTCTGGTGCCAGCTCTTCAGCGAGCCCGGCGCCGGATCCGACCTGGCCGCCCTCCGCACCCGGGCCGTCCGTGAAGGCGACAGCTGGGTCGTCAACGGGCAGAAGGTGTGGACGTCCAGCGCGCACCTCGCCCGCTGGGCCATCCTCATCGCCCGCACCGACCCGGACGCGCCCAAGCACCGGGGCATCACGTACTTCATCTGCGACATGACCGACCCGGGCGTCGAGGTCCGGCCGTTGCGCCAGATCACCGGCGAGGCCGAGTTCAACGAGGTCTTCCTCACCGACGTCCGCATCCCCGACTCGCGTCGGCTCGGTGAGGCAGGCGACGGCTGGCGGGTCGCCCAGACCACCCTGAACAACGAACGCGTCGCCATCGGCGGCATGCGGCTGCCCCGCGAGGGCGGCATGATCGGCCCGGTCTCCACGACCTGGCGTGAGCGCCCCGAACTGCGCACCCACGACCTGCACCAGCGCCTGCTGAAGCTGTGGGTCGACGCCGAGGTCGCCCGTCTCACCGGTGAACGCCTGCGACAGCAGATGGCCGTCGGCCAGCCCGGCCCGGAGGGCGCCGGCATGAAGCTGGCGTTCGCCCGCCTCAACCAGGAGATCAGCGGCCTGGAGGTCGAACTCCTCGGCGGGGAAGGCCTGTTGTACGACGACTGGACCATGCGCCGACCGGAGCTGGTCGACTTCACCGGCCGCGACGCCGGCTACCGATACCTCCGCTCCAAGGGCAACAGCATCGAGGGCGGGACCAGCGAGGTCCTGCTGAACATCGTCGCCGAGCGCGTCCTGGGACTGCCCAGCGAGCCGCGCAACGACAAGGACGTCGCCTGGAAGGACCTCGCCCGATGAGCACCGAGCCCGACCTGCTGTACTCGGAGGAGGAAGAGGCGCTGCGCGCCGCCGTCCGCGACCTGCTCACCGACCACTGCGACCCGGCGGGCGTGATCGTGCGGACCGAGTCGGCCACGCCCCACGATCGCGAGACATGGAAGGCGCTCACCGAAGGCATGGGCCTCGCGGGACTGCTGGTGCCCGAGGCGCGGGGCGGCCAGGGCGCCACCCACCGCGAAGTCGCCGTCGTCCTGGAGGAGTTGGGGCGGGCCGTCGCCCCCGTGCCCTACCTGACCAGTGCCGTCGTCGCCACCGAGGCGCTGCTGGCGTGCGCGGACGCCGACCTGCTCGCCCTGCTGGCATCCGGCCGGACGATCGGTGCCCTCGCCGTCGCGCTGCACACCGCACCGGACGCCGCCTTCACGTCCGTACGCCTGGAGAACGGCACACTGCACGGGGAGCTGCCCGGGATCGCGGACGCGGCCGTCGCCGATGTGCTGCTCGTCCCGGCCGAGGACGGCGGGCTGTACGCCGTCGACGTGGACGCCGTGACCGTCACCCCGCAGGTGCCGCTGGATCTGACCCGACCGCTCGCGACCGTCACCCTGGACGGTGCGTCGGCCCGCCGGATCGGCGACGCCGAACCCGCCGTACGCCGTGCTCTGCGCACCGCGGCCGGGCTGCTGGCCTCCGAGCAACTCGGCCTGGCGGAATGGTCGTTGACCGAGACGGTCCGCTACCTCAAGGAACGCAAGCAGTTCAACCGGCCCGTCGGCGGCTTCCAGGCCCTCAAGCACCGGCTCGCCCAGCTGTGGCTGGAGGTCGTCAGCCTGCGGGCGGCGGCCCGGGGCGCGGCGGACGCGCTCACGACCGGCGAGGACGTCGACGTGGCGGTCGCCGTCGCCCAGGCCTACGCCGCCCCCGTCGCGGTCCGCGCCGCCGAGGAGGCCCTGCAACTGCACGGCGGCATCGGTATGACCTGGGAACACCCGGTCCACCTGAACCTGAAGCGGGCCAAGGCCGACTCGATCGCCTACGGCACCGCGGGCGCCCACCGCGCGACCCTGGCCGAACTGGTCGACCTCCAGGCCCCCTGACGTTCACCTGGGAAAGCCCGCCCGACCTGGGGCGGGCTTTTTCGTGTGCCCCGCGCGGACGAGATGAACGGACAGCGGCAGTCCGGCCAACTCCTGTCCCGGCACTGCCTCCAGGGGCCGTTCGGATCGCATACTCGCAGCGATCCCGTACGGCCTACCAGGGAGGCAGAGCATGGCCCTCACCACCCGACGCAGAGCCCTCACCACCCTCGGCGCCGCCCTCGCGGGCGCGGTCGCCCTGCCCGCCGCCGACGCGTTCGCGGGCGAACACCAGCACCGGCCTCGCCCGTTGTGGCGTGCCCACGCGCACAACGACTACGAGCATCCGCGGCCCCTTCTCGACGCCCTCGACCACCGCTTCGGCAGTGTCGAGGCCGACATCTACCTCGTCGGCGACCAGCTTCTCGTCGCCCACGACCCCGTCGACCTCGACCCGACCCGCACCCTCGAATCCCTCTACCTCGACCCGCTGGCCGCCCGCGTCAGGGCCAACCACGGTTCCGTGTACCGGGGTTACCGGCGGCCGCTGCAACTGCTGATCGACATCAAGACGGAGGGTTCGTCGACCTACCTCGAACTCGACCGTCATCTGCGGCGCTACCAGCACCTGTTCACGACCTACGCCCATGGCCGGGTGCACCCGGGCGCGGTCACGGCTGTCATCTCCGGCGACCGTGCGGCCCGTACCCCGATGGAGGCACAGACCGTCCGCCGGGCCTTCTACGACGGCCGGCTCGCCGACCTCGGCAGCGCGGCGCCCGCCTCCTTCATCCCGCTGATCAGCGACAACTGGACGCTCAACTTCACCTGGGCGGGCGTCGGCGCCTTCCCCGACGCCGAACGGCAGAAGCTGCGCGGCATCGTCGGGACGGCGCACCGGCGCGGTCAGACGGTGCGGCTGTGGGCCACGCCTGACCTGGCGGGCCCGGCGCGGGACGCCGTATGGACCGAACTGCTCGCCGCAGGCGTCGACCACATCAACACGGACGACCTCGCCGGACTGGAGACGTTCCTCGACGCCCACCGGCCGGCGTAGCCACAACCCGCCGGACATCACACGTTCGGCGGACAGGTCAGCCGCCCGGACGAACCCTCCGCTACGCCACACTTGCGGCCGAACGCCGCGAAGCGGACGTGGCGGAGGAGGTTGACGATGGCGATTTCCATCTCTGTGGTGCTGCTGCTGGTGATCCTGGCAACGGTCTTCCTGCGCAGTGGCGGGCTGAAGGTCTCCCACGCGCTGGTGTGCCTGCTGCTCGGTTTCTACCTGGCCGGCACGAACATCGCACCCAGCATCAACAGTGGTCTGGAGGCGACGGCGGACATCGTCAGCGGCCTCAGGCCGTGAGCGTCACCGGGTCGTGAAGATCCCGATGCCGTTCGGAACGGGCCGTTCCGCGCCCTCCGTGGGATGGTTGCGTACGGTGACGGCGCTTCCGCCCGGCACCCGGGCGGCCAGGGTCGTGGAGCCGCCGCCGTCCAGGCTGAAGGCGTCGACCGATCCCAACTCCCGCATGGTGTCCGCGACTTCGGCGATGGTGAGCCCGGTGCGGTACTGGGGCGCGCCGTCCAGCGCGAGCAGCAGCAGGCGCCGCCCGCCGTCCGCGACACCCACGGCGGTACGCACGGCGGAGGTCCTGGCGTCGAGGCCGGGCAGGGGCAGCCCGCCCCGCAGGACGGGGTAGCCGCCGAGCGCGAAGCGGTAGGGGATCCGGGTCGAGGACGACACCAGGCGGTGGCGCACCGTCACCGACTCGCCCTGGAAGAACGTCCGCAGCTGCCGCGCGCCCGCCTCCCGGCCGACCAGCACCGTGGTCCCCGCGGCGATGGGGCCACCGCCTGGGGTGTCGGACAGCGACACGACCCGATGGTGACGGACCGTCACCTCATAGGTGTCCGTGCCGCACGGAGCGGCCCGGTCCGTGTCCGTGCCGCAGATCGCGCGCACCCGGGAGGCGCTGCCCCAGTCGGAGGTGAACGCGCCGATGGACCCCTCAGGCAGCGCGTACTGGTTCAGCCCGCCGAGCGGCAGCCGTCCCATCGGCGTGCGGATCGACCCGTCGAGGGCGAGGGCGTCCAGCCGGGCCCGCCGGTCCACGCCCACGCCGAACACGTCCTCGGTGCCGGTGCCGGGCGGCAGCGCGGGGCCGAAGCGCTGGCCGTCCGGCACCGCCGCCTTGAGGACATGGCCCCGTGTGATGGCCGGGCCCACGGTCGCGCCTGTGGCCTCGACACCCGGGTGCTGGGTCTCGGTGATGTTGAAGAAGTCGCCGTTGACACCCGCCACGGCCCCGGCGGCGTCGGCCATGCCGGAGACGGGGGAACGCGCGGCCACCGCCCCCGGATACAGCAGGTCCAGGCGGACCCGGGGATCGCGCAGGTCGACGGTCAGCACATGGGCGTGTGCGACCCCCTTGGCCGCCGGGACGTCGAACTCCCGGTAGGAGACCCCCGGCGCGAGCGCGGTCCCGTCCGGTACGGCGCCGGCCGGTGCCGCTCCCACCAGGGTCGCACCGGCCAGCGTGCCGAGCGCCGCGAGCAACGCCAGTACGTTTCCGCCCGCTCCGAACCGTCCTTGACGACGCGTCACTGTCCCCCCTGATGTCTCGTCAACTGTCCCAGGACTCAGGGGAAGTGCACCAGACGGTCGTGAGCCGTACGGTGTCTATGCGCCGAGGACCCGCGAACGGGTGAGGAAACGCACCCCCTCGGGTGCCTCCAGCGAGAAGCCGCTGCCCCGGCCCTCGACGACGTCGACGATCAGCCGGGTATGGCTCCACACCTCGAACTGGCTGCGCGACATCCAGAACGTCACCGGCTCCTCGACCCCCTCCACGACCAGCTCCGCGAGCAGCACGTCCGAGCCACCGGTACGGAACTCGCCCGCCGGAAAGCACATCGGAGCGCTGCCGTCGCAACAGCCGCCGGACTGGTGGAACATCAGCGGGCCGTGCGTCTCACGCAGTCGGCGCAGCAGGTCGGCGGCCGCGGGGGTCAGCTCGACGCGCGGGACCTCGTCGTACACGGCGCGTGCGGATTCCTCGTCCATGGTCGTCGAGTGCAGCACGGGCAAGGTTGCGAGAGGGTTGCACGCGCCTTCGCGGTCACGGGGCGTACGGGGTGAAGTGGGCGGGCATGTGGTCGATCGGCAGGTCCGAGCGCCACGCGGTGAGGCCCTGGGCGCTGCACACGAACAGGTTCTCCGGCAGCCGGTCCAGGGCGAACCAGCGCCAGTCGCCGACGCGTTCGCCGGGCTGGTCGGCCGGCTCGCCCCGCCATGCCGTGACCAGGGCGGGCACGGTCACCCGTACGACGTCACCGACATGGTCGAGGAGTGTGCCCAGGAGGCGTACGTCGGCGGGGCTCGCCTCGATCCCCGTCTCCTCGGCGAGCTCGCGCACCACCGTCTCCTGGAGCGACTCACCGGGTTCCACCGTGCCGCCGGGCAGCTCCCAGGTTCCCCGGCGGTGCCGGCCCAGCAGCAGGCCCCGGGGGCCGTGCAGGATGGCGCCCACGCCGAGCGCCCCGTGCGGGACCGGCGGGCCGGCGCCGCGCGGACGGGAGGAGACTCGCAGCGGCCGGGTGGCGCGGAGGATCCGGTGAGAGGCGTGGCCGGGCTCGTCCGGCGCGTCGAGGACCTCGACGTGTTCGACGCGCAGCCCTTGCTCGGCGAGCAGGTCCGTCCAGAGGTCCGGCGTGAGCACCCACGTCCGGACACCGTCCGCGCGGCGCGGTTCGACGACCGACGAGGGGCCGCCGCCGCGGGAGTCCGTGTGCGGTACGCCGAAGCACAGCGTCCCGCCGGGCCGGAGCGCCGACGCGAGGGCGGGCAGCAGGCGGCGGGGATCGATGGACGCGACGGCGTCGACGGAGTAGATGACGTCGTACGGCTCCGTGGTGCTCAGGTACTCCACCGCGTCGGCCCGCACCAGGCGCAGTCCCGGCAGCGCACCGTGCTCGGCACGAGCCCGCTCGTGCGGCCCCGAGTCGACCGCGTCCACCGAGGCGCCGTAGGCGTGGACGAGATACGCGGCGTGCCGGGCCGTGCCGCACCCGAGGTCGAGCACCCGCCGGCCCGAGAGGTCGCCGAGGATCCCGGCCCCCGGGCCGGCACCCGGGAAACCCCAGTCGAACCGTGCTCCGGCGTCGTCGGGACGGAAGGTCTGCGGCCGCAAGCTGCCTCCTGTGTACGGGGACCGAGGGGAACCAAGGGAACCGTTGGGAACCAAGGGGAACCGAAAGGAACCAAGGGGCCCCGTGACCTCCCCATGATGACCGAGCGACCGCCGGTCCTGGCCCGGCGGCCGGCATCACGACCGGGAACGCGGGGTCACGACCGGGGACGCGGGAAGGTCTCCAGGGCCTCGGCCAGGCCCGCCGGATCGGTGCCGACCTTGCGGTACACGGAGGAGAGCAGTTGTCGTACACCCTGTTCCGTGAGCCGCAGATCCTTCGCGACCACGGCTGCCTGGTGGCCCTGAGCCGTCATCTCGGCCGCTTTCCGTTCGTGGGCCGTCAGCGTGTCCGTCTGCGCGTACCGCAGCGGCAGCGGGCGCAGTCCGGCCGCGGAGAGTTCCGCCCTGGCCCGGGCCGCAAGCGCCTCGGCACCGCAGTGCACGGCTCCTTCGAGTCCCTGGTAGAGCCGGTCCGCGGCGTCGTGGAGCCGACCGTGGCGGGACAACGAGGCACCGTGGCCGACCAGCGCGCGGGCCAGGTCGTAGGCGGCGGGCGACCGTTCCAGATGGTCCACTGCGTCCGCGTGCAGAGCGAGCGCCGCCCTTCCGCCGGTCACCTCGGCCAAGGTGTGCAGCGCCTGTCCGATCACGGACGCCGCACCGAAGTCCCGGGCACGTTCGAGGGCGTCCTGGGCATGCCGGACGGCCCGGTCGGGAGCGGAGCGAGCCAGGGCGGACGCCAGACGCAGCTGCCAGGGACACCAGGCGGGATTGCGCCAGTCCCGCCCGTCCAGCCAGCTCCCGACCTCGGTCAACAGGCGCTCCGCCTCGGCAGGGCGCCCCTCCGCCAGGAGCAACTCGGCATACACCGTGCGGGGATCGGGGTAGATGACGGCGTTCGGAACGACCTCGCCGTAGTCGTGACGGTCGGCGAGCCGGCGCGCGTCACCGACGCGCCCGCGGGCCAGCAGCGTCTGGATGAGAATGCCGATCGCGAACCACTGCGCGGGCACCGCCCCTTCGACCCGCTCGGCCGTGCGCAGGCCCTCGCGCACCCAGTGCTCCGCCTCCGCCAGACAGCCCCGCCGGTAGCGGATGTAGGCGAACAGGGTCTGGCCGACGGCCAGATGAGAGCCCCGCCACCCCTTGGTCTCGCACTCGGCCATCCCCTTGGTGAACAACTCCTCGGCCCGTCGCGGCTGGTCGCAGTACATGAAGGCCAGGGCCACCGAGACCGGAACCTCGAAACCACGGTTCTCGTCGGTCCAGCTCATCCCGCCGCGCAGGGCACTCTCGGCGTGTTCGAGGACGGTCCGCCGTGGCTCGCCACGCAGCAGGGCGTCCCACGCGCGCAGCCCCAGGATGCAGCGTTCCTCCAGTCCGCGGCCGGTCGGCCGCCCCCGGCTCGCCAGCTGCGCGGCCAGCCGGGTCAGCCTGCGGGAGCGGGCGGACGAGTCGGGTTCGTCGGTGCGGAACATGCTCCAGGCGAAGTGATCGGCCTGCATCCGCAACCGGACCCGGGCGTTGGCGGCCGTCCGGGCTCCCTCGGCGGCCACCTTCGCGGCCTCGGCCGTCCGGTCCGTGTGGGCGAGTGCCTGGGTGAGCCGGTAGACGATGGAGGCGCCCAGTTCGGGGTCGACCCCGGGCTCCGCCAGGGCCGCACGGAGATGGTTCACGGTGGCCGTGGGTTCGAGGAGGAAGGTCGAGCCCGCGAGTTCGTGCAGGAGGGCGGCGCGCTCCTCCGGCAGGGGCGGCTCCTGCAACGCCCGGGTCAGCAGGCGGCGGGCCGCCTCCGGAGCGCCCGCCCGCAGGGATTCACGGGCGGCTTCTCGGAGGCAGTCGACCGCTTCGGACTTGCCGTCGCACGGGACCTCCAGCAGGTGCCGGGCGGACGCGGTCGGACCGAACCCGGCCGCGCGGAGGGACTCGGCGGCCGCGTTGTGCATGCCGACCCGCAGACCTGACGGGATCGACTGGTAGATCGTGGTGGCGATCAGTGGATGGACGAAACCCAGGCCGCCGCCCGGCCCGTCGTCGTCGGCCAGGATGCGGGCGGCGCGCAGCTTCTCGGTCGCCTCGGCGGCGGCCTCGCGGCCGATCGCCGCGATGGTGGCGGCGAGGTCCGCGGAGAACGGCGCACCCAGGACGGCCCCCGCGTACGTGAAGCGGACGGTGCTCGTGCCGAGCCGATGGAGGCGCTCGATGAGCCCGGGACCCTTCACGGCTGCGGCCAGGGCCCGCATCGTCGGCAGCTCGTTCCGGGCGCCCTTGAGATCGCGCTGGCCGAGCCTGATGGCGAGTTCCACGGTCTCGAACGGGCTGCCGCCGGTGACCGTCCAGCACTCCGCGCAGAACGCGTCCTCGGCGCGGTCCCCCACCTGCTCCCGCACGATCCGCGCCACGCCCGCGGTGGTGAGCGGTGCGAGGGGGTGGGGGCGGGTGCCGTGACCGTCGACCAGGGCGCGGAACGCGGTTGCCTCGTAGGGCAGTTCGTCGGGCCGGTAGGCGACCACGATCAGCAGCGGCAGGTCCGCGGCCCGGGGAGCGAAGGAGGCGAGCCAGCCGAGGGACTCGATGTCGGCCCAGTGCAGATCGTCCAGGAGCAGTACGACGGGCGCCTTCTTCATCACCGTCAGGCGCGTCACGACCCAGTCGAGCCCGTCGCGCACACCCGTCGGATCCGGCGCCTGCGAGGTGTCAGCCGCCTCCAGGCCGAGCGCGGCGGCGACGATGCCGTACCAACTGCCCAGGAACGCCTGGCGTTCCGCCTCGTCCATCGACGCCAGCGTGGGCTGGACGAGCTGGCGGACCACGTGGAACGCCAGCTCCTGGTCCGCCTCGCCGCCCCTGCCCGAGAGCACCCTGAACCCGTCGGCCGTGGCGCGGGCGCGGGCCTCCGTCATGAGCGCCGTCTTGCCCAGTCCCGCCGGTCCCGTGAAGGCGAGCAGACCGCTGTGCCGGGTGCACGGGCCGCCGTCGGCGACGGCCCGCAGATCCGACAGCGCCGCGTCGAGCGCATCGAGCTCCTGTTTGCGTTCGAGCAACTGCCGGGACTGGGTGATCGGTTGCCGTGACCCATGTGCCATGTGCCCTACCGCTTCCTGTCGTTCGACCACCGGGAGGCAGCGAGAGCGTACGCCCCACGACATGCGGTATGGACGAATTCGCGAACGAGCAGGCCAAGTATGGATGAATCACCCGCTCTCGTGGCTTGCCACGTTCGCCTCATGGGTACGGTCGACTGAATGTGCCGCCCTATGGCGCGGCGACGGACGGTCTCACGACGCGGACACCCTCGCCGTGTCCGCGTAGCGCGGCACGTTGCGGGACCAGTGGTAGCACCCGCCGATCCAGCCGGCCATGCCCTCCACACAGTCGCGTCCCGCGGGACTCAGCACCGGCTCGATCTGCGCGTAGAGCCCCTCGAACTCGTTGATGGCGCTGTTGATCTGACGGATGGCCAGGGTGATGGCGACCGGCAGGGAGCACCCCTGCGCGCGCTGGTGGGCCAGCGCCAGATTGATCATGTCCCCCGCTCGTTGTTCCTTCACCGCGGAGAACAGATCCGCCGTCCATACGGCCGCGTCGACCGACAGGCGCCGCATGCGCCGCATGACCGGATGATGAAGCTCCTCGGGGGCGGACTCGCCGCGCCGCGCGGCCTCGTACAGCGGGTAGAAGGGCTCGACCCCCGCGGTCAGCGAACGGATGGAGGTGCACAGTCCGGTCGCCAGCGGGAAGGAGCCGTTCTGGGCCACCGATTCGTACAGCAGCCCATGGACGTACTCCCGGCTTGTCCAGGCCCAGCGCGCCGCCTGGGCCGGGGTGCACCGCTCCTGGACCTGGCGGTACAGGTCGGCCAGGGCGGCCCCGAGGACGGTGGTGGGCGGCTGACCGTCCCGCAGGATCGCCACGCTCTCGCAGAGCATGGGCAGCAGCCGGTCCGGCCACCGACGGCCGACCTCCTCCGCCCGGTCGTCGAAGACGAACTGATAGGCGATCTGGTTCGCCACGATCTGGAGGATGTCCGCGTCCACACCCGGACTGGTATAGGACGCGAGCTCGGCGGGGCGGGTGGAGCGGAGCATCTCCGGCACACCCGGTTCGCGGCTCAGGCCCTGCGCGCGGAGCCACTCCTCGACGCCTGCCACCGCCACCGACTCGTGGGGATTCCTGAGGAACCCGAAGGGCATGCGGAGGTGGGCGTCGACCAACTCCTTGAGGGTCGAGGGGTGCAGTGAACCGTGCGGGGCGATCGTGATCTCCTCATGCGTCGTCGACACCGTTGTCACCTGCCGTTCGGGTATCCGGAACTCGAAGTGCGGCATCGGCCCTGAGTGCGGGCGCGTCCCCACGTGTCGGTGCGTCAGTCGTACGACGCGCACGTGGTTCACAGATCATCACCAGCGACCTCGGCCCCAACGTCACCACCGGGCGCTGCCGTTCGACCGGACCGGCCAGGTGCCGCAGCCGCCGGCGGCCCGCGATGACCGCGACGGCTGCGATCGCCTCCGTGACGGCGAACGCGTCGCCCAGGCACTTACGGCTCCCCGCGGCGAACGGGATCAGCGCGGTCCGTGAACCGGCCGGCTCCTGTGCGGGCAGCCATCGCTCGGGCAGGAACCGGCCGGGGTCGGGGAACGACGCGGGGTCGTGATGCAGGAGGTAGGGGCTGTACAGAACCATTGATCCCTTGGGGAGCCGGTGCCCGGCGAGCTTCGTGTCGCGGGTCGTGACGCGGGTGAAGAGCCAGCCCGGCGGGGAGTGGCGAGTGTCTCGGTGATGACGGCGCGGGTCTGTACGAGGCGCGGGAGGTCCTCGGGGGTCAGGCGTGGGCGCCCGGCGACCACGGTGTCGATCTCCGCGTGCAGGCGTTCCTCTGCTTCCGGATTCCGGGCCAGCAGGTCGAAGGCGGAGGCCAGGCACAGGGCGGTGGTCTCCACTCCGGTCAGCAGAAGAGTGATGAGCTGGTCGTGGATCTCCTGCTCACTGACCGCGGGTACCGCGTCGCCGTCACCTCGTGCGGCGTCCAGCAGTGTCTCCAGCAGATCGTCGCGGGGAGCGTCCGGAGCGCGTCGGCGACGCTCGTCGATCACGCCGTCGATGATCGTGTGCAGACGGGCGATCGCGTGCCGATAGCGGCGGTTCGCGGGCGTGGGGAAGCGGAAGACGGCGTCGACCGGTACGACCGTGCGCAGGAACAGGCCCCGTACGACCTCGGCGAGACAGTGGCGCACCTCGGCGGTCGCCGTGGCGTCGAGAGAGTCGGAGAAGAGGACTCTACTGATCACCCGGGTGGTCATGGCGAACATGGCCGCGCTGACGTCGACCTCCTGGCCGGGGCGCCACTCACGGCACACCAACTCGGCGTCGTCCAGCATCAGTCGGGTGTGCTCGGCGACCTGGAAGGGGCGGAACGCGGGCTGGACCAGCCTGCGTTGCCTGCGGTGTTCCGCGTGCGGGCAGGTGACGACGCCGTTGCCCATCAGCAGCCGCAGCCTGTCGTACTGCGTGCCTCCCTTGTCGAACGTGCGGGTGTCCCTGAGCATCTCGTGGACCAGGTCCGGGTGGCACACCATCCAGGCGCGCAGCGGACCCAGCCGAATCTCCACCAGATCACCGTGTGCGGGCAAGGAATTCAGAAACTGCAGCGGGCGACGGAACAAGGCGATACCGTGAGCGAGGGAGGGGAATATGCTGGGAGCAATTCCCACAGTCCATTTTCGCTCTGGTTCGGGAACAAAGGCGTTCATCAAATACCTCCGTCTGGACCGGCGGCGGAATTCGGTGATGTTCCACCGACGTGGCACTTGACCCATGTCCTGCCCAGTTCAACCTGCCTGCCGATGTGCCGAACCCTTTCTTCGTGGGGGCGCACGGGAGCGCGGGGAAGCATTGGGGGAATCGTGTTTCGCCGGTACGGCCCGACGGCCGATGTTCTTCTGTCCCTCGGCTGTCTTCAGTCGTCTTCCGTAGTCCTTTTCCACATACAACGACCTGGCTCAGATGTCCGACCGTGTGGAATTCAGCCGGAGTGACATCGTCCGCCCGCCCCCGGTGGGGAGTCAGGCAGGGACGTCCCACAGCACATGCAGGGTGGGGGGTTTGCGGAAGACCAGACCGTCCGGAGCGCTGGGGCGGTCCGGGTCCAGGCGCAGGGCGGGGAGGCGTTCGAGCAGCCGGTGGAGGGCGATTCGGGTTTCCAGGCGGGCGAGGTGCGCGGCGATGCAGTGGTGCGGGCCGTGTGCGAAGGCCAGTTGGAGACGCGCGTTCTCGCGGCGGACGTCGAACCGGTCGGGGTCGGGGAAGACGGCGGGGTCGCGGTTCGCGCCGGTCAGGGAGACGGTGACCAGGTCGCCCCGCCGGATCGTGGCCGGGCCGAGGACGGTGTCGCGGGTGGCGTAGCGGTCCACGACCGCCGCGCCGGGTTCGAGGCGCAGCGACTCCTCGATCACGCCGTCCAGCAGATCGGAATCGGCCCGGACGAGGGCGAGTTGGCCGGGGTGCCGCAGCAGGTGCAACAGCGCGTTGGTGATCATCGCCTCGGTCGTCTCGATGCCGCCGAACAGCAGCACCGCGGCATTGGACGCCACCTCCGGCACCGCCAACTGCCCGGCGGCCGAGACCAGGAGCGAGGCGGTGTCCCGGTCGGCGACGGTGGCCTCCACGGCGGTCCGCAGCCGCGCGTACGCCGCGGCGCCCGCTGGCCCCGCCGGCTGTCCGGCGGTGATGTCCGAGACCGAGCGCACGATGGCGTCGTACCAGGAGAGCACCGTGTCTGGGGTGGTGTCGGCCAGCCCCAGCGCCTCGGTCATGACGGCGACCGCGAGCGGCCCGGCGAACGTGCGTCGCAGTTCGACGGCGCCGGCCGGTTCCCACGCGGTGATCAGCCGGTCGGTCTCCCGCTCGATGAACGAGGCGAAGCCGTCGCGTACCGCCCGGGGGCGGAACGGGGCGGTGAAGGGCTCGCGATGTCGGGTGTGCGAGTCTCCGTCCAGGGACAGCATGCTGGGGCCGACGACCCGCGCCGTGGAGAACCGGGGGTCGTCGACGGTGAAGGTCGCGGCGTCCCGCATCACACTGACCGCGAGGTCGCGACGGGTCACCAGCCAGCCGTCCAACTCGGGCAGCCAGGACACCGGTTCGCGCGCGCGGAGCAGCGCCAGCCGCGGATGCGGATCCCCGGCGAGTTCGGCGAGCGTGGTCGTGGCACCGAGCGGGAAGGAGTCGACGACGCTCATCGCGGGCTTCGGTCGGGCGCGGGGAAACGGATCACACCACCGAGGCTACGGCCTGTCCGGCGGCCGCGAGGCAGCGGGACCGCGCCCACGACCGCCGTCGGACAGCGTCGGCACGGCGGCGATGACCGGGCACGGCCGCGGTCCGTCGAGGAAGGCGTCGGACAGCGGCCCGTGCGCACGTCCGCGGTCTGGCCCGAGGCTCACTCCGGCGACCGCGCCCAGGCCGTCCGCGTCCGTCGTCGGGCCGGGTAACCGGAGGGGAATCCGCGCACCGATGGCGGTCAGTGCCTGCCGGTCACCAGCGGTGACGAACGAGCCGCCAGGGATGCGCAGACGTGGGGAGACGCGGAGGTGCGGGAACGGGTCACAGGCGGATGACGATCAGAGCCGAGTCGTCGGTGTTGCCGCTGGAGGGGAGGAGGTCGGCCAGGAGGGCGTCGGACAGCGGCTCGGGGTCGGCGTGCCGGTGGCGGGTCAGGGAGTCGGCGAGACGGGCCAGACCGGCGTCGATGTCCTCGTCGCGGCGTTCGATGAGGCCGTCGGTGTACAGGACCAGGGTGGAACCCTCCGTGAAGGAGGTACTGGCCTGGGGGCGGGGGAGGTGTTCGGGGCGGGCGGCGAGCGGGGGATCGGTGGCCTGGTCCAGGAAGGTGACGGTGCCCTCGGGGTCCACGAGGGCAGGCGGTGGATGGCCGGCGCAGCTGTAGGTGACGGTGTGGCTGTCCCAGTCGATGAAGGTCGTCACGACGGTGGTCGACTCGGCGCCCTCGACATAGCGGGCGTACAGGCCGAGGGCCTCCAGGGCCAGGGCCGGACCGTCGGCGACACGGCAGGCCGCGCTCAGTGCGCTGCGCAGCTGCCCCATGGCACAGGCCGCCGCCAGGCCGTGGCCGACGACGTCGCCGACCGCGACCGCGAGGTTGTCGCCGGGCAGGTCGACCAGGTCGTACCAGTCGCCGCAGACGTTCAGGGCGCCGATGGCGGGCCGGTAGCGTACGGCCGCCTCGTGCGGACCGATCGGGCCGGGCGCGGGCAGCATCGCCGCCTGCAGCGCGAGGGCGACCTCGCGTTCCCGGGCGTGCGCGTGGCGTAGCCGTTCGTTGACGTCCTGCAGTTCCCGGGCGCGGGTGTACAGCTCGGCCTCCAGCACGCGGGCCCGGTCGTCGCCGACCGGGCCGCCGCGGGCGCGGATGAGTTCCGTGACCTCCTCCACCCGGTGCACGACCAGCGCCACCTTTCCGTCGGCGGCGAGGACGGGCGCGTTGACCGGGCTCCAGTAGTGCTCCCGCCAGTGTCCCGGGCGCGCGGGATCCTCGATGTCGTAGCGGATCAGCGCCATCGTGTCGCGCTCGCCGGTGTCCACCACCCGCAGCATCGACGCCCGCGTCTCCTGCATGCCCGCCGCGGCCGGGTCGTTCGGGTTCTCGGGGAAGACGTCGAAGATGTAGCGGCCCAGCAGCTGCTCGCGGGTGCGGCGGGCCAGGCGCAGGAAGTCCTCGTTGGCGTCGGCGTACACCAGATCAGGGGTGAGCAGCGCCACCATGCCGGGCAGGGCCCGGAAGACCGCCGCGTAGTCGATCTGCGGTTTCCTCATGTGCTCTCTGCCTCGACACGGGTCGTGATTACGTGATTTTCCACGATAGACGGAATAAGCCACGGACGAGGTACGGACCGCGGTGGGACGCGGCCTCGCCGGCGGTGTGCCGCGGCCGGCCGACGCTGCTCACGACCGCTCCGACCTGGGCCCTGTCCCTCAGGTGATCGAGGTCGGATCCCACCGGCCACCCTCCGAAAACCGGACAAGATGGGCAAGGCTTCCCTAAGCGGAAGTGGGGGAGTCAGTGCCCTGACGGCCCGCGGTCCTGGCCGAGCCAGGTGGTCAGGGCCCACCACCAGTGCAGGGTGCTCAGCGGTTCGGAGAGGTTCTCCGACGAGGGGTCGTTCGGTGAGCGGCCGGTGATCTGCTGGAGTCGGCCGAGCCGGTAGCGGACGGTGTTGGGGTGGGTGAACAGGGCCGTCGCGGTCTGGTCGAGGCGTCGGCCGTTGTCGAGGAAGGTGACCGCGGTGAGCGCGAGCTGCCGATGGAAGTCGTCCGACCGGTCGAGGGCTCCCAGGAGCCGGTCACTCAGATGTGATCCCATGAGCGGCTGGTCGGCGAGGGCGATCTCGGCGGCGAAGTCGGTCAGTTCGTACAGCCCGTGCCGCCCTTGCCGTACGCCGATGTCCAGGGCGCGGACGCAGAGCCGGTACAGCGGGCGGATGTCCTCCAGCGGAGCGGCCGGCGAGACCACGACCAGGGCCGAGGTCCCCACCTCCTCGGGCCCGGGCATCCGCCGGCACAGTCCGGCTGGCCGCCCCTCGACGAGGCCTAAACCGGCGCGAAGCCCGGACAGCCCGTCCTTGAGAAGCCGCGTGGCCGCGGGATCGGCGACGTCCGCGACGAGGCAGTGGTGAGGCACCTGGGCGTTCGGCCGCATCCCGGCCCGGGCCATCTCCAGCGGGGACGGGACGACGCCGCCGACCAGCAGCCGCCGCAGCACGCTCGTGCGGACCTCGGAGGTCTCGTGCGGCGTGGCCCGTTCCGCGGCGCGGTAGCCGTTGATCACGTGCCGCTCGACCGCGTCGCCGTATTCCTTCAGACGCAGGACGACGGTGAGCAGGGCGCTGTCGGGCACCCCGGCCGCTCGACAGCGGTCAAGGGTGATCTCCACGGTGCGGGTGAGGCCGGCCTGGACACCGCGCAGGACCGCGGTCATCGGAACACCCTGGTCCGCACGGTCGGCTCCCAGCAGCAGGGCGGCGGTGAAGTCCTGTTGCTCGACCCGGTCGAAGGTGCCGAACCACTCACCGGCGGCCCGTACCAGGGAGGTGACGTGGGAGAGGCTCTCCGCCTCGGTGAGCCGCGCGACTTCGGGGGAGTGGGTCCGTGCCGCGCGGACGAGTTCGCCGCACACCTCCCCGTCGACGGCCATCGTCCGCAGGATCTCGGTGACCGGCTCGCGTTCTTGGACGACAGTCATGAGCTCGTTCTCCGTCCGCGCTGTCGCCGGGCCACAACGAAGGGGTGATCACGTTGGCGACCGGCCACTACCACATGGTCATGACGATCTGATTCCCTCTGGGCTACCGACGGTAACAGTGCAGTCGTCGCAGGGACATCCCTGGTGTCTCCCGCACCCTGTGCACCTCCTCCGGAAGGCAGCCCATGGCGAACTCCGTACCCCCCGCCGGGATCACCCGGCGACACGCGCTCACCGTGGCCGGCGGAGCGCTCGCCGGGGCCGCCCTCACCGCACAGGCGTTCCCGGCCTTCGCCGCCGAGTCGCAGGACGCGGACGCCATCGTGGTCGGCCACGGGCTCGCCGGACTGGTCGCCACGGCCGAACTCGCCGCGGCCGGCCGCAAGGTACTGCTCCTGGACCAGGAACCCGAGGCCAGTCTGGGCGGCCAGGCCTTCTGGTCGTTCGGCGGACTGTTCCTCGTCGACTCCGACGAGCAGCGCCTGATGGGCATCAAGGACTCCCGGGAACTCGCCTGGCAGGACTGGCTCGGCACGGCCGGCTTCGACCGGGAGGTCACCGACCCGGCCGGCCAGGACCACTGGGCGTACAAGTGGGCCGAGTCGTACGTGGACTTCGCCTCCGGCGAGAAGCGGTCGTGGCTGTCCGGGCTCGGCGTGCAGTGGTTCCCGATCGTGGGCTGGGCGGAACGCGGCGGCGGTCTCGCGGACGGTCACGGCAACTCCGTACCCCGCTTCCATGTCACCTGGGGCACCGGACCGGCCGTGGTCGAGCCGTTCGAGAAGAAGGTCCGGGCCGCGGTGGCGGACAAGAAGGTGACCTTCAGGTTCCGGCACCGGGTCGACTCGATCGTGACGACCGGCGGCGCGGTCACCGGTGTCCGCGGCGCGATCCTGGAACCCAGCGGCGCGGCCCGCGGGAAGCCCAGTTCCCGTACCGTCGTCGGCGAGTTCGAACTGCGCGCCCCCGTCGTGGTCGTCACCTCGGGCGGCATCGGCGCCAACCACGATCTGGTACGGCAGAACTGGCCGGCCCGCCTCGGGACCCCGCCGAAGTTCATGGTCACCGGTGTGCCCGCGCACGTCGACGGCCGGATGCTGGCGATCACCGAGAAGGCCGGCGGCCGGATCGTGAACCCCGACCGGATGTGGCACTACACCGAGGGCCTGCGCAACTACGACCCGATCTGGCCGGGGCACGGCATCCGTATCCTGCCGGGCCCGTCCTCGATGTGGTTCGACGCCACCGGCAAGCGCTTCTCCAGCCCCGACATCCCTGGCTACGACACCCTCCACACCCTGAAGTCGATCACCGACACCGGCTATGACTACTCCTGGTTCGTCACCACCCAGAAGATCATCGCCAAGGAGTTCGCGCTCTCCGGCTCCGAGCAGAACCCCGATCTGACCGACAAGAACGTGTGGATGCTGCTGTCCCGCATCTGGCAGACCCCCGAGCCGATCGAGAGGTTCAAGAACAAGGGCGAGGACTTCGTGGTCGCCACCACCCTGTCCGACCTCGTCGCCGGGATGAACAAGCTGACCGGCGACAATCTGGTCGAACTCGCCGCCCTCAAGCGGCAGATCGAGGCCCGTGACCGCGAGATCGACAACCCGTACACCAAGGACGTCCAGGTCATGGGCATCCGCAACGCGCTCAACTATCCCGGGGACTCGTTGAGTCGTACGGCGTCGGCGCACAAGATCCTGGACTCCGGGGCCGGCCCGCTGATCGCCGTCCGTCTGAACGTCCTCACCCGCAAGACCCTGGGCGGCCTCCAGACCGACCTCTCCGGCCGCGTCCTGGACGCCTCCGGCACACCGGTCGCCGGCCTGTACGCGGCCGGCGAGGTGGCCGGCTTCGGCGGCGGCGGAGTCCACGGCTACCGCTCCCTGGAAGGCACCTTCCTCGGCGGCTGCCTCTTCTCCGGCCGCCAGGCGGGCCGCGCGGCGGCAGCGGCCACGGCGACCTGAGGCCGGGCCCCCTCAAGAAAAAGCGCCGTCAGCTGCCCGAGCCGCCGAACGCCTTCAGGATGCGCTCGGCGGCCAGCGTCGCCGTCAACGCGCCGTCGCGCAGCTGCTGTTCGAGACCGGGTGCGATCTCCCGCACGGCCGGGTCGGCGTGCAGTCGGCCGAGCAACTCGTCGCGGACCATCGACCACGCCCAGTCGACCTGCTGTTCGCTGCGCTTGGCGGCCAGCCGCCCGGTGGAGTCCAACAGGGTGCGGTGCTGCTCCAGGCGCTCCCAGACGGTGTCCAGCCCGGTCGACTCACGGGCGCTGCAACTGAGGACCGGCGGGGTCCAGGCGGCGTCCCTGCCGTGCATGAGGCGCAGCGCACCCGTCAACTCCCGTGCCGCCGCGCGGGCGTCGCGCTCGTGCGGGCCGTCCGCCTTGTTGACGGCGATGACGTCGGCCAGCTCCAGGACACCCTTCTTGATGCCCTGCAGCTGGTCCCCGGTGCGGGCCAGGGTGAGCAGGAGGAACGAGTCGACCATGTCGGCGACGGCGGTCTCGGACTGGCCGACGCCGACCGTCTCCACCACGACGACGTCGTAGCCCGCCGCCTCCATCACCACCATCGACTCGCGGGTGGCCTTCGCGACCCCGCCGAGGGTGCCCGCGCTGGGGGAGGGGCGGACGAAGGCCGCCGGGTCGACGGCCAGCCGCTCCATACGGGTCTTGTCGCCCAGGATCGAGCCGCCGGTCCGGGTGGAGGAGGGGTCGACCGCCAGCACGGCCACCCGGTGGCCCAGCGAGGTCAGCATGGTGCCGAACGCGTCGATGAAGGTCGACTTGCCCACGCCCGGTACCCCGCTGATCCCGATCCGCCGCGCCCGGCCGCTGTGCGGGAGCAGCTCGGTCAGCAACTCCTGTGCCAGCGCCCGGTGTTGAGGGCGGGTGGACTCGACGAGTGTGATGGCACGGGCCACGATCGCCCGCTTCCCGTCGAGCACGCCCTTCACATACGCGTCGAGATCGATCACCGCGGATGCCCGAGGCCGGCCGACAGCCGCGTCACCAGGTCGTGGGCCGCGTCCGGAATCACCGTCCCGGGCGGGAACACGGCCGCGGCGCCCATCTCCAGCAGGGTCGGCACGTCCTGCGGCGGGATGACACCCCCGACGACGATCATGATGTCCTCGCGGCCCTCCTCGGCGAGCTGCTCGCGCAGCGCCGGTACGAGGGTCAGATGGCCCGCGGCCAGCGAGGAGACCCCGACGATGTGCACGTCCGCCTCCACGGCCTGGCGGGCCACCTCGGCCGGGGTCTGGAACAGCGGGCCGACGTCGACGTCGAAACCGAGGTCGGCGAAGGCGGTGGCGATCACCTTCTGGCCGCGGTCGTGACCGTCCTGGCCCATCTTGGCGACCAGGATGCGCGGCCGCCGCCCCTCGTCCTCGGCGAAGGTGTCCACCAGGGCCCGGGTGCGGTCCACGGACGGGGACTCGCCTGCTTCGTTTCGGTACACGCCGGAGATGGTACGGATCTGGCTCGCGTGCCGGCCGTACACCTTCTCCAGGGCGTCGGAGATCTCCCCGACGGTGGCCTTCGCGCGGGCCGCGCGCACCGCCAGCTCCAGCAGGTTGCCGTCGCCCCCGGCCGCCCGGGTCAGCGCGTCCAGCGCGTCCTGGCAGGCCCGTTCGTCGCGCTCCGCCCGCAGCCGCCGTAGCTTCTCGATCTGCTGGGTACGCACCGAGGAGTTGTCGACCTTCAGCACGTCGATCTGCTCGTCGGTCTCGACGCGGTACTTGTTGACGCCGATGACCGGTTGGCGCCCGGAGTCGATGCGCGCCTGGGTGCGGGCCGCGGCCTCCTCGATGCGCAGCTTGGGGATGCCGGCGTCGATGGCCTTGGCCATGCCGCCCGCCGCCTCGACCTCCTCGATGTGCTGCCAGGCCCGGCGGGCGAGGTCGTACGTCAGCTTCTCCACGTACGCGCTGCCGCCCCACGGGTCGATGACCCGGTTGGTGCCCGACTCCTGCTGGAGCAGCAGCTGCGTGTTGCGGGCGATGCGCGCCGAGAAGTCGGTGGGCAGCGCGAGGGCCTCGTCGAGGGCGTTGGTGTGCAGCGACTGGGTGTGGCCCTGGGTCGCGGCCATCGCCTCCACACACGTACGCGTCACGTTGTTGAACACGTCCTGCGCGGTCAGCGACCAGCCCGA
This sequence comes from Streptomyces sp. NPDC050997, assembly GCF_040660135.1. Lineage (NCBI taxonomy): Bacteria > Bacillati > Actinomycetota > Actinomycetes > Kitasatosporales > Streptomycetaceae > Streptomyces > Streptomyces sp. NPDC050997. Next base: position 207,841 of record NZ_JBFAGK010000004.1, read on the forward strand.
GGTCTGCGAATGGGTGCGCAGGGAAAGGGACTTGGCGTTCTGCGGGTCGAACTGCCGGACCAGCTTGGCCCAGAGCAGTCGAGCCGCCCGCAACTTGGCGATCTCCATGAAGAAGTTCATGCCGATCGCCCAGAAGAAGGAGAGCCGGGGCGCGAACGCGTCCACGTCAAGACCGGCCTCCCGCCCGGCCCGGATGTACTCCACCCCGTCCGCCAGCGTGTACGCCAGCTCCAGATCGGCCGTCGCACCCGCCTCCTGGATGTGGTAGCCCGAGATGGAGATGGAGTTGTAGCGCGGCATCCGCTGCGAGGTGAACGCGAAGATGTCGGAGATGATCCGCATCGACGGCTTCGGCGGATAGATGTACGTGTTGCGGACCATGAACTCCTTGAGGATGTCGTTCTGGATGGTCCCGGCCAGCTTCTCCGGCGGTACGCCCTGCTCCTCCGCCGCCACGATGTAGAGGGCGAGCACGGGCAGCACCGCGCCGTTCATCGTCATCGACACGGTCATCCGGTCCAGCGGGATGCCGTCGAAGAGCTGCCGCATGTCGTAGATCGAGTCGATCGCCACGCCCGCCATGCCGACATCGCCGGTCACCCGCGGGTGGTCGCTGTCGTAGCCGCGGTGGGTGGGCAGGTCGAAGGCGACCGACAGGCCCTTCTGGCCGGCCGCGAGGTTGCGGCGGTAGAAGGCGTTGGACTCCTCGGCGGTGGAGAAACCCGCGTACTGACGGATCGTCCACGGCTGGTTGACGTACATCGTCGGATAGGGGCCGCGCAGATACGGGGCGACGCCGGGGTAGGTGCCCAGGAAGTCCAGGCCCTCCAGGTCACGGCCGGTGTACAGCGGTTTGACCGCGATGCCCTCCGGGGTCTCCCAGAACGCCTCGTCCCCGCCGGTCGCCTTCTCGACGGCCTTGCGCCACTCGTCGGCGCTGCCGTCGGTGGTGGGCGTCCCCAGCTCGATCCCGGTGAAGTCGGGGATTCCCATCAGGACACTCCCATGCGGTCGAGGGTGGCGGAGAGCACGGCGACGGCGTCGCAGCCCGCGAAGACATAGGCGTCGACACCGGTGTACTGCCCGGGACGGCCGGCCAGGAACACCTGGCGGGCACCGGCCGCCCTGAGGGTTTGGGCGGTGCTCGCGGCCTGCTCCTCGTACAGCGTGTCGCTGGAGCACAGGCAGGCCTCGGTGGCGCCGCTGTCCTCGAAGGCGCCCTCCGTGACGGGCTCGATGCCGCCGGCCTGGAAGAGGTTGGCGGCGAAGGTCGCGCGCGCGGTGTGCGCGGCGGCGGGGCCGATCGTGGCCAGATAGACGCGCGGCCTGGTTCCGGTGGCCGCGAGGTGGGCGTCGGAGCGGGCCCGCAGGGCCTCGTACGCCTCGTCGCGCCGCACCCGCGGAAGTCCGCCGGACGGCGGCTCGGGAGCCGCTTCGCGCTCCACGGGACGTTCGGCGAGGTGCGGGAACTCGCTGACCCCGGTGATGGGTTCGCGCCGCTCGGCGAGCTTCGCGCTGCGCGCCTCCCAGGTCTTCGCGAGGTCCTGGCCGAGACGGCCCGAGCGCAGGGCGGCGGCCTGACAGCCGATGCCCTCGATCCACTGGAAGAACTCCCAGCCCGCATGGGCGAGTTCGTCCGTCAGCCGCTCCACGTACCAGGAGCCGCCCGCCGGATCGATCACCCGCGACAGATGGGACTCCTCGACCAGGATCGTCGAGGTGTTGCGGGCGATGCGGCGCGCGAACGCGTCCGGCAGGCCCAGGGCGTGATCGAAGGGCAGCACGGTGACGGAGTCGGCGCCGCCGACCCCCGCGGCGAGCGTGGCGATGGTCGTGCGCAGCATGTTCACCCACGGGTCGCGGCGCGACATCATCACCGGCGACGTCACGGCGTGCTGCACCTGCGCCCCCGCGCCGGGCGCCCCGCACACCTCGGCGACCCGCGCCCACAGCCGGCGGGCCGCGCGCAGCTTCGCGACGGTGAGGAACTGGTCGGCGGTGGCCGCGTACCGGAACTCCAGCTGCGCACAAGCCTGTTCGACGGAGAGACCCGCCTCGGTCAGCTCACGGAGGTAGGCGACGCCGGTCGCCAGGGAGGCGCCCAGTTCCTGCGCGGCCGAGCCACCGGCCTCGTGGTACGGCAGGGCGTCCACGGTCAGTGCCCGCAGCCCCGGGTACTCGTCGGCGCACAGCCGCGCCAGAGCGGCGACCGGCGCGAAGTCGAACGCATCGCCGGTACGGGCCTCGTGGGCCAGCGGGTCCGCGCCCAGGTTGCCGCGCGCCGCGTGCTTGGCGACGCCCCGCTCCTCGTACAGGCCCAGCAACTCCCGTGCGGCGGAGTCGAGATCGCTCCCCGCGTCCAGGACGACGGGCGCGAGGTCGAGGTGGACGCCGTCGAGGACGCGGCCGAGGGAGCCGAGCGGGAGGCCGCCCGCCCCGACGATCAGCCACAGTGAGGTGACGCCGTTCTCCAGATCCCCGAGCACCGCGTCGCCGCCGGTCGCGGCGTGCCGTTGCCGGACGTCCCAGCCGCCGGTGATGCTTCCCTCGGCCCGGCCGCCCCGTACGAACGGGGGGAACCCGGGAAAACCAGGGAAGCCGGGCTCGGGCGTCACATCGCTCGCGGTGTACAAGGGGCGGGTGCGCAACCCGTCCTCCAACACGGTGGACAGGGCGTCTTCCGCTGCCTCCCCCGAGACTTCCTTGCCCGACTTGCGCAGGACGCCCGCCACCAGGCGTTGCCACTGCTCGTGCGTCGCGTCAGGGAACTCGGCGGCCAGGGAGAGCCCGTCGTCAGGCAGGACCGTCATGCTCGGATGCTAGGACAGACCGACAAAGGAGCGGCAGAGGACACCGCTGTGACCTTGCACTCCCCGCCACTGTGACCTGCGCTGCTCTGCCGGGCCCGGTCCCCGCGTGGCGGACGGACGCCCGGCCTTCCGCCGCCCCTCGGGCCCGTGTGACGACGTGATAATTTGCCCAGGCCAGTCAAGGGAATCCGGTGCGAATCCGGAACTGACGCGCAGCGGTGAGGGTGACGGGCGGGGCAACGCGAGCCACTGGACGACGGTCACATGTGACCAGGGTCCGGGAAGGCGCTCCGGCCGGGTGATCCCCAGTCCGAAGACCTGCTGGCGACCCGTACGAACGGGCCCCGCGACCGGGCCCTCGACGCCAGAGGATGTTCTGTGCCCGTCACCCGTAGAGTCCGCCGCTCCACCCTGCTCCTCTTGGGGGCGTTCCTCCTGACGGCCTGCGGCGGCTCGTCCACCGGGTCCCCCGACTCGGCCACCCCCTCGACGGCCCTCACCCTGGACAACTGCGGGCAGCGGACCACGATCCCGTCGCCGCCGAAGCGAGCCGTGTCCCTGAACCAGGGCACCACCGAGATCATGCTCTCCCTCGGCCTCGCCGACCGGATGGCGGGCACCGCCACCTGGACCGACCCGGTCATGAAGGGACTCGCGAAGGCCGACGCCCGGGTGCCCCGGCTCTCCGACAACCAGCCCTCCTTCGAGAAGGTGCTGGACACCGAACCCGACTTCGTCGCCGCGTCCTTCGCCTCCACCCTGAGGGAAGGGGGCGTGGCCCCGCGCGAGAAGTTCGAGGAACTGGGCGTGCCGACCTACCTCTCTCCCGCCGACTGCGAGGGCAAGGACAACAGCGGCGACGGCGACGGAGCCCGCACCAAGCCGCTGACCATGGACTCGGTCTACGGCGAGATACGAGACCTGGCGAAGATCTTCGGCGTCGAAGCGCGGGGCGAGAAGCTCGTCGCGGCACTGAGGACCCGGGTCGCGAAGGCCACCTCCGGGATCGACGCCTCCGACACCTCGGTCCTGTACTGGTTCGCGAACCAGGAGTCCCCCTATATGGCGGGCTGCTGCGGAGCCCCCGGCATCATCACCGAAGCGCTCGGCGCGCGGAACGTCTTCGACGACACGAAGGAGGAATGGCCGCAGATCAACTGGGAGACCGTCGCGGACCGCAACCCCGACGTCCTGGTGATCGGAGATCTCACCCGCGAGTCGCAGACCGCCGAGACCGCCGCGAAGAAGATCGCCTTCCTGGAGTCCAATCCCGCGACCAGGAGCATGGACGCGGTGAAGAACAAGCGGTACGTGCTGCTCAGCGGCCAGGCCATGAACCCAACGATCCGCACCGTCGAAGGCGTCGAGAAGGTGGCCGCGGCGCTGCGCGCCTACAGGCTCGCCGGGTGACGACCTCGTCCGTCACGGCCACGGTGCTGCGGACGGTGGCCGGCCTCCTGACGCTGGCGGGATCCCTCGCCGTGGCCATCACCATCGGCCCCGCGGACATCGGCGTCGGAGACGTCTGGTCGGCGGTGGCCGCCCATCTCGGCGCGGGACCCTCGCGGTTGAGCCTGATCCGGGACGGCATCGTGTGGAACCTGCGCCTGCCCCGCACCCTGCTCGCCGCCGTCTGCGGCGCCGGACTCGCCGTGTGCGGAGCGGTCATGCAGTCCCTGCTGCGCAACCCCCTCGCCGACCCCTTCGTCCTCGGCGTCTCCTCCGGAGCGTCCACCGGCGCCGTCGTGGTGGTCGTCCTCGGTGTGGGCGGCGGCGCGCTGTCCGTCTCCGGCGGCGCGTTCGTCGGAGCCGTCTGCTCCTTCGCCCTGGTGCTGCTGCTCAGCCACACCCTCGGCGCCACGACGGACCGGGTCGTGCTGGCCGGAGTCGCCGCCATGCAACTGTTCTCCGCACTCACCTCCTTCGTCGTGCTGACGACCGCCGACGCCGAGACCACCCGGGGCGTCCTGTTCTGGCTGCTCGGCTCGCTCGGCGGCGCCGACTGGAACGACGTGTGGCTCTGCCTGGCCGCCCTGGCGACCGCGCTTGTCGTGTGCCTCGGATCCGCGCGGACGCTGGACGCCTTCGCCTTCGGGCAGGACGCCGCGGCCTCGCTCGGAGTCTCTGTGGCCCGGACCCGGCTGGTGCTGCTCTGCGTCACCGCCCTGTTGACCGCCGCCCTGGTCAGCTCGGCGGGCGCCATCGGATTCGTCGGGCTCGTCCTGCCGCACGCCGCCCGCGCCCTCACCGGCCCCGGACACGCGCGGCTGCTGCCGGTGACCGCACTCACCGGGGCGGTGTTCCTGGTCTGGGTCGACACCCTGGCCCGTACCGCCCTCGACCCGCAGGAGATACCGGTCGGCGTCGTCACCTCCCTGATCGGCGTCCCGGCCTTCGTCCTCATCCTGTACCGCACCCGAAGGGCGCCCCGATGACCCTCAGCGCCGACCGTGTGTCCCGCACCGCCGCCGGACAGCTGATCCTGGACGGGGTCAGCTTCACCCCGATCCCCGGGTCGGTCACCGGTCTGCTCGGCCCCAACGGCTCCGGCAAGTCCACACTCCTGCGCCTGCTCGCCGGCGTTCTCACCCCCACCTCCGGTGTCATCACCCTCGACGGCCACCCGCTGCGGGGGTTCAGCCGCCGAGCGGTCGCCCGCCGCCTGGCGGTCGTCGAACAACAGGCGGACACCCAGACCGAGTTGACCGTCCTGGACGTCGTACGCCTCGGCCGTGTCCCGCACCGCCGCGCCTGGACCCCCGTCACCCCGGCCGACGAGAAGGCCGTACGCGCCGCCCTGGACCGCACCGACCTCACCGAGCGGGCCGACCGTCTCTGGCACACCCTGTCCGGCGGCGAACGCCAACGCGTCCAGATCGCCCGCGCCCTCGCCCAGGAACCACGCGAACTCCTCCTCGACGAACCCACCAACCACCTGGACATCCAGCATCAGCTCGACCTGCTGACCCTCGTCACGGAACTCCCCGTCACCACCGTCATCGCCCTGCACGACCTGAACCTGGCGGCGATGTACTGCGACCGGCTCGTCGTGCTGAACGAGGGCCGGGTGGTGGCGGCGGGCAGCCCTGCCGAGGTGCTCACCGAGGAACTGATCGCCCAGGTGTACGGCGTGCGCGCCGCCGTGACCCCCGACGCTCCCGGAGACCGGCCACACGTACGGTTCCTCGGCACGCTCCCGCGAGACGTCGTGGGGTCGGCCTGACGCCGGGACGTTGTCGTCCGGGGACGCTGGCGCCCCGGGACGTTTCCGCCCCGGGGCGCCGGCACCGAAGGTCAGCTCTCCGACGAGACCGCCCGGCGCTTGACCAGCCACCAGGCCCCGCCACCGAGCACCAGCAGCACGACGACGATCACCCCGACCAGGGCGCCGGAGGACATGCCGTCGTCCTCATCGGCGGCCGTGTCACTGGCAGCCGGTGAGGAGTCCGCTTTTGTCGCCTCGGCGGACGGAGCGGACGGAGCGGACGCTGCCGCGCTGGGCGTGGCGCTCTGCGATGGACTGGGCTCCACCGGCTTGGCGCCCGGGGCCGCGGCCTTCAACGTCAGGACCGGGGCGGGCTGTTCGGGCTCCTTGCCTCCGGTGGGCAGTTCGATCCACCGGGAGATCTCCCCGTCGCTGTAGGTCTCGACGGTCTTGAAGGCGAGTTGCTTCGCGTCCGGCAACTGCCGGACCTTGATCTTGTGCTCGGCGTCGATGCCGGACTTCAGGGCGGGGCCGCCGACCGTGTAGCCGTCGTCGGTGGCCGTCAGCTTCCAGCCCTTGGGGCCCTCGTCGAGGGTGACGTCCGTGGGGGCGATGCCCTTGGGCAGTACGACACGCAGTTCGCGGAAGCCCGCGGACGCGGACTCGGCCTCGGAGACGAAGCTGAGGGTGACGTCCTTCGCGAGCGCCTGGGCATGGTCGGCCTCGACCTCCGCGTGCGCGGCGGCCGGCGAGGCCAGGGCGAGCGCGGCTGTCAGCGCGGCGGCGCCGGCGAGGGCGACACGGCGGCCGGCATGGGCCACCAGGTGGGTGGACAGGGGCGCAGTTGACGGGGACACAGGGGAACTCCTTGCTGGAACGGAACGGGAGAATCCGGCCCTGAGGACTCCGGGGCCGGTGGGTGACGGGAAGGTGCTCCCGCCGCGGTGGCCCCCTGCGAACCACCGCGTGCTCCAGTACCTCCTGCTGTGCGTGCGCCGCCCTCACGCGGGACAGCCACGTCCGCCCGTCGAACAGCCGGGACACCGACCTCTCCGGGTCGGCCACCAACCGCGGCAGGACCTGGGCCAGGGCGGCCATCGCGACCCCGGCCAGCGTGCGCAGCGTTTCGAGCGCCGCCGCCATCCGGGCGTCCGCCCGGTGCAGCAGCCAGGCCACCACCAGCGCGGCGACCGTGTGTACGACGGTCATCGCCGCCCCGGCGTGATGCCAGGCGTGTCCGTCCCCGGCCGCCGACATGTGCCCGGCGCGCATCGCGTGCCGTGGCATCGCCGTCGAGGCGTCACCGTCGGCGTAGGAGAGGGCGAGATGCAGCACTCCCTGCACCGCCAGCGTGACCACGATCGTCGCACCCGCCGCATAGCGGCGACGGGCCAGTGGCCACACCATCGCGAACTGCGCCGCGACCAACCCGGCCGACAGCCGCCACGGCACCGTGCCTTCGGCGACCGCGTGGTGCCCGAACGTCGCCAGCACGGTGCCGAGCACGGCGAACAGGCCGGCCCGCGCACACGTTCCCGCGCGACTGGCCGGACCCGCTCCGGCAGTCCAGTCCCATGCCCGCACCGAGGGCATGCTCACGCGACGAGGCGACATGGTCGCCCATCATCCCCGACCGTCCCGGTCACCGGGTCCTCGGGGCGGTCGGACGTTCGCCGTCGCCGATCCGGCCGGTGGAGGTCGCGCGCGTTCACCTCGTCCTATACGGCGGACCGGGCAGGTCGGTTCACAGAGGGGCGGGTACACGCGGCCACCGGAACGGGCAGTGCCGGCCCGTCGCGGAAACCGACCCCGCGAGCCGACATCCATGGCGTCCCTGTCCCCCGGCATCAGAAGGGCCCTAGGGTCGGCGGTATGACCGAGGACTCCCTGCGCTCCGTCACCGTCGAGCGAATCAGCACCGGCCACTTCGTCGCGACGAACGCCCGCGGCGCCACGATCAGCTTCGGTACGAGTTCCGGTGCTCCCGGGGACACCGCGTTCACCCCGGTCGAGCTGTTGCTCGCCGCGATCGGAGGGTGCTCGGCGGCGGACGTCGACGTCGCCACCAGTCGCCACGCGGAACCCACCAGGTTCTCCGTCGCGGTGACCGGCGCCAAGGTCAGTGACGAGCTCGGCAACCGGATGACCGACCTCACGGTCACCTTTTCCGTCGCTTTCCCGGACGGTGAGGGCGAGGGCGAGGGCGAGGGCGAGGGCGAGGGCGATGGCGCTGGCGCGGACCGGGCCCGGGCGATCCTTCCGCGAGCGGTCAAGACCAGCCACGACCGGCTGTGCACGGTCAGCCGCACGGTGGAGATCGGCACGCCCGTCACCGCGACGATCGAGGACGCCTGACCTCGCGGACGGACCCGGCGACGCTCACTCCGGCCGGGGCGTCGAGAGCGTCCCGGTCCCCGGCGACAGGCGCGGCAGAGGTCCTCAGAGCCGCGCCGATCCGGGCTCTGAGGACCTGCTCGCGCTGCTTCACAGTCCGCTGAGATTCTCCGCGGGCTCCATCATCTTTCTCCGCGCGACCCCGGGAACGGATTCTTCCGCCGTGCCACGGTGCGGAACGAGGACGCGGCCCACGATCACGGCGTAGAACAGGCCGGAGGCCAACACCAGTGCGAAGTCGGGCGGGTACAGGGTGAGCATGCGCCAGACCGAGACGCCCACCCACAACAGGGCCGTACCGCCGCTCCAGACCCGAACGCCGATGCAGAAGCGCCGGTTGGTGTTCCTGCCCGCGGCCGCCGAGCCGGTGGGCCGCCAGGCCTGGCGCCTGCCCCGGGCGATGTCCCAGATGGCGAACAGGTGCGCCCAGCCGTACAGCAGGCGCACGGCCCATGCCTCGATCCGGTAGGGGCATTTGTGCCACAACGGGAAGACCAGCACCGTGTAGATGACGCTGGGAAGGACCAGCAGCATGTACTCGACCTTGAGTTTTTCGGGCATGGCCACCAGCAGGACGATCGGGAGCAGCGGTGCCACGAAGGTGAAGAGCGCGGTGTGGAGGTAGTAGAGGAAGCCGGAGAAGTAGCAGAGCCGGGTGGTGAATCCGAGCTTTGTGCTCCAGAACTTCTTGCTTGCCAGCAGGCTCATGGAACCCGAGCACCAACGGTACTGCTGATGGTAGAACGCGCTCACGTTGTCGGGACAGTTGCCGGTGGCGAGGGGAATCGGCACATAGCGCAGGCGCCAGCCCAGACGACCGAGGTCGAAACCCGTGTGCACGTCCTCCGAATGCTCGATCAGCGTGGTACCGCCGTTGGCCTCCAGGGCTGTTCGCCGGTACACGGCGCAACTGCCCACACAGATGGCCCCGCCATGGCGCTGACGAGAAACCTGGATCGCCCGGTAGAACAACTCCTGGACGGAACCCGCACCGCGCTCGATCCACGTCTGCCGTTCGGCCACGCGGAAATACTGCGGTGACTGGACGATGCCGATCTGCGGGTCACGCTCCATGTACGGCAGCAGTTCCTCCAGCAGATCCGCACGGGGCGCGAAGTCGGCGTCGAGGATGAGGATGTACTCCTCGTCGGAGATGCCAAGCCCGTAGTGCAGGTTGCCGGCCTTCTTGAACCAGCCGGGGTTGGGCCGGCTTCCGTATTCGAATCCGAGCTCCTTCGCCATGGCGGCGAGCTCCGGAGTGGCGGAGTCGTCGAGTACGTACGGGGTGGCCTTGCCGGGATATCGGTCGGCGAGTCGGCGCACATGCCTCCAGGTGTTTTCCAGAACGTCGACGGGCTCGCCGCACACCGGCAGGAAGACGGCGACCGTCGGGTATTCCTTGGGGCGCCAGTTCCGCACCAGTTGGCGGTGGCCCCTCAGATCGAAGTCGGCTGTGAAGCCGTTCACGCGTAGTGAGGCGATGTAGTAAAGGGCGCTGAAGCCCAGGCACGGCAGCAGGACGAACAGCCACGTCGACGACTGGATCAGCCTGAACTGGCTGAAGACGAGGCAGCCCATGCTGATGAGCGAGGCCGCCGTGAGTACCCAGAGATGGCGCCTCGCGTAGGAGTACTTCTCCTGGTCGTCCGGGGGTTGGGGGAGTACGCAGGTGGCCGCCTGCTCGGACCGAGGGGGCTCCTTGAATGTGGTGGTCACCCCCAAACCACTAGCCACGCCGAGTGTGCCGTGCGCGTTCGGATGGGCTGATTGCTGTATGGGTCGCTCGAATGAAGGATGTGTCGGAGTGGCACCCACCGAAGAGCGGAATGGCGGTCGCCGCAGAGCTTCTCGAAGTCGGTTGATGTGACTTGTCGTGGGGAGTCCGGTGAGCCGCTGAGCCCGGCGCGGGGCCTTCGGAGAGCCGACCGTGCCCCCACAAAGGTGAACTTTCCCTGCCGCTCGGACGAATCGCGGTGGCGCCGCGCCAAATATGACGTGTCGTTTCGTCATATTTGCCCATCGGCACTTTCTCAAGGAACTGGAGGCAGAAATGCGCTCACTGACTTCCCGCAGCCGTCGCGCGGCTTGGACCTCACTGGCTCTCGCGGGGACGCTCGGCCTCATCCCCGTGACCCAGGCGCACGCCGGGGACAGCGGACCGAAGCCCAAGGCCAAGACGCCGGTGCAGGCATACGGCCAGCTCCACGTCTGCGGCACGCAGCTGTGCTCCGAATCCGGCAAGCCGGTCCAGTTGCGGGGCATGAGCACGCACGGCACGCAGTGGTACCCGCAATGTCTGACCGGCGCGGCGCTGGACGCCCAGGCCTACGACTGGAAGGCGAGCGTTCTGCGTGTTTCGACGTATGCGCGAGAGGGCGCGTACAGCTCGGATCCGAAGAAGTACACCGCACTGGCGAGCCGACTTGTCGATATGGCGAGCGCCCGCGGAATGTACGTCATCGTCGACTGGCACACGATTCACCCCGGTGACCCGCACCAGGACCTCGACAACGCGCGCACCTTCTTCAAGCAGATCGCCGAACGCCACAAGCGCAAGCACAACGTGATCTACGAGATCGCCAACGAGCCCAACGGCGTTGCCTGGCCGACGATCAAGAGCTACTCGGAGAAGATCATTCCGGTGATCCGTTCCCGCGCTCCGGGCAGCGTGGTTCTGGTCCCGACGAGAGGCTGGGCCACGCTCGGCCTGGCCGAGGCGGCCACCGAGCAGGCCATCGTCAAGGACCCCGTACGCGCCAAGAACGTCATGTACACGTTCCACTTCTACGCGACAGCGGGTCGGGAGCAGTTCCTGAAGCGTCTGGACCGCGCCTCGGACAAGCTCCCGATCTTTGTCTCGGAGTGGGCCGTCGCATCCTGGAACGGCTGGGGCAAGGACTACGCCATGGCGCAGAAGTACGTCGATCTCATGGCGAAGAAGAAGATCGGCTGGACGAACTGGAGCCTCTCCGACAACCACAAGGACCTCTCGGTCTTCAAGAAGGATGCCTGCAGCACAGGCAAGTTCGGCACAAGTTCCCTCACGCCCAACGGTGTCTGGATCAGGCAGCGCACGAGGGGCTGACCGCCTGACCGCTCCTCACGCCGGACGTCGCCGCCAACTCCCGTTCCCCCGGCGGACGTTCCCTCGAGCCGGGTGCGGCATCACGCACCGAAGCTGTCATCGAGGGGATAAGGAGCGGTTGCATCAGCCTGCACTTGACCGCAGCGTGAGGGGCCCCGGGCACTATTCGCCCGGGGCCCCTCACGCTGCGGTCAGCCCTCGTTCAGGGCCTGATCCCTGATGGAATCCAGGTTGGAAAATTGGCTCCGGGGTGCAGGGGGTCCGGGACAAGTTTTGGACAGGTGTAGACAGGCTGGGTATCTGGCGCCTAGCTTCTAGACATGCCTGGACAGGTTTATAAACATCATCGTGTCGCTCATGTGCTGGCCGAGGAGATCCGTGCGGGGGTGCATGTCGACGGCAGCAAGCTGCCAGGCGAACATGTGCTGCGCGAGCGGTTCGGGGTGAGCCGGACGACGGTACGGCAGGCCCTCAGCGCCCTCGGTGAGCAGGGACTCATCGAGACGCACGCCGGCATCGGATCGATCGTCACCTTTGATGGGGCGCCCCTTGACCAGCGGCTCGGCTGGACACGGGCACTTGCTGAGCAGGGCACCGAGCTGACGACCGAGACCCTGCGTTTCGAGCGGATACGAGACGAGGTTCTCGCGGGTGAACTGAACCTGGAATCACCTCAGTTCATCGCCCTCGATCGTGTCCGCCGGTTGGTCGGCGGACACGGAGTCTCGCTGGAGTTCAGTCGTGTGCCCGCTGTCGCGGGCCTCGCCGACCTGCCCGAGCGCGGCCTCGACGGCGGCTCCCTGAGCCGCACCCTCACGGCCGCGGGCCACATCCCCGACTCCAGTGATGCGCATATCGTCGTCGCCGGACTCAACACGGACGAGGCCGAGATCCTGCACCGCTCGCCCGGAGAGTCCTTCCTCCGCGTCGCCCAGGTGTACCGGGATACGGACGGGGATGTTGTCGAACAGGTCACCAGCCTGCTCGATCCGGCCAGGTTCCAACTGCATGTACGGACTGGCCGAGGAGCCCAGCTGTGACTTCCACACCGACTTCCACACCCGATCCCGCCCTGCTCGACCGCGCCCTCGGCGCCTTTTACGGGCTTGCCATGGGCGACGCCCTCGGGATGCCGACGCAGGTCATGTCCCACGCCGATGTCGCGCTGGTCTACGGCACGCTGAGTGGCTTCGAGCCCGCGCGGTCCGACAACCCAGTGAGCGCCGGGATGCCGGCCGGGTCTGTCACCGACGACACCGACCAGGCGGTGATCGTGGCGCGGCTCCTGGTCGAGGGTGGCGGGCACGTCGATCCACGGCGGTTCGCCGAGGAACTCCTGTCCTGGGAGAAAGAGATGAAGGCCAAGGGATCGTTCGACCTGCTCGGGCCGTCGACGAAAGTGGCCCTGGACGCGGTGGCACGCGGCGCCGACCTCAAGGAGGCAGGCAAGCACGGCACCACGAACGGCGCTGCTATGCGGGTGACGCCGGTCGGTATCGCATTCGATGCCACCGACACGGAACGGTTCCTGGATCGGGTCGTCGAGTCCTGCCAGGTCACGCATGACACGACCGTCGGGATCGCGGGGGCGGCGGCCGTCGCTGCGGCTGTCTCCACAGGCATTGCCGGCGGCTCACTCGACGACGTCTTCGACGCCGCGGTCGCGATGTCGGCGGCCGGTGCCCGGCGCGGGCACTGGACCGCGGGCGCCAGCATCTCGGCCCGTATCGCCTGGGCACGCGAACTGGTGGCCGGCCTGGACACGGCAGCGGCGCTCGACCGGATCGACTCGCTCATCGGCACCAGCGTAGCCAGCCAGGAGTCGGTCCCGGCCGCGTTCGCGGTACTGGCGCTCACGGACGGTGACCCGTGGCGCTCCGCGCTACTGGCAGCGAATCTCGGTGGTGACAGCGACACGATCGGTGCCATCGCGGGTGCGATCGCCGGGGCCGTGGCGGGGCTCAGTGCCCTGCCCAACGACGCCGTACGCACCCTGAAAGAGGTCAATGATCTTGAACTGGAACCTCTGACCCGGCAGCTGCTCACCCACCGCACCCGCTGAATCCTCCCTATTTCCCCTCTGTACCGAGCACAAGCAAGGAGGTCCCGCGATGGCCGCTTCAACGAAGAACGACCGCGTCGGCACCGTGGAGACCCGTGGGATCGAACCGGTCCCCGACGGTGAACGGCACGGTCACGCAAGCCAGATGTTCTGGACGTGGTTCGCCGCCAACATCTCAATCCTCGGGCTGCCGCTCGGCGCGACCCTCGTCGCCTTCCGCGGCCTGAACATCTGGCAGGCCGTATTCGTTGCAGTCGGCGGTTCGGTGGGCTCGTTCGCGCTGGTGGGCGCGCTGAGCATAGCGGGCAAGAAGGGCGGCGCCCCAGCCCTGACGCTCTCGCGTGCGGTGTTCGGGCAGCGCGGCAACCACGGGCCGACCTTGGTGACCTGGCTGAGCCGGGTCGGCTGGGAGACGATCACCACGACCACAGCGGCGTACGCGCTGCTCGCCCTGCTCAACACGGTCTTCGGGGTCGGCCGAGGCACCGTCCTCACACTGCTCTGTCTACTGGTCTTCATCGCCTGCACACTGCTGATCAGTGGGCTCGGACACGCCACCATCATGTGGATCAACAAGTGGGCGACAGTGGCCTTCGGAATTCTGAACCTCGTCGTGATGGGCTTCCTCGTCGCGACCGTCGACTGGTCGAAGGTGCTCGACAACCCGGCCGGCCCGGGCAGCAGCGTCATCGCAGGCATCGGCTTCATCGCAGCGGGTACCGGCATCGGCTGGGCCAACGCCGGTGCGGACTACGCCCGTTACCTGCCGAAGGCGATCCCGGGCTTGCGGCTCGTGCGCGCCTCGGCGCTCGGTGCAGGCATTCCACTCGTGCTGCTGATCTCTCTGGGCTCACTACTCACAGCTGGTGATCCGACGCTCGCCACCTCCGCCGATCCGGTCGCAGCGATCAACGCGATGCTGCCGTCCTGGATGGCGGTTCCGTATCTGATCGCGGCGTTCGGCGGACTGCTGATGTCCAATCATCTCTCCACCTACTCGGCCGGATTGACGATGATCACGCTCGGCTTTCGGGTGCCGCGCACGTGGGCTGTCGTTCTGGACGTCGTCCTGATGTTCCTCGGCGGCATCTACTTCATGCTGATCGCAGACGACTTCTACGGCCCGTTCAGCACCTTCCTGACGCTGCTCGCCGTGCCGATCTCTGCATGGATCGGTGTCATCGGCGTCGACATGCTGCGGGGTCGGCACTACGACCCGGAAGGTCTGATGGACACGGGACGCGGCGGCCGCTACTGGTACACCGGTGGGTTCCACCTGCCCGCCGTCGTCGCGTGGCTGGCCGCAATCGCAGCCGGGCTACTCTTCACCAAGGCGGCGACCGGCGCGGACGACGTCTGGTTCGCCGGGCCGTTGGCCGATTCCTGGCTCGGTACGAACGGCCTCGGGTGGCTCATCGCGATCGTCACGGCTGGTGCGGCCTACACACTGCTCGGACGGCGTCCACCGGCGGCCGCCGACGCCGCCACCGCCTCCACCACGCTCGAGGAGGCCGCCACCCGATGAACACCGACTATCGTGTCGTCCTCGCCGGGAACGTCATCGCCGACCTGGTCATCGATGTGCCCGCGCTGCCCGAGCGCGGCGGTGATGTCATCGCGGCCCGCACCGAGCTGTACGCGGGCGGAGGCTTCAACACACTCACCGCGGCGCGTCGGCTCGGCGCCGAAGCCCTTTACGCAGGGCTCCATGGCACCGGCCCGTACGGAGAGTTGGTGCGTGCATCGCTCGCGGCGGAGGACATCGGGCTCGTACTCCCGGCGCGCTCGGACGGTGACACCGGGTTCTGCGTGGCGCTGGTCGACGGAGGAGGCGAGAGGACCTTTGTGACGAGCTTCGGGGTCGACGCACGGATGACCTCGGACGAGGCGGAGACGATCGCCGCGTCCGTGCGCGGCGGGGACCTGGTGCAGGTGTCCGGCTACAGCCTGGTGATGCAGGTGAACGGCCCTCTGATGTCCCGTATGGTCGCAAGCCTTGCGGAGGATGTACGGGTCTGCCTGGACCCCGCGCCGCTCGTGGCGGACATCCCGACCGAGGTCCTGGACCCGGTGCTGGCCCGGACCGACTGGCTGAGCTGCAATGCGCGGGAGGCCCAGCTGATGACCGGGATGGTGGAGCCGCGGGAAGCCGCGCACGTGCTGCGCGGGCGACTGCGGAGCGGGGCCGGGATCATTGTGCGGGCCGACAAGGACGGATGCTGGCTGGCGGCACCGGGCGTGCACGACATCGTGCACGTCCCTGGGTTTCCCGTGAACGCGGTCGACAGCAACGGGGCCGGCGACGCACACGTTGGCGCATTTTTGGCGCTGCTGGGGCGGGGCGCATCCGCCTACGATGCGGCGCGCGGGGCGAACGCGGCGGCGGCGTTGGCGGTGACACGGCGGGGTCCTGCGACCGGGCCGACCAGGGGCGAGCTGGCTGCGCTGCTGGGAGAGGAGAGATCGAGTGCGTTGGGACTGAGCTGACGGACTCAGGCAGCTCCAGGCACGGTGCGGGTCGCCCCCGCAGCAGTTTCGAGAAGCCGTCTCCGTGGACGACGCAAGATGTGCCGGCCCCGGCTGCGCTCGGCCTCGGCGTCCACGAGCGTGCTGCTGTAGGTGCGACGGTCGTCGGTCACGACCTTGCTGGCCAGATCGCCATAGACGACAAGGGTGACCCTCTGCGAGAAGTCGGTCTTGGGGGTTGCGCCCTGGCGCCTGGCTCTCTCGGCGCAGTGCGTTCTGACCGCCCACTGGCCGTCGACGAGAACACGACCCGTGAAGCAGATCGTCTGGCCATTGAGCCTGTGAACACTTCCTCGGCACGGTCGGCCCGGCACAGGTACCGCCTTCCTCAGTCGTCGTCCGGCGGGAGCCGGCCGATCTGCCGCAGTACGGGCACGATCCGGCGGCGGACGAAGTCGACCACCGCAGTCTCGTCATCCGCGGCAAGAACAAGGCATGCTGGAGGGGCTTTTCGTGCTGTGGGTCGTCCAGGTCCACAGGAGGTAGATCCGGTCGGTCGAAAGCGGCCTCTAGCCGCGGCGCATATCCCGGAGCGCAGTCGGTTGTGCAGATTTTGTGAGTCCTGGAACACCCGGCGACAGCTGACCGCACGTGCGAATCGATGTAATCTCCGGACAACGCCTTTGACCTGCACAGACAGGCAGGGAGCAGAAGACACACCGGGAGCCGTTCCATGCTGCGCACCATGCTCAAGTCCAAGATCCACAGAGCCACCGTCACCCAGGCCGACCTGCACTACGTGGGATCGGTGACCATCGACGCGGACCTGTTGGACGCCGCCGACCTGCTGCCCGGTGAGCTCGTGCACATCGTCGACATCACCAACGGTGCCCGGCTGGAGACGTACGTCATCGAGGGCGAGCGTGGCTCCGGGGTCGTCGGGATCAACGGGGCCGCCGCCCATCTGGTGCACCCCGGGGATCTGGCGATCATCATCAGTTACGCTCAGATGACCGACGCCGAGGCACGGGAGTTCGCACCCCGGGTCGTGCACGTGGACCGGGACAACCGTGTCGTGGCCCTGGGGGCCGACCCGTCCGAGCCGGTGCCGGGCTCGGACCAGGAGCGCAGCCCGCAGGCCGTCGTGGCCTGACCCCGACGTTTGGACCAGGAGCGTGCCCATGAGCGAGACAGAGATCCGCGACGACCGGGCGGCGGGCAGGCTGGAGGCGTTCGGCGGGGGTGAGGTCGTCGGTCGCATCGAGTACTTCGTCCTCGAGTCGCCCGCGGGCGCGCTCGTCCCCGTGCACACGATCGTCGAGCCGGCCCACGAGGGGAAGGGCATCGCGGGCTCCCTGGCACGCGAGCTGTACGCCATCGCGCGGCGCGAGGGAATCGTCGTCGCCCCGCTGTGCCCGTACGTCGTCAAGTGGGCCGAACGCCACCCCGACGAGGCTCCGGCCGCCGACCCCGAACTGCTGCGCGCCGCGAAGCAGTGGCTGGCGGCCCACCCGGGCCGTTTCTGAGTCCGGAGGAGCGGAGGGACGTAGAGGAGAACGCGTGACACTCGCCCTTCTGCATACCTCGCCCCGCCACGTCCCGGTCTTCGACGCCCTGCGCGACGCGGACCACCAGGGCCTGGAACTGCGGCACTTCGTCGACGAGGACCTGTTGAGCCGGGCCCGCGCCGAGGGGCCGGAAGCAGTCCAGGACGACGTACGCGCCGCACTGGAGCGTGCGGTCGCCCTGGGCGCGCGGGTTGTGCTGTGCACCTGCTCGTCCATCGGCGGCGTCGCCGAGGCCGCAGCCCCCGCGGTCGGGGTGTCGGTGCTGCGGGTGGACCGCCCCATGGCCTCGGCGGCGGTGGCCGCCGGCCCGCGGATCGTCGTCCTCGCCACCGTCGAGAGCACCCTCGGCCCCACGGCCGCCCTGATAGAGGAGGAGGCCCGCCGCGCAGGCCGTCCCGTCGCCGTACGCGGCCGTCTCGTCGCCGGTGCCTGGCAGCGCTTCGAGGCGGGTGACATCGAGGGCTCGCTGCGCCTGGTGGCGGCAGCGGCCGACGAGGAGGCAGACGCGGACGTGATCGTGCTGGCCCAGGTCTCGACCGCTTCGGCCCAGCACCTGGTTACGACCACGATCCCGGTCCTGTCCAGCCCCCGGCTCGGACTGGCGGCGGGCGCGGAGGCGATGGCCGCAGGGCGTGTGAGCACCGGGCGGGGCGCAGGGGAGTAACCGCGGAGGCTGGGGAGTAGCGGAGGCGGGGGAGTAGCTGAGGCGAGGACTCCCTCAGCCGCGTGTCCGCGCGGGCACGGGCGCCGTCCCACAGGGCGCCGATGTCTGCGCGGCGAGCCCCCGCAGACTGTGTCCACCCCTCTCCGGGCGCGGGTTGCCCGGCATGGCGGAAGAGTCCCCAAGCAGCCATGGCTGGACGCACGTCGGGCGGCCCACCCGGGGCAGGTGCTTCATGCGGGGGAGTGAGTGGTGGCGCCGCCGTCGGGTACGCGGGGGAGTAGTCCAGAGCCGACGTCGACCGACTGGCCGGAGGACACCATGACGAATCCGTACTCGGACCCCGTCCATCCAGAACCCACGCCGGATCCCGCACCGGGACCCGCACCGGGCCCGGATCCCCAACCGCCGCAGCCGTTCCCGGATCCCGTACCGAACCCCGAACCACCCCCGGCTCCGGACCCCACACGCCCACCGGCCCCCGGCCCGTCTCCGGAGCCCCGTCCGACGCCCGAGCCCTCCCCGTCCCCGATCCCCCCGGGCCCGGAACCCGTACCGCAACCGGAACCGGGCCCGCCGCTGACGTGAGGCCGCCCGGCGCTCCCGCCGCCCGGCGCTCCCGCCGCCCGGCGCTCCCCTCGCGCGGGGCGTACCGGCGCCCGGATGTCGGCCCGGCCGAAGGCGCGCCCGGCGTAAGCGGCCCTGGCGAACGACACCGCACCCAGCACAACGGCGGTGGGCGACCCTCAAGTCGCCCACCGCCGTTCGGCCGTGGTCAGCCGTGTTCAGACGTGCCGCTTAAGCGGACACCTCCGACCGGTCCCCGCCCCACAGGGTGTGGAACGAGCCGTCCCGGTCGGTCCGGCGGTAGGTATGGGCGCCGAAGTAGTCCCGCTGCCCCTGGGTGAGCGCGGCGGGCAGACGCTCGGCGCGCAGGGCGTCGTAGTAGGCGAGGGCCGCGGCGAAGCCCGGGGTCGGGACGCCCTGGCGGGTCGCGGCGATGATGACCTCGCGCCAGTCGTCCTGGGCGGCCGCGATCTCCTGGGCGAACGTGTCGTCGGACAGCAGGCTGGGCAGGTCGGCGCGGGTGTCGTAGGCCGCGCGGATGCGGTCCAGGAAGGCGGCGCGGATGATGCAGCCGCCCCGCCAGATCGCGGAGACGGAGCCGAGGTCGATGTTCCAGTCGTACTCCTCGCTCCCGGCCGAGATCTCGTGGAAGCCCTGCGTGTACGACACGATCTTCGAGGCGTACAGCGCCTGCTCCACCCGGTCGGCGAAGGCACCCGCCTCCGACGCGCTCAGCGCGGACGCCTTCGGCCCGGCCAGCCCGCGGGAGGCCTCGCGCAGCGCCGCGTGGCCGGAGAGGGAGCGGGCGAACACCGCCTCCGCGATACCGGAGACCGGGACGCCGAGGTCCAGGGCGATCTGGACGGTCCAGCGGCCGGTGCCCTTCTGCTCGGCCTGGTCCACCAGCACGTCCACGAAGGGCTTGCCGGTCGCCGCGTCCACGTGGGACAGCACCTCGGCCGTGATCTCGATGAGGTAGGAGTCCAGCCGGCCGGTGTTCCAGGTGCGGAAGATGTCCGCGATCTGCGCGGGCTCGTACCCGGCGACATCGCGCAGCAGCTGGTACGCCTCACCGATCAGCTGCATGTCGGCGTACTCGATGCCGTTGTGCACCATCTTCACGAAGTGCCCCGCGCCGTCGGGACCGACGTGCGTCACACAGGGCGTCCCGTCCGCCGCCTTCGCGGAGATCTTCTCCAGCATCGGGCCGAGGGAGTCGTACGACTCGACAGGACCGCCCGGCATGATGCTCGGGCCGTGCAGCGCGCCCTCCTCGCCGCCGGATACGCCCATGCCGACGAAGTGGATGCCCTGTTCGCGTAGTTCGCGCTCACGGCGCAGGGTGTCCGCGAAGTGCGCGTTGCCGCCGTCGATGATCATGTCACCGGGCTCAAGCAGCGGGGCGAACTCCTGGATCACCGCGTCGGTGGGGTCGCCGGCCTTCACCATGACGACCAGACGGCGCGGCCGTTCCAGCGCGGCCACGAACTCCTTGGCGGTGTCGGCCGCGACGAAGTCGCCCTCGCTGCCGAACTCCTCGACCAGGGCGTGCGTACGCGACGCCGTCCGGTTGTGCAGTGCGACCGTGTAGCCGTTGCGGGCGAAGTTGCGGGCGAGGTTGCGGCCCATGACCGCGAGTCCCGTGACGCCGATCTGGGCTGAAGTGCTCATGCGGTGTGGCTCCTAAGGGATCCGGTGGGGGATTCCGGGTCGTCGTGGGTATCGGTCGTGCTCGCCAGTCTGCCTCACCGACCATCGTGACGTGCCGGTACACCGTCCGCACGTCCGGGCCGGCCGGCGTTCCGCAGGCAGATACGCACAGGAGGCCCCACCTTCCTCAGACGTTTCGCAACTGCCGTTCGTCCGTGGTTCGCTTCGACGGAATCGCGGCCGATTGCCGTCTTGTCATGGCCAGTTCGCAGCATTTACTTTTGCCCCTTCTGACGCATGTCGAGGGGGCTTTCCATGGCCGTACGCGGCCGGCACCGCCGGTATCAGCCGAACAGGATCAACCGCGCCTCGCTGACCGTGACGGTGGGCGGTGCCGGGATGGCGATCCCGCTCATCGGCACCGGCGTGGCCCAGGCCGCCGACGTGGACACCTGGAACAAGGTCGCCGCCTGCGAGTCGACCAACGACTGGAGCATCAACACCGGCAACGGCTACTACGGCGGGTTGCAGTTCACCCAGTCCACCTGGGAGGCGTACGGCGGCACGCGGTACGCGCCCCGAGCGGATCTGGCCACCAAGGACCAGCAGATCGCCGTGGCGGAGAAGGTGCTCGACGGGCAGGGGCCCGGCGCCTGGCCAACGTGCTCGGTGCGGGCCGGGCTGACTCGGGGTGGCGACACCCCTGACATCCGTCCCGCCGGCAACCGCGACAGCGGCACCCGGAGCGCCGGCACCAAGAAGGCGGACGGCGCGACCACCAAGAACGCGACCACCAAGAAGTCGGGCGCCTCCGCACCGGACGTGCAGCCGCAGACCACGCCCCAGTCCCGGGCCGGGACCGCGGAGATGTACACGGTGGTGCGCGGTGACTCGCTGTCCGTCATCGCCGACGCCGAGCGCGTCCGGGGCGGCTGGCGGGGGCTGTACACGGCCAACCGGAAGGCCATCGGGCCGGACCCGGACCTGATCCTGCCCGGGCAGCGGCTGAAGCTGCGGGGCCAGGACACCGCCACCCCGAAGACCCGCGCGGGCGGCAAGTCCGCCGAGAAGACGTCGTCCCGCACGCAGGACAAACGTACCCAGGACAAACAGTCCCGTACCCAGGACGACGAGCGCACCGAGGACAAGGCCACGCGGAGCGGTTCCCTGGTCGCGCCGGTCGGCGCGGGCACCGGAACGCAGTACCACAAGGCCGGTTCTTCCTGGTCGAAGGGCTACCACACCGGCGTCGACTTCCCCGTGCCCACCGGCACGTCCGTGAAGGCGGTCGGGGCGGGCAAGGTCGTCAGTGCCGGCTGGGAGGGCTCCTTCGGGTACCAGGTGGTGATCCGGCACTCCGACGGCCGCTACAGCCAGTACGCCCACCTGTCGGCGATCTCCGTGAAGTCCGGGCAGACGGTGGGCGGCGGCCAGCGCATCGGACGCTCGGGGTCCACCGGCAACAGCACGGGCCCGCATCTGCACTTCGAGGTGCGGACCGGGCCCGGTTTCGGAACGGACGTCGACCCGGTTGCCTATCTGAGGGCCGGCGGCGTCAGGATTTGACGCGCGTGCGGTGCCGGTCCAGGACGGGCAGCGGGATGTAGGGGCCGCCGTAGAAGGGGCCGTAGAGGTTCAGGGCGTTGTCGGGCACCGAAGGCTCCGGCTCCTCGTGCCCACCGCCCTGGGCGGTGGGCGCCGGGATGATCACGCCGTCCGGGGTGTCGGCAGGGACCGTGACGGGCACGTCCTGGGCCGTCGGTGCCGGGACGAGGTCCGCGGGCGCGAGCGACGGGACGAGCACGCTGCTCCGCAGTGCCGCGACCTGCTGTTCCGGCAGCAGCGCCAGGAGCCCCTCGGCCAGTTCCACGGTGCGCACGGCCGGATCCCGGGCGGGGACCGGCTCGGTGGTGCTGGACTCGGTGGTGCTGGACTGAGCGCCGGTGGGCTCGGGGAGCGTCGGCGATGCCGTCTCCTCGGCGTGGGTGCGCGCGATCCGCTCCGTGGTCAGCAGGATCAGACCGCCCGCCGCGACCACACCGCAGCCCAGGGCGAGCGCGGTGCCCGTCGTGCCGTAGCGGAAGGTTTCGCCGAACATCGTGATGCCGACCGCGGCCGCCACCACCGGGTTGACGACCGTGAGCGTGGCCAGCGGGGCCGCGAGACCGGCGCCCCGGTAGGCGGCCTGCGACAGCATCATGCCGGTCGTGGCCAGCACGCCTATCACGGCCAGGGACGGCACGTCGGCCGCGGAGACGCCGCCGGTCCAGTCGACGGCGACCGTCTTCGTGAACACCGAGGACATGCCGAAGGCTATGCCGGACGCGGTCGCGAGCAGGATGCTGCGCACCGCCGGTTGCCGGTGGGCGGCCCGGCCCGCGACCATCAGCGTGACCACCGCACAGGCGGTGACCACGGCCACGAGCACCCGCTGGGTGGTGTCCAGCGACTGCGCCTCGGACGCGCCGACCAGGGAGAGCAGACCGGCCAGACCCACCGTCGCCATGATCGCGCCGCGCCAGGCGGTCGACCCGGCCCTGCGGCCCACGAACAGGGCCGCCATCGGCAGGGCGAACACGATGGTCAGCGCGCCCAGCGGCTGGACCAGGCTCAGCGGGCCGTAGGCGAGCGCCACCACGTGCAGCACTCCGCCGAGGCCGTTCAGGCCGACCGCCGCCCACCAGCCCGTGCGGCGCAGCGGTGCGTACTGTTCGTCGGGGGAGGACACCGCGACCTGCTCCTGCACGATCGCTCCGGCCGCGTAGGCGACGGCGGAGACGAGCGACAGCAGCACGGACAACGCGAGGGCACTCATGAGTTGCTCCTCTGCGTGAGGCGGGGGCGGGGCGCCCGGCGCGACGAACGGTCGGCTTCCATAGGCAACACGATCCCGTGAAAAGTTCTTCCCGTCGTCGTACCTGAGCAGGCAATGGGTCCTACTGCCGATGGAGTACGAAACGGGCCCCATCATCCCCAAGGTGGGGAACCCAGGGCATGGTCTCCTGGTTGTGACCCCTAGGGGCCTTGCTATTACTGGTCTTCGTGGACCTCGACCCCGAACTCGCCGCGCTCCGCCCGCTCGGCGGCTTCTTCGTCCTCCGCACGACCGGAGGGCGCCGACCACCGCTGCCGACGCTCGCGCACGCATACGAGGAAAGGTCGTCAGACGTCTATGGACATTCTATAGCTTTCCGCGTCAACAAGGTGGCGAATGTCCTGCGCGCTCCCGAGATGCGGATCGCGGCCTCGGTGGCCCAGCAGGGCCTCGCCGCACGCCTGTGGTCGACGGCCCTCGGCTGCGCCGCCCACTACGACCAGGTCCCCGACCTCGACCCGCGGCTGCTGCACTGGGACCCCGACGGCACCGCCCCCGACGACCTGTGGCTGACCGCCGTACGGCCCCTGCCCGCGGACGCGGAGACCCTCGCGGACGTCGTCCTGAACGCGCACCTGCGACCGCTGGCCGCCGTCCTGCACGCCCGCCACCGCGTCGCCGAAGGCCTGCTGTGGGGCAACGCCGCCTCCGCGCTGACGGGCGCCGCCCGTCAGCTGGACGGCTGGGCGCGGGCGCACGGTCGTACGGACGTCGGCGACCGGGCCCGCGAACTCACGGCGGAACTCCTCGCCCACCCCCTCCTCGCCGGCACCGGCACCCTCACCGGAACCGCGTTCCGGCGCCGCAGCTGCTGCCTCTACTACCGCGTCCCCGGCGGCGGGGTCTGCGGTGACTGTTGCTTCCCACGACCCCCGCGCTCTTCCCCACGCGCCGCATCTGGGTGACCATGAAGGTCATCAGCCGTCGAGACAGGGGGTTCCGGGTGCGAGTGGGACTACTGACCCGGGAGTACCCGCCGGACGTGTACGGCGGTGCGGGCGTCCATGTCGAGTTCCTCGCCCGGGAGTTGAGGTCCCTCGTCGACCTGGACGTGCACTGCTGGGGCGAGGGCCGCGCGGAGGGCGTGATCCGGCATCGCCCCTGGTCGGTGCTGGACGCCGCCAACGACGCGCTGCGCACCTTCTCCGTGGACCTCGCCATGACCGCCGGCCTCGAAGGCCGCGAACTGGTCCACTCCCACACCTGGTACGCCAACCTCGCCGGCCATCTCGGCAAGCTTCTCTACGGCATCCCGCATGTGATGACCGCGCACTCGCTGGAGCCCCTGCGTCCCTGGAAGGCCGAGCAGCTCGGCGGCGGATACGCCCTGTCCAGCTGGGCGGAGCGCACCGCGATCGAGAGCGCCGACGCGGTGGTCGCCGTCTCGGGCGCCATGCGCGAGGACATTCTCGGCTGCTACCCGGCGCTGGATCCGGCCAAGGTCCACATCGTGCACAACGGCATCGACACCACCCTCTACCGGCCCGACCACGGCACCGACGTGCTCCGCCGCATCGGCCTCGACCCGGCCCGCCCGTACGTTCTCTTCGTCGGCCGTATCACCCGCCAGAAGGGCGTGCCGCATCTGCTGCGGGCGGTGCGGGACATCGACCCGACGGCGCAGGTCGTGCTGTGCGCGGGCGCCCCCGACACACCGGAGATCGACCAGGAGTTCCGCGACCTGTTCCAGGAGCTCAGCCGGGTCCGCGAGGGTGTGCACTGGATCCCGCAGATGCTGCCGCGCCCCGAGGTGATCCAGCTCCTCACCCACGCCGCGGTCTTCGTCTGCCCTTCGGTGTACGAGCCCCTCGGGATCGTCAACCTGGAGGCGATGGCCTGCGGAACCCCCGTCGTGGCGTCCCGGGTCGGCGGGATCCCCGAGGTCGTGGACGACGGACGGACGGGGGTACTCGTCCCCGTGGACGACGACTTCGAGACGGGCCTCGCGCGGGCGCTGGACGCGGTCCTCGGTGATCCGGCGGCCGCTCGGGCGATGGGCGAGGCCGGACGGGAGCGCGCGGTGGGTGAGTTCGGCTGGGACGCGGTCGCCCGCCGCACGGTCCGGCTCTACGAGGAGATCCTCAAGCAGGCGTAGGCGGCCCTGTGCGAGGGCAGGGATGGATCAACGAGGGTGAGGGGAGCGGCCATGCGTCGTGGTGGTCCTTCGGTGCTCGGCATCGTACTGGCGGGCGGAGAAGGCAAGCGGCTGATGCCGCTGACCGCGGACCGCGCGAAACCCGCGGTCACCTTCGGCGGCACGTACCGCCTGGTCGACTTCGTCCTGTCCAACCTCGTCAACGGCGACATCCTGCGCATCTGCGTGCTCACGCAGTACAAGTCGCACTCGCTGGACCGGCACATCACCACCACCTGGCGGATGTCCAGTCTGCTCGGCAACTACATCACGCCGGTCCCGGCCCAGCAGCGCCTCGGCCCCCGCTGGTACCTGGGCAGCGCGGACGCGATCCTGCAGTCCCTGAACCTCATCTACGACGAACGCCCCGAGTACGTCGCCGTCTTCGGTGCCGACCACGTCTACCGCATGGACCCGCGCCAGATGGTCAACCAGCACATCGAGAGCGGCGCGGGTGTGACGGTGGCCGGAATACGCGTCCCGCGCGGCGAGTCGTCCGCGTTCGGCGTGATCACTCCCGGCTCGGACGGCCAGACGGTCGAGCGGTTCCTGGAGAAGCCCGCCGAGCCGCCCGGACTGTCCGACGACCCGGAGTCCGTGTTCGCCTCCATGGGCAACTACGTCTTCACCACCAAGGCCCTCATCGAGGCGCTGCAGCGGGATGCCGAGGACCCGCACTCCGTGCATGACATGGGCGGCTCGATCCTGCCCCAGCTCACCGGTCGCGGCGAGGCCCACCTGTACGACTTCAGCGCCAACCACGTCCCCGGCGAGACCAGTGGCGACCGGGGCTACTGGCGGGACGTGGGTTCCCTGGACGCGTACTACGAGGCCCACATGGACCTCATCGCCGAGCGGCCCGCGTTCAACCTCTACAACCGGCAGTGGCCCATCTACACCCACTCCGGCCAGCTCTCCCCGGCCCGTTTCAACGCCGGTGGCATCGCCAGCGAGTCCATCATCAGCGCGGGATCACTGATCCGGGGCCAGGTCACCCGGTCGGTGCTCTCGCCGGGGGTCGTGGTCGATCCGGGCGCGGTCGTCCAGGGCTCGGTGCTGCACGACAACGTGCACATCGGGCGGGGCGCGGTGGTGCGGGGTGCCGTCCTGGACAAGAACGTCGAGGTGCCCCCGGGGGCGACGATCGGCGTCAACCCGGAGCGGGACGCGGAGCTCTACACGGTCTCCAAGGGCGGGGTGATCGCGCTCGGGAAGGGACAGCTGGTGCCCTGACCCCCGCCCCTGCCCCCTGGCCCGACGCCCCTGCCCCCCGCCCCTGCCCCTGCCCCCTGACCAGCCCCGGTGTCCCGTGCGCACCGGGGCTGTCGTGATGTCACGTTGTCATGTCCCTGGACGGAAGGCGGAATCCGTGTTGTCATGCCAACTCCGGTTCATGACAACGTTGTTATGGGGGTTGCGTGCATCTCACCCGCCTCAGAAACCGACTCTCCTTGCTGCTCGCCGTGCTCCTCGGCCTCGCCGGGCTGACCGCGGCACCCGCCCTGGCCGACGATTTCGTCGAGGCCCGCGGCCTGAAGGGCGAGTACTACACCCAGTCCGCCCCCGGTGCCTTCGACTTCCACGAGCTCAAGGCCACCACCTTCGACCCGACCATCGACTTCGACACCCTGGAGCCGCGCCTCGCCGCCGCCACCGGCCGAGCGGACGACGTCAGCGTCCGCTGGACCGGCCGGATCGTGCCGGAGCTGACCGGTCCGCACGCCTTCTCGGTCATCGGTGACAACGGCTTCCGGCTGTGGATCGACGGCCGGCTCCTCATCGACCACTGGGTCGACGACTGGGACCGCGAACAGACCGCCGCCCCGATCGAGCTGACCGCCGGCACCGCCTACGACATCAAGATCGAGTACTTCGAGCACTACGGCGGCTCCAACCTCCATCTGCGCTGGACCGAGCCCGGCGGCAGCAAGGAGGCCGTACCGCAGTCGGCCTTCCGGCTGCCCGCCGGATTCGACTACGACGGGCCGATCGCGACCACCGTCCTCGGTGACGGCCGCACCCTGAGGCTCGACTTCGCCCAGCGCCTCGCCCCGCCCCCGGCCGCTCTGACCGACCACCTCGACGCGGTGATCGGCGGCGCCACCTGGCCGCTCGGCGCCGCCGAGCCGGACCCCGCGGACCCGAGTGCCCTGCTCGTCGCCCTCGACGAACCCGTCGTAGGCAACAAGACCGGCACCGCACGCGGCACGGCCGACCTCCGCTACGACGGGGGCGGCGGCATCACCGACGCCGAGGGCAACGTTGTCGGGGCGTTCTGGAGCAGTGGCTCCAACCACTCCACGTACCAACTGAGCACCCCCTGGGCCGACGAGGTCGGTCCGGACAACGCCCACCCCGAGTATCCGCGCCCGCAGCTGACCCGTGACGCCTGGCGCAACCTCAACGGGCGCTGGCAGTTCGCCGCCGCCGAGGCGGGTGAGCGGCCGCCCGTCGGCAGGACCCTGGCCGAGCGCGTCCTCGTCCCGTACCCCGTCGAGTCCCAGCTCTCCGGCATCGAGCGGCACGAGGACCGGATGTGGTACCGGCGTACCTTCACGGTCCCCGCCGACTGGCACGTCGGCTCGGGCAAGCGTCTGCGGCTCAACTTCGGCGCGGTCGACTGGCGGTCCGAGGTGTACGTCAACGGCACGAAGGTCGTCGAGCACCAGGGCGGCTACGACAAGTTCGGCGCCGACATCACCGACGCGCTCAAGCCCGGCCGCACCCAGGAGCTGATCGTCGGCGTGTACGACCCGACGGACGCGGCGAACGGTGAGAACCCGCCCCTGGGCAAGCAGCGCCTGGACCCGAGCGGGATCTGGTACACGCCGAGCTCGGGCATCTGGCAGACGGTGTGGATGGAGCCGGTCGCGCCCGACCACGTCGACTCGCTCAAGCTGACCCCGGACGTCGACGGCGGCCGGCTCACCGTCGAGGCACAGGGGGTCCGTGCGGGCGTACCGATCACGGCGACGGCGTACGACGGCAAACGCAGGGTCGCCACGGCGCGCGGCCGGACCGGCGGGCCGCTGACCCTGACCATCGACGACCCGCGTCTGTGGTCGCCCGATGACCCGTTCCTCTACGGCCTGAAGGTGACCGTCGGCGGCGACCGTGTCGGCAGCTACTTCGGCATGCGCTCCATCGCCGTCGAACAGGTGGACGGTGTCCCGCGCACGGTCCTCAACGGAAAACCGGTCTTCATGATGGCCACCCTCGACCAGGGCTTCTGGCCGGACGGACTGCACACCGCGCCGACCGACGAGGCCCTCGCGTACGACCTCAAGGTCCACAAGAAGCTGGGCTTCAACTCGGTCCGCAAGCACATCAAGGTCGAGCCCGACCGCTGGTTCTACTGGGCCGACCGGCTGGGTCTGATGGTGTGGCAGGACATGCCCGCGATGACCGCGGGGGTGAACCCGAGCGCCGCCGCCCGCGCCGAGTACGAGCGGGAGATGAAGGAGCTGATCGACGAGCACATCAGCAGCCCGTCGGTGGTCATGTGGGTGACCTTCAACGAGGGCTGGGGCCAGTACGACATCGGGCGCGTCGCCGAGCAGGCCAAGGCCTGGGACCCGACCCGCCTGGTCAACAACCAGTCGGGCCTCAACCTCGGCGCCGACGGCGGCGCCGGCGACATCATGGACGAGCACGGCTACCCCAGCCCCGCCCTGCCGCCCCGCCCGGACGGCAGACGTGCCCTGGTCAGCGGTGAGTACGGCGGACTGGGGCTGGCGGTGCCCGGACACGCCTGGTCGGTCCAGCAGTCGTACGTCGACGTCGACCCGGCGACCTACACCGACGACTACCTGGCCAAGCTCGACGAGGTACACGCCCTGGCCTGCCGGGGCGGCAACGGCGCCGTATACACGCAGATCTCGGATGTGGAGGGTGAGCTGAACGGTCTGCTGACCTACGACCGGAAGGTGCTGAAGCCGGACGTGGCGCGGCTGAAGGCCGCTCACGAGGCACTGATCCGGGACGCTTCCCGGGCCGCACCCGCCGGCTGCCCGGCGGCCTGAGGGGCCGCGCGGAAACGGATCTGACCACAGACGGCCCATGAGTCCCGCCCCTTCCGTGGGGCGGGACTTAATCTGTTTTTAACTGTGCGTAGCATGACCGTGCTTGACCGTAATCGCCTGTGGGCGGTTGACTGCTGACTCACCCGTCGTTGAAGCGAGGCAAGCCATTGACGTCTGATCTGCTCGCCCCTCTCGATCTGGCGTTCTGGAACATGGAATCCGCCGACCACCCGATGCACCTGGGCGCACTCGGCGTCTTCGCGGCCCCTTCGCCCACCGCCGGGGCCCACGCCGCCGATCTGCTCGCCGCCCGGGCCGCCGCGGTGCCCGGACTGCGGATGCGGATCCGGGACGTGTGGCCCCTGGGCTTCCCGACAGCGTTCGGTGGGGCCGCCCGGGAGCCCGCTCCCGACTTCGACCCGCTCGACCACGTCACCCTGCGCGCTCCCACCGCGGACTTCCAGGCCGAGGCCGGCCGCCTCATGCAGCGGCCGCTGGACCGCGAGCGGCCGCCGTGGGAGGCACATGTGCTGCCGGGGGAGGACGGCCTCTCGTTCGCCGTGCTGTTCAAGTTCCACCACGCCCTGGCCGACGGACTGCGAGCACTGACGCTCGCCGCCGCCGTCCTCGACCCGATGGACATGCCGGCGCCCCGCCCCCGTCCCGTCGAGCCGCCGCGCGGTCTCCTCCCGGACGTCCGCAGACTGCCGGACGTGGTGCGCGGCGCCCTGTCCGGTGCCCTGTCGAACGTGGGCCGCGCCCTCGACATCGGCGCCTCCGTCGCCCGCTCCACCCTGGACGTGCGCTCCTCCGTGGCCCTCTCCGCAGAGTCCACCGGCACCCGCCGCACCGCCGGAGTGGTCGTCGACCTCGACGACGTGCACCGCGTCCGCAAGGTCGTCGGCGGCACCGTCAACGACGTCCTGATCGCGGTCGTGGCGGGCGCCCTGCGCCGCTGGCTCGACGAACGCGGCGACGGCAGCGAGGGCGTGGCGCCCCGGGCCCTGATCCCGGTCTCCAAGCGCCGCCCGCGCACCGCCCACCCGCAGGGCAACCGGCTCTCCGGCTACCTGATGCGGCTGCCCGTCGCCGACCGGGACCCGCTCAGGCGCCTCGCCACGGTCCGTGCCGCCATGGACCGCAACAAGGACGCCGGCCCCAACCGGGGCGCCGGGGCCGTCGCCCTGCTCGCCGACCATGTGCCCGCGCTCGGCCACCGGCTCGGCGGACCGCTGGTCGGCCAGGCCGCCCGGCTCTGGTTCGACATCCTGGTGACCAGCGTGCCCCTGCCGAGCATCGGACTGAAGCTCGGCGGCAACCCGGTCACCGAGGTCTACCCCTTCGCCCCGCTGGCCCGCGGCCAGTCCCTCGCCGTCGCCGTCTCGACCTACCGCGGACGCGTCCACTACGGCCTCGTCGCCGACGCCCACGCCGTCCCCGACCTGGACCTGCTGGCCCGGGCCCTCGCCGAGGAGGTCGAGACGCTGATCACAGCCTGCGAGGTGTGACCCTCGCGGTTTGGCGCCGAGGCCCGACGCTGTCGTAAAATTCGCCGTTCGAAAGCGGAGCCGACGGAGCGCCGCGCGGAAGACCCAGGGAACGGCAGCGGCCATGACGGTGACAGACAACGGCTCGGCGACCACGGACGAGGTGGTGTACGGGCCCGGCATCGACCCGGAGCGGCTGGCCGTCTGCCTGAGCGTGCTCGACGAACTCGACAAGCTGGACGTCGACCACCCCGACGCGATCGCCGTGCGCCGGGCCACCGCGGGCGTCTACCGCACCGTGAAGCAGCGCCGCCGCCAGGAGCGCAGGGCCGCCAAGACCGCCCACGACAAGGCGGTCACGGAGGCCACCGCGACCGGCTCCGCCCAGCGCATCGACGACGAGACGGAGGGCATCCTGCCGTCGTCGGTCACCGAGGAGGGCAGGATCGCGGGGATCCTCCAGCGCCCCCGCTCCTGCTACACCTGCAAGGCCCGGTTCGTGGAGGTCGACTACTTCTACCACCAGCTGTGTCCCGACTGCGCCGGCCTGAACCGCGCAAGGCGGGAAGCCCGCGCCGACCTCACCGGCAAGCGCGCCCTGCTCACCGGCGGCCGTGCCAAGATCGGCATGTACATCGCGCTTCGGCTGCTGCGCGACGGCGCGCACACGACGATCACCACGCGCTTCCCGAAGGACGCCATCCGCCGCTTCAAGGCCATGGACGACTCGGCGGACTGGCTGCACCGCCTCGAGGTCGTCGGCATCGACCTGCGCGACCCGGCGCAGGCCGTGGCCCTCGCCGACCAGGTCGCCGAGGCGGGCCACCTCGACATCCTCATCAACAACGCGACCCAGACCGTGCGCCGTCTGCCCTCCGCCTACGCCGCCCTGGTGGAGGGCGAGAGCGCCCCGCTGCCCGCCGGCGAGCTGCCCGCCCACCACGTCATCGGCGCCTTCGGCTCCGGCGCGGTCGACGGTCTCGCCACCCTGCCCGCCGGTATCAGCGGCCTCGACGCACAGCAGGTCGCCGACCTCGCCCTGGTCGCGGGCAACGCCAGCGTCGCCCGGTACCTCGACGGCACCGCCATCGACGCGGGCGGCCTGGTCCCCGACGTCGTCGACAGCAACACCTGGGTGCAGACGATCGAGCAGATCTCCCCGGTGGAGCTCCTCGAGACCCAACTGTGCAACTACACCTCGCCGTTCATCCTGATCAGCAAGCTCCGCCCGGTCATGGCCGAGGCCGCCAGGAAGACGACGAGCCACCGTGCGTACATCGTGAACGTCTCGGCGATGGAAGGCGTCTTCGGCCGCGGCTACAAGGGCGCGGGCCACCCGAACACGAACGCCGCCAAGGCCGCGATGAACATGGTGACGCGGACCAGCGCCCAGGAGATGTTCCAGACCGACGGCATCCTCATGACCTCGGTCGACACCGGCTGGATCACCGACGAACGCCCCCACTACGACAAGCTGCGCCTCGCCGAGGAGGGCTTCCACGCCCCGCTCGACCTGGTCGACGGCGCCGCCCGCGTCTACGACCCGATCGTGCGCGGCGAGGAGGGCGAGGACGTGTACGGCGTCTTCCTGAAGGACTACGCGCCGGGCAAGTGGTAGCAGTCGCGCGCCGGGCCTGAACCGGCCGGTCGCGCCGGGGTCAACCGCGGGTCGTACGGTCCCGCGGTTCCCCGCGCCCCATGGGTGCCGTGTGGGCGGGGCGGACCCGGGTCCCACCGTCCACCAGCAGATCAGCCCCCGTGACCCACCGTGCCGCGTCCGACGCCAGCCACAGCACCGCTCGTGCCACGTCCTCGGGCTCCCCGATCCGCCCGAGCGGCAGCCCCGCCGCGATCTCCGTCTCCGCCGGCTCCCAGACGAACCGGGCCATCTCGGTCCGCACCAGCCCGGGGGAGACGGAGTTGACGCGTACCTTCGGCGCGAGCTCGCCCGCGAGTTGCCGGGTGAGGTGGAGCAACGCGGCCTTGCTCGTGCCGTACGCGCCCACATGCGGACCGACGTGGCCGGCTCCCTCCGTACAGATGTTGACCACCGAGCCCCCGTGCTCCCGCATCCACCCCCGCCACGCGTGCTGGACGAGCCGCAGTGGTGCCTCGACGTTGACGGTGAAGGCCGTACGCCACAGGTCCGGGTCGGCGTCCATGAGCGGCCCGTACGGCTGGTTGGTCGCCGCGTTGTTGACCAGCACGTCGATCCGGCCGAACTCGCGCAGCGCCAGCTCCGTGACCCGCGCCGGATGTCCCGGGTCGGCGACGTTGCCCGCCAGCCCGATGCCGCCCAGCTCCTCGGCGGTCCGGCGTACGTCGTCGCCGTCACGAGCGGTCACGCACACCAGTGCGCCGGCCCCGGCCAACTGCTCGGCGACGGCCCGCCCGATCCCCCGCGTCGCCCCGGTGACGACGGCGGCCCTGCCCTCGAGTCCGTACGACGACGTCATCGCCGTACCGTCTCATGACGGTCCGTCAGTCGACAGCCCCCAGGCGCGAGTTGCGTGCCGCCACCAGCTCCAGCACCGTGCGCCAGTCCTCCAGGACCCCGGCGGCGAACCCGATGTGGCGGCCCTCCTCGTCGGCCTGGCGCAGGCGCAGCAGGTCGTCGTCGGCGGGGCCGCTGTCGGGCCGGTGGCCCCGGACCAGGCCGGCGACCCGCTCCCCGAGGAGGGGGCGGACCGCGTCGGCGGCGCAGTCCGGGTGCGCGGTCCGGTCGCCGGGCCGCAGCAGCGGGCCGATCGCGTGCACCAGGCCCGCGACCTGGAGTTCCTTGTCGGCGGGGCGGGACCGCCGCAGCACCGCGGCTGTCCGCAGCGCGTGTTGGTGGAGGTCGACCCGGCGGCCTCCTGGGAAGCCGGGCGCGTCGAGCGCGCTCCGGCAGGCGTACAGCAGATCCATCAGCTCTTCGACACTGCGCAGCTCCATGCGCCAGTCCTTTCGCCGGACGAGCGTTGCCGGGCGCCAGCAGATCATGGCCGGCTTGCGATCCGGCCAACGGGATCTGAACTGCGTCGCCCGTTCGCGGCGGTAGGCCGAACGGGGGACCCACGAAAGGGGCGTATTGGGGCGAAACGAGGCATAATATCCCTGGCTGTACACGGGTTGACTTCGGATAGTTACCCTTTGTTTTCAGCGCTATCGAGCGGCCTGTCGCTCATTTGGTTAATCTGTACCGGACGGACAGCAGTAAGGGGTCCAACCCACACCCACGGTCCGTCATGGGACACGCCCGTTCACAACGGTCTGCTCTCGTACGAGTAACCGGCGCCACCGCGTCCGAACTGCCTCTAGCCATACCCAAGCGGGCGTCGGGAACCAGGTCGCAGACTGGGCAGGGACGCCCCGAGGGTGACCCGACACATAAGGAGTGCGCGGTGACACCGGAGAAGACGAATCGCGAACAACGCCCCAAGGAACGCACGGAGCGGGCCGGCCGCAGGCCGGGAGAGATCGGCAGCCTCGACGTGTGGGCCCGGTCCGCTCCGATCCGCCTCGCGGGCTACGAGGAAGACCTCGCCGAGGACCACATCCTGCCCAGCGTGGACTG
Source organism: Streptomyces sp. NPDC050997 (assembly GCF_040660135.1). NCBI lineage: Bacteria > Bacillati > Actinomycetota > Actinomycetes > Kitasatosporales > Streptomycetaceae > Streptomyces > Streptomyces sp. NPDC050997. The sequence goes on from NZ_JBFAGK010000004.1 coordinate 242,383, forward strand.
ACCCCGGGGTACCCCGTCGCGATCGCCGACCGCATGGGCGTGCGAAAATCACGCCCATGCTGATCAGAGAAGCCGTGGCCGACGACTGGCCACGGATCTGGCCTTTCTGGCACCGGATCGTCGCCGCCGCCGAGACCTACGCCTGGGCGCCGGACACCTCGGAGGAAGCGGCCCGCGCCCTGTGGATGGCCCCGCCCAAACGCGTCTACGTCGTCGAGAACGACGAGGGCACCGTGGTCGCCTCCGCCTACCTCACCCCCAACTACGGCGGACCCGCCGCCGGTATCGCCAACGCCGGCTTCATGGTCGACCCCGAGCAGGGCGGCCGCGGCTACGGCCGCGCCCTCGCCGAACACCTTCTGTCCGCCGCGGGGGCGGCCGGATACCGGGGCATGGTCTTCAACGCCGTCGTGGAGACCAACCCGGCCGTGAAGCTCTGGACATCCTTCGGCTTCACGATCCTCGGCACGGTCCCGGACGCGTTCGAACACCCCCGGCACGGACTGGTCGGCCTGCACATCATGTACAAGGCCCTCTAGGCGTCGAGGGGCACAGGCGGCCCCCTACTCCAGCGGAGCCGTCCGCTCCCACGGCTGCCGCTCCTCCAACTGGGCCGCCACCTCCAGCAGATCGGCCTCCGATCCCGGCCGCCCGACCAGCTGGACGGCGCACGGGGCACCCGAGGGCAGGGTGCCGGACGGGACCGACATCGCGGGCCAGCCGGTCAGGTTCCACGGCGGGGTCAGGGGCGAGTAGTTCGTGTTCGCCAGCACATTGCGCAGCCAGCCCCGCTCGTGCCAGGGCGCGGACTTGGGGGAGCGGCGGGCGAGCGCCGGCATGAGCAGCACGTCGTACTCCTCGAAGAACGGCTCCAGGCGGCGGCGCAGCGCCTCGCGCCCCTCGCCGGTGCGCACGGAGTTCAGGAAGCGGCGCCCGACGGCCGCGTGCACCCGGGTGCGCCGGGCCAGCCGCTCGCGGTCGAGACCCTGCGCGTCCACGGCCGTGCCGGCCGTCCAGTGGGCGAGCGAGGTGAGACTCAGCGACAGCGGATACGGCGGATCGGCCCGGCGAACCTGGTGACCCGCCTTCATCAGCGCCCCGGCCGCCTCCCGGACCGCCGTCGTGTACGGCGTGGTGACGACGATCCCGGCGAGGGGGCTGCGCAGGGAGACGGCGACCCGGTGTGTCGCGTCCGCGTCCCGGCGTACGAACGTGGTGTCCGCGAGGACCGACAGCATCAGACGCGCGTCCTCGACCGTCGTCGCCAGGGGCCCGTTCTCGGACATGCCGAACCAGTCGCCGTCGCTGACGCCGGCGGGCACCACGCCGGGGCCCGGTTTCAGGGTGACCAGGCCGCAGTTGGCCGCCGGTATGCGCAGGGAGCCCATGCCGTCGTTGCCCAGGGCGATCGGCACCAGCCCGGCGGCGACCGCGGCCGCGCTGCCGCCGGACGAACCACCCGCCGTGCGGGAGATGTCCCAGGGGTTGCGGGCGGTGCCGTGGACGCCCTCCGTGGTGCCGAAGACGCACAGCTCTGGCACATTGGTCAGCCCCACGACCACCGCGCCCGCCGCCCGCAGCCGGGCCACGGTGACATGGTCCGCGTCGGCGGGCGTGTCCGGGGTGGCGGCCGAGCCGACGCGTCTGGCCTCGCCGCGCACGGCGAGGTTGTCCTTGACGGCCACGGGCACCCCGGCCAGCGGGAGTGTGTCCAGGTCACCCCGCGCGGCGACCTCGTCGGCCTCGGCGAGCGCCGCCTCGGCCCGCACCGCGCGGAAGGCTCCGACGCGGGCGTCGAGCCGCTCGATCCGGGCGAGGTGCTCGGCCACCACCTCGCGGGGCGTGGCCCGCTTCTCGCGTACGGCGGCGGCGATCTCGACGGCGGTCCGGCCGACCCAGCTGGTCACGGGCGCTCCCTTGAGGCTACTGGTGGGTACGTCGAGAGAACTCTGCCCGGCGGTGGGCGCCGCGTCGAGAGGTCTCGCGCCCGGACCTTCGAAGGTTCGCGCGCGGACCTTCACGCTTGGACATTCGGACCGGTCTTCTTGGACTTTTCGCGGTCGGACAGGAGCCCCGCTCGACTGACCCGCAGGTCATCCGATCAATGGCCCAACTTCAGCCTCATCAGACCCCATTGACAGGCCGAGAGGCCAAGCCAATTATCAGGCCTCCGATGAATGGGGAGTCGCTGATGAGAAAACGGCTGAAACTGGCCGGCGTCATGGCGGTGCTGACGCTGCTCCTGGCACCGGCTCCGGCGATCGCGCGGCAGCAGCAGAGCCCGCCGGTCACCGTGCCCGCCCTGACCGACTGGACGCCCGAGTCCGGCAGTTACGTCTACCGGACGGGCGCGCGTCTGGTGGCGGACGGTGCGGACGAGCGCTGGGTCGCCGACACCCTCGCCGACGATCTCCGGGCCGCGGGCCACGGCAGGGTGCCGGTGGTGCGCGATGGCGCCCGCACCGGTGACATCGTCATCGACGTCGAGCCGTCCAGGACCGCTCTCGGCGCCGAGGGCTACGAACTGCACGCCGGCCGGCGCCTGTCGGTGACCGGCGCGACCGAGACCGGCGTCTTCTACGGCACCCGCACCCTGCTCCAGCTCCTCGCGCAGGGCGACCGCGTCCCCGCAGGGCGCACCGTCGACGTGCCGCGCTACAAGGAACGCGGGGTCGGCGTCTGCGCCTGCTACGTCCACATCTCGCTGCCCTGGCTGGAGAACCTCGTCCGCGAGATGGCGTACCACAAGCTCGACCAGCTGCTCCTCGAACTCAAGGTGAAGAGCGACACCCACCCCGAGGCCAACACCTGGGGCTACTACACCAAGGACGAGATCCGCCGCCTGGTCGCCCTCGGTAAGCGATACCACGTGGAGATCATCCCGGAGATCAACTCCCCGGGTCACATGGATCCCTGGATCGAGAACCGGCCGGACCTCCAGCTCACCGACTCCGACGGCGCGAATCAGCCCTCGCGCCTCGACATCACCCAGCCGGCCGCCTTCGCCTACTACACGAGCCTGATCGACGAGTACGCGCAGGTCTTCACCTCCACCTCCTGGCACATGGGAGCCGACGAGTACATGCTCGGCTCCGACTTCGCGAAGTACCCGCAGATCCTGCGGTACGCCCAGGACAGGTACGGCGCGAACGCCACCCCGCAGGACGCGTTCATCGACTTCGTCAACCGCGTCCACGCGTACGCGGCCGCCAAGGGCAAGAAGCTGCGGATCTGGAACGACGGACTCACCGGAGCCAACACCGTGCCGGTCGCGGCCGGCACGACGGTCGAGCACTGGCTCAACGTGGCCACGAAGCCCAGTCGACTCCAGGCCCAGGGCTACCCGTTGATGAACGCGGCGTACTCGCTGTACCTCGTCCGCGGCGGTTTCCACAGTGACACCAAGGGCCTGTACGAGCAGAGCTGGGATCCGCGCGACTTCGAGGGCGAGAAGCTCGCCTCCGCCGACGGCGTCACCGGCGCGAAGATCAGCCTCTGGCCCGACAACGGGCGCGGCGAGACCGAGAACGAGGTCTCCGGCGAACTGTGGCCCGCCCTGCGGCACATCGCCCAGGCCACCTGGGGCGACCCGCACCCCGACGCCACCTACGCCGCCTTCACCGCGCGCGGGACGGCCGTGGGACACGCGCCCGGATGGCGGGACCTGACCCGGGTGCCGGTGCCGGACGGGACGTACACCTTCACCGCGACGGGCCGGACGCTCGACGCCGAGGTGCGGCGCACCACGGACGGCTACGCGAGCCTGCGGACCCGGGACGGCTGCCTGGAGGTACGCGGCGGCAAGCTCACGCTCAACGTGCCGCTCCAGCCGGGAGTCGAAGCGACCTGGCAGAGCTGCGACCCCGCGAACACCTTGCAGCGCTGGCAGTTGGTCCCCGCCGCCGACGGCTACCGACTGATCAACGTGATCACGCAGATGGCCCTGAGCGTGACCGACGAGGGCCGGCTCGTGCAGTACCCGACCGACCAACACCCGCCCGCCGTCTGGCATCTGACCGCTCACTGACGTGAGGAGCCCCACCCCATGGCCGTCTCCCGCCGCCTCTTCGTCACCGCCGCCACCGCACTCGCCGTGACCGGATGGCCGGCCCTGCCGGCGTCCGCCGCCCCGGCGGACCCCCGCTACCGCATCCCCGTCTCCCCGGACGACACCGAGGCCGACCTGGTCCGCAAGGCCTCCCAAGTCCGGCCCACCGCACGGCAGATCGCCTGGCAGCGCCTGGAACGGACCGCGTTCCTGCACTTCGGCGTGAACACCTTCACCGGCCTCGAATGGGGCACCGGCGACGAGGACCCCGATGTGTTCCAGCCGGCCGGCCTCGACACCGACCAGTGGGCCAGAGCCCTGCGCGACGGCGGTTTCCAGCTCGCCGTCCTCACCGTCAAGCACCACGACGGCTTCGTCCTCTACCCCTCGCGCTACACCGACCACTCCGTCGGGTCCAGCAGCTGGCGGGACGGACAGGGCGACGTACTGCGCTCGTTCGCGGACTCCATGCGGCGCCACGGCATCAAGGTCGGCGTCTACGTCTCGCCCGCCGACGAGAACCAGTACCTGCACGGCGTGTACGCCAACGGCAGCGCCCGCGCCGAGCACGTCATCCCCACGCCCGTCCCCGGCGACGACCGCTCACCGCGCCGGTCGTACACCCTGCCCGCCACCGACTACGGCGCCCACATGCTCAACCAGCTCTACGAGGTCCTCACCGAGTACGGCCCGATCGACGAGGTGTGGTTCGACGGCGCCCAGGGCCGGATCCCGCCGGACAAGGTCGAGAAGTACGACTGGGACAGCTGGTACACCCTCGTGCGTTCCCTCGCACCGGACGCCGCGATCGCCGTCTCCGGCCCCGACGTGCGCTGGGTCGGCAACGAGGGCGGACTGGCCCGCGAGGACGAGTGGAGCGTCGTACCGGTCCAGGAGAAGGACTACGGCCGTACCGACTACGCCCTCGCCTACGACGCCGCCGACATGGGCAGCCGGGACGCGCTCGTCAAAGCCCAGCCGGTGGCCGACTACTTGCAGTGGTGGCCGGCCGAGTGCGATGTGTCGATCCGGGACGGATGGTTCTATCACACCGACCAACAGCCCAAGACCGTCGACGAGTTGACGGACATCTACTTCCGCTCCGTGGGCCGAAACTCGGTCCTGCTGCTCAACATCCCGCCCGACACGGACGGGTTGCTGCCCGCCGCCGACGTGGTCCGGCTGCGGGAGTTCCGCGAACGCGTGGACCACGAACTGCCCAAGGACCTGGCGCGCGGCGCCCGGACCACCACCGGCCCTGGCCGGGTGACCGTCGACCTCGGCGGGGAACGGGAGGTGGACCGGATCAGGCTGGCCGAGGACGTGCGGCATGGACAGCAGGTCGAGAGCTTCGTGGTCGAGGCCCTGGTGAACGGCGCGTGGACGGAGGTGACGAGGGCCGGGACCATCGGCCTGAGCCGGATCCTGCCGCTGCCGACCGCGGTACGGGCCAGACAGTGGCGGGTGCGGGCGACCGGGGCCCGGAGCGTCGTACGGATCGCGGAGTTCGGGCTGTACCGGTCGCGGGTCTGAGGGGGATGCGGGGGCGGGTGCGGGCGTAACGGCGCGTGCGGATGTTGTGCCGGGCGTCGGTGAAGCGTTCCTGGCTGCTCGGGGACTCATGCCGCCCACGCCGACGCGAACCCACGGCGTCCGGACCGGTGGAGGGCTTCACCCGCCCCGCGCCACCGTCGTACTGTCCCGTCCGATCAGCCGGGGCACCGGCACCCGCACCGTCCGGGCCGGTCCGCCGTCCAGCAGGGCGGTCAGTTCCGTGGCCGCCGTGCGGCCGAACTCCACACTGTCCCGGGACAGGGCGGACAGCCACGGCCTGACCATGCGGCACAGGGCCGAGTCCTCCCAGGCCACCACCGACACGTCGGCCGGCACCGAGAAGCCCAGCTCGGCGGCGGCGGCGACCCCGGCGACGGCCATCACGTCGTTGTCGTAGATCAGGGCGGTCGGAGGAACGGGGGCCTCCAGGACCCGGCGCGTGACGGCCGCGCCCGCCGCGTCGGAGTAGTCGGTGGTCACCGACTCCACCCCGGTCAGTCCACGTCGCCCGGCCTCGGCGCGCAGGGCGCGGATCCGGCGTTCGGTGTGCGCGAGCCCCGAAAGGCCGGCGATGTGCACGATCCGTCCGTGGCCGAGGGCGTGCAGTTCGTCCACGACCGTGGCCATCGCGCCGGCGTCGTCCGCCCAGACCGTCGACAGCCCGGGGTGCCGTTCGTCCGGAGCGCCGCCGATCACCACGGCGGGCAGCCCCAACTCGTCGAGCAGGTCGGGTCGCGGGTCGTCGGTGCGCGGGTCGACCACCAGCACACCGTCCACCCGGTGCTCGGCCCACCAGCGCCGGTAGACCGCGCACTCGTCGTCGATGTCCTCGACGACCTGGAACAGCAGTCCGAGATGACGCTCCGCGAGCACCTCCTGTATGCCCGATACCAGTTGCAGGAAGAAGGAGTCCACGCCGAGCGTCTCCGCCGGCCGGGCGAGCACGAAGCCGACCGTCGCCGCGCCCTCCCCGGACAACGCCCGGGCGGCCGTGCTGGGCCGCCAGCCCAGTTCCTCGGCCACCCGGCGCACCCGGTCGCGGGTGTCCTCCGAGACCCCGGGCCGGCCGTTCAACGCGAAGGAGACCGCGCTCTGGGAGACCCCGGAGTGCTGGGCGATGTCCTTCATGGTCGGACGGCGGGCCGGTGAGCGCCTGCCTGCCACGTGCTTCCCCATTCCTGCGACGCATTCCCGCCACAGTGTGCACTAATGCGCTTCAGCTCCGTCAACCTAAAGCGTATTAGTAACTAAAGAAATTAGCTCCGCGAGAGCCATTGACGGGCCGGTGAGGCGGCGTGCAAGGTCTGCCACGTCCAGCAAGTCCACCGCCAAGGAGGCCGGTTCACGGTGCCTGTTTCCCGCAGAACCCTCGCTGTCGCCCTCGCCGCCTGTGCCGCCCTGTCGCTCAGTGCCTGCGGCTCGGGGGACGGCGACGGCGGCTCCACCGACGCCTCCGGCAAGGTCGAGGGCGACATCACCTTCCAGACCTGGAACCTCAGGGCCAACTTCAAGCCGTACTTCGAGGGGCTGATAGCCGACTTCGAGAAGAAGTACCCCGGCACCCAGGTGAAGTGGGTCGACCAGCCCGCCGAGGGCTACGCCGACAAGATCAGCGCGGACGCGGCCGGCGGCACCCTGCCCGACATCGTCAACGTCTCCCCGGACCTGGTCGCCCCGCTCGCCAAGGCCGGCCTCGCGCTCGACCTGGACAAGGCGGCGCCGCAGTACCGGAAGGAGTACCTGGAGGGCGCCTGGGCCAGCCACGAGATACCGGGCATGACCGGTACGTACGCCTTCCCCTGGTACCTCAACACCGGGCCGCTCTTCTACAACAAGTCGCTCTTCGACGAGGCGGGCCTCGACCCCGACCAGCCGCCGAAGACGTACGACGAACTCTTCGCCCAGGGGCTGGAGCTGGCCAAGAAGACTGACGGCAAGGTCGCCACCCTCGCCAATGTGCCCACCATCGAGGACTTCGGCCGCTACGGCGTCGAGCTCATGAACAAGGAGGGCACCGCCTTCTCCTTCAACGATGCCAAGGGCGTCGAACTCCTCACCAAGTACAAGGAGTTGTACGACGCCAAGGCGCTCGACCCGCAGGCGCTGACCGCCACCCCCGAGTCGTCGGGCAAGAAGTTCCTGACCGGCGCCGTCGCCATGAACCCCGGCAGCGCCCTGGACCTCGGCAACTTCAAGAAGCAGGCCCCGAGCCTGTACAAGAACATCGGCATCACCGACCAGATCACCAGCACCGGGCACGTCAACATGTACGTGATGGGCGTGATGGTGAACGCGCAGACCAAGAAGAAGCCCGCCGCGGTCGCCTTCGCGCACTACGTCACCGACGCCGAACACCAGATGTCGTTCGCCAAGCAGGTGGCGATCTTCCCGAGCACCGCGGGATCACTCGACGACCCCTACTTCACCAAGGAGGACGGGACCGACGAGACGCGGGTACGGGTGGCGGCCGCCAAGTCGCTGAAGAGCGCGGCCAACTACACGCCCGTGCTGTTCAGCGAGCAGATGAAGACCGCGCTGCGCAACGAGGTCGCCAAGGCGTTGCAGGGCAAGGAGAGCCCCGAAGACGCGCTGGACAACGCTGTCAGCGCCTGCGACCGGCTTCTCCAGCAGCAGGGCTGAGCGGACATGGCGAGTACCACCGTGCCGCGTGCCACCGGGGCGCGATCGCCGGGCACCGCCCGGGTGCGGCGCCAACTCCCCACCAGCCCCTGGCTGTTCGCCGCGCCCGGACTGCTGGTCGTCAGCGTCTTCGTCCTCTACCCGTTCGTCTCCACGCTGGTCAACTCCTTCACCGACCGCCGCACCCTGATCCCGGGCGAGTTCGTCGGCCTCGACAACTTCCGCGAGCTGCTGCACGACGACATGTTCTGGATCGGCCTGCGCAACAGCACGCTGTACGTCCTTGTCGTCGTCCCCGCGCTGGTGGTCCTGCCACTGCTGCTCGCGCTGCTGGTGCGGAAGAACATCCCCGGCATCGCGTTCTTCCGGTCCGCCTTCTACACCCCGGTCGTCGCCTCCATCGTCGTGGTCGGCCTCATCTGGGTGTGGCTGCTCGACGAACGCGGTCTGGTCAACTCGCTGCTGGAGACGATCGGGGTCGGCCGGGTCGGCTTTCTCAGCGACCAGTGGCTGCTCCTGCTGAGTGCCATGACCGTCACGGTCTGGAAGGGACTCGGCTACTACATGATCATTTATCTGGCCGCCCTGGCGAACGTGCCGCGCGAGCTGCACGAGGCCGCGGCCGTGGACGGCGCGGGCGCGGTACGCCGCTTCCTGTCGGTCACCGTGCCCGCGGTCCGCTCCACCATGGTCCTGGTCGGGGCGCTGTCCTCGGTCGCCGCGTTCAAGGTGTTCTCCGAGGTGTACCTGATGGCGGGCCCGAGCGGCGGCCCGGCGGGCGAGGACACCACCCTCGTGATGCTCGTCCAACGCACCGGCACCGGCCTGACCGGCCGCGTCGGCTACGCCTCCGCGATGTCCGTCGTCATCTTCGTGATCACCGTCGCCCTGATGCTGCTCGTGCTGCGCGCCGACCGCAGGGAGGAGACATGAGCGTCGTCGAGAAGACAGCGGTACGGCCCTCCCCGCCGGCCACGCCCGTGCGCGAACCCCGGGTCACCGACGAACACGGCCGCCGGGTACGGGGGTGGGAACTCGCCCTGCGCTACGCGCTGCTGCTCGCGGTGCTCGCCCTGACCGTCGGCCCGTTCCTCTGGCAGCTGTCGACCTCGCTGAAGGGCCCCACGGAGGACATCTACAGCTCCCCGCCGACCTTCCTGCCGGGCCGGCCCACCCTGCACAACTACGAGCGGGTCGCCGACACCATCCCCGTCTGGGACTACGCCCTCAACTCCCTCAAGGTCGCCACCGCCAACGTCGTCACCAACTGTGTCGGATCGGCGCTCGCCGGCTACGCACTGGCCCGGCTGCGCTACCGGGGCCGCCGTGTGACCACGCTCGTGTTCATCCTGGCGATGCTCGTGCCCGTGGAGGGCATCATCATCGCCCAGTTCACGACGATGCGGGAACTCGGCCTCAACAACACGCTGATCGGGGTGATCCTGCCGGGCTGCGTCGGCGCCATGAACGTCCTGCTGATGCGCAACGCCTTCCTCAACCTGCCGTACGAGATCGAGGAGGCGGCCTACGTCGACGGCGCCGATGTCTGGCAGCGGTTCCTGCGGATCGCGCTGCCGGCCGTGAAGGGCACCCTCGCCGTCGTCGCCATCTTCGCCTTCATGGGCGCCTGGGACGACTTCCTGTGGCCGCTGATCGTGCTCAGCGACCCGTCCAAGTTCACGTTGACCATCGGCCTCAACTATCTGCACGGCACCTTCGCGGGCGACGAACGCCTCGTGGCCGCGGGCACGGTCATCGCCGTGGCGCCGCTCATCGCTCTCTTCGCCTGTCTGCAGCGGTACTTCTTCCGCGGGGTCGGCGAGGGGGCCGTGAAGGGCTGAAACATCGGCTGGACCCGTCTGGACCCGGCGGGACCGCCTGGACCCGGCGGACCCGGCGGAACCAGGTTGGAATCTGCTACCCCCATCTGCTGCCGCACAAGGACACCGCATGCCTGCTGCCGTGCGCTTCGGCGTCAACTACACCCCGAGCAAAGGGTGGTTCCACCACTGGCTCGACTTCGACCTGGACTCCGTACGGGCCGACCTCGACTCGATCGCCGCACTGGGCCTGGACCACATCCGGGTCTTCCCGCTGTGGCCGTACTTCCAGCCCAACCGGACGCTGATCCGGCCCCGGGCCGTCGACCACCTGGTGCAGCTCGTCGACGCCGCCGCCGAACGCGGACTCGATGTCAACGTCGACGGTCTGCAAGGGCACTTGAGCAGTTTCGACTTCCTGCCCGCCTGGACCCGCACCTGGCACCGTCGCAACCTCTTCACCGACCCCGAGGTCCTCGACGGACAGGCGGCCTATCTGCGCACCCTCGCCGCGGCCCTCGCCGACCGGCCCAACTTCCTCGGAATGACCCTCGGAAACGAGGTCAACCAGTTCTCGGCGGGCCCGCATCCGGACCCGGACCGGGCCTCGTCCGACCAGATCGACGCCTGGCTCGTCCGCATGCTCGCCGCCTGCGAGGAGGGCGCCCCCGGCCGGCTGCACCTGCACGCCGAGTACGACGCCACCTGGTACCAGGACGACCAGCCGTTCACCCCGGCCCAGGCCGCCCGCCTCGGAGCCGTCACCGCCGTTCACTCCTGGGTCTTCAACGGCACCGCCCAGCGGCACGGCCGTACCTCCGTGCCGACCGAGCGCCACGCCGCGTACCTCGTCGAGCTGAGCAAGGCCTGGGCCGACGATCCGCGCCGGCCGGTCTGGCTCCAGGAGGTCGGCGCGCCCGCGCCCCTGATCCCGGCCGAGCACGCCGCCGCCTTCACCGAGGCGACCGTCGCGGGCGCCCTGGACTGTCCCGACCTGTGGGGCATCACCTGGTGGTGCTCCCACGACGTGTCCCGCGACCTCGCTGACTTCCCGGACCTGGAGTACGGGCTCGGTCTGCTGACCAACGACCGCGAGCCCAAGGACACGGCACAAGTCCTGGCACGGGCGGCGAGCGAGCGCGCGTCCGCGCCACCGGCTCCCCGCCGCACGGCGCTCGTCGTTCCGGCCGACCCCGCCGTCCGGTCGCGCTGCGCCCCGGGCGGCCCCGTCTTCGACGCCTTCTTCCGGCTGGTCGCCGACGGTGTCCGCCCGACCACCGTCCTCGACACGCGCGCCGACGACACGGACCACCTCGCCGCGCGCGGCATCACCACCGTCGTCACTCCCGACGAGGTCCTTCCCGCCCCGACTCCCGACCAGGTAACCCCCATCCCACCAGGGCACCATGGAGGCACCCGCTCGTGAACCCCACCAGACGCACCCTCCTGCTCGCGGCGGCCGGCGCCGCCCTGCTCCCGTCACAGTCGGCCGGAGCGACCACCGCGGCCCCGAAGGCCGCCGCCGCCCTCCCGCCGTACGCCTCCTACTGGTACCCGGACTCGCTGCCCTCCGGCACCCCCGGCACCGGCATCACCTGGCGCAGCCTCAAGGCCTGGCGGGCGGCCGATGACCCGGACCTGGACTTCAACGCGGCCTCCGTACCGCTCGCGGCCCGCTTCACCCCGACGCCGCCGAACCCGACAGCCCGCGCCGACCAGGCCCGTATCCAGTCGCTGGTCTCCTTCGGGCCCACGGCGAGCAACCCCGCGCAGGGCTCGGCCACCGCCGACTACTACGCCCTCACCCACTGGGCGTACATCGACGAACTGGTCTTCTGGGGCGGCTCGTCCGGCGAGGGGCTGATCCTCGCGCCCAACGCGCCGATCGTGGACGCCGCCCACCGACACGGGGTGCGGGTACTGGGGAACATCTTCCTGCCGCCGGTCGCCTACGGCGGGCAGTTGCAATGGACGCGTGACCTGGTGCAGAAGGACGCGGCCGGGCGCTACCCGCTCGCCGCCCAACTAGTCGCGGTCGCGTCCGCGTACGGCTTCGACGGCTGGTTCGTCAACGCCGAGACCGGGGGCGGGGACGCGGCCCTCGGCGCGGCCATGCTGGGTTTCATACGGGAGCTGAAGTCCCTGGCGACAGCCGCGGGACAGCGGGTGACCTGGTACGACGCGATGACCGTGAGCGGGACGGTGAGCTGGCAGGGCGCGCTCAACAGCCGCAACCAGGCGTTCTTCGAGAGCGTCGACGACATGTTCGTCGACTTCCGCTGGAGCGCGGGCAGTCTCGTCTCCTCAGGGCAGAACGCCCAGCAACTGGGGCGGAGCCGCTACGAGTTGTGGGCGGGCGTGGACGTGGAGGCGAACGGCTGGAACGCGGCGGTGAACTGGGACGCGATCGTGCCGAGGGACAAGGCGCATGTCACGTCGGTGGGTCTGTACCGGCCGGAGTGGACACGCAACCACCTGCCCGCCGACGGCAGGGCGCCGGGGGATTTCCACGCCGCCGACGACCGCTTCTGGACGGGGGCCTCGCTGGATCCGTCGCGGCCGGACGCCACCGGCGGCTGGCGGGCACCCGCCGTGTCCGTCGCCGACCGGTCCACGGTGACGACGCTGCCGTTCGCGAGCGTGTTCAACACCGGGCACGGGCTGCGGTGGTACGAGGAGGGGGCCGTCACCTCGGACGCGCCCTGGAACCACCTCGGGCTCCAGGACCGGCTGCCGTCACGGCGATGGGTGGTGCGGACGGACGGGGAGCGGCCGACTGTCTCCTTCGACTTCGCGGACGCCTGGCGGGGCGGAAGCAGCGTGCTGGTGGCCGGTGAACCGGACGCTCCCGTGGTGCTGGACCTGTACGCGACACGGCTTCCGATGACGGTTGACACGGTTGTCGAGCTGACGCATCGAACGGACGCGGGCGCTGTGAACGTAGAGCTGGCCGTTGCGACCGCCGAACCGAGTGGAGAGGGGACGACACCGCCGTACACCTATCTGCCTGTGAACTCGGTCAACGGCACAGGCGGCGGTCGCGGCGGTGAGGTGGTGAACGCGGTCAACGGCTGGCAGACGGTGACCGTTCCGCTCACGAGCCTGACCGGTGCCGTGCACGCGATCGGTGTGCGGTTGACCGCGAGCAACGGCCCGGTGCGATGGCGCCTCGGCGGACTCGCCGTCCGCGAAGCGGCCGAGACCCCCACCCCCGCCACCCCGTCCGCCCTCCGTATCACCGCCGCCTCCGGCGGGGACCTCCGCCTGGCCTGGAACCCGGCCCACGGCGAGATACGCCACTACACCCTCCACCGCCTCCTGGCCGACGGCACCCGCCGCTTCCTCGGCGGTACCTGCCAGCGCGCCTACTACGTCGGCGGTCTTCAGCCCGAGCAGGGAGAGCCGGCCGCGCGGTTCGAACTGCGTGCCGTGGGGGAGCTGTACACCTCGTCGGCCCCTGTCCTCGTGACCCACCCCTGGTAACCACCCGCCCCGGACATCTTCCGCCCGGACTTCCTACGGAGCACCCGTATGCATGACGACCGCAACCTGGTCGAAGCCCGCCTCAAGCGCGTCCTCGACGAGCGCGTCCGCCCCGCCGTGTACCCCGAGTCCGTACCGCTGCAGGTGGCGGTGTGGCACGCGCCCGGCGAACCGGTGCCGGTCGCCGAGGGACTCGCCGGCCCGCCCGAGCCCATCGAGGTGGGCGCCCGCTGGGGTGCCCCCTGGGGCACCAGCTGGTTCCGCGTCACCGGGACCGTGCCGACGACGTGGGCCGGCCGGACCGTCGAGGCGATCCTCGACCTCGGTTTCGACGAGAACATGCCCGGCTTCCAGTGCGAGGGCCTGGTCTACCGGCCCGACGGCACCCCGGTGAAGGGCCTGAACCCCCGCAACCAGTGGGTGCGCGTCGGCGCGCCCGTCGAGGGCGGCGAGGAGGTGCGCCTGCACATCGAGGCCGCCTCCAACCCCGTCATCCTCGACTACCACCCCTTCCTGCCCACGCAGTTGGGCGACAAGGAGACCGCGGGCAGCGAGCCGCAGTACACGCTCACCCGCATGGACCTCGCCGTCTTCGACGAGACGGTGTGGCAGCTGGTGATCGACCTGGAGGTGCTCGGTGAGCTGATGGCCGAGCTGCCGGTGGAGTCGGCGCGCCGCTGGGAGATCCTGCGCGCGGTGGACCGGGCCCTGGACGCGATCGACCTCCAGGACGTCAACGGCACGGCGGCACAGGCCCGTTCGCGCCTCGAACCCGCACTGTCCGTGCCCGCCGCCCGCTCCGCCCACCGCATCAGCGCCGTCGGTCACGCGCACATCGACTCGGCGTGGCTGTGGCCGCTGCGCGAGACTGTCCGCAAGGTCGCCCGGACGACGTCGAACATGACCGCCCTCCTGGAGGACGAGCCGGACTTCGTCTTCGCCATGTCGCAGGCCCAGCAGTGGGCGTGGGTGAAGGAGCACCGGCCCGAGGTGTGGGCGCGGGTGAAGAAGGCCGTGGCGGACGGCCGGTTCGTGCCGGCCGGCGGGATGTGGGTGGAGTCGGACACCAACATGCCGGGCTCGGAGGCGATGGCCCGTCAGTTCGTGCACGGCAAACGGTTCTTCCTCGACGAGTTCGGCATCGAGAACGACGAGGCGTGGCTGCCCGACACCTTCGGCTTCGCCGCGGGACTGCCGCAGATCATCAAGGCGGCCGGCTCCAAGTGGCTGCTGACGCAGAAGATCTCCTGGTCGCAGATCAACAAGTTCCCGCATCACACCTTCACCTGGGAGGGCATCGACGGCACCCGGATCTTCACCCACTTCCCGCCCGTCGACACCTACAACTGCTCCATGAAGGGCAGCGAGATCGCCCACGCCGCCCGCAACTTCAAGGACAAGGGAGTCGCCCGGCACTCCCTCGCGCCCACCGGCTGGGGTGACGGAGGCGGCGGCACCACCCGCGAGATGGTCGCCAGGGCGGCCCGGCTGCGCGACCTCGAAGGGTCGGCGACGGTGGTGTGGGAGACCCCGCGGGAGTTCTTCCAGAAGGCCGAGGCCGAGTATCCCGACCCGCCCGTCTGGGTCGGCGAGCTCTACCTCGAACTCCACCGGGCCACCCTCACCAGCCAGGCCAGGACCAAGCAGGGCAACCGCCGCAGCGAACACCTGCTGCGCGAGGCCGAACTGTGGGCGGCGACGGCGGCCGTACGGGCCGGATTCCCCTACCCGTACGAGGAGTTGGACCGCATCTGGAAGACGGTGCTGCTGCACCAGTTCCACGACATCCTGCCGGGGTCGTCCATCGCCTGGGTGCACCGCGAGGCCCGCAGGACCTACCAGCGGGTCGCCGAGGAACTGAACGGCGTCATCGCCGCCGCCCAGCGCGCGCTGGCCGGCGAGGGCAGCACACCCCTCGTCTTCAACGCGGCCCCGCACACCCGCGACGGCGTCCCGGCGGGCGGCGCCCGCACACCCGCCGCCGAGGGCCGGACCACGATCGGCGAGCGACCCGGCGGCGGCCATGTCCTCGACAACGGCCTCCTGCGTATCGAGATCGACGCCCGCGGTCTGGTCGTCTCCGCGTACGACATCGAGGCCGACCGCGAGACCGTCGCGCCCGGCCGGGCCGCGAACCTCCTCCAACTCCACCCCGACTTCCCGAACAAGTGGGACGCCTGGGACGTCGACGAGTTCTACCGCAACACGGTCACGGACCTGACCGACGCGGACGAGATCGTCGCCGGGGAGGAAGGCGTGCGGATCGTACGGTCCTTCGGCGCCTCCCGCGTCACCCAGGTGCTGTCGCTCGCCCCGGGGGAGCGGCGGCTCGTCCTGGACACCGAGGTCGACTGGCACGAGACGGAGAAGTTCCTCAAGCTCGCCTTCCCGCTCGACGTGCACGCCGAACGGTACGCGTCCGAGACGCAGTTCGGGCACTTCCACCGGCCCACCCACACCAACACCAGCTGGGAGGCGGCCAAGTTCGAGGCCTGCAACCACCGCTTCGTCCACGTGGAGGAGCCGGGCTGGGGCGTGGCGGTCGTCAACGACTCGACGTACGGCCACGACGTGACCCGAACCGTCCGCACCGACGGCGACCGCGGTACGACGACAACGGTCCGCGTCTCCCTGCTCCGTGCCCCGCGCTTCCCCGACCCCGAGACCGACCAGGGCGTCCACCGCTTCCGGCACGCCCTGGTGCCCGGGGCGGGCATCGGGGACGCGGTGCGCGAGGGCTGGCGGATCAACGTGCCCGAGCGGCGGGTGACCGGCGCCCGGGAGAGCGCGCCGTTGGTGACGGTCGACGAGGCCGCGGTGGTCGTCACGGCGGTGAAACTGGCCGACGACGGCAGCGGAGACGTGGTCGTCCGCTTCCACGAGGCGCACGGCGGCCGCGCCCGGGCCACCCTGACGGCCGACTTCGAGTTCGCCCAGGTGACGGCCACCGACCTGCTGGAACGCCCACTGGCCGACGTACCGGAACCCGGGCACGAGGGCAACCGGGTGTCCCTGCGGCTGCGTCCGTTCGAGCTGGTCACCCTGCGGTTCGGCCGGCCCTGACGTGGGGCCCGGTCGAGGGCCGCGGCGCCGAGCGGCCTGGCGGTCGCCACGGCGTCCACGGCACACTCGCGGTCGTGAGGATGACCGCGCGGGAACTCAACCGGGCCACCCTCGGCTGTCAGTCGCTGCCGCGTCGGGAGCCGTCGGGGCTCCTCGACGCGGTGCGGCGGATCGTCGCGCTCCAGGCGCAGCAGCCCGCCTCGCCGTACCTCGCGCTGTGGAACCGGGTCAGCGGATTCGACCCGGCCGACGCCGAGTGAGGTGCTGCCGACGCTGCTGGTCGACGGTCTTGTCGCCGGGGTGCGGCGCCCGGTCGAGGGCGGCATCGAGGCGAGGGCCTTCCACGACCTGTCACTGAGTGGCGGGGGCGGACTCGATCCGTGACCGACGTACGGACCGGGTCCGGCGGGATCCTCGGCTTCCACCTGCGCCCGACCAGAACCTCAGCTCTCGATCTGCGCCCGTAGCCACTGCTCGACCTCTCCCACGTGCGCGGCCGCTGCCGCCCGCGCCGCCTCCGGGTCGCGGGCGACCAGGGCGCGGTGGATGGCGGCGTGCTCGCGGCGGGTGCGGGCGAAGGCGCCCTCCTCCTGGTAGCCGCGCCAGACCCGGGCGCGGAAGGTGCGCGAGGACAGGCCGTCCAGGATCGCGGCCATGGTCTCGTTGCCGGCGGCCGTGGAGATCTCGCGGTGGAAGGCCAGGTCGTGGGCGAGGATCACCTCGGGGTCCTCGGTGGCGTTCATGGCGGTCAGATGCTTCTCGACCTCGGCGAGCTGGTCCGGGGTGATCCGGGCCGCCGCCAGCGCGGTCGCCGTCGACTCCAGGATGCGGCGCACCTCCAGCAGCTCCACCAGGCGCGGGCCGCGCGAGAGGTCGGCGACCACACCGAAGGTCTCCAGCAGGTCCCCGGCCTCCAGCTGGGTCACGTAGATGCCCGAGCCGTGCCGGGCCTCCAGCACGCCCAGCACCGTGAGCGCGCGGATCGCCTCCCGCATCGAGCTGCGGGAGATGCCCAGCTGGACCGCCAGGTCGCGTTCGGTGGGCAGCCGCTGGCCCGGCTCCAGCCGGCCCTCGCCGATCATCGTCTTGATCCGCTCGATGGCGCGCTGCGTCACGGTGCCCTTCGGGGGGGCTGTCTCGTCCACGCCGTTCCTCCACTAATGCGGGGTGCGCCGCAGTCTAACCACCAGAGTGGTCCTACCACTACGGCCTCAAGTCGGGAAAATATGGCGGCGGAGGGTGTTGTTCTGGCCGAGTGGTCTGATAAGTATGCGGACATCTGCTCGAAGACCGCTCAACGAGGAGCCACCAGATGCCCGGCAGGACAGTGGGGAAGCAGAACAGGTTTCGCAGTGCCGGCACGATGGCGACGGCCGTCGGAGCCGCGCTCGTGCTCGCCGCGTGCGGCAGTACCAAGGACACGGGTGGCGCCGGCAGCGCGGGAGGCGACGGCGAGGGCAAGGTCGGGGTGATCCTGCCCCTGCTGACGTCGCCCTTCTGGCAGTCGTACAACGACTACGTGCCCAAGATGGCGAAGTCCGAAGGCGTGGACGCCCTGAAGACGGTCAACTCCAACAGTGACCCGTCCCAGCAGATCACCGACATCAACAACGAACTCAACCAGGGCGTCAAGGGCCTGGTCGTCGCGCCGCTGGACAGCGCCGCCATCGAGGCCGGGCTCGACCAGGCCGAACGCAAGGGCGTGCCCGTGGTCGCGGTGGACGTGGCGCCCGAAAAGGGCAAGGTCGCCATGGTCGTACGCGCCAACAACGTCGCGTACGGGGAGAAGGCCTGCCAGTACCTCGGCAAGCAGATCCCCTCCGGCAAGGTCGTGCAGATCATGGGCGACCTGGCCTCGGTCAACGGCCGGGACCGCTCCGAGGCCTTCCGCGCCTGCGTGAAGAAGAACTTCCCCAAGCTGAAGGTGCTGGAGATCCCCGCCAAGTGGGAGTCCGACACGGCCGCCTCGAAGCTGGACACCCTCCTCAACGCCAATACCGACCTCAAGGGCATCTACATGCAGGCCGGCGGTGTCTACCTCGCGCCGACCCTGCAGACCCTCAAGTCGAAGGGGCTGCTGAAGAAGGCCGGCCAGCCGGGCCACATCAGCATCGTCTCCAACGACGGCATCCCGCAGGAGTTCGACGCCATCCGCAAGGGCGAGATCGACGCCACCGTCTCCCAGCCGGCCGACGCCTACGCCAAGTACGGCATGTACTACATCAAGGCCGCGATGCAGGGGAAGACGTTCAAGCCCGGGCCGACCGACCACGACTCCACCATCGTCAAGCTGCCCAGCGGCATCCTCGAGGACCAGTTGCCCGCGCCCCTGGTCACCAAGGAGAACGTCGACGACCCCAAGCTCTGGGGGAACACGGTCAAATGAGTACGGCCGTGACCACCCCCCTCGTGGAGGCGTCGGGCGTCGTCAAGCGCTACGGGCCCACCACCGCCCTGGCCGACGGCCGCCTCACCGTCCTGCCCGGCGAGTCACACGCCCTCGTCGGCCGCAACGGCGCCGGCAAGTCCACCCTCGTCACCCTTCTCACCGGCCTCCAGACACCGGACGCGGGCACCATCACTTTCGACGGCGAACCCGCGCCCCCGCTCACCGACCGGGACGCCTGGCGCCGCAAGGTCGCCTGCGTCTACCAGAAGCCCACCGTCGTCCCCGAACTCACCGTCGCCGAGAACCTGTTCATCAACCGGCAGCCGGTCCAGCGCGGTTTCATCAGCTGGCGGCGGCTCAAGGCCCAGGCGGTCGAACTCCTCGACGCCTGGGACGTGCACGTCGATCCGGAGGCGCGGACCGCCGACCTCAAGGTCGAGGACCGCCAAATGGTGGAGATCGCCCGGGCGTTGAGCTTCGGCGCCCGCTTCATCGTCCTCGACGAACCGACCGCCCAGCTCGACAACCGTGAGATCGAGCGGCTCTTCGCCCGGATGCGCGCCCTCCAGGACTCCGGCGTCACCTTCCTGTTCATCTCGCACCACCTCCAGGAGGTGTACGAGGTCTGCCAGACGGTGACCGTGCTGCGGGACGCCCGCTGGATCACCACCGCTCCGGTCGCCGACCTGTCGAGGACCGCCCTCATCGAGGCCATGGCGGGGGAGAGCATCGAGACGATCGCCGAACAGGCAGTACAGGAAAGGGTCGTCGACGAGTCCGCCCCCGTCCTCCTGGACGCCCGCGGGCTCACCTCGGACGCGTACGAGAACGTCGACCTGACCGTCCGCCGCGGCGAGGTCGTCGGCCTGGCCGGATCCAGCGCCAGCGGCAAGATCGAGCTGGCCGAGACGCTCACCGGGCTGCACACCCCGCACAGCGGTACCGCCCGACTGGACGGAGAACAGCTGCCGTTCGGCGATGTCGCGGCCGCGCTGAAGGCCGGTGTCGGCTGCGTGCCCCGGGACCGGCACGTCCAGGGGCTCGTCGTCGGCATGACCATCGGCGACAACGCCACCCTGAGCGTCCTCGACCGGCTCGGCCGCTTCGGCTTCGTCGGCACCGACCGCCGGCGCGGCTTCGCCACCGAGCTGATCGAACGCCTCGACATCCACACCGAGGGCCCCGACCAGCCCGTGTCCGACCTGTCCGGCGGCAACGCGCAGAAGGTCGTCATGGCCCGCGCGCTCGCCTCCGACCCGCGGCTGCTGGTCCTGATCAACCCCACCGCGGGCGTGGACGTGAAGTCCAAGGAGTCCCTGCTGGCCCGCGTGGACAGCGCCCGCGAGGACGGCACCGCCGTGCTGGTCGTCTCCGACGAGATCGACGACCTCAGGCGCTGCGACCGCGTGCTCGTCCTCTTCCACGGCCGTGTCGTCGCCGAGCACCTGGCGGGCTGGCGCGACCAAGAGCTGATCGCCTCCATCGAAGGAGTGGACCATGGCTACAGCGTCTCCCCGGGGGACGACCCCCGGACCCCCGGCCGGGCAGGGGGAAGCCGGGGTGACTGAGACGAAGGCCCAGCCGCTCACCCCGCTCCACACCCCCGCGGCGCGCTCCGCCAGGACGGTGCTTTTGCGGCGGGCCCGTGAACTCGCCCTCGTTCCCGCCCTGTTGCTGCTCATGGTGCTGGGCGCGGTGGTCAACGACTCGTTCCTCACCGAACGCAACCTGATCTCGATCCTCGGCGCCTCCGCCGCCCTCGCGATGGTGGTGCTGGCCGAGTCGCTGGTCCTCATCACCGGCAAGTTCGACCTGTCCCTGGAGTCGATGGTCGGGATCGCGCCCGCCATCGGAGCGCTCCTGGTGCTGCCCGCCGCCCAGTCCGGCTGGGGCACCGAGTTCCCGGCCGCGCTCGCGCTGCTGGCGATCATCGTCGTCGGCGCGGTGATCGGCGCCTTCAACGGGATCCTGGTCGTCAAGTTCAAGCTGAACGCGTTCATCGTGACGCTCGCGATGCTGATCGTGCTGCGCGGTCTGCTCGTCGGCGCCACCAAGGGCAAGACCCTGTTCGGCATGCCCGACAGCTTCTACTCCCTGGCCACCACCACCTTCCTGAACATCCCGATGTCGGTGTGGCTCGCCGCGGCCGCCTTCGCGATCGCCGGGTTCGTGCTGAAGTACCACCGCGTCGGACGCGCCCTCTACGCGATCGGCGGCAACGCGGACGCGGCCCGTGCGGCCGGAATCCGCGTCGACCGGGTGATGCTCGGCGTGTTCGTCGTCGCGGGCGTCCTCGCCTCGGTGGGCGGACTGCTGCAGACCGGTTACGTCGGTGCGATCAGCGCCAACCAGGGCCAGAACATGATCTTCACCGTGTTCGCGGCCGCGGTGATCGGCGGCATCAGCCTCGACGGCGGCAAGGGCACCATGTTCGGCGCCCTGACCGGCGTACTCCTCCTCGGCGTCGTACAGAACCTGCTGACGCTCGCCCAGGTGCCGTCCTTCTGGATCCAGGCGATCTACGGCGGGATCATCCTTGTCGCCCTCATGATCGCCCGCGTCACGACAGGCCGCGCACAGGACTGAGGACCGACCCGCCCCGACCCCGCCAACGACCGAAAGGCCCTTCGTGTCCCCGACCCCCGCCCGTATCACCGCGGTCGACACCTACGACATCCGTTTCCCCACCTCGCGCGAGCTCGACGGCTCCGACGCGATGAATCCCGACCCCGACTACTCGGCGGCGTACGTCGTGCTGCGCACGGACAGCGACGAGGCGGACGGCGGGCCGCAGGGGCACGGTTTCACCTTCACCATCGGGCGGGGCAACGATGTTCAGGTCGCCGCGATCCACGCACTGCGCCACCACGTGGTCGGACGATCCGTCGACGAGCTGTGCGCCGACCCGGGTTCGCTGTTCCGGGACCTGATCGGGGACAGCCAGCTGCGTTGGCTCGGCCCCGAGAAGGGCGTGATGCACATGGCGATCGGCGCGGTCACCAACGCCGTGTGGGACCTGGCGGCCAAGCGCGCCGACAAGCCGCTGTGGCGGCTGCTCGCCGACGCCGACCCCGAATGGCTGGTCGGCCAGATCGACTTCCGCTACCTCACCGACGCGCTCACCCCCGAGGAGGCGCTGAAGCTCCTGCGCAAGGGCCGGGAAGGCGCCGCCGACCGCACCACGACCCTGCTCGCCAAGGGCTTCCCCGCCTACACCACCTCCGCGGGCTGGCTCGGCTACGACGACGAGAAACTCACCCGGCTCGCCTCCGAGGCCGTGGCCGACGGCTTCCGGCAGATCAAGCTGAAGGTCGGCGCGGACCTCGACGACGACATCCGGCGCTGCCGCGTCGCCCGCTCCGTCGTCGGCCCCGACATCCGCATGGCGATCGACGCCAACCAGCGCTGGGGTGTCGACGAGGCGATCCGCTGGACCAGGGCGCTCGCCGAGTTCGACCCGTACTGGATCGAGGAGCCCACCAGCCCCGACGACATCCTCGGCCACGCGGCCATCCGCCGGGCCGTGGCCCCGGTGAAGGTCGCCACCGGCGAGCACGTGCAGAACCGGGTCGTGTTCAAGCAGCTCCTCCAGGCCGGCGCCGTCGACGTCGTCCAGATCGACGCGGCCCGGGTCGCCGGAGTCAACGAGAACCTCGCGATCCTGCTGCTGGCAGCCAAGTTCGGCGTCCCGGTCTGCCCGCACGCGGGCGGCGTCGGCCTGTGCGAACTCGTCCAGCACCTGTCGATGTTCGACTACGTGGCCCTCTCCGGCACCACCGAGGACCGGGTCATCGAGTACGTCGACCATCTGCACGACCACTTCCTCGACCCGGTGGTGATCCGCGAGGGTCACTACACGGCACCCACCACGCCGGGTTTCTCGGCCGCCATGCGGCCCGAGTCGATCGCGCGGTACACCTATCCCGACGGCGCCTTCTGGGTCGCCGACCTCGCCAAGAACCAGAAGGGACAAGCGGCATGAGCGACTTCGAGGGCCTGAAGGCCCTGGTGACCGGCGGTGCCTCCGGCATCGGCCGGGCGGCCGCCGACCTCCTCGTCGCGCGCGGCGCCCATGTCGCCGTGCTCGACCTGGACCCGTCGTCGGTCGAGAAGCCGTTGCTCGGGTACCGGGCGGACGTCAGCGACGACGCCTCGGTCCGTGAGGCCGTCGCGGCAGCCGTCGCCGGCCTCGGCGGACTGGACGTCCTGGTCAACAACGCGGGTATCGGCGCCCAGGGCACCGTCGAGGACAACGCCGACGACGAGTGGCACCGGGTCCTGGACGTCAACGTCGTCGGCATGGTCCGGGTGGCCCGTGCCGCCCTGCCCCACCTGCGGGAATCCACCCACGCGGCGATCGTCAACACCTGCTCCATCGCGGCCACCGCGGGCCTGCCGCAGCGGGCGCTGTACAGCGCGACCAAGGGTGCCGTGTACTCCCTCACCCTCGCGATGGCAGCCGACCACGTCCGCGAGGGCGTCCGCGTCAACTGCGTCAACCCCGGCACGGCGGACACCCCGTGGATCGGCCGTCTGCTGTCCAAGGCCGCCGACCCGGCCGCCGAACGAGCCGCCCTGGAGGCCCGTCAGCCCTCCGGCCGTCTGGTGAGCGCCGACGAGGTCGCGAGCGCGATCGCCTACCTGGCGAGTCCACTGTCCGGCGCCACCACCGGCACGTCACTGGCCGTGGACGGCGGCATGCAGGGCCTGCGGCTGCGGCCGGTGGAGCGATGAGCACGCTCGGCCGAAGCGGTGTCGAGGTCAGTACCCTGGCCTTCGGCGCCGCCGCCATCGGCAACCTCTTCACCGAGGTTGGCGAGGAGCAGGCGCACGAGGCAGTGACCGCCGCCTGGCAGCGGGGCGTGCGCTACTTCGACACCGCCCCGCACTACGGCCTCGGCCTGTCCGAACGGCGGCTGGGAGCGGCCCTGCGGGAGCACCCCCGCACCGAGTACACGATCTCGACGAAGGTGGGCCGCCGCCTTGAGCCGACGCAGGACGGGGGTGACGACCTGGCGAACGGCTTCGCGGTCCCCGCCACCCACCGCCGCGTCTGGGACTTCACCGCCGACGGCGTACGACGCACCGTGGAGGCGAGCCTGGAACGGCTCGGCCTCGACCGCGTCGACGCCGTCTACCTCCACGACCCCGACGACCACGCCGAACAGGCCTTCCGGGAGGGCTATCCGGCCCTGGAGAAGCTCCGCTCGGAAGGTGTGGTCGGCGCGATCGGCGCGGGCATGAACCAGGACGGCATGCTCACCCGCTTCGTCCGTGACACCGACGTCGACGTGGTGCTGTGCGCCGGCCGCTACACCCTGCTCGACCAGCACGCGCTCGCCGCACTGCTCCCGGCCGCCGTGGCACGCGGCACCTCCGTCGTCATCGGCGGCGCCTTCAACTCGGGGCTCCTGGCGGACCCGAGGCCCGGAGCGACGTACAACTACGCCCAGGCACCGGCCGAGTTGCTGGACCGGGCCCTGCGTCTGAAATCCGTCGCCGACCGCCACGGCACCACCCTGCGGGCCGCCGCCCTGGCCTTCTGCGCCGCCCCCGAGGCGGTCGCGAGCGTCCTCGTCGGCGTCCGGTCGGCGGCCGAGATCCACGACTGCGCCGACCAGTTCGCGGCCCCGGTGCCCGCCGCCTTCTGGCAGGAACTGCGCGACACCGGCCTGCTGCCCGCCGACGCCCCCGTCCCCGCCGAGGAATTGTCATGAGAGTCGCCCTGCACACCAAGGTCCGCGCCGACCGGATCGACGCGTACGAGGCCGCCCACCGCGAGGTACCGGCCGAACTCACCGACGCGATCCGCGCCGCCGGGGCCACCTCCTGGACCATCTGGCGCAGCGGCACCGACCTCTTCCACGTCCTGGAGTGCGAGGAATACGCCCGCCTCCTGGCCGAACTGGAGAAACTCCCGGTCAACATCGCCTGGCAGGCCCGTATGGGCCGGCTGCTGGACGTGGTGCACGACTACTCCGGCGAGGGCGCGGACGCCGGCCTGCCCGTCGTATGGGAACTGCCGTGACCGTGGACGCGCACCACCACCTGTGGGACCTGTCCGTACGGGACCAGGACTGGATCGAGGAAGACAGCCCGCTGCGGCGCGACTTCACGGTGGCGGACCTCCGGCCCGAGGCGGCCGCGGCGGGAGTCGACCGCACCGTTCTCGTCCAGACCGTCACCGTCGCCGAGGAGACCCCGGAGTTCCTCGCCCTCGCGGCCGAGCACGAGCTGATCGCGGGCGTCGTCGGCTGGACCGACCTCACCCGCCCCGACATCGCCGACGAACTGGCCCGGCTGCGAGAACTCCCCGGCGGGCGGTACCTCAAGGGCATCCGGCACCAGGTCCAGGGCGAGCCGGACCCGGAGTGGCTGCTGCGGGCGGACGTACGGCGCGGCCTCGCCGCCGTCGCCGACGCCGGACTCGTCTACGACCTCGTGGTGCTGACCCTCCAGCTCCCGGCGTGCCTCAAGGCGGCGGCGGCCCTGCCCGAACTCACCTTCGTCCTGGACCACTTGGGCAAGCCGCCCATCGCCTCCGGCGCCCTCGACCCCTGGGCGGGTGACGTCCGCGCCCTCGCCGCCCTGCCGAACACGGTCTGCAAGCTGTCCGGCATGGTCACCGAGGCGGACGCCGGCGCCTGGACCGTCGACGACCTGCGCCCGTACGCCGAGGTGGTGTTGCACGCCTTCGGTCCGGACCGGCTGATGTTCGGCTCGGACTGGCCGGTGTGCACGCTCGCGGCGAGCTACGGCGAAGTGATGGACGCGACGGTCCGGTTGACCGATCCCGCCGACCGCACCCGGATCTTCGAGACCACCGCCGCCCGCGTCTACGGCCTGTGAGGCACCCGCCCCACGGCTTTGGAGCCCCACGCGTCTACGACCTCCGGGACACCCCCGTCAGCCGGGTCGGCGGCAGGTACTCGCGTACGTATGTCCGCTCCCAGCACGCGCCCGTCTCCCGCAGCTCACGCCAGGTCGTGTAGCGGTAGCGGAAGAGACGGGCGCGGATGTGGCGGGGCGGCGCGTCGGACGGGAACGGGGAGCGGCGCAGCAGCTTCAGGGTGTCGCAGTCGTTCTCCAGCAGCCGTTCCACCATGGCCCCGAACCAGGTCCCGGCGTACGCGGGGGAGAGCGCGGCGAACCACATCATCCAGTCGAGCCGCAGATGGTAGGGCGCGAACTGGCGCGGCCAGTGCCGGGGATCGCCCGGCTTGCCCTTGAACTCGTACTCCCGCCAGTCGGAGTCCTCGCGCGGTACGTCGTCCGCCGTGCCCTCGACGACCACCTCGTAGCGGATCCGGCTGACGCTGCCGAACGCGCCGTAGGTGTTGACCAGATGGAGCGGGTCGAAGGAGCGGTTCATGATCTGGCGGCGGGAGAGCATGTTGCGGACCGGCTGGTAGCTCAGGCCCACCAGCAGCGCGGCGACGGCGAGCACCACCACCTCGTACCAGAGGGGCGGCCCGGCCACCGACGGCGGATCGCCCGGGAAGCGCACCGCCGACAGCGCCAGCACGATGGTGATCCAGTTCAGCCACGAGAAGTTGCCCGACAGCACCAGCCACAGCTGGGTCAGGATCATCAGCGAGGCCGCCGCCGTGGCGATCGGCTGCGGGGTGAACAGCAGCACGGGCACGGCGAGTTGGGTGACATGGTTCGCGGCCACCTCCGCCCGGTGCAGGGGGCGGGGCAGACGGTGGAAGAACCAGCTGAGCGGCCCCGGCATCGGCTGTGTCTCGTGGTGGAAGTCGAGGCACGTCAGCTTCCGCCAGCACGCGTCACCGCGCATCTTGATCAGACCCGCGCCGAACTCCACCCGGAACAGGATCCAGCGCAGCAGGAACAGCACCAGGACCGGCGGGGCCACCTCGTCGTTGCCGAGGAACACCGCGAGGAAGCCCACCTCCAGAAGCAGGGACTCCCAGCCGAAGCCGTACCAGGTCTGACCGACGTTCACGATCGACAGGTACAGCGCCCAGGGGAGCGCCCACAGCGCCATCGCGGCCCCCAACGGCAGCCGGGAGTCCAGTCCCGCCAGCAGCGCCGCCGACACCGCGCAGCCCACCCAGGCGCAGGCCGCGAAGAAGCGGTCCGAGTAGTGCAGGTGGAAGAGAGCCGGAGCCCGCCTGAAGGGCACCCGCTCCAGATACCGGGGCACCGGCAGCATTCCGCGCTCCCCGATCAGCGCCCGGAACTGCAGGGCCGCCGTCAGGAACGCCACGAGGTACACACCGGCCAGAGCCCGCTGGAAGACCAGCCGGCTCATCCAGTACTCCGGTGCGGTGAACCAGTCCACGGACGTCTGCTCCTGTCTCCATTCTCGCGCCGAACACCCGGTCGTCGAACATCTGCGTGACGCTCCGTGTACCTCCCTTCCGCTTGCGTAACCCAAGTGGGTGAAGCGGATAATCCGGCCCGATCTCCGGCGCCCGCCGCCGAATTTCAAGCTGTCGCACCGGTCGAAGAATCCGGCAAATGCTGGCAAGGTAGCCCCCATGGTTGATCAGGGTGCGAGCGCCCTGTCACTCCCGGACGACTGGCCCGCCCACCCGGATCCGATCCTGGCGCTCAACCGCATGGGCAGTTTCGACTGGGACCTGGACACCGGTCTCTTCCACATGGACGCCCAGGCTCACGAGGTCTTCGACCTGCGCCCCGACGAATACGACGGCCACCCCGCGTCCCTCACGATCCGTGTCCCGCGCGCGGAGGCGCATCGTCTCGACGCCCTCGTCGCGCAGGCCATGAAGGACGGCAGCGAGAACTACGGCGCCTACTTCCGGCTCCGCTGCCGGGACGGCTCACTGCGCTGGACCCACACCCAGGGCTACATCCGGCGGGACAGGACGGGCCGTCCGCGCCGCATCGTCGGCATCGTCCGGGAAGCGACCCAGGAGTTCGGCGAGCACGAGTCCCGCCGGGACCAGGCGGCGCTGGACGAGGCGCGGCGTCACCGGACCAACGTCGTGCAGCTCTCCACCGCCGCACTGGCGCACGCCCGCACGGTCGACGACGTGATCGACGTCCTCAAGGACACCCACGGCCTCGCACACCTCGGCGCCACCAGTCTGGTCTTCGGCCTGGTCGAGGCCGGCCGGATCCGGCTGGTCGCCGAGGGCCCCGCGGGCAGCTTCGTCCCCGGCACCGCTGTCACCCGGATCGACGAGCCCTACCCGATGAGCGAGGTCGTCCGTACCCTCAGCCCCTGCTTCATCGAGTCGCCGGAGGAGTTCGCCGAGCGCTATCCCATCCTCTGGCAGCACGTCACCGGCCTGAACATCACCGCGGCCGCCTATCTGCCCCTCATCGCCGAGGCCCGCCCGATCGGGGTCATGGGCCTGCTCTACAGCGACCGGCGCGGCTTCTCGCCGGAGGACCGCAACATCCTCGTCACCCTCGGCAGCAGCATCGCCCAGAGCCTGCAACGGGCCATGCTGTTCGAGCAGGAGAAGGACCTCGCCACGGGCCTCCAGCAGGCCATGCTGCCGCGCACCATCCCCAGCGTCCCCGGTGCCGACCTGGCCGTCCGCTACCGCGCCGCGACCTCCGGAGGTTCCCCCGGCCGGGACATCGGCGGCGACTGGTACGACCTCATCCCGCTGCCGGGCGGCCGCGTCGGCGCCGTGATCGGCGACGTCCAGGGCCACGACACGCACGCCGCCGCCGTCATGGGCCAGCTGCGCATCGTCCTCAGGGCCTACGCCGCCGAGGGTCACACCCCGGCCACCGTGATGGCCCGCGCCTCCGTCTTCCTGCACGAACTCGACACGGCCCGCTTCGCGACCTGCCTGTACGCCGAGGCCGACCTGGCCACCGGCGTGGTCCAGGTGGTCCGGGCCGGCCACATCGATCCGCTGATCCGGCATTCCGACGGCAGTTGCCGCCGGGTGCCGGTCGAGGGCGGCCTGCCCCTGGGTCTGTCCGCGGAGTTCCAGCACCTCGAATACCCGGTCACCACTCTCGAGCTCGACCCCGGCCACACCCTGGTGCTGTGCACCGACGGCCTCGTCGAACAGCCGGGCGCCGACCTGGACGACGGCATGCGGACCCTCGAGGCACTCATCGCCACCGGCCCGCAGGACGTCCGGGACCTCGCCGACCGGCTCATCGCCGTGGCCGAGGACCGCCGCGGCGACGACGACGTGGCCCTGCTCCTGCTGCGCCGCCGCGGTCTGGAAACGCCCCGGTCCGGCGGTCGGCTCCAGCAGCGGGTGGTGCCCGGCGACCCCGAGGCGCTGGCCGAGACCCGGCACATGATCCGCGCCGCCGTCGATGCCTGGGGCGCCCGTGACCGGTCCGACGAGATCGAACTCGTCGCCGACGAACTGATCACCAACGCCCTGATGCACACCGAGGGCTCCGCGATCGTCACCCTCAGGGCCTTCACCGGCAGCGACCGCCGTCTGCGGGTCGAGGTCGAGGACTCCTCCAGCGCCCTGCCCCGCCGCCGCGAGGCGGGCGAGTCGGGTGTCTCCGGCCGGGGTCTGCTCCTGGTCGAGCTGCTCACCGATGTGTGGGGCGTGGAGGCGCGCGGCGGCGGCAAGTGCGTGTGGTGCGAGTTCGTGGTGCCGGAGTAGAGCCGAGTGGTGCCGCGGCGGTCCTGAGTGGTGCCGCGCACGGAGCTGAGCACTCCGGTGTCCGGTGGCACTCTGGACGTATGCCGGAACTTCCCGAGGTCGAAGCGCTCAAGGACTTCCTGGCCGAGCATGTGGTCGGCCACGAGATCGTCCGCGTGCTGCCCGTCGCGATCAGTGTTCTGAAGACGTACGACCCTCCGCTCACCGCGGTGGAGGGCCGCGAGGTCACCGCCGTGCACCGGCACGGCAAGTTCCTGGGCCTCGCCACGGACGGCGGCCCGTATCTCGTCACCCATCTCGCCCGCGCCGGCTGGCTGCACTGGAAGGACAGACTCCCGGACGGCCCGCCCCGCCCCGGCAAGGGCCCCCTCGCCCTGCGTGTCGCCCTGGAGACGGGCGCCGGCTTCGACCTGACCGAGGCGGGCACCCAGAAGCGCCTCGCGGTGTACGTCGTCCGGGACCCGGGAGAGGTCCCGGGCATCGCCCGCCTCGGCCCGGACCCGCTCGCCGACGACTTCGACGAGGCCCGCTTCGCCGCCCTGCTGAAGGGCGAACGACGGCAGATCAAGGGCGCGTTGCGCGACCAGAGCCTGATCGCCGGCGTGGGCAACGCGTACAGCGACGAGATCCTGCACGTGGCGAGGATGTCCCCGTTCAAGCCGACCTCGTCGCTCACCCCGGAGGAGACCACGAGGCTCTACGAGGCCCTGCGCACCACTCTCGCCGAGGCGATCGAGCGCTCCCGGGGCGTCGCGGCCGGCCGCCTCAAGGCCGAGAAGAAGAGCGGGCTCAGGGTCCATGGCCGCACCGGCCAGCCCTGCCCGGTGTGCGGCGACACCGTGCGCGAGGTCTCCTTCAGCGACTCGTCGCTCCAGTACTGCCCGACCTGCCAGACGGGCGGCAAGCCGCTCGCGGACCGGCGGATGTCGAGGCTGCTGAAATAGGTCACCACGACCCACTGCCCACGAGGTAGGTGAGGCCCAGGAGGACCGCCAGGACCAGGGCCGGGAGCGCCAGGCCCTTCGCCAGCGAGGTCAGGGTCCGCGTGACGCTCGAGGCCCGTTTCGTGTAGCCCTCCTGCCGCGCGTCCAGGTCGTGCCGGGCGAACATTCCGAGGACGAGCGCCACCCCGGCGGTGACCAGGGTCCAGGTGAGCGACGTGAGCACCCCGAAGTCGTGGACCGGGCCCTCGATGTCGCCTCCCTGCCCTTCGTCGGCCCGGCTGTCGATGGCGCGGGCCCCGCCCCAGATGGTCACGATGACCAGGACGACCCCGGCGACGGCGCAGGCGAGGGCGGCGACGGCGACGGCGGGGGCTCGGCGGAACCTGGACACAGCCCCGCTTGTCCTTCGCTCCTCCCGACCGGTCGGACCCTGCGTTTGCGTCTGCGTTTCTGTCTGCTGCTGGTCCTGCGTATGCGTCTGCGTCCGTGTCCGCTCCAACGGCGGCTGCTGCGGAGGGATCTCCGGTGGCGGCTCGGGCGGCGGCGGGGTGTGGACGACGATCTCGTCCTTGTCCGGCGGCGGTTCAGCCTCGTCGGACGCCGACGGCTCGGACTTCGACGGCTCGGACGTCGACGGCTCGGGCGTCGTCTCAGGCTTGTGCGCGGGCTTCACCACCACCTCGACGGGCACCACCGCCTCGCCGGCAACGCCCTTCAGCACGATGTCCCCGGCAAGGTGTCCCTCGGTGTACGTCTCCACGCGGACGTTCAGCCCGGTCGTGGACGGTTCGACCCGCAGCCAGGACTCCTTGGGCTGGGCCACGCAGTGGCGGGCGAGGGGCGGGCCCTGCAGGGTCACCGACAACGGCCGCGGGGTCGAACCTTCCGGCACCGTGCCGAAGTCCAGGCGGTCGGGGGACGGCGCCAGGCGGATCTCCTGCAGGGCGTCGGCCGCCTGATCGGCTATCTGCCGGATGTCGTTGCGCGCGATCTCCTCCAGGTCCTGGCGTGCCCCTTCGGCGATGGGAAGGGAGTCGTCGTGCAGACGGGAACGCAGCTCGTACACGGCGCCCTGCCGGGTCAGGGGGTTGTCGCTGTGGACGGCGTCCAGCAGATAGGGCGGCGAGGGTATCCCCGCGATCTTGATGCGGCCGCGCCGACTGTGCGCCAGATGCAGGTCCCCCTGCATCTCCATGGTCCTGCTGGGCGTCTGGTTCGGGTTCTGGTCCCGTACGTGGTCGAAGACGTACTCGTACAGCTCGTTGATCTCGACGGTGCCGTCCCCGTCGAGATCCGCCTCGCCCGACTCCAGTCCCTGCACCACCGCGTGGGTGAAGACAGATGGCCGGGGGGCGGAGTTCGCGGCGAGGTCGGGGCCCTCGAAGGCGTACTCCATGGAATTGGACGCGGTGATGACCGCCCAGCCCCGCCCGCCGGGCGACTTCTCGGCCTCGAACGATTCGAGGACGTTCACCTCCCCGGAGGCGCGCACGGAGGACGACCCCCGGGAGAAGGCTCCGCCGTAGCAGCAGTCGAGGAACAGGACGGCGCTGCCGGCCCGGGTGCGGGACATGCACTGGCGGACGAACTGGGCCGGGACGGCTGTGGCGTCCAGCAGCCGGGGATCGGTGTCGCTGGCGGCGAAATAGAGCTCACCGGACTCGCTCTTGATGCCATGACAGGAGAAGTGCAGCACCACGATGTCGTCGCGTCGGCGGTCGTTGAAGAAGCCCTGGATGCGTCGGCGCATCACATGGGCAGGTTCGTTGCGCGCGACATCGACGTCGAAGTCACCGATCTCGGGATTGTGCAGTACCTCGGCGAGGGCCGTGGCGTCCTGCGCCGGCGCCCGGAGTTTCTTGAGCCCCTGATCGTCGTAACGGTCGTTGGCGATGATCAGTGCGTGCCTGGATTCCGTCATGTCGCGGTCCCCGCTGTCGCGTGGCGCTGTACGAAGAGGTCGAAGGCCTTTGCGACTTGCTCGTCGGAGGCTTCCGAGATGTCCAGGACGTCGTCGTTCAGCGTCAGGCGCAGCGACGGGCGGGCCTGATGGCATCGGCTCAGCCAGCCCCGGAGCACGGTCACCACCTGGCTCAGGGCGGTGGCCGAACTGCCGAGGGCCACCAGGAGGGCGCCGATCTGTGTCACGTCCACGGCCCGCGCACCGGGCGGAACCTCCTCGCCGGGAACGGCCGTCACATCGTCCACGTCGAGTTGGAGGAGTTCCTCGCGCAGATAGCCGGTCAGATCGGCCACGCGCTCGGGTTCCGCTTCCTCCTCGGAAAGAAGGATCTGCAGTTCGTTCTCCACCGGATCAGCCCCTTGCTTACGCGAGTTGGGGCGGCGCGGAGTCGGACCGACAGGGGCTCCACGTCATTTCTTCCAGTCTGTGCCGTTATCTGCACTGTGGCAAATCGCACCGAAGGAAGAAACGCGTCGAGCTCGAAGGGGCACCGGCGTGGTGCGCTCTAGCGGGACTTGAGCGTGACCAGGTGCTCCCCGGCGCTGGTGCGCACCTCGTAGTGGTCGATCTGGTCGGTGTGCATGGACGAGCCGCCGTGCATGGTGTTCGGCCTGGCGTCGTGACGAGGGACGGTCCAGCTGGTCAGGGTCTGTTCGGAGCCGTCGAGGCCGATGGCGATCAGGCGGCAGGAGCGGGGTCCCGCACCGTCCTTGATCTGCAGCTCCACATCGCTGCCCCAGGCCTCGTCCTCGGAGGTGACCTGCGCCCAGACGCCCGACCGCTCGTCGGTCGCGGTCACCCGCACCCCGCTGTCCCCCCGGGCGGTGCCGCTCGCCATCATCGCGATCCCGGATCCGGCCACCGCCAGCACCACCGACGCGGCCACCGCGTACAGCAGGCGCCGACGCCCTGCCCGGTGCCGGGCCGCGACCTGGCCGAGCAGCCGTTCCAGCATCCGGGGGCCCGGCTGGGCCATCGGATGGACGACCCGCGGGGTCGCCTTCCGGTAGAGCATCATCTGGCGGGTTATGGGCCCGAACTCTGTCACGTGTGCCGCACAGCGGGGGCACTCCATGAGGTGGTCCTCGAAGCGGAAGGCGTCCGCCTCGTCCAGCACGCCGAGCGCGTACGCGCCGACGTCGCGATGCCTCTCCAGGGACCTCATGCCGAATCCTCGTGCCTTTGGGTGCGGGTGGGGTTACTCCTTGCTCCCACCCGTACGCAGCAGCCAGCCGAATCACTCAAGACGCATACCGAATCGTAACCAAGGGGTTCGGAGCGGCCGGGCCCGAGGATTGGTCCAAGTCGAAACAAGTCAAAAAAGATGGATGGCGAGGTGTCCCAGAGGCAACCCGAGCTGCCACGCGGGCGTCCATACCTCGGACCCCTCGTCCTCTCCGGCCACCCCGCCGCCGCCCGGCACCGCGTTCAGATCGGGCGCGAGCAGTTCGGTCTCCTCCAGCCAGCGCCAGGCCGCCCGCGCCAGTTCCAGGTCAGGCGCCGGACCGCCCGCGGCGACCGCCTCGGCGGTGGTCGCGGCCAGCCGCTCGCCGACCCAGTCCTGCCACGGCTGGTCGTACGCCGTCAGCGACAGCCAGTTCTCCAACTGGGAGACGACCTGAATGCCGGACAGCTCACGGTCGGTGTCGGACAGATAGATGGTCAGCGCCAGCGCGTCCCGTCCGGCACGGAACTCGAAGGACGTCGGTGGCATCAGATCGCCGGAGCGCAGCAGCTCGTCGGCGATGTACTCGGCGTACAACCAGGCCATGGGGACGGTGAGTTCGCCCTCACCGGCCCCGTCCGTGCTCTCTTGACCTCTGTGCAGCATCCCTTCCGCCTTCCTCCGGTGCGTGCGCGTCGCCCGTTGCCGGGTCCTCAGTCCGGAACACGGATAGGGACACCCGATTACTCAACCGGGGTCAACGGCAAGGCGCTTTACGGAGGTTTGACTAAGCTGTCGGTTTCACCGCAGGTCGGCCGCGTATCCCGGAAGCACCCGGCGCAGGGCGCGCAGCGCGTAGTACGCGCGGGACTTCACGGTACCGGGCGGAATCCCGAGGGTATCGGCGGCTTCCGCCACACTCGCCCCCTGGAAATACACCAGCACCAGGACTTCACGGTGCTCCGGAGTGAGTGTCTTCACAGCCTCGCGGACGTCGAGGGTCGCCGCCGCCCGCTCGGCGTGATCGGCACACACCCGCGCGTTCTCCAGGACGGCGTCGCCGACCTCGGCCGGCCGCGCCTGCCGGGCCCGCCGTGCGTCGATGGCGAGCCGCCTGCCCACCGTGAGCAGCCATGGCCGTACGGACTCGAAATCGTCGGCGCGCAGCGCCTCGGGATGCTGCCAGGCGCGTACGAGGGTTTCCTGGACGAGGTCCTCGGCGCGCTGTCGGTCGCCGTCACAGAGCCGGAGCAACAGCGCGAAGAGGGGCCGGCCGTGCTCCCGCTGCAGTGCGGCGAGCTCGTGCTCGGCGGTCGTCCCGTTCATGAGTGTGGTTCCGGCCGTCATGGCCGTATGGCACAGCAGGGGGCCCTTTCTGGACAGGGCGGGCGCACAGGTCTGCGGCGGACGGTCGATCGGGTCGGCGAACGGTTCGATGAACGGTTCCCTCCGCATGGCCCGCGCGGTCCTCCGCGAACGTCGCCGCGATCCTCCGCGTCGCCCGAGCGGGCCCCTCCCCGCCGTTCGCGGGCTCCGGACGGGCTAAGAGGGCGTGCGGGCTGTTTGCGGGCGACTCCACCTTCGTACCTATTCGTAGGTAAATATGACCACAGTGGGGTGAGCCGATGATTGCACGCAGACGACAGGTTGCCCTGGCCCTGACGGCCCTGCTCACGGCGGGCGCCGCCTGCCAGGCCGAGGGCCGCGCACCCTCCACC
Source organism: Streptomyces sp. NPDC050997 (assembly GCF_040660135.1). Taxonomy (NCBI): domain Bacteria; kingdom Bacillati; phylum Actinomycetota; class Actinomycetes; order Kitasatosporales; family Streptomycetaceae; genus Streptomyces; species Streptomyces sp. NPDC050997. The sequence goes on from NZ_JBFAGK010000004.1 coordinate 277,756, forward strand.
GGACATCCGGCGCCGTCCGCCGACGGCCGCTTCACACTCGTCGCCTCCGGCGACGTCCTCCCGCACAGCTCCATCATCGACCGGGCGCGCTTCGACGCGCGCGGCACCGGCTACGACTTCCGCCCGATGCTCGCCGGGGTCCAACCGGTGGTCTCCCGCGCCGATCTGGCGCTGTGTCACATGGAGACCGTCTACGGCGCGAACGGCGACTACACCGGCTACCCGGTCTTCAAGTCCCCGCCCGAAGTCGCCAAAGCCCTCGCCGCCACCGGCTACGACGGCTGCTCCACCGCCTCCAACCACAGCCTCGACGACGGCGCCGACGGCATCCGCCGCACCCTGGACGCCCTCGACCGTGCCGGTGTCCAACACGCCGGCACGGCCCGCGCCGAGGTCGAGGCACGCACGGTCACCGTGCTGCGCGCGGGCCGGGCGCAGGTCGCCCACCTCGCCTACACCTACGACACCAACGGCATCCCGCTCCCGCAGGGGCAGCCCTGGGCCGTCAACCTGATCGACGAGAACCGGATCGTGGCCGACGCCCGGGCGGCCCGGAAGGCCGGCGCCGACGTGGTGGTCGTATCCCTGCACTGGGGCACCGAATGGCAGGACACGCCCGACGAACAGCAACTGTCCCTGGCCCGTGGGCTCACCGCCGCCCGCACCGCGCACCGTCCCGACATCGACCTGATCCTCGGCACCCACGCCCACGTGCCGCAGGCGTACGAGAAGGTCAACGGCACCTGGGTCGTCTACGGGATCGGCGACCAGATCGCCGGAGCGATGGAAAACCACCAGGGCGCCCAGGACCCGCGCGGCAACCAGTCCGCCCTCGGCCGTTTCACCTTCGCCCCGCCCGCGCGGAAGGGACAGCGCTGGCGGGTCACGAAGGCGGAGTTCGTCCCCCAGCTGTTCGACGTCGACGCGGGGCGGGTGGTGAACCTCAACGAGGCGCTCGCCGCGGGCGCCGACCTGCGCGCCGTGCGCGACCGCATCCGGACCGTGGTGCTGAGCCGCGGCGCCGCGCAGGACGGCCTCACGATGGGCCGTTAGATGCCCCTGCCCCCTACGGCACCACCGTCACCGGCCACCGCCCCGCCCTCACCAGACGCACCGCGACCGAGCCGACGATCCGGTGGCCGGCCTGCTCGGAGGCGCCCACCACCACCGCGTCCGCCGTCAACTCGTCCGCCGCCTTCACCAGGCCGTTGTAGGGGTCGCCGCGGAAGGTGTGAAACTCCCAGCGCACGTCGAATATCCCCCGGGTCTGCTCGGTCGCCTCCCGGATCTGAGCCACGAGGTCCGCGGCGATCTCGTCCGTGGTATCGGCCACCGGGACACCGAGCGCCGCGCCCGACGCGAGTACCGGCTGCACGTAGACGACGGCGAGCAGGGCGTGCTGGCGCCGGGCCAGCCCACCGGCATAGGCCGCCGCCCGGAGGGAGGAGTCGGAGCCGTCCACGCCGACCACGATGACCTTGGGCCCGTCCGTGCCCCGCTCGAACTGGTGCGAGTGCTGTTCCGTCACGGCAGCGAGGCTATCGGTAGGTGTAGGTCCCACCCTCTCCGGGACCCGCTCGACGGGCGGGCCGGCCGGGGTGTTCCTACAGTCGGAACATGAGTGCCACCCTGGAGGCCGCGCCGGCGAAGGACACCACGGGTCCTACCCGGCCGTCCGGACACGGCTTCCTCAGCAGGGTGCCGGAGGGCTTCGCGGCCTTCCTCGGCGCCGTCGGCCTGCTGTGTGTGCTCCTCGCCCTGATCCCGCCGCTGCGCACCCTGCTCCGCCCGGTCGTCCGCTTCCTCGACCAACTCGTGGTGCCCGTCAGCGCCAACCTCGCCTACGCCGTCTTCCTGTTCCTGCTCGCCGCCGCCACCGCCGCCCGCAAGAAGGTCGCCTGGTGGCTGGTCGTCGTCTACCTGGGCCTGCTCGTGCTGACCGACGTCCTCGGCATCGCCGTGGGCCTGTACGGCGACTCGATCCCCTCGCTCGGGGTGTGCGCCCTCGCGCTGGCCCTGCTGATCGTGGCCCGCCGGGAGTTCTACGCCGCCTCCCGTCGCGCCGCCGTACGCAGGGCGCTCGTCGTCCTGGTCGCCGGGCTCGTCATCGGGATCCTGGCCGGCTGGGGCCTCGTCGAGCTGTTCCCCGGCACCCTGCCGCGCGGCCAACGGCTGGCCTGGGCCGCCGACCGGGTGTGCGGCGGGCTGGCCTCCGGCGGCACCTTCGACGGCCGCCCGCCCCGATTCCTGTTCTTCCTGCTCGGCCTGTTCGGCGCGCTCGCCCTGCTGAACGCCTGCGCCACGCTCTTCCGCTCGCAGCGCCTGGAGGCGGCCCTGCACGGCGACGAGGAGGCCCGTATCCGCGCCCTCCTGGGCCGGTACGGCACCCAGGACTCCCTCGGCTACTTCGCGACCCGCCGCGACAAGGCCGTGGTCTTCGCACCCAGCGGGAAGGCGGCCGTCACCTACCGCGTCGAGGCCGGCGTCTGCCTCGCCAGCGGCGACCCTGTCGGCGACCGGGAGGCCTGGCAGCACGCCATCGCCGCCTGGCTGGACATCGCCCGCCGCCACGCCTGGGCCCCCGCCGCGATGGGCGCCTCCGAGGACGGCGCCAAAGCCTTCGCCCGCGCCGGACTCGGCGTCCTCCAACTCGGTGACGAGGCCATCCTGCAGGTGGCCGCCTTCGACCTGAACGGCCGCGAGATGCGGGTGGCCCGGCAGGCCGTGCACCGGGTCCGCCGCACCGGCGCCGGCTGCCGGGTCCGCCGCCACTCGGCCCTCACCGACAAGGAGATGGAGGAGGTGATCGACAAGGCCGACGCCTGGCGCGACACCGAGACCGAACGGGGCTTCTCCATGGCCCTCGACCGCCTCGGCGACCCCGCCGACGGCGACTGCCTCCTCGTGGAGGCGCTCAGCGAGGACGGCCGCCTGCTCGCCCTGCTCTCCCTCGTGCCCTGGGGCAAGGACGGCATCTCCCTCGACCTGATGCGCCGTGACCGCAGCGCCCCCAACGGCGTCATGGAGTTCATGGTCGCCGAACTGTGCGCGGCGGCACCCAAGTTGGGCGTCCGCCGGATCTCGCTGAACTTCGCGGTCTTCCGCTCGGCCTTCGAGGAGGGCGCCCGCATCGGTGCCGGACCGGTCCTGCGGAGCTGGCGACGGCTGCTCCTCTTCTTCTCCCGGTGGTGGCAACTGGAGGCCCTCTACCGCTCCAACGCCAAGTACCACCCCGAGTGGTGCCCCCGTTTCATCTGCTACGGCGAGACCGGCGCCCTGGCCCGTATCGGCCTCGCCTCCGGGATCGCCGAAGGCTTCGTCTCCGTACCGTCGTTGCGCAAACTCTGGGGAAAGGGGCACTCGAAGAGCGGGCAACGGCCGGCCACCACGGCCGGTCTGCCGTCGCTCTCGGCGCTCGGCCTCGACGGAGGGGACGAGGCCGGGGCCGTGGAACCGGACGCGGACCTGCCCGAACAGGTCCGCGTCCGGCACCGCACCCTCGAACGGCTGCGCGCCGCCGGCACCGACCCCTACCCGGTCGGCTTCCCCGACCGCACCCACACCCTCGCCGACGTCCACGAGGGCGAGCAGGTCACCGTCGCGGGCCGCATCATGCGGGTACGCGACTTCGGCGGCATCATCTTCGTGACCCTGCGCGACTGGTCCGGGGACCACCAACTGGCCCTCACCCGCGCGGGCGGCGGCCTCGACCCGTTCCGGGCCGACACCGACATCGGCGACCACATCACGGCCTCGGGCACGGCCGGCAGAAGCGACCGGGGCGAGCCCACCGTCTTCGTGACCTCCTGGCAGCTCCTCGGCAAGTGCCTGCGCCCACTGCCCGACAAACGCCGGGGCCTGACCGACCCGGAGGCCAAGGTCCGCATGCGCTACCTCGACCTGGTCTCCAGCCCCGACGCCCGCGAGGTGGTCCGCGCCCGCTCCACCGCCGTACAGGCCCTGCGCCAGGGCCTGCTGGAACGCGGCTACCTCGAGGTCGAGACGCCGATGCTCCAGCGGATCCACGGCGGCGCCAACGCCCGCCCCTTCACCACCCACATCAACGCCTACGACCTCGACCTCTATCTGCGCATCGCCCCCGAGCTGTATCTGAAGCGGCTGTGCGTCGGCGGCCTGGAGAAGGTCTTCGAGATGGGCCGCACCTTCCGCAACGAGGGCGTCTCCTACAAGCACAACCCCGAGTTCACGGTGCTGGAGGCCTACCAGGCGTACGCCGACTACGACGTGATGCTCGACCTCACCCGCGAGCTGATCCAGGGCGCCGCCACCGCCGCCGTCGGCTCGTCGATCGTCCGCAACGGCGGCAAGGAGTACGACATCTCGGGACCGTGGCCGGTCAGGACGGTCCACGACGCGATCTCCGAGGCACTGGGCGAGGAGGTGGACGCCGACACCGAGCTGCCCGCGCTGCACCGGCTGTGCGACCGCGCGGGCGTGCCGTACACCGCCGACGACGGCCGCGGCGACGTCGTACTCGAGATGTACGAGCGCCTCGTCGAGGAGCGGACCCAGCTGCCCACCTTCTACAAGGACTTCCCGACCGAGGTCTCCCCGCTCACCCGCCGGCACCGCGTCGAGCCGCGTCTCGCCGAACGCTGGGACCTCGTCGCGTTCGGCACCGAACTCGGCACCGCCTACTCCGAACTCACCGACCCCGTCGAGCAGCGCCGCCGCCTCACCGCCCAGTCCCTGCTCGCCGCCGGGGGAGACCCCGAGGCGATGGAACTCGACGAGGACTTCCTCGACGCCCTCGAATACGCCATGCCGCCCACCGGCGGCCTCGGCCTCGGCGTCGACCGCCTGGTCATGTTCCTCACCGGCCTGACGATCCGTGAGACCCTCCCGTTTCCCCTGGTGCGCCGCCGCTGACCCGAGTGCTGCGCCGAGCGGGTGTTTCCGCGCCGCCGCCCCGGTGTCGCTGTGGTGCGCCCGAGGCGCCGTGGGCGACTGATGAGTCATGACGAAGGATCAGTTGCTCACACGGCTGTCGTCGACCGCGGCGGCGTTCACGCGGCGCCGGGCGCTGCTCACCGGCGCGGCCTGCGGGGCGGCCGGCACGGCCGGCCTGCTGTCGCTGGGCTCGGGCGGCGAGCCGGTCCGGCCCGCCCTCCCCGCAGCCGGTCCCCGGGCGCACCGCGCGCTCAAGCCCTCCGCCTACCGCCTCCAGCCCCTGACCGGATACGGCCCGCCCCGGGCCGAGCCCAGCCACCCCCTGGTCCGGCGTGAACCGTTCCTGCGCCTGTCCGGGCGCGGCCGGACCATGGTGCTGACCTTCGACGACGGACCCGACCCCCGCTTCACCCCCGTCATCCTGGACACCCTCGCGCAGTACGACGTCCACGCGATGTTCTTCGTGTGCGGCGCGATGGCTGTCGACCACGAGGACCTGTTGGCCCGGATGGCCGACGAGGGACACGTCGTCGGCAACCACACCTGGTCGCACCCGCTGCTGACCAGCCTCAGCCGCGGTCGGATCCGCTACGAGATGGAACGCACCAGCGACGTCATCGAGGAGGCCTGCGGCGAACGCCCGCAGTGGTTCCGCGCGCCCTACGGGGCGTGGAACCGAACCGTCTTCCAACTCGGCGCCGAACTCGGCATGGAACCGCTGGCCTGGACGATCGACACCCTCGACTGGACCACCCCCGGCACCCGCGCCATCGTCGGCCGGGTGGAGAACGGCGCCGCCCCCGGCGTCGTGGTGCTCTCGCACGACGCCGGGGGAGACCGCACCCAGAGTGTCCGGGCGCTGCGCGCCTATCTGCCGCAACTGCTGGATTCCGGCTACCACATCACCGTCCCGCGACGGCGACGCGCATAACCGCGGCCGTGCCGCCCGCCCGGTCGGGGAACGCTCAGCGCACCTCGACCAGGCGGGCGAAGGCGACGACGTTACCGTCGTAACCGTTCTGCTTGGAGAAACCGCCCCCGCAGGTGATGACCCGGAGTTCGGGGGAGCCCTTGGAGGCGTAGACGCGGTCGCCGGGGAAGTTGTTCTTCTCGAACACCTCGATGCCGTAGACCTCGAATACGGCCGTCTTTTTGTCCTTGCGCACCATTTCGACGCGACTTCCCTGTTTCAGGGCCCCGAGTCCGTAGAACACCGCGGGGCCCTGTCTGTTGTCGACGTGGCCCACGACGATGGAGGTGCCCTTCTCGCCCGGAGAGACCGCGCCGGTGAACCAGCCGGCCAGGTTCGGGTCCTCCGGCGGCGGCGCGGCGACCCAGCCGTCCGCGTCCAGGCCGATGGGCATGATCGGCGCGTCGACCCGGATCGTCGGGATCCTGACCCGGTCCGGCACGGAGTACGGCAGCGGGCTGGGGGTTCCCGGAAAGGCGCCGGACGCGAGGCGGCTCTCGGCGGCCGCCGACGCGGGTTGCGGGGGCCCGACGTCGAACTCTCCCGAACCATTCCGAATGAGCGCGAGGCCGGTCAGCAGGACAAGCGCTATCACGCCCCAGGGAGCGCGTTTCTTCCGCGGCTCCTCCTCGTCCAGGTCGGCCAGATCGGACGCATACATTCGTCTTCCCCTCTCGCGGCCGTCGCCACGTCACTCGCGCATACGGAAACGCTATGCCGTGCGCGGGAAAGAGGCGACGGGGCGGATACGAACGGGTGGCCCGCGATTCCCTCGGTGCGCCATCCGAGTTGCCGCGAACAGGAATTTTCAGACGGTCCGTGACCTGCGGTGATATCAGATTGTGCGCTGTTCGTTCGGCGTGTCCCCTCACCAGGACGGACCATTCCCGAAATGCGGCCGCGCGCACGGCATCTGAGGGTCTTTCTGGGAGGCGCTTTCTCGCCGATCTACCGGGGACGGTTCCCGGGGCGTCTTCCGCGGAGGATCACATGCGTACCACTCGTGCCCTGGCGGCCGCCGGAGCCGCAGTCGCCGTCCTCGGGCTCGCCACCCCCACAGCCGTCGCACGGGACGGCATGGGCGCCCGCCCCAGCAACATCGTCGCCCTGCCCAGCGTCATCGCCCGCGGCGGTCAGCTGACCGTCACGGTCGACGGCTGCCCCAGCGGCGGCTTCATGACCTCGGACGCCTTCCGGAGAGCGCCCCTGTCTCCGATTCCCGGCACCAACGGGACGTCGAGGGGCACGGCGACGGTCAGCAACAACGCGAGGCCCGGTTCGCACAGCATCACGGTCAACTGCTCGGGCAGGACCCTGATGAACCCGGCCGCCTTCACCGTCATCGGAGGCGTCCAGGGCGGTCTCGGCGGCGGCAGCTCCACCGGCGCGACCCCGACCGACATGGCGATCGGCGGCGGTCTGGTGGCCGCGGCCGTCATCGGGGGCGGGCTGTACTGGATGCGCCGCCGCTCCGAGAAGCAGATCTGATCCGAGCGACGGCTCCGATCCGAGCGACGGCTCCGATCCGAGCGACGGCTCCGATCCGGGGAAACGGATCCGAACCCCCTCCGAAGACCCCGACCGCCCGTGCGGTGGCCATCGCCCCCGGCCCCTTCAGACATCCGGGACGAAGGCCATGCGCGGGCGGTCGGCGCGGTCATCCGCCGTCCTCCCCGGTGCGCCGGCGGGAGAGGCGGTACGCCGCCCCGACCGACCCCGCGACGAGCGCGGCCCCGAGACCGATCTCCTGGAGGTCGAACCCGGCGAGGCTGCCGCCCTCACCGGCGTGCGCACCCCGGGACGGCCGCACCGGCACCGGTGTGGGGCCGCCCGGCCGGCCGCCGGCGATGGTGAGGTCCGCGTTCTGCCAGAAGGTCCCGCAGTGGAACGTCACCTCGTACAACGCGCCGGGTTTCGCGTCCCAGTCGACATAGGCGACGGCCCGGGACCGGCCCTTGCGGATGGTCACGTCGTCGAAGACGCCCGAGGTGACGAGCACGTCCTGGTCGCAGCCGGTGGCGCGGAGGGTCACCTGCCCTCCGGGCGCGACGATCTCGGGCAGGACGCTGACACGGAAGCCCTGGCGCTCGGCGCTCGCCTGCGCGGCGGGTGCGGTGAGAGCCAGGGCACAGCCCAGCAGTGCGGCCGAAGCGACGCGTATCGCGCGCATGGTGGTTCCTCCGGTCCCCGAGGAGCAGCTGCGGACCTTTTCCGCCGGCGCTGTACATGCACCTCGATGACCGAAACGCTAGGAACGTGTGGACGTCCGCGCGATCGCACTGGTGCGAATGGGGCAAGCGTGTGGGCCGGTCAGGGGATGACGTTGCTGCGACCGGGGGACGGGAGCGGCGTGGCGGGTGTCCCCCGGTGGCCCATGGGGTGAGGGGATGTCAGCGATCGGGTCGCGGCTGGGTCCCCGGGTGAGGATGCGTCAGCCCTTGATGTGCGGGAACAGGCTCAGGAACGGGTCCGCCGACGCCGTGATGCCCCGGCTGTAGGGCGCGTCGAAGTCCCAGATCAGGAAGAGCAGGAACGCGATCAGCGCGGAGAACAGTCCGGCGAGGATCAGCTCACGCGGCGTACGCCGGATCTGCAGCGCGAAGATCATCCCGATGGTGGCGGCGGCTCCGCCCAGCAGCCCGAACCACACCACGCCCGGCATGGTCGGCGAGGCCGAGTCCGCCCGGGCGTTGCGTGCCTGGTCCGCGGCGGCCATCTGGTCGAGGACCGGCTGGTAGGCCTGGGCCTCGAAGTCCGTCTTCGGCTTGTAGTCGGTGACGTCCGCGCGGACCTTGCGGAGGAGCTCGGTGCCCCGCTCCGTGACCTCGCCGGTGTCCGCCATGTGCTTCCACTCGGTGTCGACGACGTGTCCGACATAGGCGTTGACATCGTCCCGAATGCGGTTGCGGGCGTCGGCCGGGTAGACCCGGACCCGCTCCGAGATCTCGTGCAGCGCCTGGGCCTCCGCCTGGACATGGTCCTGCGCGCCGCTGCGTGCCTCCCAGACACCGGCGATGGCCAGGCCCAGGACGATGGCGTACACCACGCCGATCCACATCGTCATGTACTCGATGACGTCCGGCGTCTCGTTGGGGTCCTCGTCCTCGGGCGCCCTGCGGTGCCGTAGGAGGGTGATGACGACCACCACGACACAGGCGGCCAGCATCGCGAGGGTGAGAACAAGCCATTCCGGCAAGGGGTGCCTCCAGGATCAGGCGCTAGCGCGGTCGCAGCGCGGCGACGGCGATCACCGCGGGCGCGGTGATGAGCAGGACGTAGGTGACCGGTGACGTGGTGCCGTGGGGCGTCCGCTTGCGGGGCTGCGCCCTGTACCGCGGGTAGGTGACCGGGGCGGCGGAGGGGCTGGGGGCGGGCTTCGCCGACCGGGTCGGGGTGGGGGACGGGGACGGGGATGGCGGTGCGGGTGGGGGAGGGGGAGGAGGGGGTGCGGGGGCGGGTGGCGGGGTCGGTCGCGAACGGGGTGGCGCCGGCTGCGGTACCGGGGGCGGCGGAGGCGTCGGCTTCGGCGTGGCTTTCGGCGGCGGCGTGGGCTCCGGAGCGGGGGTGGGCTTCGGCGGGGCCGGAGTCGGGGTCGGCGTCGGTGGCGGCGGGGGTGGCGGTGTGGGCGTGGGGGTCGGGGTCGGGCACGGCGGGGGAGGGGGCGGTGGGCAGATCGGGGGAGTCGGCCAGGTGAGGCCGCCGGCGACCGCCACCGCCTCTGTGCCGCCCGGCCCGGTCGAGGCGTAGGCGCAGGCGTCGGCCTGGGCCGTGCCGGCCGGCGCGCCCACGAGCAGCCAGGTGAGCGTCAACAGGGCGAACACCCTTATGGCAGGGGCGGATTGGGTCGGTTCGGGTCGATGCACGACGGAGATCATGAGGCTTAACGCGCCGCTGTGCGCCTGGGCACGGGGGATTGAGCCCGAAAGAGGGAACGTCGCCGACACAGGTTTCGGAAAGAAATCTGTGAGTCGTTGAACACGACCGGGTCCGCCGTGCGTACTCATGGTCGTGCGGCGGCGCAGCAGGGCGCTGCAACACCCTACGAACGTATGGGGAGTTGACGATGAAGACCTCCTGGCGGAGCGCCTCGCTCGTGGCAAGCGCCGCGGCGGTACTGGCGCTGACGACGGCGTGCGGCCAGGAAAGCGCCCCGTCCACCGGCAGTCAGAACGTGGGCGCGACGGCCGCGGCGGGCGACTACGGCAGCGCCGGCGCCGGTCTGGGGACCAGCGCCGGGGTCGGGGCCGGCGGGGACGCGCAGGCCAGCCCGAGCGCGGCGACCCAGACGTCCGGCGCGGGCGAACTGGCCGTGTCCACCAACGGGGAGCTCGGCAACGTCCTCACCGACGGCACCGGCCTCACCCTCTACCGCTTCGACCAGGACACCGCCGAGCCGCCGAAGTCGAACTGTGACGGCGACTGCGCCAAGACCTGGCCGCCGGTCCCGGCGGACGACGCCACGGCGGGCGAGGGTATCGACAAGGCGCTGCTCGGCGAGGTGACCCGCACGGACGGCAGCAAGCAGCTGACCGTCGGCGGCTGGCCGGCCTACCGCTACGCGAAGGACACCAAGGCCGGGGACGTCGTCGGCCAGGGCGTGGGCGGCAAGTGGTACGCGCTCGCTCCGGACGGCAAGAAGGCGAAGAAGGCCGATCTGGTCGAAGAGGCCGGACTTTCCACCCGTAAGGATCCCAAACTGGGTGAGATCGTCGTGGACAAGAAGGGCCACACGGTCTACCGGTTCCTCAAGGACACCGCCTGGCCCGACCCGATCTCCGCATGCACCGGTGCCTGCCTGGAGAAGTGGCCGGCCGTGGCCCCCGTCGACATCAACGACACCAAGGGGATCCAGAAGAAGGGCTACATGACCTTCACCCGGCCCGACGGCGTCGAGCAGCAGACCATCAACTGCTGGCCGATCTACACCTTCGCGGGTGACAAGGCCCCGGGTGACACCAACGGCCAGGGCGTCGGCGGCACATGGTACGCCGCGGCACCCGACGGAAAGCCGATCGGAGCGCCCGAGGAGTAACCACGGCGCATCCGGTCCACCGGTCCCGCCCCCTCCGCGCCGCACGGAGGGGGCGGACCGGTTTGCCGTCATTCACCGCAACTCGCCGCGATTCGCCGTCTGCCCGGGAACGCTCCGGAATGCCGTGCGTACTTTTCGTAGCGTTTTCCCATGGCCGAACCGCAGGCGCTTCATGGGTGGTGTACGGGGGAATCACTTGGGCACGTGCCGCAGGCAGTGACCGGGAACGGACGGTCAATTTCCGTTTCTGCTCGCTCCTTTGGCGGGCGATCAGTAGCCTCAGCTCGAACACCGGATCGCCTACGCCTGGAGAGATAGATGGAGCGTCCCGCCTGGGCCCCACGCAGCATCGACATTTCGGTGCCTAGCGTTTCGCGAATCTACGACTACTACCTGGGCGGTTCGCACAACTTCGAGGTCGACCGGGAAGCGGCCCGCAGGGCGATGGAGTTCCTGCCTGGACTTCCCAAGATCATGCAGGCGAACCGGGCGTTCATGCGCCGCGCGGTGCGCTACGCCGTGGACGAGGGCGTCACCCAGTTCCTCGACATCGGCTCCGGCATCCCGACCTTCGGCAACGTCCACGAAGTGGCCCAGGCGGCGAGTCCCGGCGCCCGGGTGATGTACGTGGACCACGACCCGGTCGCGGTCGCGCACAGCGAGGCGGTCCTCGCCGGAAACGCGGACGCGGGGGTCGTCGCCGCCGACCTCCGCAAGCCCCGGGAGATCCTCTCCAGCCCCGAAGTGCGGGGTTTGATCGACTTGAATCGGCCGGTGGCCGTGCTTCTCGTTGCCATACTGCATTTCGTGGAAGACGCGGACGACCCCTACGAGGCGGTGGCCGAGCTGCGCGACGCGCTCGCGCCCGGCAGCCTGCTGCTGCTCACACACGCCTCGTACGAGGGAATTCCGCTGCCGCCACAGCGGGCCGAGGGTGCGGTGGACGTGTACAAGGACATTCGCAACCCGCTGATCATGCGTTCGCGCGACGAGATCGCGCGGTTCTTCGAGGGGTACGACATGGTGGAACCCGGACTGGTGCCGATGCCGCACTGGCGGCCGGAGACCGCACCGGAGGACGAGGACCCCTATGCGTTCTCCGGTTTCGCCGGCGTGGGGCGCACGGCGTGAGCGCGGAGCAGGACGGGCCCGAGGACAGACTGCGGCGGTTCGCGACGATCTGGAGCCGGGCGGTCTTCCCGGTGACCTCGACGTCCGCGACCCGGCCGGAGTTCGAGAAGCAACTGCTGCCGCTGGCACGACGGTTGAGCGAGGCCCTCCGGGCCAGGATCTTCGACGCGGACGAGGCGAGGTCGGTGGGCGCCGCCCTGGTCGCCGCGCACTGCACCGACCCGGACGCGCTGACCCGCACCCTGGACTGCGTCGAGGCCTATCTGGTGCTCTACTGCGGCGCGGACGGCGTCCAGGAGGATCTGCGGGCACGCGCGGCACGGATCCAGCACGCCATGGCCGCCGGTTTCGCGCAGGCGCTGCGAGAGCGGACACTCGCCGAGCAGGAGGCCATCGCCCAGGCCGCGTTGCGGGCCCAGGGGGTGGTGGCGCAGGCGCTGCACGCGAGCGAGGCGCGCTTCCGCGCGGTCTTCGAGGGCGCCGCCATAGGCATCGGGATCGCCGACCTGGACGGCCACGTCCTCCAGGTCAACGGGGCCCTGCTGCGCATGTTCGGGCTCACCGACCAGGCGCTGCGCGGCCGCCGGGTCCAGGAGTGGACCCACCCCGACGACGCGCCCCAGACCCGGCGGCTCTACGAGGAACTCGTCCGCGGCGAGCGCGAGCACTACCACGTCGAAAAGGCCTTCTACCGCCCTGACGGAACGGCCCTGTGGACCAACCTCACGGTCTCCCTGCTGCGTGACGCCGACGGCAACCCGCAGTACCAGCTGGCGCTCATGGAGGACACCACCGAGCGCCGTCTGCTCAACCTCCGGCTGCGCTACGAGGCCACGCACGACGCGCTGACCGGTCTGCCCAACCGCACCTTCTTCTTCGAACGCCTGGAGAAGGCGCTGGGCGCCGGTGCGGGCCAGCGGTTCGGGCTGTGCTACCTCGATCTGGACGGTTTCAAGACCATCAACGACAGCCTCGGCCACGCGGCCGGCGACCGGCTGCTCGTCGAGATCGCGGACCGGCTGGAGTCCTGCGCGACCGCGCCCGGCGAGATGGTCGCCCGGCTCGGCGGCGACGAGTTCGTGGCGCTGACCACCGGACCTCAGACCGAGGGCGAGGTCGACGACCTCGCCGCGCGGATCATGAACGCGCTGATCGCTCCGGTCAGCATCGACGGCCGCGAGCTGACCGTGCGCGGCAGCATCGGCATCGTCGAGGGCCCGGCGGGGGAGCGCAGCCCGGCGGAGGTGCTGCGCAGCGCCGACATCACGATGTACCGGGCCAAGTCGGCCGGCGGCAACCGCTACGAGCTCGCCGACCCGGAGGCCGACGCCCGAGCCATCACCCGGCACGGACTGACCACGGCCCTGCCGACGGCCCTGGACCGGGGCGAGTTCTTCATCGAGTACCAGCCGCTGGTCCACCTCGGCGACGGCAGTGTGCGGGGCGCGGAGGCGCTGGTGCGCTGGCTGCACCCGCAGCACGGCGTCCTCGGCCCCGACCAGTTCATCCCGCTCGCCGAGCACACCGGACTGATCGTGCCGCTGGGCCGCTGGGTACTCGAACAGTCGGTGCGCCAGGCCCGCGCCTGGCAGGAGCGCTACGACGAGGCCGGCGCGCTGCGGATCAACGTCAACCTCTCGCCCTGCCAGCTCACCCACCCCGGCCTGGTCCAGGACACCGTGGACATCCTGGAGCGCACGGGCGTCCAACCCGACGCGCTCTGCCTGGAAGTGACCGAGTCGGCGCTGATCGGCGCGGACGACGACCTGTTGAAGCCGCTGCGGCGGCTCGCCGAGATGGGCGTCGACATCGCCCTGGACGACTTCGGTACGGGTTACTCGAACCTCGCGAACCTGCGCCGTCTGCCGGTGAGCATCCTCAAGCTGGACCGCTCCTTCACGCAGAGCATGCAGCAGTTCCCGGCGGACCCCGTCGACCTCAAGATCGTCGAGGGGATCGTCTCGCTCGCCCACAGCCTGAACCTCGCGGTGACGGTGGAGGGCGTGGAGACCGGCGCGCAGGCCGAGCAGCTGCGGATACTGGGCTGCGACACCGCACAGGGCTGGTACTACGCCCGCCCGGGCCCGCCGGACCGGCTGCACGAGCTGGCGCTGGTGGACGCGACGGGGTGAGGCCGTAATCCGGTTGCGGGAGCGCCCGGGTCACGCGCGATCATGGGCGCTTGACCCAGGAACCGGATGACGTGCGCTCGGTTGGCGTGCTCGGTTGGCGTGCACGAGGCGATCGAGGCCGAGCTGCGTCTTCTGGACCCCGCCGTCCGCACCTCCGCCGAGGCTGCCCGCCTGATCGACCCCGAGTTCGTGGAGGTCGGCGCCTCGGGCCGGCGCTACACCTACGAGGAAACGGTCGCCGAGCTGCCCAGCAAGCCGGGCAGCTCGGCGACCGGCCCACAGCTCATGTACTACCACCAGGCCCCACCAGGCCCCGCCGGAGATCGACTAGCTAGCGCCGTGCCAGGCGTCGCGACGGGGCGAACATCGCCTGCCACGGCACCAGTTCACCGCTCCAGCAGCATCCGCTGGAGCTCCCGCGCGGCGCGTGGTGGAGCCACATCGCTGCGGTGGGCCAGGGCGATCGTCCGGTGCAGCCCGGGCCGCGCGAGCGGAGTGACCCGCAGCCCCCGCCCCGACCGCGTCGCCACCATGCGCGGTACGACGGCCACGCCCAGCCCCGCCCGCACGAAGCCCAGCACGGCGTCCATCTCCCCGCCCTCCACCGCGAAGTCCGGCTCGAAGCCCTCGGCGCGGCAGGCGGCGACGGTCAGTTCACGCAGGTCGTAGCCGTGCCGGAACATGACCAGGCGTTCGCTCTCCAGGTCGGCGACGCGGACGGTCCGCCGGCCCCGGCCGGGCGCGGCGGCCTCCGGCGACGACACCACCACCAGGTCCTCACGGAGCAGTTCCACCGTGGTCAGCGCCGGGGAGGGCGTCGGCAGCGGGAGGACGACCAGGGCCAGGTCGAGGGCGCCGCGGGCCAGCTCCCGTACGAGATCGTGCGAGCCGCCCTCCTCGATCAGCAGCCGGATGCCGGGATAGCGGTCGTGGAAGGCGCGCAGCACGTCGGGCAGCAGACCCGTGCACACGCTCGGCGTCGCGCCCAGCCGGACCCGGCCGCCGCGCAGCTGCACCAGCTCCAGCACCTCGTGCCGGGCGGTGTCCGCGTCGGCCAGGATCCGCCGGGCCAGCGGCAGCAGCGCCTCGCCCGCGTCGGTGAGCGTGATGTTGCCCCGCGCCCGCAGGAACAGGTCCGCGCCCAACTCCCGCTCCAGCGCCTTGATCTGCTGCGACAGGGACGGCTGGGCCACATGTACCAGCTCGGCGGCCCGGGTGAAGTGCCGGGTCTCGGCGACGGCCACGAAGTACTGGAGTTGCTGGAACTGCATACCCGTACGATAGCCCCAGGCTATGGAATCAAGCCGGACCATGTCTTGGACCGATCGGCCCTCTCGCCCGTAACGTCCTGACACATGGCTCTGGCAACGCGGACGGACCGACGGCCGTCCATGGCACGCACCGTGTGGGACTCCTCCGTCGGGAAGAAGACCGTGATGGCCGTCAGCGGCCTGATCATGCTGCTGTACCTGGTCACCCACATGATCGGAAACCTGAAGATCTTCTTCGGGGCGGGCGAGTTCAACCACTACGCCCACTGGCTGCGCACCGTCGGCGAACCGTTCATGCACTACGAGTGGACGCTCTGGCTCATCCGCGTCGTCCTGGTGGTCGCCGTGGTCGCCCATGCCACGTCCGCGTACCAGCTCAGCCGCCGCGACATCAGGGCGCGCCCCAGCAAGTACGTCCACAAGAAGCCGCGGGCGAGTTACGCGACGCGCACCATGCGCTGGGGCGGGATCATCCTCGGCCTGTTCATCGTGTGGCACATCCTCGACCTGACGACCGGCACCGTGCACTCCGGCGGCTTCCAGGAGGGCCACCCGTACCAGAACGTCGTGGACACCTTCTCCACCTGGTACGGCAACGTCGTCTACATCGTCGCGATGCTCGCCCTCGGCCTGCACATCCGGCACGGCTTCTGGAGCGCCGCCCAGACCCTCGGCGTCGGCAGCCGGGCCCGCGACCGCGCCCTGAAGACCGTCGCCAACCTTCTCGCGCTGCTGCTCACGGCCGGTTTCATCGCCGTACCCGTGGGTGTCATGACCGGAGTGGTGAGCTGAAGATGACTTCCTACGCGGATTACGCGACCGGCGAGCCCGTCGTCGACGCCAAAGCCCCCGACGGGCCCGTCCAAGAGCGCTGGGACAAGCGCCGTTTCGAGGCCAAGCTGGTCAACCCGGCCAACCGGCGCAAGCACACCGTGATCGTCGTCGGCACCGGCCTCGCGGGTGGCTCCGCCGGCGCCACCCTCGCCGAACAGGGCTACCACGTCGTCCAGTTCTGCTACCAGGACTCCCCGCGCCGCGCCCACTCCATCGCCGCGCAGGGCGGCATCAACGCGGCGAAGAACTACCGCAACGACGGCGACTCGATCCACCGGCTCTTCTACGACACCGTCAAGGGCGGCGACTTCCGGGCACGGGAGTCCAACGTCCACCGGCTCGCACAGATCTCCGTCGAGATCATCGACCAGTGCGTGGCGCAGGGCGTGCCGTTCGCCCGTGAGTACGGCGGCCTGCTCGACACCCGCTCCTTCGGCGGCGTCCAGGTGTCGCGGACCTTCTACGCCCGCGGCCAGACGGGGCAGCAGCTGCTCCTTGGCGCCTACCAGGCGCTGTCGCGGCAGATCGCGGCCGGGAACATCGAGATGCATCCGCGTACCGAGATGCTCGACCTGATCGTCGTCGACGGGAAGGCCCGCGGGATCGTGGCGCGGGATCTCGTCACCGGGCGTATCGACACGTACTTCGCGGACGCCGTCGTCCTGGCGAGCGGCGGTTACGGCAACGTCTTCTATCTGTCGACGAACGCCATGAACTCCAACGCCACCGCGATCTGGCGGGCCCACCGGCGCGGCGCCCACTTCGCCAACCCGTGCTTCACGCAGATCCATCCGACCTGCATCCCGCGCACCGGCGACCACCAGTCCAAACTGACGCTGATGAGCGAGTCGCTGCGCAACGACGGCCGGATCTGGGTGCCGAAGGCCAAGGGCGACGACCGGCCGCCGAGCAGGATTCCCGAGGACGAGCGCGACTACTACCTGGAGCGCGTCTACCCCTCCTTCGGGAACCTGGTCCCGCGCGACATCGCCTCCCGCGCCGCGAAGAACGTCTGCGACGACGGCCGGGGCGTCGGGCCCGGCGGGCAGGGCGTGTACCTCGACTTCGCGGACGCCATCGAGCGGATGGGACGCGGGGCCGTCGAGGCCAAGTACGGCAACCTCTTCGACATGTACCAGCGGATCACCGACGAGGATCCCTACGAGGTGCCGATGCGGATCTACCCCGCCGTGCACTACACCATGGGCGGCCTGTGGGTGGACTACGACCTCCAGACCAACATCCCCGGCCTGTTCGCGATCGGCGAGGCCAACTTCTCCGACCACGGCGCGAACCGGCTGGGCGCGTCCGCCCTCATGCAGGGCCTGGCCGACGGCTACTTCGTACTGCCGGCGACCATCAACGACTACCTCGCCAGCAACCCGCACCACCAGACCGTCACCGCTGAACACCCCGTCGTACAGGAGGTGTTGGCGGATACCGAGGACCGGCTGCACCTGCTGCTGGCCGTCGACGGTGACCGTACCCCCGACTCCTTCCACCGTGAACTCGGCGAACTCATGTGGGAGTTCTGCGGGATGGCCCGCACCGACAGCGGACTGCGCAAGGCGCTGGAGCGGATTCCGCAGATCCGCGAGGAGTTCTGGCGGCGCATCAAGGTCCCGGGCGTCGGCGAGGAGTTCAACCAGTCGCTGGAGAAGGCCAACCGGGTCGTCGACTACCTGGAGCTCGCCGAGCTGATGTGCCTCGACGCCCTGCACCGGGCCGAGTCCTGCGGCGGTCACTTCCGCGAGGAGTCCCAGACCCCCGACGGCGAGGCCGCCCGCCGGGACGAGGAGTTCGGCTACGCGGCCGCCTGGGAGTTCACCGGTACCGGCGACGCTCCTGTCCTGCACAAGGAAGACCTGGTCTTCGAGTACGTCCACCCCACTCAGCGGAGCTACGCATGAAGCTCACCCTGCGCGTCTGGCGGCAGAAGAACGCCGACGCCGAAGGCGCGATGTCCACGTACGAGGTGGACGGAATCTCCTCCGACATGTCCTTCCTGGAGATGCTGGACACCCTCAACGAGGAGCTCATCCTCACGGGTGAGGACCCGGTCGCCTTCGACCACGACTGCCGTGAGGGCATCTGCGGAGCGTGTTCGCTCGTCATCAACGGCGACGCGCACGGACCCGAGCGCACGACCACCTGCCAGCTGCACATGCGGTCCTTCCAGGACGGCGACACGATCGACGTCGAGCCGTGGCGGGCGTCCGCGTTCCCGGTGATCAAGGATCTGGTCGTCGACCGGACCGCCTTCGACCGGATCATCCAGGCCGGCGGGTACGTCACCGCGCCGACCGGCGCCGCACCCGAGGCGCACGCGACACCGGTACCGAAGCCGGACGCGGACTTCGCGTTCGAGCACGCGGAGTGCATCGGATGCGGTGCCTGTGTGGCCGCCTGTCCCAACGGGGCGGCGATGTTGTTCACGTCCGCCAAGGTCAATCACCTGAACGTGCTGCCGCAGGGGGCGCCCGAGCGGGAGACACGGGTGCTGGACATGGTGGCGCAGATGGACGAGGAGGGGTTCGGGGGGTGCACCCTCGCGGGAGAGTGCGCGACCGCCTGCCCGAAGGGGATCGAGCTCGTGTCCATCACCGGGATGAACAAGGAGTGGCTGCGGGCCGCGCGGAAGGTCAAGCGGTAGCGCCCCTGGGAGCGCGGAGAACGTTCGCCGAGAAGGTGCGGACGGGCGGGGCCGGGAGTGGTGCTCATCCCCGGCCCCGTCTGGCATTCCGCGGTCGCCGGCCGCCGATCACCGGCGAAGCGGGGGCCGCACACGGCACAAAAGGGGCGGACCGCGCGCTGGCCCGCGCAGTTCAACATCCCCACATCCGCGCTCCTGGCTCAGGTCACGTCCACGCCAACCCGGGTCGGAAGAAACAGGGTGTACCGCCACCGTCCCCGACTTGGCCCGTGCCCTGGAGAGAGCCATGACCGGCGTTTCCATCCTCGACCGCCCCCAGCAGTCGACCGCTCCCACCCGCTACACCGTCACCCTGGCCCGCGACGAGGCCGATGTGCGGGCCGCGCAGCGGCTGCGTCACGAGGTCTTCGCCGGGGAGATGGGTGCCCTCCTGAACTCCCCGCAACCCGGCCTCGACGTCGACCCCTTCGACGCCTACTGCGACCACCTGCTGGTGCGCGACACGGTGACCGGCCAGGTCGTCGGCACGTACCGGCTGCTGCCGCCGGAGCGGGCCGCGGTCGCCGGACGCCTCTACTCGGAGGGCGAGTTCG
This sequence comes from Streptomyces sp. NPDC050997, assembly GCF_040660135.1. Classification (NCBI taxonomy): domain Bacteria; kingdom Bacillati; phylum Actinomycetota; class Actinomycetes; order Kitasatosporales; family Streptomycetaceae; genus Streptomyces; species Streptomyces sp. NPDC050997. The sequence goes on from NZ_JBFAGK010000004.1 coordinate 297,283, forward strand.
ACCTCACCCCGCTCGACCCGATCCGCCCCGGGCTCGTCGAGGTCGGCCGCTCCTGCGTGCACCCCGACCACCGGGACGGCGCGGTCATCGGACTCATCTGGGCCGGCATAGCCCGCTACATGGTCGGCCAGGGCCACGAGTGGCTCGCCGGCTGCTGCTCGATCCCGCTCGCGGACGGCGGTGCCCTCGCGGCCGGCACCTGGGACCGGGTGCGGGACAAGCACCTGGCCCCGGAGGAGTTCCGGGTACGGCCGCTGCTCCCCTGGGTGCCGCAGGACGTGAGTGTCCCGGCGCGCACCGAACTCCCCGCGCTGCTGCGCGGCTATCTGCGGCTCGGCGCCTGGGTCTGCGCGCAGCCCGCCCACGACCCGGACTTCGGGGTCGCCGACCTGTATGTGCTGCTGTCGATGCGCCGGGTCAACTCGCGCTATCTGCGGCACTTCCTCTCCCTCGTCCCGGCCCGATGAGCGTCTGGCTGCCCGGCGCGCCCTGCACCCCGAGGGCGTGTGTGGAACGGACGGGGGCCGCCACGGCCGTACCCCGGGCCGTGCTGCGGCTGGCGGCGGTCACGGCCCTGGTGCTGGCCGGGGCCGTGCTGTCGCCGTTCGGCGGGAAGATCCCCGCCGGTCCGGTGAGGCGGTGGTTCCGGTGGATCGTACGGGCCGCAGGGGTCCAGGTCCGGATCACCGGCGCCGCCGCGTCCGCCGGAGGACTGCTCCTGGTCGCCAATCACATCTCCTGGCTGGACATCCCGCTGCTCGCCGCCGTCCGCCCCGCCAGGATGCTCGCCAAGGCGGAGATCCGGCGATGGCCGGTGGCGGGGCCGGTCGCGGCGCGCGGGGGCGTCCTGTTCATCGAGCGGGACCGACTGCGTGCCCTGCCCGGCACGGTCGCCCTCATCGCGGACGCACTGCGGTCCGGCCGGGCCGTCGCGGTGTTCCCCGAGGGCAGCACCTGGTGCGGCCGCGCCCAGGGGCACTTCCGCCGGGCCGTGTTCCAGGCCGCGCTCGACACGGGCGTCCCGGTGCAGCCGGTGCGCATCCGCTACCGGCTCGCCGGGGGAGCGGCCAGCACCGCGCCCGCCTTCGTCGGCGAGGACTCCCTGCTCGCCTCGGTGTGGCGGGTGGTGTCGGCGCGGGGGCTGGTGGCCGAGGTCGAGGTACGGAAGGTGATCGCGCCGGGCGACCACCCCGACCGCCGTGCGCTGGCCCGGGCCGCACAACTGGAGGCCCTGCCCGAGCCGGACCCCGTCCACACGGTCCTGGTGTCCTAGGGCGCGTCCTGACCCGGCGTGCGGCTCCCGTCGGCGTCGGCGAGGAGTTCGGCGGCCAGGGCGCGCGCGTGGCCGATCGGGTCCGGGAAGACGCGCAGGCCGTGGGCGACCATCGCCCCCTCGTGGAGCAGCATCAGCGTGCGGGCCGACCCGTCGGCCCGGGCGGCGGCGAATTCCCGGACCAGGTCGGCGAAGAGCGCGAGCATCCACTCCTTCTGGCCCGTGATGATCGCGTGGGCCGGATGGGAGGGATCGCTGATCTCGGCGTGCGCGTTGACCATGCTGCACCCCTTGGGGCTACTCTCGGTCATCCAGGCCTGTGAGGCGTCGAAGACCGTCAGGACGCGGTCGACGGACCCCGGCTCCACCCGGTCGAGCCGCTCCGTGAGGAACGCCCGCCAGCGCTCGTCCCGGTCGGCGAGGTACTCGACGACGATCTGCTCCTTGGAGCCGAACCGGTCGTAGAGAGTCTTCTTCGTGACCCCGGCCTCGGAGGCGATCAGGTCCACCCCGACCGCGTGGATGCCGTGCGCGTAGAAGAGCCGTGACGCGGCCGCGAGAACACGGCGCGCGCCGGGGGTCATCGTGATCCGCCTGGTGCCCATGAACCAAGACTATACCGATCTGTATACTCGGCCGGGTCCGTAGGTAGACCGATCTGTTTAGTGACCCCTGGTGGGTGGTGTGTCGTGGACGTCCTTCTCTCCGTCGCCTTCGTGCTGTGCTGGAGCTCGGGATTCGTGGGAGCCAGGCTGGGCACGCAGGACGCCGGTGCGGTGACGATCCTGATGTGGCGGTTCCTGCCCCTGGCACTCGTCCTGGTCGTGGCGGCCGTCGCACGCGGGCGGGCCTCCTGGCGGGGGCTGACCGCGCGCGACATCGGGCGGCAGGCCGTGATCGGGCTGCTCTCCCAGAGCGGCTACCTGCTCACCGTGTACTGGGCGATCCAGCTCGGCGTGTCGAGCGGCACGACCGCCCTGATCGACGGCACCCAGCCCCTCGTCGCCGGGGCACTCGCCGGCCCGCTCCTGCGGCAGTACGTCTCGGGCAGGCAGTGGCTCGGCCTGTGCCTGGGCCTGGCCGGTGTCGCCCTGGTCACCACGGCCGACGCCGGGGCCGGCGGCGACGTGGCGTGGTGGACCTACCTGGTGCCGTTCGCGGGGATGCTGTCGCTGGTGGCGGCCACGTTCCTCGAACAGCGTTCCCGCACAACGGTCACACCCACGGTGTCGATGACCGTCCACTGCACCACCAGCGCCCTCGTCTTCACCGGCGCCGCCCTCGCGACCGGGGTGGCCCAGCCGCCCGCCGCCTCGTCGTTCTGGATCGCCATCGGGTGGCTCGTCACGCTCTCGACCTTCGGTGGATACGGGCTCTACTGGCTGGTGCTGCGGCGCTCCGGAGTCACCAGGGTCAACACGCTCATGTTCCTGATGGCGCCCGTCACGACCGTCTGGGGCGCCGCCATGTTCGACGAACCGTTCACCCCGCAGACCGCTCTCGGCCTCGCGGTCGCCCTCTCGGCCGTCGCCGTCGTGCACTGGGCGAAGCCTCGCGTGGGAGAGGCGAGCCGCAGCGTGGGAGAGACAAGTTCCCGCGCCGGAGAGGCGAGCGTCACGTCCGCTCGTCGCAGCCGGGCGGACGTCGACCGGCCTGTCGGTCATGCCGACGAGGTCGGCCGGGTCGGCCCGGTGGGCTGTGTCAGTCCTGCCGGCCCCGTCAGTCCCGTCGGTCGCCTCGGCCGGGCCGGGAAAGCGCGCGCCTCAGATACGTGGCCGTAGCGCTCCCTTCCACCCGCGCCACCTCCGCCGGCGGCCCCGCCGCCACGATCCGCCCGCCCGCGTCACCGCCGCCCGGCCCGAGGTCGATCACCCAGTCCGCGCCCGCGACGACCGCCATGTCGTGCTCGACGACGATCACCGTGTGCCCGGCGTCGACGAGGGCGTGCAGCCGGCCCATCAGGACCTCGACGTCGGCCGGATGCAGACCGGTCGTCGGCTCGTCGAGGAGGTAGAGGGTGTGACCGCCGCGCCCGCGCTGCAACTCGCTCGCCAGCTTGATGCGTTGGGCCTCCCCGCCGGACAGCTCGGTCGCGGGCTGGCCGAGGCGCGGATAGCCGAGACCGACGTCCAGCAGGGCGCCGAGACTGCGGGCCGCGGCCGGGGTGTCGGCGAAGAACTCCGCCGCCGCCTCGACGGTGAGGTCGAGCACCTGCGCGATGTTCCGTCCCCGGTACGTCACTTCGAGCGTCTCGGGGTTGTAGCGCGCCCCGCCGCAGTCCGGGCAGGGGGCGTAGGTGCTCGGCAGGAACAGCAGCTCGACGGTCACGTACCCCTCGCCCTGGCAGGTCTCGCAGCGCCCGCCGGTCACGTTGAAGGAGAAGCGGCCGACGCCGTAACCCCGCGAGCGGGCCTCGTCGGTGGCCGCGAACACCTTCCGTACCACGTCGAACAGACCCGTGTACGTCGCCAGGTTGGAGCGCGGGGTGCGTCCGATGGGCTTCTGGTCGACCGACACCAGCCGCCGCACGCCCGGCAGTTCCTCCGTGATCTCCCCGATGAGCGTGGACTTGCCGGACCCCGAGACGCCCGTGACCGCGGTGAGCACACCGAGCGGGAAACCGGCCGTCACCCCGCGCAGGTTGTGCCGGGTGACCGGACCGACCCTCAACTCGCCGCGTGCCGGGCGGACTTCACGGTCGGGTGCGGGGGACCGGTCGAACAGGAAACGGGCCGTCGCCGACTCGGCGACACCGGCCAGCTCGGCCACCGGCCCGCTGTGCAGCACCCGCCCGCCGTGCTCGCCGGCGCGCGGACCCACGTCCACCAGCCAGTCGGCACCGCGTACGACATCGAGGTGGTGCTCCACCACGAACACCGTGTTCCCGGCCGCCTTCAGTCGCTCCAGCACCGTCAGCAGGGCCTCCGTGTCCGCCGGGTGCAGTCCGGCGGACGGTTCGTCGAGGACGTACACGACTCCGAACAGTCCGGACCGCAACTGGGTGGCCAGGCGCAGTCGTTGCAGTTCGCCCGCCGAGAGGGTGGGCGTGGACCGGTCCAGGCTGAGGTAGCCGAGGCCGAGCTCGACCACGGGCGCGATACGGGATGTGAGGTCGGCGGTGAGCACCCGGGCCGCCTCCGAGGCGCCCGCGTCGAGAGCCGCCGCCAGCTTCACCAACGGCAGTGCGGCCAGGTCGGCGATCGTGCGGCCCGTGATGGTCACCGCCAGCGCCTCGGGACGCAGTCGGCTGCCGCCGCAGGCCGGGCAGGGCGCGCTGGTGAGGAAGCGCTCCGCCCTGGCCCGCAGCGTCGGGCTCTTCGAGTCCGCGAACGTCTTCATCACATACCGTCGGGCGCTCATGTACGTGCCCTGGTACGGCCGTTGGATGCGCTCGGCGTCCCGGACCGGGTGCACGGTGACGACCGGCTGTTCGTCCGTGAACAGGATCCACTCCCGCTGCTCGGCGGGCAGCTCCCGCCAGGGCCGGTCGACGTCGTACCCGAGCGCGTCGAGGATGTCCCGCAGGTTCTTGCCCTGCCAGGCGCCCGGCCAGGCGGCGACGGCACCCTCGCGGATCGACAGTGACGGGTCCGGGACCAGCGACTTCTCAGTCGTACGGTGCACCCTCCCCAGCCCGTGGCACTGGGGACACGCCCCGGCCGTCGTGTTGGGGGAGAAGGCGTCCGAGTCGAGCCGCTCGGCGCCCGGCGGGTAGTCACCGGCCCGGGAGTACAGCATCCGCAGGGAGTTCGACAGATTGGTCACCGTGCCGACGGAGGAACGGGACGTCGGAGCCGACCGGCGCTGCTGGAGCGACACGGCGGGCGGCAGACCGCTGATCTCACCGACCTTCGGCGCCCCGACCTGGTGGATCAGCCGGCGCGCGTACGGCGCGACCGACTCGAAGTAGCGTCGCTGCGCCTCCGCGTAGATCGTGCCGAACGCCAGCGACGACTTCCCCGAGCCCGACACGCCTGTGAACACGGTCAACACGTCCCGGGGGATGTCGACGTCGACACCCTGGAGATTGTGTTCACGGGCACCGCGAACGCGGATGTATGGGTCGTGCGAGTCGGGCATGAGGAGGTACTCCGTACGGGTCTTCCGGCCGAGCCGAGGACAAACCCCGCGATCCTATGCGAACCGGGGGCCGGTCGCCCCGGCGGGCGGGACTCAGTCTGCGATGACCCGGGCGAGCCGCCGATAGGAGTCCAGCAGGGCCTCCCGGTCGTAGCCGCTGGTCGTGACCAGGACCTCCTGGGCTCCCGTCTCCTTCAGCACCGTCTCCAGCTCGTGCGCGACCTGCTCCTCGGTGCCGGCGATGTGCCCGGTCAGCCCGGACTCGTAGAAGCCGCGCTCCTTCCCGGTCATCGTCAGTGCCTCGACACGCTCGGCGGGCGGCAGCGGCGGGAAGGTGCCGTGGGTGCGCGAGTACGCCATCGACCAGGCCTCGGGTATCAGCAGCCGCCGGGCCTCCTCGGGCGTGCCGGACACCGCGATCGTGCCCGAGATGACGACGTACGGCTCCCGCGCCCAGGGGGAGGGGCGGAACCCCGTGCGGTAGTGGTCGATACCGCGCCGCATCCTGTCGCGGTCGCGCAGGTCGCCGATGACCATGGGCAGCCCGGCCCGGGCCGCGATCGTCGCGCCCTCGCCCATCGCCAGGACGAACGGCGGCACGGTCAGCCCCTCGGCGGGGCGTGCGTGCACGCCCGTGGGGGACGTGCCCCGGAACCAGCCGAGCAGTTCGTCGAGCTGGGCCGCGAAATCGTCGGCCACGTCCTTGTCGCGCCCCAGCGCCCTGCGCACCCCGTCCGTGAAGCCGACGGAACGACCGAGCCCCATGTCGATCCGCCCGGGGAAGAGGGACTCCAGCACTCCGAACTGCTCGGCCACGACCAGGGGTTGGTGGTTGGGCAGCATCACCCCGCCGGTGCCGACCCGGATCCGCTCGGTCGCGGCGGCCACCGCGGCGGCCAGCACGGTCGGCGCGGAACCGGCGACCCCGGGCACCCCGTGGTGCTCCGACACCCAGAACCGGTGGTAGCCCAGCTGCTCGAGCTCCCGCGCCATGCGCACGGTGTCGCGCAGCGCCTGGGCGTTCGTGCGGCCCTCCCGGGTCCGGGAACGGTCGAGGACGGAGAAGCGGGTGGCGGCGATCACGGAACTCACATGGGGTTCAACGCGTGGCGCACGGCGACATTCCCGTCCGCCGTCGGCCGCACGGGGCACGGGAAAACCAGGTGACCGCGATCCCGCTGGTCAGCACAATGGGACACGCTTCCGCGGCGGCCGCACATCCATCTCGTCACACCCAAGGAAGGCGGCCGACGGTGACCGTCCCGAACCTCCTGCTGTCCGGCGTCGTCGGCTCCACCGCGTACGGGCTCGCCCACGCCGGCTCCGACGTCGACCGCCTCGGTCTCTTCGCCGCGCCCACCACGGACCTGCACGGCCTGCGCGGCCCGAAGGAGTCCCACGTCACCACGGCACCGGACCGCACCCTGCACGAGGCCGCGAAGTGGTGCCGGCTCGCCCTCGGCGGCAACCCGACCGCCATGGAGCTGGTGTGGCTCCCGGACGAGCTGTACGAGCTTCGGACCCCGCTGGGCGAGGAACTCATCGGCATCCGTACGTCGTTCCTGTGCGCGAAGCGCGTCCGGGACGCCTATCTCGGTTACGCCACCCAGCAGTTCCGCCGGCTGGAGAACCGCGGCGACGGCTCGTTCTCCGCGGACACGCGGAGGCGCACCGCGAAGCACGCCCGGCACCTGAAGCGGCTGTGCCACCAGGGTCTGGAGCTGTACACCACCGGCCGACTGGAGATCCGCGTGGAGAACCCCGAGGAGTACCACGTCTTCGGTGACCGGGTGGCCGCCGACCCGTCGGCCGCGCTGCCCCTGCTCCGCCGCTACGAGACCGCCTTCGACGAGACCCGCGGCGTGCTGCCGGAGGAGCCCGACGAGGCGGCGGTGGAGGCGTGGCTGCACCGGGTCCGCCGCCACTTCTACTACACCGCCGAGGTCGCCGCCCCGTACTCGCGGGCCTCGTCGATGCCGTAGGTGTCGCAGGCGGGGAACCTCAACGCCGGGACCGGACGCGCGCGTCCCGGGGCGGCCGGATGAACTGCAACTCCAGTGAGAGCGGCGGCTCGGCGACACCGGGCCCGCCGGCCGCCGCCCACCGCACGACCTCCTCGGTGCTGTCGTCGTCCATGACGAACCCGATCCACACGGCCCGCCCGCCGGCCCGGCGCCCGGCCGCCGAAGGACGGACCACGATCACGTTGGCCTGGTCGCAGGGGCCCAGGCAGTCGGTCGTACGGACCCGGAAGCCGTGTTCGCTCGCGCCGGCCCGCAGCAGCTCCAGTTGCCAGGCCGGGTCGGTGCCGGGCTGCTTGCGGGCGTTGCCGCAGCAGCAGCCCCGGCAGACGACGAGCGTGCAGGAGTCGGAGCCGGTCAGTGGCGTTCGGGGCGTCGAAGGCATGGGAGAAGCATGCGGCCTGTGCTGATCACGGGGTGCCGCCGGGGTGCCCAACGCGGTTGTCGCCGGAGGCGCCTTGGAGCTGGAAGCCGGACTCGTAGTCGTCGTGCGTCTTCAGCGGCACGAACAGCGCCGTCGCACAGCGGTGGCCGCCGGGGCATGCAGGTCGCCGGGTGTCTAGGGTGGAAGGCGTGACCGACAGCAGCAGCCTCCCGCTCGCCGTGTTCGACCTGGACAACACCCTCGCCGACACGGCGCACCGGCAGCGGTTCCTGGAGCGCAAGCCGCGCGACTGGGACGGCTTCTTCGCCGCCGCGCCGCAGGATCCGCCGCTCGCCGAGGGCGTCGCGCTGGCCCTGGAGAGCGCTCGGGAGTGCGAGGTCGTCTACCTCACCGGGCGGCCCGAGCGCTGTCGGCGCGACACGCTCGACTGGCTCGCCGCACAGGGCCTGCCCGAAGGGCGCGTGTACATGCGGCGCGACAACGACCGCAGGCCCGCCCGGCGCACCAAGCTGGAGACCCTCCGCCGGCTCGCCGGCACCCGGGATGTCCGGGTGCTCGTGGACGACGACGAGTTGGTGTGCGAGGACGCCGAACGGGCGGGCTTCAGGGTCGTACGGGCACGCTGGACCGCCCCGTCCGCAGAGCTCAAGGTGGCGCAGGAGCGGGAGGGGCGGACCTGAGGCGCCGCTCGGACGCGGGGGGGCGTCAGCCCGTCTCGTCCAACCGGAAACCGACCTTCAGGCCGACCTGCCAGTGCGCCACCTGCCCGTCCTCGATCTGGCCCCGTACCTGGGTGATCTCGAACCAGTCGAGGTTGTGGAGGGTCTGTGAGGCACGAGCGATGCCGTTGCGGACGGCCTGGTCGACGCCCTCGGGCGAGGTACCGACGATCTCCGTGACCCGATACGTGTGGTTCGACATGCGGGGCTCCTCTCCACGGTGACGCTTGTGTCACCTGTGTCGGGCGCGTCTGGGCGGGCCCGGGCGCGTCACTCCACCGTGCCCCAAGCCGTGGCGGATCGCGAGGCGTCGGATTCTGTTGCCGTGTCCGGGGACATGCGCCCGCGGGAGCTCCCGTCCTGCGGCGATGGGGACCAACCACACCTCGCTTGGAATCAACCACTCACCGCGAGGCGTAAAAGTACGATATTGGTACCCATCTGATGATATAAGAATCAGGTCGAAGGGCGTGACTGCGTGCGACGGTGGTCCACGCGGCCGCGCCCGTGATCTGTGATTGGGGGTTGAGAGGAGACCATGCGGCGGTTCAAGATCCCGATGAGCCGGCAGGCGCCAGCTTCCATGGCGCACCGCCCCATCTACCGTGCGGAAACCCGGGCACGCTGGTATTGCCCCTTCTCGGTGTGTGTGGACCTGCTTGCCGCGGCCCTGCCGGTCTCGGCGGCGATCGTGGAGGTCCACGAACCCCACCCGCTGCGCCTGGCGGCCGCCGCGGCCCTGCTGTGGCCGCTGATCGGCGTGGTGAGCAAGCGGTACACGTCCGTGGCCTGGGGTGACAGAGGCGGCCTCCGGGCCGTCGTACGGGACTGGCTGGTTCTGGTCGGTGCCCTCGCGACGCTCCGTGTGGTCTGCGGACTGGACAGCGTGCCCGCCGAGGCGTTCACGGCACTGATCCCCGCGCTGGTCCTCACGGGCGTCTGCCAGAAGGTGATTCACCGTCATCTGCTGGCAGCCCGCCGACAGGCCCGCGCGCTGCGCCACGTGCTGGTCGTCGGTGAGCCCCCGACGGTCGACGCGGTGGTCGAGCAACTCGCCCAGCGCACCGACCACGAGTACGTGATCGTCGGATCCTGCCCGGTGGGCGAGGGCGACCTGCGCTCCGGGGTTCCGGTCTGCGTACGCCTGCCCTGCGAGGAGCCCGAGACGCCCGAGGCGGACGCCACGGCCGTACTCGGGGCGGCCGACGAACTCGCGGCCGACCTGGTCTTCGTGGCACCGGGCCGGTACCTGTCCGGCGAACGGGTGCGCCGGCTGTCCTGGATGCTGCACGACAGGGGCCGCTCGCTCATGGTGCTGCCCGGCATCGTCGACGTGGCACGTCGACGGGTGCGGCTGAGCTCGGCGGCCGGCCTCACCCTGCTGCACATCGCACCGCCGCTGCAGCGCGGCGTGCACACGCTGGCGAAGTCCGTGGTGGACCGGGTGTGCGCCCTGGCGTTGATCGTCCTGCTCTCGCCGCTGCTCCTCGCGTTGGCGCTGGCGGTCCGGTTGGGCTCACCGGGCCCCGCTCTCTACCGCCAGACCCGGGTCGGGTGGAACATGACGCCGTTCGCCATGTGGAAGTTCCGCACGATGGTGGTCGACGCGGACCGGCTCAAGAGCGGGCTGGAGGCGGAGAACGAGAACGACGGGCACATGTTCAAGATGCGCCAGGACCCTCGGGTCACCCCCGTGGGGCGCGTCCTGCGCCGCTTCTCGCTGGACGAACTGCCCCAGCTGTTCAACATCCTGTTCGGCCACATGTCCCTGGTCGGTCCACGCCCCCCGGTGCCCGAGGAGGTCGTCAAGTACAACGGGATCGAGATGCGCCGGCTCAGCGTCAAACCGGGCCTGACCGGGTTGTGGCAGGTGAGCGGACGGTCGGATCTGTCCTGGCGCGAAACCGTCGCGCTCGATCTGCGCTACGTCGACAACTGGTCGCTGGCCGGAGACATGAACGTGATGGCCCGCACCGTACGCGCGGTGGTGGACGGCCAAGGAGCCTACTGAGTACGGAGAGGTGGATGCGCGGGGCGTGCCGTCGACCGGACGGCACGCCCCGCGGTGCAGATCCTCCATCCGGGCAGGTCTGCCGCCAACACGCAGGGATCGCGGGTGATCCGTCCCCGGGGACGTGAAGGATCCCGGACGTGGACGTCTTGGGCCCCGGGAAGGGACACCGTCATGGCACAGACCACAGCCGCACAGACCACAGCCGAACAGCCCGCAGTGGCACAGCCCTCAGTCGCCCCGCACCCGAGTGACGCCGCGGGGGCGACGACACGCCGACCCGTCGTGGCGCGAACCCTGCGGGGCTTCACCGGTGCCGGATACGACAAGGGACGACCGCTGCTGGTACAGGCGGCCTGGTTCGCCGCCCTCCATCTGTTCTTCGTCAAGTGGTGGTTCCCGGCCCGCCTGCGGCCGGTCCTGCTGCGTGCCTTCGGCGCCCGCATCGGACAGCGGGTGCTGATCCGGCGGGGGGTGCGGATCCACTGGCCGTGGAAGCTCGACATCGGCGACGACGTGTGGGTCGGCGAGGACGCCTGGATCCTCAACCTCGAACCCGTCACGATCGGCAGCGACTGCTGCGTCTCCCAGAGCGCGCTGCTGTGCACCGGCAGCCATCTTCGTCGGTCCCCCACGTTCGAGTTCGACAACGGCCCCATCCGGCTGGAGCCGGGCAGCTGGGTCGCGGCCCGTGCGGTCGTGCTGCGCGGCGTCACCGTCGGCCGGGGCGCGGTGGTGGGCGCCGGCGCCGTCGCCCACCAGGACCTCGCACCCGACTCGGTCCTGACCGTGCGCGGTACGTCGGCGACGGTTCCGCCCGCCGCCGCGAAGGGGGGCATGGCATGAGACTGGTCCATGTGGTCACGCTGGTCAGCGACGACGGGGCCTTCGGCGGCCCGACGAGCGTGGCCGTCGCCCAGCTGGAGGAGTGCGCCGAACGCGGTCACGACGTGACACTGGTGTCGCTGTGGCGGGGCCGGACACGGGCTTCACAACGCATCGGCGCCGTCAGGTTCGTCTCCCGTCCGGCGCGGCGCTTCGTCCCGGGCCGGGGATGCCTCGGACTCATGCATCCCCTGCTCTTGCGTGACCTGTGGCGGGCCATGGGGCGCGCCGACGCCGTGCAGGTCCATGCGGGCCGGGACCTCGTCTCGCTCGCCGCGCTCGCCGTCGCCAGGTTGCGACGCAAGGACTTCGTCACCCAGACACACGGCATGGTCGAGCCCCGCACCGGCGTCGTCGCGCGTGTCTTCGACCGTCTGTACGTGCCCCTGCTGCGCCGCGCACGCTGCTGCCTCGTACTCACCGAGCGGGAGCGGCGGGCACTGACCGCAGTGCTGGGCCCGGACGGGCCACCGCTGGTGTCACTGCCCAACGGCCTGCGCACGGCCGGCGACGGGCCGGGCACGCGGCCGAGGGACGACCGCGAGGTGATCTTCCTCGCCCGGCTGCACCCGCGCAAACGCCCCGAGGCGTTCGTCGAGATGGCGGCCCTGGTCCACAAGGAGATCCCCGAGGCACGGTTCACGCTCTACGGAGCGGACGAGGGGTCCCTCCCGGCGGTGAACCGGCTCGTCGCGGACCGCGGGCTGACCGACGTGGTCTCCTACGGCGGCGCGCTGGAGCACTCCGCGGCGCTGGAGGCCTACCGGAGAGCCGCCGTGTACGTCCTGCCGAGCGTGCACGAGCCGTTCCCGATGACGGTCCTGGAAGCACTGGCCGAGGGAACGCCGGTCGTCTGCACGGACAGCAGCGGCATCGCCGCCGAACTGGCGCGCAGACAAGCCGCACTGGTCACCGACGGCAGCCCGCAGGCCATGGCCGACGCGGTGGCCGCACTGCTCGGCGACGAGGCGTCGCGCCTCCGACTCGCCGAGGCCGGCCGCCGCGCGATCGACGAGGTCTTCTCCATCCGTGCGGTCGTGGATCAGCTGGAGGACATCTACCGGGACCGACCGGGACACCGGTGACAGGGCGCTGAAGACGCCGGCCACCTCGGACCCGCCGGACCAACGGCGAGCACGAGGTGGCCGGCGTCTTCAGCGGACACGCTCCCTCAGCGCGCGGTGGCCCGGCTCACCGCCCGCAGGATGTCCTCGAAACGGGAGGCGCAGTCCGCCAGAGCGAACTCCCGCTCGGCCAGGGCACGGCTCTCCTTGCCCAGCGACTCGGCGCGCACCGGGTCGGAAAGGATCTCCTGGACCCAGGCGGAGGCGTCGTCCAGTGAGGACTCCTCCGGTGGGAAGACCGCCGACCCCGCCTGATGGAGCAGCTGCGAGGCCAGGTTGTCGGCGGGCATCAGCCCGAGCACGGGGCGCCCGGCGCACAGGTAGGACAGCGTCTTGGACGGGACCGAGAACTCCCCGGCGTCCGCCGCCAGAAGAACGACGAGGAGATCGCCCGCGCCCAGCACCTCGGGCAGTCGCTCGTAGGGCTGGAAGGGCAGCAGGGTCAGGTCGACGCCGCGGGCGGCCGCGGCCTCCCTGAGGACGGGCACGGCGGGGCCGTCGTTGACGACGACGAGACGTACCGGAGTGCCGCGGTCACGCAACCGCTCGGCCAACCGCACCAGCAGCACCGGGTTGTGCTTCAGGCCCAGGGTGCCGGAGTACAACAGGGTCCGCACGCCGCTCAGGCCCTGCTCGGCCGACCAGGCGTTGGTCCGGGCCACCGGGACGATCTCGTCCAGCGGCGCCCAGTTGGGAATGACGGTGACCTTGCGGGAGGTGCCCCACTGCCGGTGGATCCGTACGAAGGACTCGGCGATCACCACGATGGCCGAGGCCCGGCGTGCCGACCACTTCTCGCCCGCCCCGAAGACCCTGGCGGCGACGCCCATCGACTTCGCGACGTCGGCGGCGGCGAAGCTCTTCAGCGCGACGGCGGTCACGTCCTGGTGCCACAGCACCCACGGGATGCGCAGCCGCCTCAGCACGGCCGCCGCCACGACCAGTACCGGAATCGGCAGGTTGGACAGCAGCGCCACATCGGGTCTCTCGCGCCGTACCTGTCGGGCGAGTTCCAGGCCCAGCAGCGTCTCCTGGCGGAGCCGGTGGAAGTAGGCCTCCTTCCGCAGTGCGGTGCTGTCCCCGATGGTGACGAAACGGAGGCCGGGGACCTCTCCGGCAAGGTTGCCCTTGCCGGAGACGTAGGCCGTACAGGTCGAGTGGACGACATCGTGGCCACGTCGCGCCAGTTCCCGGCTCAGTTGCGCTTGGAACGGGTGGCCGCTGTAGTCGTGGACGAGGATCCTCATCGGTTCTCGGTGTCCTGATACTCGGTCGGGTGTCACTGGTGGGAGCGCTTGACCTGGTCGTAGACCCAGGCGTAGGTCCTCTCCAGACCGTCGGCCAGGGCGATCGACGGGACCCAGCCGTGGATCTCGCGGATCAGGGTGTTGTCCGAGTTGCGTCCGCGCACCCCCTGCGGGGCGTCGAGCCGGTAGCTGCGCTCGCAGCGGATGCCCGCGATCTGCTCGACGATGTCGACGAGTTGGTTGATGGTCACCAGCTCCGACGATCCGAGGTTGACCGGTACGTCACTGCCCCCGGCCATGATCATCTGGCTGCCGTGGAGGCAGTCGTCGATGTACATGAAGGAGCGGCTCTGCTCCCCGTCGCCCCAGATCTCGATCCGGTGCTCACCCGAGAAGACCGCCTCGGCCACCTTCCGGCACACCGCGGCCGGAGCCTTCTCCCGGCCCCCGGTCCATGTGCCGTGCGGGCCGTACACGTTGTGGTACCGGGCGACGCGGGTGACGAACCCGTAGTCCTCGGCGTAGTGGCGGCACATGCGCTCGGAGAAGAGCTTCTCCCAGCCGTAGCCGTCCTCCGGCTGCGCCGGATAGGCGTCCTCCTCCTTGAGGGCGGTGGCGTTCGCGTCGGTCTGCTTGCCGGCGGCGTACACGCAGGCTGAGGAGGAGTAGAAGTAGCGCTCCACACCGGCCTCGTGCGCTTCCTTGAGCATGTGGGTGCTGGTCAGCACCGACATCATGCACGCGGCCTTGTTGTTCTCGATGAAGCCCATGCCCCCCATGTCGGCGGCCAGCATGTACACCTGCCGGGCGCCCCGGACTCCGGCGCGAGCACGGTCCGGGAGCGAGAGGTCGGCGATCAGGTTCTCGGCGTCGTTGTGGACCTGGTACCACTCGTGCCGGGGCTTGATGTCGATGCAGCGGACGGTCAGTCCCTGGGCAAGTAGGTCGCCCACGAGGTGACCACCGATGAATCCCCCGCCTCCGGCGACGACGACATCGACCTGCTTGCTCATGCGCAACTCCTCTGGGAATCCGGAGATCTGATGTGCGGTCAGCCGGTCCACCGCTGCTTGTGACGCCGTTCCAGCACCGGGCAGCGCGGAGACCTGTGCGATAAGCTATGCAGATTTGTCATGATTTGGGGTAAAAGGCACGCCGCTCAATATCCAAGATCACCCGATGACTCTGTCCGGGTATGACCGTGTTCGAGTCGATGATTCATGCGCGCCTGGGATGATTTGCGAATTAAAGGCGCTATATATCCTTCAGTGAAGTTTCAGCCTGAAAACTCGTTCGGCAGAGAGGTCGGGATGCAGGACGCGCGCGTCCGCAGTGTGGCTGCGGTCTCCATCTGGGCCGTGGTGCTGACCGTCTTGCTACCGGGGCTGATCCTCCAGTCGCACGGCGTGCACGTGTCGGCCGCCCTCGCTCTGCAAGGTGTCGTCATGGCGCACACCGGTGGCGCGCTCGCCCGGGTGCTCTCCGCGACCACGGTGCGGTTCGTCGCCTTCGGCTTCTGGGTCTTCGCCTACATCTGGCTCGGCCTGGCGCCCCTGGCGATGCTCGCGACCGACACGTACCCATGGCCCTACCGGACCGGCGAGGTGACGACCTTCGAGGCGGTGGCAGTCATCGAACTCGGGCTCGTCGCCTACAGCGCCGGAGCGGCCCTCGCCGCCCGTCGGGGGCGCAGCCGGGTGACCCTCACCGCGCCGGGACTCGTGGAACGACTGCTCGCCCGCCGTCTCGCGCCCTGGCGCCTGCTGGCACTCTGCGCGGGCGCCCTCGGGTTCGCGTTTGTGTTGATCTCGGACCAACCCGGCCGACTGGGCGCGTACTTCACCAGTCGCCAGGCCATCACCGAGGTCGGCGTCACGGACCACGGGCAGGAGGCCTTCCTGCAGGTGTTGCTCAGCTGGTCGCTGTCCGTACCCGCGTTCTGGGCGCTGCTGGGCCTGCTGCGCGTACCACGCCTGCCCGGCGGTGACCGGTGGCTGCGCGGTGTCCGCTGGCTGCTGCTGCCGGTGCTCCTCGCACTGAACGCCGTCGTCAACAACCCGATCAGCAAGCCGCGGTTCTGGGTCGGCACGGTCCTGCTGACCATGCTGTTCACCATGCCCCGCCTGTGCCGGCCCCGTGTCTTCCGGGTCGCGGGGGCCGCTCTCATCGCGGCGCTCCTGCTCGTCTTCCCGTACAGCGACTACTTCCGCTACAGCGACCGGGAGGACGTCAGGGTCGTCTCGCTCGCCGAGCAGTTCACCGACAACGGGGACTACGACGCGTTCCAGCAGGTGCAGACCGGCCTCGACTACGCGCGGGAAAACGGATTCTCCCCCCAGGACGCGCTCGGCCCCCCGCTGTTCATGGTGCCGCGCTCGATGTGGCCGGGGAAGCCGGATGACACCGGCATCACCCTCGCCGAGTACGCGGGGTACGACTTCGTCAACCTTTCCGCACCCCTGTGGATCGAGAGTTACCTGTGGGCCGGCCCCTGGGCGGTGGCCGTCGTGTTCTGCCTGTTCGGCGCGGCCGGACGGCGTATGGACGACGTACACCACCGGCTCCGGGACCGGCGAGGCACCCTGGCGGCGCTGTTGGTACCGGCCTTCGCCTTCTACCAGATGGTCTTCCTGCGCGGCAGCCTGCTCGGTATCGCGGGCCCGCTGACGCTGCTGATGACCATCCCGCTGCTCATCAGTACCCCTACCGGCAGGGCATCCCGGTTCCCCTCATCGGCGGTGCCGACCGGACCCATCCGTCATGCATCGATCTCCGGAACAGGAGGGCACCCGTGACCGGCCCCACTCCATTCGACGACCGGTACGACGAGCCGGACCAGCTACGCGACCAACTGCGCCGACTCCTGCGCCACCGTGTCCTCATCACGCTGGGCATCCTCCTGGGACTGCTCGGCGGGCTGGCACTGTCTGTGCAGCGAGCCCACACCTACATCGCCACCAGTGAAGTCCTCGTGCGCTCCACCACCGATCCCTTCGGGGCGGTCGGAGTCTCCGCCGACAACCAGGTCAGCATGAGCACGGAGCAGCGGATCGCCGCCAGCGCGGCCGTCGCCCACCAGGCGGCGCGCATCCTGGGCCGGCCCGACCACCAGGCCGGCACGCTCGGGGCCCGGGTACGGGTCTCCATTCCGCAGAAGTCCCAGGTACTCCGCTTCGAGTTCACCGCCAACGCGCCCCAGCGCGCGGCGCGTGGCGCCAACGCCTTCGCCCAGGCCTACCTCGCCGACCGCAAGATCCGTAACAGTTCCACCGTGCAGCGGGCCACCCACGCCCTGGAGCAGCAGATCGCCGTGCTGAACCAGCGGCTGGCCAAGGACCAACTGGAGCGTGCGACCGCGAAGCCCGCAGCGCAGAACCAGCTGTACAACCTGCAGAAGCGTGTCCTCGACATCCGGTCCCGCGACACCGACGGTGGTGACGTCGTCCGCGCGGCTCAAGCCCCCGCCCTGCCGGTGGGGCCGGGCCTGCGCACCTTGCTCGTCCTCGGGCTGGCGTGCGGTCTCCTCCTCGGCATCGTGCTGGCCTGGGTGCGCTCCGCGCTGGACACCCGGGTCCGGTCGGTCGGCGAGGTACGGGCATCCCTGCGTGCGCCGGTGCTCGGCATCCTGCCCTCCGACGACGGGGGCGACCCCGCGCTGCTGACGGTCGGTCACACGGACAGTCCTCGTACGGAGGCGTACCGGGCCCTGGCCTTCCGGGTGCGGCAGGTCGGCAGCGCCTCCGGCCCCGGTCAGGTACTCGTCGTGGCCCCGCGACGGGCCCGCGCCGCCGAGGAGGTCGCCGCCAACCTGGCCGCGGCCCTCGCCGAGGAGGGGGGCGAGGTGCGGCTGGTGGACGCCGCTCCCGACACCTCCGGCCTTGCCGCCCGGCTGCCGCTGATGCCGTACGAAGCCTCCGCCACGGACGAGGGGTACCCCACCGAGGGCGGCGTCTTCGTCGACGCCGCCCTCGCCGGTCGGTTCGCCTTCACCTCGGGCGGCGGCACCGGGCCGTTCACCCGGGCGACCGCCTCCGAGGCCGACGGGACGGTGTCCCGAGCCGATTCGTCCACCGTCGTCGTCTCGGGGCCCTTCCTCTCGCACGCCGACGTTCTGGGGGTCGCTCAGCGCGTCGACGGCATCCTCGTGGTCGTCGGCCTCAACGGCACCCGGCGGGACGACCTCAGGCAGGTGCAGGAACTGATCGGCTGCGCCGGCGGACGTCTCCTCGGGGCCGTGCTCGACGCCGGGCGCCCGCGCCGTCGTCTGCGCGCCCTGTTCCGGCGCCCGAAGCACCATCGTCCGTCGCCCATCGGCGCGTCGTCCATGGATCTTCCCCTGCAGGACGACCTGCTCGCGGCCTCCCGTCGATGACCGCCCCCGAAGCGACCGCTCGCCGCCGCGCCGGGGCCACCGCCCCGAGCGCGGTGGCCGTGGCCGCCCGGGGCGGATGGTGGGGGATGGCGGGTTCCGTCACGAACGCCGTCTTCTCGTTTCTTCTCGTCGGCCTGATCACTCGTGCCGTCGGAGCGAGCGGCGCGGGAGCGATCTTCACGGGCGTCGCCCTGTTCACCATTCTCAGCAACGCCTGCAAGCTCGGTGCCGACACCGGGCTTGTCCGCTTCGTCCCGCGCGACCTCGCCGTGGACGACGGCCGTTCGGTGGGAGCGCTGCTTCGCATGGCCGTGCTGCCGGCGGCCGTCGTGGCCACCGCGGCCGCCGTGCCGCTGGTCATGTTCCCCTCGGTGGCCACCACGCTCCTGCCCCAACTGCCGCCCGCGGACGCCGTCGCCCTGGTCCGGCTCTTCGGACTCTTCCTGCCCGCCGCGACCGTGGGCGCGGTCCTGCTCGGCGCGGCCCGGGGCTACGGCACGGTGGTGCCGTTCGTGGGTGTGGAGCAGATCGGCAAACCGCTGCTGCGTGTGCTGATCGCCGTCCCCGTGGCCTGCTACGCGCCCGGACTGCTGTCCCTGGCCTCGGCCTGGCTGCTGCCCGCACTGGCCGGGTCCGTGGCCGCCTGGCTCGCCCTGCGCCGCTGCCGCGCCGGCCACGGCACGACGTACCCCACGGGGAACGGGTCCCTGCCCTGGCGGACCTTCTGGGGCTTCTCCGCACCCCGCGCGGTCTCCTCCGTCTTCGACATCAGCGCGGTGTGGATCGGCGTCATCCTGCTGTCGGTCCTGGCCACGGCCGACGAGGCGGGGGTGTACACCGCCATCGGCCGCGTCGTCACCGCGGGCACCCTCGTCCAGCTCGCCGTCCGGCTCGCCGTCGCACCGGAGATCAGTCGTCTGCTCGCGGTCGACAAGGTCCGCGAGGCGCACGAACTGCACCGCGTCTCGACCTGCTGGATCGTGCTCTTCTCCTGGCCCCTGTTCCTCCTCGTCGCGGGGTTCCCCCGGACCGTGCTGTCGGTCTTCGGACCGGAGTTCGTCCACGGTGCGCCCGCCCTGGCGGTGTTGTGCGCCGCCTCGATCGTCAATGTCGCGGTCGGCAACGCCCAGACCGTGCTCCTCATGGCCGGCAAGAGCTCCTGGCATCTGGCCGTCACCGCCGCCGCGTGCACGGTCCAGCTGACCGTCGGTGTCTTCGCCGTACCGGCCTGGGGTGTCCTCGGCGCCGCCGTGTCCTGGGGTGCGGCCATCGTCGTGGAGAACCTCGCGGCGGCCGCGCTCATCAGGTTGCGTCTCGGCTTCACGTCCGTGGACGGCGGTTACGTGAACTCCCTCGTCCTCGGGCTGGCCGTCTCGGTGGTGCTGGTGGCCGCCCGCGCGCTGGAAGGCGACACCCCATCAGGACTCGCCGTGGGAATGGCTTTGGGAATGTGTGTATTTGCTATTAGTTTGTGGCGATATCGGACGTCGCTGAGAGTGAGCGAGCTGGTCGGAGTGCTGCGCCGCCGCGCCGCATGAGCCCAGACACGGTCGACCGTCCGGGCCCACTCAGCCGGCGTCTCTCCCGCCGTTCCACTCACATCACTGCCATCCGGGGTATCCATTGCGTCTGAAAAAGCTCCGTACGAAGTCGGTCACCAGGGCAGCCGTCACCACCCTCGTGTGCACCGCAGCCCTGCTCGACGCCTCTCTCGCCGCGGCCGCCGACGGCTCCGGCCCACTCGCCGCCGATCCGCTGAGTACCTGGCAGACGGACGGCATCGTCTGGTCGTTGGCTTCGGCGAACGGCGTCGTCTACGTCGGAGGAACCTTCAGCTCCGTCCGTCCGCCGGGTGCCGCCCCCGGCCAGCAGCAGGCGAAACGCCGCAACTTCGCCGCGTTCGACGCCGCGACCGGCAAACTGCTGCCCTGTGCTCCGTCGTTCACCGGCCTGGACCACACCGTGCGGGCCATGAAGGCCTCGCCCGACGGCCGAACGCTCTACGTGGGCGGATCCTTCAACACCGTCGGATCCACCCGTGTGGCCAACGCGGTCGGCATCAAGACCGCCGACTGCTCACTGAGCAAGGACTTCCGCCCCTCTGTCGCCTCCACTGTCCGGGCCATCGACGCGACGGACGGCGCGGTGTACCTGGGAGGCGACTTCGTCCGCGCGGGCGGTCAGGTCAGGAACCGCCTCGCCGCCTTCGCCCCCAAGGGCTCCCTGCTGCCGTTCAAGGCGGATCTCGACCACCCGGTGCGGGCCCTGTCGGCCGCGTCCTCGCACGGCAGGGTCTTCGTCGGCGGCGACTTCGAGTCGGTCAACGGGAACAACGCCCGCTCGTTGGTCACCCTCAACGCCGCCAGCGGCTCGACACTGCTCTCCTATCCGGGCTGGTTCCCGCCCCTGTCGTCGGTGAAGGCGATCGCGCGTGACACCACCCGTTTCTACGTGGGCGCCGAGGGCCACGGGCCGGGCATCTTCGACGGCCGTATCGCCGGCCGTCTCACCAACGGCACCATGGTGTGGAAGGACACCTGCCGCGGCGCCACCCAGGCCCTCGTGCCCTACCAGGGCGTCCTCTACAGCGCCTCACACGCGCACGACTGCGCCGAGACACCCGGAGGGTTCCCCGATCGCGGAGACCGGCAGCACCTGCTGGCCCAGTCGCTGACGGACCGCAGGATCCTGCACTGGTTCCCCGACACCAACGACGGACTGGGCGAGCACGTGGGGCCGCGCGCCCTGACGGTCGCGGGGGGCCGCCTGTGGGTGGGTGGTGAGTTCACCCAGGTCAACGGGAAGCCGCAGCAGAGCCTCACCCGCTTCGGAAGCCAGGACACCGGAGCGCCGAAGGTTCCCGCCCTCTCGCTGGCAGCCACCTCGTCCGGCAAGGTCACCATCGCCTGGCGCGCCTCGTGGGACCGGGACGACGCGTCGCTGACGTACAAGATCTACCGGGACGGGAAGCTCGTGGCACGCCAGACGAAGTCCTCCACGTACTGGGACCGTCCGCAGATGAGCTACACGGACTCCGTGAGTGCCGGCGCACGCCACCGGTACGCGATCGAGGTGACGGACGGGACGAACACCTCGCCCAAGTCCGCCGCCCTGACCGTGACCGCGCCGTCGAAGGCCGAGCCGCGCATGGCCGGTGGCTCGCAGTGACCCGGATCGGATTCGCGCCCGGTGTCTACGATCTGTTCCACATCGGACACCTCAACATCCTGCGCGAGGCCCGCCAGAACTGCGACCGGCTCGTCGCGGGGGTGACCACCGACGACCTGACCGTGCGCCTGAAGGGCAAGGTGCCGGTCATCCCGCTCGCCGAACGCCTCGACATCGTCCGCAGTGTGCGCTACGTCGACGAGGCCGTCGTGGAGTCGGAGGTCGACAAGCTGAACACCTGGAGACGGGTCGGATTCCACGTCATCTTCAAGGGCGACGACTGGCGGGGAACGCCCAAGTGGGAAGAGTTCGAGCGCCGTTTCGCGAAAGTGGGCGTCGAAGTCGTCTATTTCCCGTACACCACACACACCTCCAGCACCCTGCTGAGTGGTGCCCTGAAAATGCTGTCCGCGCACGAACCGACGGAGATCCGCTCAGCTCAACTCCCGGAACCATTTGACCAGAAAGACCGCCATGAACAGCACGTGGGCGAGCAGCAGCGCGCAGTACACCGAAAGGAAGACGTCCTGACTCCCCAGGAATAGAAAGCTGATGCAGGTCAGGCCGTAGTCGACCGGCAGGAGCAGTACGGACCGCAATCCCGCCGTCGACCCGGCCTGACCGCTGCCCGATGTCCGCAGCTTGAGCTTCTCCGTGAGAATCCCGCCGAAGAAGATCACCACGGCCGCGAGCTGGAACACCATCGGTGCCAGCAGAAGCGCCGGGCTGGGCAAGGAGAAGAACCGGTAGAACGACACCAGAACCACCAGGTGGAGGGCGACGATCTTGACGCAGTCCAGGACGTGGTCGAGCCACTCGCCCGACGGGCTCCCCGAGCGCTGCCCGCGCGCGAGCTGACCGTCCGCCGCGTCCAGGGCGAACCCCACTGCCAGAGCCGCGCCGACATAGACCGACATCGTCGGTCCGGGCGGTAGCAGGGCCACCGTCGCCAGGGCCGGAAAGGTGAACAGGGCGCCCAGAACGGTCAGCTGATTGGGCGTCGCGCCCACTCGGTAGGCCAGTGCGGCCAGTACCCGGCCGGCCGGGCGATTGACGAACAGGGTGTAGAGCGATGCCCCCTTCGAGGGCTTCTGCGCCGTTGACAGCTGTCTCAATACGTCGGCGAATTCGGACATGTTTCTCCTTAAGTGAAGAATTGATGGAAAGAAGGCGATTATGACAGAAAGGGCAGGCTGGATGCCTCGTGTCAGCCGTCGGCAACTTCTGCGTGGCGGAGCCTCGGTGCTGGCCGCGACGGCAATGACAGCCCACAGCGCGTCCGCCGCCGTAGGACCGGGGGGCGGCCCCGCGGCGCCATTCGGCCCCGGGCTGGGCCGTCCCTTCACCGGTCTGCGGCCGTTCGTGATCAATGTGGCCGACCTCGGAGCGGTGGGCGACGGACGGGCTGACGACAGCGCGGCGTTCGAACAGGCCTACCGCCTCGCGGCCGACCGGGTCGTTCGCGGGGTCGGGCGCACGGTGATCCAGATCCCGGCCGGTGAGTTCCTCATCACCCGTCCGAACGCGCTGATGAACGGTGTCGCTCCACTGCCGTCGGCCAACGGTCTGCGCTTCTCCGGCGCGGGCAAACGCATGACCACCCTGGTTTTCCGTCCGGACGTCGGCCCGGGCTCCTATCTGTGCCGCAACGAGAACATCTGGGCGAACCTCTCCTTCGAGCGCATGCAGTTCCGCTCGGCCACGCCGGGTGCGTCCTTCTTCAGCTCGTACTCCACCGGGCAGGCGCAGGACTACCGGTTCTCGGAGTGCGAGTGGATGGGGGAGTGGGAGTACGGGCTCGTCCTGGACGGCACGGACACCAACTCGGAGATGCGGTGGGACGCGTGCCGGGTCGGCGGCCGCTACCGCCGGGCCTTCCTGTACTCGGGTCTCGCGGGTCGCGAGGCGGACCCCAACGACCAGGACCAGTTCCTCAACTACTGGTTCGAGGACATGAAGGTCGAGTACGAGTGGGGCAACTTCCTCGAGTTCCCCTACGGAGGATCGATCTCCTGCCGCGGCGGCTCGTACATCATCACCGGCAGCCGCCCCCAGAGCACCGAGGAGTACGGCACCACCAGCACGTTCTTCCGCTTCCCCGTCGCCCAGCACCACGACTCGGTGCAGCGGTTCCACGCCCAGGACATCCGGTTCGAGGTGCGCAACCCGGACGTGAGGATCATCGACTCCGTGTGGAAGAGCGGAACGATCCACTTCAGTGACTGCGACGACACCGGACTCGCCTTCAAGGGCTACTCCGCCGAAGTACGTCCGCACCGCTACACGGTGGGGCCCCGAGGGCCACTGATCCGCTACGACTCCTGCCAGTTGATGGGCCGCCACGAATACCGGACGGCCGATGGGCAGGTCCCCCTCCAGACCGTCGCCCGCTACGACATGTGCCTGCTCCGTAGCCACGCGGTGAACGAGTTCGTGTTCGCCGAGGGCACCGATCGGCCCGACTTCGTCAGCTTCGTCGACTGCCTGGAGGGATCCGACGCCGACGGCACACCCGCGGAGACCGCGCCCACCGGCCCGGCCGCCGACGGCGCGCCCACGGAGACCGCGCCCAACGGCTCGGTACCACCCGCGAGTTCGCCGCCGCCCGCCGGTGAAGCCGTCCCGTCAGCGGCGGGCAGGTGACCGTACAGAAGACGCTCACCGGGGCCGACGCCGGCACAGAGGTGCCGGACGTCGGCCCGCGGTGAGCCCCGCGATCAGCGCGCCATGCTCAGCGACAGCGCGAAACGGCCCTCCCGGTCCGTCCACCAGTGCGTCAACTCCAGCCCGGATCGGGACAGTTCGCCGCGCACACCCTCCTTGCGGAACTTCGCCGAGACCTCCGTGCGCAGTTCCTCGCCGGCCGCGAAGTCGACGGCGAGATCGAGCGCGTGGACCTTCACCGTCTGGGCCGTTCGGGACCGCAGCCGCATCTCGATCCAGTCGTTCTCGGCGTCCCACAGGGCCACATGGTCGAAGGCCGCGGGATCGAAGTCGGCGCCCAGTTCGCGGTTGACGACGGTCAGGACGTTCTTGTTGAACTCGGCCGTCACCCCGGCCGCGTCGTCGTAAGCGTTCACCAGAACCTTCTCGTCCTTGACCAGGTCCGTGCCGAGCAGCAGCGCGTCTCCCGGGGAGAGCAGGGCGCGGACGGAGGACAGGAACGCGGCCCGCTCGGCCGGCAGCAGATTGCCGATCGTGCCGCCGAGGAAGGCCACCAGCCGGGGACCCGGGGTCTGTGGCAGGGTCAGCCGCGCGGTGAAGTCCGCGATGAGGGCGTGGACGTGCAGACCACGGCGCTCGGCGATGAGCGCGTGCCCGGCCTGGGTGAGCGCGCTCTCACTGACGTCGACCGGGACGTACGTGTGCAGGTCCGTGAGCGCTTCGATCAGATGCCGCGTCTTCTCCGAGGAGCCGGAGCCCAGTTCGACCAGGGCGCGGGCGCCGGTCGCCGCCGCGATCTCACCGGAGCGGGCGATCAGGATCTCCCGTTCGGCGCGCGTCGGGTAGTACTCGGGCAGCTCGGTGATCTGCTCGAACAGGTCGCTGCCGTGGGCGTCGTAGAACCACTTGGGCGGCAGTGTCCTGGGGGAGTGGGTCAGGCCCTGGAGGACGTCGGCGCGCAGGGCCGCCTCCGTGGCGTCCTCGGGCAGGGTGCGGGTGAGAAGGAACGGACTCACGTGCTGGGCTCCTTCGGTGGTGCGGGGGCCGGGGTGTCGCTCGGTTCCTTGAGCGGGGTGAGCAGTACGTCGGTGCGGTCGGCCGTGAGCAGGGTGCGGTCGGGCACCTCCTGCCAGTGCGGATCGTCGTCGTAGGGCTCGGAGGCCACGACCGTGCCCAGGCCCGGGCGCGACAGGTACCAGAGGGTGTCGCCCCAGGCGGTCGCGGCGATGGACTCGCCGTTGGTCAGCAGCAGGTTGAGCCGGGAGGCGGGGGCCGCCGCGGCGACCTCCAGGACCGTGTCGGCCAGCGCCTGGCACTCCTCGTCGCCGCCGCGCAGCCGGTTCAGGACCAGCGCCCACACGAACGCCGAGTCGTTGCGGGCCTCCATCGACAGCAGGTCCGCCGGGGGCAGGGTCTCGGTGAGGCCGGCCAGGGAGCGGGGCCAGCCCGGCACGGCACCGTTGTGGCTGAACAGCCACGGGCCCGCCGCGTACGGCGCCGCCGCGGCCTCGGCGTCGGCACCCGCCAGGGTCGCGTCCCGTACGGCGGCCAGGACGGCCCCGGAGCGCACGACCCGGGTCAGGTCCGCGTACGACAGGTCCGCCCAGACGGGCCCGGCCCGGCGGTACCGGGCCGGCACCGGATCGCCCTCTGCGTACCAACCCACCCCGAAACCATCGGCGTTGACGGTCCCGTACCGCTGGCGCCGAGGCTCCCACGACTGGCGGTACAGACTGTGCGGGGGCTCCACGAGGAACCGGCCGAGCGGCTCCTCGGGTCCCAGGTACGCCAGATGACGGCACATCAGACGGCTCCCGCGGAGCGGGCGGTGCGGAACCCGGAGAAGATCTGCCGCCGGATCGGAAGGTCCCAGTTGCGGAACGTCCCCCGGCAGGCCACCGAGTCCACGGCGAACGAACCGCCGCGCAGCACCTTGTGGTCCGGGCCGAAGAAGACCTCCGAGTACTCCTTGTACGGAAACGCCCGGAACCCCGGATACGGCAGGAAGTCGCTGGACGTCCACTCCCACACGTCACCGATCAACTGCCGTACACCGAGCGGGGATTCCCCCTCCGGATAGCTTCCGGCCGACGCCGGGCGCAGATGCCGTTGTCCCAGGTTGGCGTGCTCGGGCGCCGGGTCGGCGTCGCCCCACGGGTAACGCGTCGAGCGGCCGCCGGCGGGGTCGTGGCGGGCCGCCTTCTCCCACTCGGCCTCGGTGGGCAGCCGGCGCCCGGCCCAGCGGGCGTAGGCGTCGGCCTCGTACCAGCACACGTGCAGCACCGGCTCGTCGGGCGGCACGACCTCGGTGACACCGAAGCGGCGCCGCAGCCACTGCTTGCCGTCCCGGTGCCAGTACAGCGGCGCGTGGATGGAGTTCCGGCGGATGTGCGCCCAGCCCGCCGGTTCCCACCAGCGCTCCTCGTCATAGCCGCCGTCCTCGATGAACGCCTGGTACGCGGCGTTGGTCACCGGGGTCGTGTCGATGTGGAAGGGCGCCACCTCGCGCCGGTGCGCCGGGCGTTCGTTGTCCAGGGCCCAGGGCTCGGTCGACGTGCCCATCGTGAACGGGCCGCCGGGGACGAGGACTTCGGCCGGACCGGTGAACAGCGGTACCGGGTCCGGATCCGGGGCGGTCAGGGCCTGCGGGCCCTTGCGGAGCTGATGGGTGATCAGCATCGTCTCGTCGTGCTGCTGTTCGTGC
This sequence comes from Streptomyces sp. NPDC050997, assembly GCF_040660135.1. Taxonomy (NCBI): domain Bacteria; kingdom Bacillati; phylum Actinomycetota; class Actinomycetes; order Kitasatosporales; family Streptomycetaceae; genus Streptomyces; species Streptomyces sp. NPDC050997. The sequence goes on from NZ_JBFAGK010000004.1 coordinate 323,936, forward strand.
TGCGCGATCATCCCGAAGGCGAAGCCGGCCTCTGTCAGCCGCGTGCCGTGGAACGCGGCGCGCTCCAGCACGTCCAGCACCCGGCCGCGGACGTCCGCCGCGTAGCGGCGGGCCTCCACGGGCGCCAGCAGGGGCAGGGTGGGGCGTTCGGAGCGCGGGTGCTCGAAGGCGTCGTAGATGCTGTCGATCTCGGGCCGTATCGCCTCCTGCCCGGCGACGGTCCGCAACAGCCACTGCTCCTCCTGGTTGCCGATGTGGGCGAGGTCCCACACGAGCGGCGACATGAGCGGAGAGTGCTGGGCGGTCAGGTCGGGCTCCTCCACGCAGCTGGTGAGGAGCGTGGTGCGGTCCCGCGCGGTGACGAGGGTGTTCAGCGCCCGGTCGCGGAACGCCTCGGCGTCGAGGGGGGAGGCGGGGCCGGCGGTATCGGTGTCGATGGCGGGGTCGGTCATGTGCGGAGGTCCTTCCCATGGGCGGTGGGGATCTCTCCGGCCGAGGGAAGCCGGGACCCGGAGAGGTCCGTGCCGCGCAGGCGGTCGAGCAGGTCGTCCGCGGGGCAGCGGCCCGGGACGACATAGCGGTCCCGGTAGGCCGCGACGGCGGCCGTCACCTCGGGGGTGGCGCCGAGCCGGGGCAGGGCCCGGAGGGCCGTCGCGAAGCACGCCACGGCCGCCTCGTGCAGCTCCGGGTCTCTCAGGCCGTGCCGGGCCGCGTCGATCCACAGCGGATTGTGCGGCGCGGGCAGCGACCCGCCCCGTTCGGCCAGCGGCTTCACGGTCCGATAGGCGGTCTCGGCGGCCTCCGGGTCGTCGAACAGGGCCGTCGTGACGGCGAGCGGCACGATCCACCCGTCGTCGCCGGGCTGCGCGTCGATCATGCGCAGTTCCAGGTGACCGCGCGGCCTGACCGGCGGGAACAGCGTCGTGATGTGATAGTCGAGGTCCTCCCGGATCGGCGGCCTGGGCTCCCGCGAGCGGGTCCACTCCCGGAACGTCAGGCCCTCGGGCACGGCCCACGGGCCGTCGTCCTGCCGTACGCACATCACCGGAGCGTCCAGGACGTGCCGGGCCCAGGCGGTACGCGGGTCCGTGTCCAGTGCGGGCGCGCCCGCACGGTCGGCGCCTATCTCCGTCCACAGCAGCTGCCGGGTGGAGAGCCAGCCGGTGGGCTCGGATCCGGCCATGGGGGAGTTGGCGAACGCGGCCACCAGCACCGCGCCCAGCTGGTGCGCCAGCCACCAGCGTCGCCCGAGCCCCAGCGGGCCCGGCTCCTCGTACCCGGCGTCCAGGCACACCTGGACGGAGGCAGAGGTGCACATCATGGCGCGGCCGGCCGGGCCGGTGCGGTCGAGACAGGCCTCCATGGCGTCATAGCGCGGTTCGCGAAGGAACCGGCGGGGAGGGTGCCAGGGGTCCTGGCCGACGCCGACGAGACCGAGATTTTCTCTGGCCAGGACCGTGCGGACGGCGGTCAGATCGGCGGAGACGGTACCGATGCACTCCATCAGGGAGGCGGCGGGCGGCGAGCTCAGTTCCAGCTGGCCGCCGGGCTCTATGGTGAGCGCCGACCTCAGGGGCACGGTACGCGCTGCGGCATACGCCGCTTCGAGTCGTTCGGGTGTCACGGGGAGCTGCGGAGTGCGCAGCTCGTGGATGAGCCATTCCACCTCGACCCCGACGGTGCGGGGCGGTCCGGTCTTGAAGCAGATGCCCCGGACCAGGGCCTCCACCTCGGGCTCCGTGACTGGGGTACGGGGTTCCGTACAGTCACCTATTGCATCGGACATGTCGGGATCCTCCTGAGATTCCACCATGCCGCCGACCTGGTTTCTGATGGGTCGGGCCGACATTATCCGTCCCACCCAAGACCCTCGCACCGATCAGCACAAGAGGGCAAATCGACGTAATCGGGGCCCGCGATCTCCGTTTCCGGGATGTTTTCGAGGAGTTTTCCGGATGTCCCGGGGCCGGGAAAACTCATTGCACAGCATGACCAGAATCGCTCAGGATGCGTGCATGGGCACGACGGGGGAGACCATGAGGGGGGTGGCCGCGCGGCACGCGGTCATGGCGCGCACGGGGGTGGCGCCATGAGCGCGCGCCTGCGCGGCATCGCGCGACAGACCGAGCAGATCGTGGCGGCGGGGGCCTATCGCGCGCCGGCCGGGCACGAGGTGTCCGTCGCCGCGGCTGTCGAGGCCGCCCGCGACGCCACGCGGATGTACGGGCCGGGGCCGGTGGCGGTGCCGTCGATCCCGCCGGCCGACACGTTGGTCGAGGTCACCGGCGAGAGCAGCCTGGAGGCGGCCCGCCGGATCGCCGGACCGGTGGCGGTGCTGAACTTCGCCTCGGCCCGTAATCCCGGCGGCGGTTTCCTCAACGGCGCCCAGGCCCAGGAGGAGGCCCTGTGCCGGGCCTCGGCGCTGTACGCCTGCCTGGTCGGGGTCCGGGAGTTCTACGACCACCATCGCGCCCACCGCGACCCGTTCTACACGGACCGCGTCATCCACGCGCCGGCCGTGCCCGTCTTCCGCGACGACCGCGGCCGTCTCCTCGACGAGCCGTACACCGCCGGTTTCCTGACCGCGGCCGCGCCGAACGCGGGCGTGGTGCTGCGGACGGCACCGGAGCGGGCGGCCGGGCTGCCGCGGGCCCTCGCGGTCCGGGCCGAACGGGTACTGGAGACCGCCGCCGCGCACGGCTACCGGCGGCTGGTGCTGGGCGCGTGGGGTTGCGGTGTGTTCCGCAACGACCCGGCGCGGGTCGCGGGCGCCTTCCGGACACTGCTCGCCCCCGGCGGCCGGTTCGCCGGGGCCTTCGAGCACGTGGTGTTCGGCGTCCTCGACCGCACGCCGGGCGCGGTGGTGCGAGAGGCGTTCGTACGGGCGTTTCCGGAGCGTCGAGTTCAGCCGTAAGAGGCGTGTCGGCGGGCCGGAACGGGGTGCCGGTGTCGGGGTCGGGGCCGTGAGCTGCGGTCCGGATGACGCTCGGTCAGCTCCAGCCGTAGCGTTGCCCGAGCCGGTGGCGGACCAGGTTGAACCGCATCCGGTCCAGGGCGCACGCCTCACGGCGCATGCCGTCCTCGTGCAGCCGCAGGACGCGGTCCACGTCGACCCAAGAGTCCCGCCCCGACCGGTCCCAGGGGCCGCTGCCGATCGGCACCCACTCGCGGTCCCCGTCGTGCCGCTTGCTCGACAGCTGGACGGCGAGGAAGGTGCCGCCGGGCTCGCGGGCTACGACGAGGACGGGGCGGTCCTTGCCCCGGCCGTCGTTCTCCTCGAAGGGGACCCACGTCCAGACGATCTCGCCGGGATCCGGGTCACCGTCGTGCGCGGGCGAGTACTCCGTGCGCACCTGGCCCACCTCACGGGTGTCGGCCTCGACGGTGGCGGAGGGGCCGAGCCGGCCGGGAACGTTCTCATCGGTCTCATCGGTAGACACAGTCACGGAGGCAACCGTAGAGCCCCCGCCCCGGACCCGGCTCACTCGCCCCTCGCTCTCCGGCCGTCACTCCCGGTCCGTCACTCCCCGCCCGTCACCACCATGCCCGGCTCGATGCGGTCCCTGCCGGAGGCGGGGTGGGCGAGGAAGCGCTCGGCGCCGCCGCGCACGCGGACGATCACCTCGCCGACCAGCCCCGGCCCGGCCCGGCCCGGCCCGATGGTCCCGGTGACCCGCCCCATCAGCCCGACCATCGACGCGTCGTCCATGGCCACAGGGCAAGCGCGCAACGCCCTTATACGGCCGGTGCGTCCGCGGTCGTCACCGGCGGCGGCCACGCTTCGTGCCAGCCCGCCCGCGCCTCCAACTGCGCGGCGAGGGAGATCAACAGCGGCTCGCTGTTGGCCGGTCCGAGCAGTTGGGCGCCCACCGGCAGGCCGCCCAGGACGAACCCCGCGGGCACGTTGATCCCGGGCCAGCCCAGGACGTTCCACGGCCAGGCGTAGGGGCAGGCGGCGATCATCGCGCGGTCGGTGGCCAGACCGCTCAGGTTCAACAGCGCCCCGATGCGCGGCGGGGGAGCGGCCGTGGTCGGCGCGAGGACAACGTCGTACGAGGTGAAGAACCGTCCGATACGGCGGTGCAGCACCGCCTCGGCGCGCCGGGCCGCCCGCAGCGGTGCCCCGCCGAGCAGCCCGCCCAGCCGTGCGGCCCCCAGAGTCCGGCGGTCCAGGAGCGCCGGGAAGGGCGCCTCGCGGACGCGTTCGGCGATGCCGGCTGTGGCGCGGGGGACGAAGGTCAGCCCGATCTGGCCGTACGGCGGGTCGGCCTCCTCGACGTGATGCCCCAAGTCGGCGAGCAGCTCGGCGAGTTGGACGACCTGGGCGCGCACCTCCGGTCGCAGCCGGGCGGGTACGGCGGTGAACGGCGGCTTGAGGGAGAGCGCGATGCGCAGCCGTCCGGGGTCGCGGCCGACGGCCTCGGCGGCGCTCACGGCCGGCGGCCGGTGCGGGTCCCCCGCGTGGTTGCCGCTCGCCGCGTCCAGCAACAGGGCCGCGTCGGCGACCGTACGGGCGAGCGTGCCGTTGACCGTGATGCCCTGGAAGGACTCGCCGCGCGGCCAGGTCGAGATCCGGCCGCGCTGCGGTTTGATGCCGATCAGGTGGGTCCAGGAGGCGGGGATCCGCACCGACCCGGCCCCGTCCGAGCCGAGCGCGGCCGGCACCAGACCGGCGGCTACGGCGGCGGCCGAACCACCCGACGAGCCACCGGGCGTGTGCTCCGGGCTCCACGGATTGCGGGTCGCGCCGAAGGCCGGGCCCTCGGTGAAGGGCCACTGCCCGAACTCGCAGGTGTTGGTCTTGCCGATGATCACGGCCCCGGCCGCGCGCAGCCGCCGTACCGCCTCGCCGTCCTCGACGACCGGAGGGAACTCGCCCTGGCAGCCGAACGCGGTCGGCTCGCCCGCCACGTCCATGTCGTCCTTGACGGCCACCGGTACCCCGAGCAGCGGGCTGCGGACCCCGGCGGCGAGCTGCCGGTCCGCCGCCTCCGCCTCGGCGAGCGCCGCTTGTGTCCGTACGATCCGGAAGGCGTTCAGGGTCGGCTGAGAGGCCTCGATCCGCGCCAGGGCCTGTTCCACGAGCGCCCGGGCGGTCACCTCCCCGGCGGCCAGCGCACGGGCGGACTCCGCCAGGCCTGCGGAACGGTCGAGCATCATGCGGGACACCTCCGGGAGCGCGTTCTCCACCGCACGGTAACGGCCGCGCGGGTGTGGCGGAACGTCTTCGTCGGTGGCGTGTTCGGTGGCGCGAACGGCCGGGCGCCACAGATGGCGCACAGGGCTCACCAGGTCGTGCGCAAACCATTGACGAGTCCGCGCCTCACCCCTACTTTCTGATCGACTTTCCGAACCTTGTTCGGTAATTCGAACGTCGAGCTTGAATCCCACGTTGAGCCGAACGTGAAGCCGTACGAGTCCGAGAGTGAGAGCCGCCCGTGAGCACACGACCCCCCACGTCGTCTCCGTCGCCGTCCCGCCGCAGCCTGCTGCGCGCACTGGCCGTCCTGCCGGCTTCGGCCGTGCTGCTCGGCGAGGTACCCGGCCTGTTCGGTACGGCCCTCGCCGCCGCGCCGCCGAGTGGCTCCGCCACCCGCTACACCATCGTGCCGTTCCTCAACAGCAACGACGGCACCGTGAACGTCTACCAGTCCGACGACGCCATCGACTTCCGGCTCGCCAGGTCGTCCGCGTACACGCCGCCGAGCAACCGCATCCGCGACGCGAGCGTGTTCAAGCACACCGACGGCTTCTACTACCTCACCTACACGACCCACACCTGGCAGGACCCGAGCACCACGATCGGCTTCGCCCGCAGCTCGGACCGGCTCAACTGGACCTTCCTGTACGACTACACGGTCCCGATCGCCAACCTGTCCCGGGCGTGGGCGCCGGAGTGGTTCGTCGACAGCGACGGCAGCGTGAACGTCATCGTGTCCTGCTCGACGACGAACGACGAGTGGATCTTCACGCCGTATCGACTGCGGGCCACCAACTCCGCGCTGACCGCCTGGAGTTCGCCGGTCGCCCTGTCCGGGATCGGCGCCAACCACATCGACACGTACATCGTGAGGATCGGCTCGACCTACCACGCCTTCACCAAGAACGAGACGGCGAAGTACATCGAGTACGCGACGGCCTCCAGCCTCACCGGCCCCTACACCATCAGCCGCACCGGTGACTGGGCGGGCTGGGGCAGTTACCGCGAGGGCCCGGCGCTGGTGCAGCTCGACAACGGCGGCTGGCGGATCTTCTTCGACGGCTACGGCGACGGCACCTACTACTACAGCGACAGCTACGACACCTTCGCCACCTGGTCCGCCCCGACCGCGCTGCCCGTGGTCTCCGGTACGGCCCGGCACTTCACGGTGGTCAAGGAGACCGTCTCCGGCGGCCCGAGCCTGGCGAAGAACGTCACGCGTTCCTTCCAGTCGGGCAACTTCTCCACCCGCTACTGGCAGTCGCAGTCCTCCCTGCTCAACCTCCCCGTGGTGAGCGGCTCCAGCACCACCGCCGAGAAGCAGGCGTCCACCTTCACGGTCGTCGCCGGCCTCGCCGACGCGAACGGCTACTCCTTCCGGGACGCCGCCGGCAACTACCTGCGCCACTGGGACTTCCGCGCCCGCTTCGACGCGAACGACGGCACGTCGACCTTCGCCAAGGACGCCACGTTCATCGCCCGCACCGGCAGCGCGTCGGGCTCCATCCGCTTCGAGTCGTACAACTACCCCGGCTACTACCTGCGTCACTACAACTACCAACTCCGGGTCGACCGCACGAACGGCACGGACCTCTTCAGGCAGGACAGCTCGTTCGTGCCGGTGACGGCCTGGGCCTGAGCGTGTCAGCGGTGCTCGGCGAGCAGCGCGTCCGGTGAGAGCGTACGGCGCACCAGTGCACGGGCGGTGCTGATGAGCCGGTCGCCGTTGCGGGCCGTATGGGTCCGCAGGACCGAGTACGCCTCGGCCGTGCTGAGGCCGCCGAATTCCGCCAGCATGCCGGTGGCCATCTCGATGGTGGCCTTGCAGGCGAGCGCGCTCTGGGCGCGGGTCGCGATGTCGTTGCGCCGGAGCGGGTCCGGATTCCAGTGGACCAGCGCGAGGGCCGCGACGTCGGTGAGCGCCTGGGCCAGGCGGAGATCGGTGTCCGACAGCCCGCCGGGGTCGGCGAGAAGGAGATTGACCGAGCCGATGGTCTGGTGTTTGACACGGAACGGCAGAGCGTGCGCCGCGCGGTAACCGTGGTGCACCGCGAACGGGGCCAGCCGCGGCCAGCGATCGGTACTCGCCCGCAGGTCCGGGGCGTTGACGGGTTCGTTCGTGCGGAAGCAGTCCAGGCAGGGGCCCTCGTCGGACTGCGTCTGGAACAGTTCCACCAGGCCGGCCCGGCCGTCGGTGACGACCATGGTGCGCAGGGTGCTGCGGCTGGTCGCCATCATGATGCCGACCGCGTCGGCGCCGATGATCTCCACACAGTGGTGCGCCAGCCGGTCCAGCAGCGTGACCGGATCGACGTCGTCGGCGAGGGGATCGGCGAGGGCGACGAACGCCTCGGCGAGCTGTACTTCACGGTCCATCACCGTTCACCGTTCCCACGAGGCCGATCGTCGCGCGCGTCGTCGGAGCCGAATCGGACTCTGCGGGCGACGACGTCCGCGGCCACCTCGCTCACCGTGCGCCCCTGGGCGAAGGCGCGGGCACGGAGCCGGTCGAGAGCCTGGTCCGGAGCCAGGCCCGACTGGACCATCACCATCCCGACGGCTTGATGGACCTCCGTGTGATCAGCCTCTGCGGCAGCCACCCAAGACGCTACTCCGTCCGGGTGACCTCTGGGGGAATCGGTCACGACCGAATCCAGATTGAGCACGGCGAAGGTGACCGCGTCCCGCATCAGCAGGGCGATCCGCAGCTCGCGCGCCGACAGAGAGCCGCTCGTGACGCGGTACAGGTCGAGGGTGCCGATCGCCTGGGCGCTGGTGCCGAGCGGCAGGGAGAACACGGCCCGCACGCCCAGTGCGATGGCGTGCTGGGCGAAGAGCGGCCAGCGGTGTGCGTCCGGGGCCCCGGTGAGATCGGCGGCCAGTACCGGTGCGGTCAGCGCGAGCGCGCTCTGACACGGCCCGTCGCCGAGCGTGTACTGCGCCTCGGCCAGTCGGGCCGCGGTGCTGTCACTGGCGCACCAGGTGGCGCGCAGGTCCTGACTCGCGGCGATGGTGATGGAGGCGCCGCCGACGGGCAGCAGCCGGACGCACGCCAGGCACAGAGCATCGGGCACCTTCCGGGCGTCGACACCGGCGGTGACGGCCGACAGGTCGTCCGTGACACGGCGCCGGTCGATGTCCCCGGGTCCGCTGCGGTGCTCGGGCTGCATAGGCCTCACCATCTGCCCGGTTCGCTTGGAGGCGAACATGATCCGACACTGTCGCGCCACGGTAGTCGCCGCGCACGCGTAGTCCTGGGACCCGCGTAGTCATGTACCCGCCTAGTCCTCGCGTACGGGTACCGGCTCGGCCATGTGTGGGGCGGGCCGGGCGGTGAGGCCGGCCCGCCCGGAAACGGCGGTCGGTGTCGACGAGGCTGCCCCTCGCTCACCCGAGGCGGCGGCGGTCCTCCTCGTCCCACTTCTGCGTGTCGCGCGGCTGGACGTACGGCTCGTCTTCGGCCGGATGGCCTCCGGCGATGGCGCGCTGGCGTACCAGCTCGGCGTCGAACTCCAGGCCGAGCAGAATCGCCAGGTTGGTGATCCACAGCCACACCAGGAAGATGATCACGCCGGCGAGTGTTCCGTAGGTCTTGTTGTACGAGGAGAAGTTGGCCACGTACAGCGCGAACCCGGCGGAGGCGATCATCCAGATCAGCAGCGCGAGGAAGCTGCCCGGAGTGATCCAGCGGAACCCGCGGACCCTCGCGTTCGGGGCCGCCCAGTACAGGATCGCGATCATGATGGTGACCAGGATCAGCAGCACCGGCCACTTCGCGATCGACCACGCGGTCAGCCCCGCGTCGCCGACCCCGAGCGCCGTGCCCACCTCTCGGGCGAGACCGCCGGTGAACACGACGATCAGCGCGCTGATCACGGCCATCACCATCAGTACGACGGTCACGCCGACCCGCACCGGCAGTACCTTCCACACCGGACGGCCCTCGGGGACGTCGTAGACCGCGTTGGCGCTGCGGATGAACGCGGCGACATAACCGGACGCCGACCACACCGCGAGTGCCAGGCCCACGATCGCCATGATCGAGCCCAGTCCGGCGTTGCCCTGCATCTGCTGCACCGCGTTTCGCAGGATGTCCTGCGCGGGGCCCGGGGCGAGCTTCTGGATGTTGTCCAGCACCTGTTGCGTCGCCGACTGTCCGACGATGCCCAGGAGCGACACGAGCGCGAGCAGCGCGGGAAACAGTGCCAGGATTCCGTAGTAGGTCAGGGCCGCTGCCCGGTCGGTCAGCTCGTCCTTCTTGAACTCCTTCAGGGTGCCTTTCAGTACCGCCCCCCAGGATTGTTTGGGCAGGTCCGTGGGGCTTTTCGGTGCCCGCTCCTCCACTCGCTCGTCCGGCCCCGCGTCCAGGGTCTGCTCGGTTTCGTTTTCGGTTTCGTTTTCATGGCCGGCCTCGACGCGTCCGCCGTGCCGTCCATGCAGCTTCAGTGTCCGTACCATTGCGCACGGGTATCCGGCCTTATGCCGCCTATGCATGCATTTAGTACATATCGGACTTTTTCTGTGTCTCAGGCTTCCAAGCACGCGGCGTGGCGGCGACCGTTACGACGGCTTCCCGACTGCTCAGCGGCGCCGGTTCCCACGTCCTGACCGACCCGAACGGTGCGTCCGGCCCCCGTTCTCGATGATGCAGGATGTCGAGTGCGCGGGTTGTGGTGGCGGAGATGGGGTTCGGGACGTGGCACTCAGGGCGGCGACGAGGGAACAGTTGGCCGGTGCGGTGCGGGCCGCGTTCGGCGGCGGGCGGAACTCGTCCGGGCCTGAACAGCCGCGGTCGGCGTCTGCCCGGCGGGTCCAGGAACGTCCTGCGAGTAGGTGCCCCCGACCGGCCCTTCTAGGGGCGCACCGGGACGACGTAGTCCTCGCCGGCCTCCAGCAGGGTGGCCGCCGCGCCGACGATGCGCGGGTCGGGGCTGCCTACGACCTCCTCGTCCAGAGAGCGGACGCGGCGCTGTGCAGGTTCTTGGCGGCCAGGGCGAGTCCTTCGGTCTGGGAGTAGGCGGCGTCCTCGTGTTCGATGTTCACGGCCATGTCCGGGTCGATCTCGGCGAGGGCGCGCAGGAACTCGGTCCAGTAGGGAACGTCGTTGCCGGCGCCGACCGCGACGAACTTCCACGCCGGGTTCTGGGGCCAGGCGTTGCACCAGAACCCGTAGCCGGTGGGCACCTTGCCGGGCGCGTCGGCGGGCACACGCGTGAACGACGTGTCCAGCACACCGCGGATGTCGGCGCCGGGACAGAGCGTGGCGTCCTTGGCGGCGGCGTGGAACACCAGCGGGCCCAGCCACTTGATCGAGGCGACGACGTCCATGCCCTGCCACATCAGGTGGGAGGGGTCCATCTCGGCGCCGATGTTCGTCGCGCCGACCTCGTCGACCAGTCGCTTCAGGGTGACCGGGGAGAACACCACGTTGTGCGGGTGCATCTCGATGGCGACCCGGACGTCGGCCGCCCGGGCCAGCGCGTCGATCTCCTTCCAGAACTCGACGGCCACGCCCCACTGGTAGTCGAGGACGTCCATGTAGACGCCGTCCCAGGGGTTCACGACCCAGGACGGGTACCTGGCGTCGGGGTCCGAGCCCGGGGTGCCGGACATGGTGACGACGTGCCTGACGCCGAGGAGGCCCGCGAGGCGGATGGTGCGACGCAGATCATCGGCGTGCTTCGGCCCGACCCCCGGGAGCGGGTTGAGCGGGTTGCCGTTGCAGTTGAGGCCGGTCAGCTCCATGCCGCGGTCGGCGAAGGTCGCCAGGTACTCCTCGCGTGCGGCGGCCGAGGACAGCAGCAGGTCCACCGGGCAGTGCGGGGCCGGGATGAAGCCGCCGGTGTTGACCTCCACCGAGGTCAGTCCGTTCTCCTTGAGGATGTCGAGGGCCTCGGTGAGCGGGCGGTCGTGCAGACAGGCGGTGTAGGCGCCGAGCTTGAGAGCCATGTACGTACTCCTTGGATACGGGTGGTCAGGCGGAGACCGGCGGAACCGGGGTGAGCGCGCCGTCGTTGCGGGAGGAGTCGACGACCGCGCGGATGATCTCCATGGTCCGCAGCGCGTCGGCGAAGGTGGCGCAGGCCGGCCGCGGATCGGCGGCGTTCGCGACCTGGTCGAGGAAGGCCCGGGCCTGGTAGGTGAAGTTGTCGGCGTTGCTGGCGCCCACCCCCGGCGCCTCCATCGGCACCCCGCCCGCGAAGTACGGCAGGTTCGGACCGGCGATGATCTGGCGGGCGCCGCGCGTGCGGGCCTCGGGCTGGGCGTCGTCGAAGAGGTACTCGGCGGGCCGGTGCTGGTCGAACGCGGCCCGGCCGCCGAGGCCGAGGACGTCGAAGCCGAGGCCGTTCGGGAGGCCGAAGCCGGTGCGCGTCACCGAGAAGGTGCCGACGAGCCCGGACTCGAAGCGGGCGGTGAAGGACGCGGTGTCCTCGTTCTCGACCTCGCCCACCTCGTCGGAGACGGGGGCCGCGTTGTGTCCGACGACCGTGCCCAGCGGCAGCGGCCGCTTGAGGATCTGCGTAGACAGGGTGGCACCGGAGACCGCCGCGACGGGCCCGGCGACGTACTCCGCGACATCGATGACGTGCGAACCGACGTCCCCGAGCGCGCCGGAGCCAGGTCCGCCCTTGAACCGCCAGGTCAGCGGCCCGTTCGGGTCGGTCGCGTAGTCGCACCAGTACCGGCCTCTGAACAGTGTCAGAGCGCCCAGCTCACCGCGCTGGACGTGATCGCGGATCGCCGCGATACCGGGGGAACGCCGGAAGGTGTACCCGACGGCGGTCACGACATCGGCGGTGCGCTCCAACTCGGCCATCGCACGGGCGTCTTCCAGCGACCCGGCCAGCGGCTTCTCGCACAGCACGTGCTTCCCGGCGGCGACCAGGGCCTGGGCGATCGGCCGGTGCAGATCGTTTCCCACGACGATGCTGACCGCGTCGATCGTCGGGTCCTCGACGACGGCCTCCCAGCTCGGGAGCGCCTTCTCGAAGCCGTAGCGGCGGGCGGCGTCCTCGCCGAGCGCGACGTTGGCGTCGGCTATCGCGGCCAGCCGGACAGGCGGCAGACCGGCACCGAAGACCGTGTTGACGTTGCGGTAAGCGGCGGCGTGGCTGCGGCCGGCCATGCCGGCTCCGATCACCGCGACGGAGAGGGGTTTGGCGGACATGGTCATGGCGGTGCCTTTCCAAAGATCCAGAGATCCAAAGAGACGAAGGGTCAGGGGAGAAGGAGGGCAGGGCGTGATCAGGTGGCGAACCGCCGGCGGAGGTGGGGGCCGCGGTCCGCCAGGATCAGGCGGAGAGGTAAGCGTTGATCTTCTCGCGCATGAACACCGAGGACTCCTTCGCCCGTTCCTCCCACGCGAAGACACACGCGGTGAGAGTGCCGTCGAAATCGTTGGCGCGCAGGGTGCGGAAGAGCTCGTCGAAGTCCACCTCGCCCTCGCCCATGTCGAGGTGCTGGTGGATACGGGCCGCGGTGCCGGGCGGGTTGAGGATGTACCGGTTGCCCGAGGACGCGGTGTGGTCCAAGGCGTCGGCCAGATGGACGTGGGTGAGCAGATCGCCCGCGTACTCGATGATGCCCGGGGCGTCGTTGCCGATGTGGAAGGTGTGCGGGGCGCAGTAGAGGAAGGTGACGTTGGGGTGGTTGATGCCCCGGATCAGGTTGACGGCGTCGTAGCCGTTCTCGATGAAGTCGTCCGGGTGCGGTTCCAGGGCGAGTTGGATGCCCTCCTGCTCGAAGAGGGGCAGGAGTTCGTCCATCGACTTCCAGAACTGCGCCTCGCTGCGGTCGGGGTCCTCCGGCCTGCCGTTGAACTCGGAGATCATGCTGTGCACTCCGAGGTCGGCGGCGATTCGGATGGAGCGCTTCCAGTACCGTACGGCGGCCTGCCGGGCGTCCTCGTCCGGGCCGGACCAGCGGAACAGGGGCAGCAGGGAGGAGATGCCGACTCCTGCCGCGTCCAGCGCCTTGCGGAACTTGCGCACGGTGGCGTCGTCAACGCGGGGGTGCCGGAAGAAGGGGATGAAGTCCTCCCGGGGGGAGAGCTCGATCCACTCGTAGCCCAACTCGGCGACCACAGAGGGAAGTTCGAGCAGCGGAACGTTGCGGATCATGTACGGGTCGAGGGCGATCTTCATGAGGGAATGCCTTCTCGTCGGGCGTCGGGCGTCGGGCGTCAGGGGGGAAGCGGTGGGGCGTGAGGTGAGGGCGTCCGCGCCGAGGCGTTCAGGAGGCTCCCCGAACGGGGCGGTGGCGGGCGATCACGGGGCGTTGAGCCATCCGGCCGTCGGACTGCTTCGGGCCGGGAGCCGGCGGTGTGGTCACCGCCGGCGCGGCCTGCTGGGTCGTACCGCTCACCGTGTGCCCTTCGCGGCGTACTTGGCGACGGCCTCGACGTTGGTCTTGTCGACGAAGGCCGGGCCGGTCAGCACGGGCTGCTCACCGCCGCCGCTGAAGTTGCCGTTGCTCTTGTAGAGCCACAGGGAGTCGACGGCGAGGTAGCCCTGGAGATAGGGCTGTTGGTCGACGGCGAACTGGATCGAGCCCTTCTCGATCGCGGAGACGAGGTCCTTGTTGAGGTCGAAGGTGGCGATCTTCGCCTTGCTGCCCGACTCGGACACCGCCTGTGCCGCGGTCAGTGCGATGGGGGCGCCCAGGGTGACCACCTCGTCGATGGACTTGTCCTGGCCGAGCTTGGCGGCGATCGTCGACTTCACGGACGGCATGTCGGTGCCGTTGACGTAGAGGATGTCGGTTTTGCCGCTGAAGGTCTTCTTCACGCCGGCGCAGCGTTCTTCGAGGTTGACGTCTCCCTGGGCCTGGATGACGCACAGCGCGTGCTTGGCGCCGGTGCCGTCGATCTTGTCCCCGAGCGCCTGGCCGGAGACGGCCTCGTCCTGGCCGAAGAACGACAGCAGGCCCTGCTTCTTCCACACGCCCAGACCGGCGTTGAGGCCGACGACCGGGATGCCCGCCTTCTCGGCCTTGGCGACCACGTCCTTGAGCGCGTCCGGCTTGGCGAGGGTGACGGCGATCCCGTCGACCTTCTGGTCGATCGCGTTCTGCACCAGGTTGGCCTGGTCGCCGGCGGTCTCGTCGTTCGAGTAGATGAGCTTGATGTTGTCCTTGGCGGCTGCGGCTTGGGCGCCCTTGCGGATGGTGTCCCAGAAGGTGTCGCCGGAGGGCGCGTGGGTGACCATCGCGATGGTCATGCGGGGCGTGTCGGCCTTACCGGCGGAGACGTTGCCGGCCTCCTCCTCGGCCTTCTTGCCGCCGGAGCCGCTGGAACAGCCGGCGAGGGCCAGGGCGGCCACGGCGGCGATCGCCACGACGGGGGTGACTCTGCGGGAACGGAGAAGAGATGTCTGGTTCATGGTGCGTGCACCTCACTGTGCAACTGCGGGGACAGTGGATCGGCGGCCGCTGGGTGGGCCGGGGCGGTTGTGACGGGTTCGGTCACGGTCGCGGAAGGGGCGTGCGGAGCGCGGGCCCCCGCCGTGTGGAGCGCAGGCCCCCGCCGTGCGTACCGGTGTGAGGCCGGCTCGGCTCGGCCCGGCTCGGTGCTCCTGGACTGACTTCGTCTGGACTGACTTCGTCGGAACAACAGGACAATTTAAAGCGCTTTAAGTCCTGGTACTATCGGCTTGTTTCGCGAGCGTGTCAAGGCTGTCGCGCGACGAGATTTCCGCGGGGAGGCGCAAGTGGATCATGTCGGTTCCGCACGTGACCGGAACGGCTCGCACAAGCGTCCCCGGCTGGAGGACGTGGCCGCACGGGTGGGCGTGTCCACCGCGTCCGTGTCCCTGGTCCTGCGCGGCGCGCCCGGTCCCAGCGAACGCACCCGGCAGCGCGTCCTGAAGGCCGCCGCCGACCTCGGCTACCAGGTGGACCGCACGGCGAGCCTGCTGGCCAGCAGGCGCACCCGGCTGCTCGGTGTCATGGTCGACATCCACAGCCCGTTCCACGCCGAACTGGTGGAGCATCTGCACACGGCCGCCGAGGAGATCGGCTACGACCTCGTCCTCAGCACCCTGACCCGTACCCGCGACGAGCACACCGCTGTCGAGACGCTGCTGGCCTTCCGCAGCGAGGCGCTGATCCTGCTCGGTCCGACCGCTCCCTCGGACACGCTCGCCGCCCTCGACCGCAAGTCGCCCGTGATCGTCGTCGGCCGCCGCATCGCCGACGCCGACCTGGACGTCGTACGCACCGCGGACGACGCCGGAGTCGGCCAGATCGTCGATCACCTGGCGGACCTCGGCCACCGTACGATCACCTACGTGGACGGCGGCAAGGGGGCCATCGCCACCGACCGGCGCCACGGATATCGCACCGCCATGCGCCACCACGGCCTGGACGCGCACATCAGGATCATGCGCGGTGACAACACCGAGGCGGCCGGGGAGCGGGCCGTCCGCAACCTCCTCGACGGGGGCGATCTGCCCACCGCCGTGGTCGCCTTCAACGACCAGTCGGCGATCGGCGTCCTGGCCGCGCTGTCCCGGGCCGGGATCGCCGTCCCGGGAGAGGTGTCCGTGGCCGGATACGACGACGACACCCTCTCCCGGCTGAGCTGCTTCAACCTGACCACGGTCAGCCAGGGGGCCCGGGACCAGGCCCGGCACGCGGTGGCCGCCGCCGTCGAACGCCTCGACGAGGGGCGCATCGAGCCTCGCGAGGTCGTCCTCACCCCGCGACTCGTCGCCCGCGGCACCACGGCCGGCCCCGCCTGACGCCTGTGCGGCACCACAGCCGGCCCCGTCTGACTCCCGTGCGCCGCCGATGGCCGGGGGAAGAGCCGGCGGGCCGCTCAAGGTGCTCACCCAGCTTGCCCTGGAGTCGGTGCGGGCCGCGATCACCGGCCGTTGACGCCGGCGCTCGAGCCGGTCACGGGCCCGCTCGGCGGCGGGGTGCCGCAGCTTCCCGTCCTGCCCGTCGCGGGCGGCCCGGCGACCGCACCGCGGTCCGGCTGAGCGGACGGCGGAACACGGCAACCTGTACGGCGTCGGCGGCGACCTGAGGGTGAAATCCCGTCCCCCACCGAGGGAGTTCACCCATGCGCAACCAACTGGCGCGCCTGGCCGCCGTCTTCGCAGCTCTGACCGTGCTGTTAGCCGCACCCGGTATGGCGGCGTCCGCCGCGTCGGCCGCACCGGCGACGTCCGCCGCGCGGGCCGCCGAGGACTGGAACCCGCCCGCCAACCTGGTCCAGCCGCTGAACGAGGTCTGGAACCACGTCCAGTCGACCTACCCGGACCTCTACGGCTTCCGCAACTACGGCTGGGACCAGGTCATGGCCAACAAGGGAAGCGTCAACTACTGCGTCCGCTGGGAGTCCGACGCCCCCGTCTCCGCCGCCCTGCGCGACAGCGTCCACGCCGCGCTGAAGAAGCAGTTCGCCAAGTGGATGGCCGCCATGGTCGAGGGCGGCAAGGGACACAACGCGTGGCCATACACCACCGTCCCCGTCAACATCGTCGGCTGGGCCGTGAAGAACCGCTCCACCCTCCAGTGGACCGACAACTCCGTCGACATCTACGCCGGAAACCTCGACGGCGGCGGCGCCCCGCAGTGTTCCCCCGACTGCGGCCGCTTCTTCCACCAGGACGGCAACTACTCAAGGTGTCCGGGCGGCGCGGCCCGCCACTACGACCAGTCGCTGTGGCTGACGAAGGGCTTCCAGGGCGGCGCCGGCGGTGACTGGGGCCAGCGGGTCGGTCAGGAGTACTTCACCGGCGCGCTGAGCCAGGAGAACATCCACATCTATCTGCACGAGGTCGGCCACACCTTCGGCCTCGACGACTTCTACGACTGGACTCCGACCGGCCAGTGCTGCTTCATCATGAACGCGGGCAGCGCCACGCAGATCACGGAGTTCGACAAGTGGATGTTCCGCGACTTCTGGCGCCACCTCAAGAACCGCTACGGCCTCTGACCGTTCCTAAGGAACGGTGCTGGACACCCTGGTCGCCCGCTCCCCTCTCACCCGCCGCACGCCCACGGATGGCCGAGCCGTCTCCGGCCGGTCACCTGTGGGCCCGGTCACCCGTGGGCCCCGTCATTCGACGACGTACGGCCCATTGACGCGACCCCGGCCCTCCTGGCACCGTCTGACTACGTAGTCACGCAGCCCCTGCGGAGCCGCCGACCTCGTCACCAAGCTGCTCGCGCAGGCCGTCGCCGGGCGCGGCACCCCCGACACCATCGGCTTCGAGATCGGCAGCTTCCCCCGCATGCTGCGCGGCGACATCGCCCCGCGTCTGCTGCACGACTTCACCGCCGACATCGCCGCCGTCCCCGGCCTCAAGGAGGACCTGCTCCCGGCCCGCACCGCCCCGTACAGCCAGGACGGCAGGGTCTACGCCTTCGACTCCGACACCCCGATGGTCGTCTACTACTACCGCGACGACCTCTTCGCCGAGTACGGCATCCCGAAGGACACCCCGACGTGGGAGGAGTTCGCCGAACTGGGCACCCGCACGCACCGGGACCACGGCGCCTCCCTGTGTGTCGTCAGCACCGCCGGGAGCGATGTCGGCCAGGTCGTCGGCTCCTTCCAGATGCTGCTCTACCAGCGCGGCGGCGCCTTCTTCGACGCCGACCAGAACCTGGTCCTCGACTCGCCCGAGGCCGAGGAGGTGCTGCGCTTCCTGTGCGACGGGCTGCGCACCGGCTTCGTCGTCGACGTCTCCGACTACTACGGGGCCTCCATGCAGACCGCGCTCAAGCAGGGCAAGGTCATCGGCCTGCCCATGGCCGTCTGGTACAAGAACTACGGGCTGATGCCCAACGTGCCCGAGCAGAAGGGGAGATGGCGGATCAGGGCACTGCCCCGGTTCACCGACGACGGCAGCACGACAGCCACCCTGGGCGGCACCGGCTTCGGCGTCCTGACGGACAAGGCCGACACCCGCGCCGCCACCGAGTTCCTCCTCGCCACCTGGCTCACCCACGACGGCCAGGTCCGCCGCTTCACCGAGACCGGCTACCTCCCCACCCGCCGATCCGTCTACGAGGACCCCCGACTCAACGCCGTACGCGACGAGTTCTGCGGTGGCCAACGTCTCTTCAGCCTGTACCGCACCCTGCTCCCGGACGTGCCCGCCGTCCATCAGAGCCCCGACCAGCCGATCCTCTTCGACGTGCTCGCCGGCAACCTACTGCGCGCCTACCACGGCGACCTGACCCCACGTCAGGCGCTGAAGCGGACCGCGGCCGACTTCCGCGACCAGGCGGGACGTTAGGAGGCCCCATGACCACCGCCCTCACCGGAACAGGAGTCGGCCGCACGGCACGCACCGCGCGTGAACCCGACGGCACGGCAACCCCGGTCCGCCCGAAGCGGACCTGGGCTCCCTATCTCTTCATCTCGCCCTTCTACGTCCTCTACGTCCTGTTCATGCTGGTCCCCGTCGGCGTCTCGCTGTGGCTGAGCCTGACCGAGTGGGTCGGCCTCGGCACCCCGCGCTGGGTCGGCCTGCGCAACTACCGGCTCCTCGCCACCGACATCAGCTTCCACCGGGCCCTCGGCAACACGGCCGTCTTCGTGCTGGTCGCGGTCTTCGTGATCGTCCCGCTCGCCCTGCTGATCGCCCAGGCACTCAACACCCGTGGGCTGCGCGCCCGCGACCTGTGGCGGACCGCCTACTTCGTGCCGATCGTCGTCTCCCCGATCCTCGTCGCGCTCGTCTTCGGCCTGTTCTTCGACCGGCAGTTCGGTCTCCTGAACTCCGTTTTGCGCGCTCTGTTCGGCACCGGCGGCGTCGACTGGCTCGGCGATCCGGAGCTCGCCAAGGTGAGCATCGGCCTGGTGATGCTGTGGCGCTGGACCGGCTACCTCACCATCTTCTTCCTCGCCGGACTCCAGGCGGTGCCAAGGGAGTTGTACGAGGCCGCCGCCCTCGACGGCGCCGGACGGCTGCGCACCTTCAGCACCGTCACCCTGCCGGCGCTGAAACCGGTGACGGCTTTTGTCGTCGTCACCTCCTTCATCGGCGCGGCGCAGATCTTCGAGGAGCCGTATCTGCTGACCGGCGGCGGGCCGGCGGAGTCGACGCTGTCGGTGTCGATGTTCATCTACCGGGCCGCCTTCGAGCGCCAGCAGTTCGGATACGCGGCCGCCGCGGCCGTCGTGCTGTTCGTCCTCGTCTTCGGGCTCAGTCAGCTCTTCAACCGTGTCCTCGGCATCGGGAGGGCCGCCGCATGAACACCGCCTGCACCAGGAGCGGGCGTGCCCTGCTCCACATCACCCTCAGCCTGCTGCTCCTGGCCTTCCTCGCTCCGCTGCTGTGGGCCCTGAGTGGCTCGTTCAAGCCGCGCGGCGACATCTTCGGCTACCCGCCCGACCTGTTCCCCGACCCGTTCACCCTCGACAACTACCGCTCTCTCCTCGCCGACCAGCCCTTCATGCGCTGGTTCCTGATGAGCACGGTGGTGGCGGTCGTCGCCACGGTCGTGTCGGTGTTCGTGTGCGCCCTGGCCGGCTACGGCTTCGCCAAGTTCCGTTTCGCGGGCAGGGCACTGCTGTTCAACGTGATGTTCAGCTCGCTGTCCATCCCGTTCGCCGTGATCCTGGTGCCGCTGTTCGTGATGCTGGTGAAGACCGGCCTCGGCAGTCCGTGGTTCGCGCTGATCGTGCCGTGGGTGGCGCCCGCGTTCGGGATCTTCATGATGCAGCAGTACATCGTGCAGTCGATCCCGGACTCGGTGCTCGAAGCCGCCCGCATCGACGGGGCGGGCGAGTTCGGCATCTTCCGGCGGATCGTGCTGCCGCTGCTGCGGCCCTCGCTCGGCGCGCTGGCCGTGTGGACCTTCCTGCAGAGCTACAACAGCTTCCTGTGGCCGCTGGTGCTGGTCACCGACAGCTCCCAGTACACCCTGCCGCTCGGCCTGCAGACCCTGTTCGTGTCGGAGCAGCGGCAGTACGACCTGGTCCTGGCCGGCGCCGTGCTGGCCGTCCTGCCCGCCGTCACCCTCTTCGTCGTCCTGCGCAGGCAGCTCCTGGAAGGCCTGTCCACGGGCGCCGTCAAGGGCTGACCGCACTGACCCCTGACCGCCCTGACGACCCCTCACCTACCGTATTGGAGAAGGATGTTCGAGCTTCCCCGCCGGGTTCTGTTCGGCGCCGCCTACTACCACGAGTACCAGCCGTACGAGCGGCTGAAGGACGACCTCGACCTGATGGCCGAGGCCCGCTTCACGGTGATCCGGGTCGGCGAGTCCGTGTGGTCGACCTGGGAACCGGAGAACGGCCGCTTCGACCTCGACTGGCTGCGGCCGGTCCTGGACGGCGCGCACGAGCGGGGCATCTCGGTGATCCTCGGGACCCCGACCTACGCCGTGCCGCTCTGGCTGGCCCGGCAGTACCCGGAGATCGCGGGGGAGGGGCGCACGGGTGAGCGCATCGACTGGGGCGGCCGCCAGGAGGTCGACCTCACGCACCCGGCGTTCCGCTTCCACGCCGAGCGGATCATCCGGAAGATCGTCGCCCGGTACGCCGACCACCCCGCCGTGATCGGCTTCCAGGTCGACAACGAACCGGGCCTGCATCTCCTGCACAACCACGGCGTGTTCCAGCGCTTCATCGACGAACTCCGGGCGCGGTACGGGGATGTGGAGACCCTGAACCGCGAGTGGGGCCTGGTCTACTGGTCGCACCGCCTGTCCACCTGGGCCGACCTGTGGACCCCGGAGGGCAACGCCCAGCCGCAGTACGACCTGGCCTGGCGGCGCTTCCAGGCGAAGCTCGTCACCGAGTTCATCGCCTGGCAGGCCGACATCGTGCGCGAGTACACCCGCCCAGGCCAGTTCGTCACCACCTGCATCTCCTACGACCGCCCCGCCGTCGAGGACGACAAGCTGACCGAACGACTCGACGTCACCGCGGGCAACCCGTACTACACGATGCAGGACGCCCTGGAACTGCCGGACGGGGGCGGCGCGGGCCAGGACTGGACGACCAACGGGACCTGGGCCCTGTACCGCAGTGCCGACCGCATGTACGCCTCCCGCCAGGAACCCTTCCTGGTCACGGAGACCAACGCCCAGGCCATCAGCTACCCCTGGAACAACCGCCCGGCCTACGACGGCCAGTGGCGGCAGGCCGCCTGGGCGCTGGTCTCCCGGGGCGCCTCGATGATCGAGTACTGGCACTGGCACACCCTGCACTTCGGCACCGAGACCTACTGGGGCGGAATCCTGCCCACAACGGCCGGCCCGGCCGCGTCTACCGTGAACTCGCGGCGCTGGGCGCCGAGTTGGAGAAGGCGGGCGACCTGGTGGCAGCGCTCACCCCGGACGCCGACGTGGCCTTCCTGTACGACACCCCCAGCAAGTGGGCGCTCCAGGCGCAGCCACCGCTGGCCGCCGCCGACGGGGGGCCGGACGGGCGGTCGTACGAGAGGATCTTCGACGCCTTCTACCGGGGCGCCTTCGACGCCGGCCTTCAGGCCCGCGTCCTGCACCCCGGCCGACTCGCCGACGGCGGGCTGCCCTCGGTGCTGGTCGTCCCCGCGTTCTACGCGGCCGACGACGACATCCTCGACCGGCTCAGGGCGTACGCCGAGGCGGGCGGCCACCTGGTGCTCGGGCCGCGTACCGCCTACGGCGACACCGAGGCCAGGGCGCGCACGGACGTCCAGCCCGCGCGGCTGGCGGAGGCGGCGGGGGTGACGTACGACGAGTTCAGTAATCTGGCCGAGGGGCTCCCGGTGACGGGCACAACCACCCTGCCCCTGCCGCCGGGGGCGCGGGCCCTGCACTGGGCCGACGGTCTCCGACCGCAGGGCGCCGAGCAGTTGGCGACCTACCAGCACCCGCACTTCGGCCGCTGGCCCGCCGCCACCACGCACCGCCACGGCAGCGGACGGATCACCTACGTCGGTACCGTCCCCGACGCCGCCTTCGCCCGCGCCCTGTTCGAGTGGGTGGCCCCCGCCGACCCGTGGCGACCGTCCCACCCGAGCGTCACCTCGGCCTCGGCCACGGCACGCGACGGCCGCCGTGTGCGCTTCCTGCACAACTGGTCTTGGGAGCCTGCGTCCGTGCCCGTACCGACGGCCGTGCGGGATGTGCTCTCGGACACGGAGTACACGCGGGAGGTCCCGCTCGGCCCCTGGGACGTCAAGGTGCTCACGGACGAGCTCCCGTAGGGCATACGCCGCTTGGTGAGATCATCCGGACATGGACGACGAGATGATCACCGTTCCGGCCGGCCGGGTCACGCTGTCCGACCGGCGCACCGAGCGACGCTGGGACGTGCCGCTCGCGTCCTTCCGGCTGGCGGCCCACCCGGTCACCCAGGAGCAGTACGCCCGGGTGACCGGCGACCGTCCGAGCACCGCACGGGGGGACCGGCTGCCCGTCGAGGGCGTCTCCTGGTGGGACGCGATCCGGTTCTGCAACGCCCTGTCCGAGCGCGCCGGACTGCCGTCGGCCTACCGCCTCTCCGCCGACGGTGAGGACCCCGAGTGGGACCCGGACGCCGACGGATACCGGCTGCCCACCGAGGCGGAGTGGGAGCACGCCTGCCGCGCCGACACGACCGGACCGCGCTACGGCCCCCTCGACGAGATCGCCTGGCACCGCGGCAACGCGGACGAACGGATCCACGAGGTCGGCGGCAAACGACCCAACCCCTGGGGCCTGTACGACATGCTCGGCGACGTCTGGGAGTGGTGCTGGGACCTCTACGACCCCGAGGTCTACGGCAGTTACCGGGTACTGCGCGGCGGCGGCTGGTTCGACGAACACTGGAGCTGCCGGGCCTCGGTACGCCGCCGCAGCCACCCGACGTTCCGCGTCGACGACGTGGGGTTCCGCGTCGCGCGCTCCATGACGGGCAGGCTCTAGCCGACCAGGCTCTGGGTGCCGAGGACCCGGCGGCCCTGACCCGGCTGTTCGCTGTTCGCGCACGACGAGCCGGCGGTCCCGCGCGACATGGCCGGCTGACCGCGTCCGCCGCGGGAGGCGTTCAGATCACCGCGTCGGCGCGCAGTGCCTCGATGTCGTCGTGGCCGTGGCCGAGTTCCGTGAGGATCGCCTCGGTGTGCTCGCCCACCGCCGGTACCGGGTCCATGCGTGCCGGAAGACCCGCCAGGTCGGCCGGTGGCAGCAGCGCCCGCACCCGCTCGCCGCCGGGCACGCCCACCTCGCGCCAGCGGTCGCGACCGGCCAGGACCGGGTGGTCGAGGAACGCGGCCACGTCGTTGACGCCGGCGCACGCGATGCCGATGCCCTCCAGCTCCTCCAGGATCCGCTCGGCGTCGGAGCGGGCGACGCGCTCGGCGACGATGGCGTTGAGTTCCTCGCGATGGGCGACCCGGTCGGATCCGGTGGCGAAGCGCGGGTCCTCGGCCAGCTCGGGCCGACCGAGGAAGCGTGCGCACAGAGCGATCCACTCACGTTCGTTCTGGATGGAGAACAACACGTCGTTGCCGTCGGCGGCCGTGAAGGCGCCGTAGGGCGCGATGGTGGCGTGCTGGGTGCCCAGGCGCGGCGGCTGGTTGCCGCCGTACAGGGTGTAGTAGGCGGGCTGGCTCATCCACTCCGCCAGCGCCTCGAACAGGGACACCTCGACCGGATGTGCCGTGCCGGTGGTGGCGCGGGTGTACAGGGCGGTGAGGACGCCGCTGTAGGCGTACATCCCGGCGGCGATGTCGGCGACGGAGATCCCCGTCCGGGCGGTCTCCTCGGCGGTGCCGGTGAGGGACACCAGGCCGGTCTGGCACTGCACCAGCAGGTCGTACGCCTTGCGGTCGGCCCAGGGCCCGGAGGTGCCGTATCCGGAGATCGTGCACGGGATCAGCCGGGTGTGGAGCTCGCCGAGCGCGCCGGCGCCGAGCCCGAGGCGGTCGGCGGCTCCCGGGGCCAGGTTCTGTACGAACACGTCGGCGCCGTCCAGGAGTTGGCGCAGGATCTCACGGCCCCGGGGGTCCTTCAGGTCAAGGGTGAGGGACTCCTTGGACCGGTTGAGCCAGACGAAATAGCTGGACTGTCCGTGGACGGTCGTGTCGTAGCGGCGGGCGAAGTCGCCGTCACCGGGCCGCTCCACCTTGATCACCCGGGCGCCTAGATCGGCGAGCTGGCGGGTGGCGAAGGGGGCGGCGACGGCCTGCTCCAGGCTGACCACCGTGATACCGGACAGGGGACGCTGAGGGAGGCTCATGGGGCCCATTTGTACGGGCGGGCCGAAGACGCTGTCAACGGCATCCAGCACCGCTGACCTGTGCTTTTCCCGGCTCGCCAGGGGGTAATTGCGAACGCGGGGCGTGTGATTTCATGGTGACCCATGAAGGCCATAGCACTGCAGAAGTACGGTCAGGACCTGGAGCTGGTGGACCACCCGGAGCCCAAGGTGGCCCCTGGCGAGGTGCTCATCCGCGTGAAGGCAGCCGGAGTTAATCCGGTGGACTGGAAGGTGGGAGCGGGGTACCTCGACCCCATCATGGAGGTGCGCTTCCCGGTGATTCCCGGCTGGGACGTGGCCGGAGTCGTCGAACAGGTCGGCCTGGACGTCGAGGAGTTCGCGCCCGGCGACGAGGTGTACGGCTACATCCGCAAGGACTGGGTGCAGCTCGGCTCCTACGCCGAGTTCGCCGCCGCCCATGTACGGATGCTCGCCCGCAAGCCGGCCTCCCTCAGCTGGGAGGAGGCCGCGGGGCTCCCGCTGGCGGGACTCACCGCCTATCAGTCCATCAAGCGGGTCGGGGTCGGCGCCGGTGACACCGTCCTGGTCCACGCCGCGGCCGGCGGGGTCGGAATGTGCGCCGTCCAGATCGCCGCGGCCCTCGGCGCCCGGGTCATCGGCACCGCGAGCGAGCGCAACCACGACTTCGTACGCGGCCTGGGCGCGGAGCCCGTGACGTACGGCGAGGGACTCGTCGACCGGATCCGTGAGCTTGCCCCGGACGGTGTGGACGTGGCCCTCGACTTCGTGGGCGGGGACGCGGTGGAGGTCTCACGGCAGGTTCTGAAGAGCCCCGAGCGCCTCGCGTCGGTCGTCGAGGCGGCCGCGGCCGAGGCCGGCGGCCACTACGTCTGGGTACAGCCCGACTCGGCCGGCCTGACGGCGCTCGCGGAACTGGCCGACCAGGGCAGGCTCTCCGTGACCGTCGAGCGGGCACTGCCGCTCGCCGAGGCCGCGGAGGCCTGGCGCCTCAGCCGCGAGGGCCACACGCGCGGGAAGCTGGTGCTGACGGTCGGCTAACGCTGACGGTCGCTCGAACGGTGCGGCTCGGCGCACGCCGAGGGCCGGTGGACGGCGAGGCCGGGGGAGCGGTGACGCCGGGGGGCGTCGACGTTCCGTCGGTCTCAGGCCGGCGCGCCGAGCGTCTCCAGGGCCCGGACGAGCGGGGCCAGTTCGGGCTTCCGCTCCGCCTGGTCCATGGCCTCGCGCAGTGCGGACTCGTTCGTGGGGCGCGCCTCTCCGAGCAGCTTGAGGCCCGCCTCCGTGACGTTCGTGTAGATGCCGCGGCGGTCGGTGAGGCACAGGTAACGGGCGAGCAGTCCGCGGTCCTCCAGCCGGGTCACCAGGCGGGTCGTGGCACTCTGGCTCAATACGACCGCGTCGGCGACCTGCTTCATCTGCAGATGGCCGCCCGTCCCGTCGTGCTGGCGGCTGAGCACGTCGAGCAGGGAGTACTCGCGCACACTCAGGTCGTGCTTGGCCTGCAGTGCCCGCTCGATGTGGGCCTCGATCCTGCCGTGCAGCAGGGAGAGCGCGCACCAGCCCTGTGCGAGGGCGGTGAGTGCGGGGTCTGTCGCGGTCATGGGGCCTGTTCCTCCGTCCCGAGGTGACTGATCCTCCAGGATATGCCATGAACGAAAATTCCGGCGAGTGCGGCTATAGCGCGCCTGCAAGTAGCAGGCGCTGTGAGAGTGCCGGTGGCTGGTCTCGGTGACCGTCCGGGAGCGGGCGGCTACGGTCGCGCCAAGTGCCGCATCGTCAGGGCCAGATGGAGTCGGAGGCGGCCCTGGGGCGTGCGCACCGGCCAGCCGAGCAGGTGCTCGGCGTGGGTCAGGCGGTCCTGGAGTGTGGAGTGGTGGACGTTGGCCTCAGCGGCGGCCGCGCGCAGGCTCGCCGTCGAGGCGACCGCGTGCAGGGTGGGCAGCAGCCAGGGCGTGGCCGCGGCGGCCGCGTCCAGGGCGCGGACGTCCGGCGGCGGCTCGGCGCCCGGTGCGACCAGGTCGGCCAGCAGGGCGACCCCGCCGAGTTCGTCGGCGTACACCACTCGTTGGCCCGGGTCCCGGGCGGTGCCGTCGGCGGTGAAGCGCAGGGCGGTACGGGCCGCGGTCCAGGAGCGCGGCAGGTCGAGCACCGGGACGGCGGGGCCGACCCCGAGGCGTCCCGCGGGCAGCACGGCGTCCGGGTGCGCGGCGACGATCCTGGGTCTCCCCTCGCGAGGCGCCAACGCGCGTGCGGGTGCCGTGGGGTCCAGGCCCAGCCCACGGGCCGCGTGCAGGCGGGCCTGTTCCGGAGCCGTGGCGTCCAGGACCGTCTCGACGAGCGCGGGGTCGTCGGCGGGGGCCCGGCCCCGGGTGCGGTCGAGGACGAGACGTACGGCGCCGGCGGCCCGCTCCAGGATCACCGCGTCGACGACGCTGGGCCCGGCCTCCGCCCGCTCCAGCCACAGGGCGGGCGGTCCGCCCGGGGCCAGTGCGGCGGACGGCCACGCGGGGTCGGGCGGGCCGTCGGTGTCCCGGCGCGTGCCGTCGGCCTCGACGCGAACCTGCACCCGCCGCTCGGCGTCGACCAGTCGGGCGGGCACCCCGGCCAGCACCGCGGCCCCGCGCACCAGTGCCTCCAGACCGGCCCGGGACTCGGCCAGTCGGTCGAAGTAGGCGATGACCTGGACGGCGGCACCAGCGTCCGGGTCCAGCGCGGTCAGGCGCCCGGCCAGCTCTTTCATACGCCCATGGTGCGGCATGCGGTCACGTTCCGTGGAGCCTTGCGGTGGGATTCCGCGGGGCGGGCGCGGAACGCGCGGTGGCTCGCAGGGCGGCGGCCGTACGTGTGGAACGGCTCGCCCACAAGCCCGCGGCCGTACGTGTCCGACAGCCCACCGACGCCTCCGATGAGCCTCAGTCGCCCAGCAGCCTCCGCAGCCATGTCAGGTGGGCCGCGCGGGCGGACTGTGACAGGGCGGCCTGTGGTGCGAAGCCGTCGAAGCCGTGGAAACCGCCGGGCCACACGTGCAGCTCGGCCACCCCGCCGGCCTGCCAGATACCGGAGGCGTAGGCGACGACCTCGTCCCGGAAGGTCTCCGCGGAGCCCACGTCGAGGTAGGCCGGAGGAAGGCCGGACAGATCCTCCGCGCGGGCCGGTGCCGCGTACGCGGGCACGTCCGGTCCGCCGCGCAGTTCACCCAGCAGGGCCGACCAGCCGGTCTCGTTCGCCGTCCGGTCCCAGACGCCGAGGCCCGCCATCTGGTGGGACGACGGAGTGTCGTTGCGGTCGTCCAGCATGGGGCACATCAGCAGTTGGCCGATCGGCCGCGGCCCCTTGCGGTCACGGGTGAGCAGGGCCAGTGCCGCGCCCAGCCCCCCGCCCGCGCTGGCCCCCGCGATGACGATCCGCTCCGGGTCGCCCCCTGTCTCAAGGGCGTGTTCCGCCGTCCACACCAGCCCGGCGTAGACGTCCTCGACCGGCGCCGGATGGGGATGCTCGGGCGCCAGCCGGTACTCCACGGACACCACGACCGCGCCCAGCTCCTTGGCCCAGGCCAGCGGGCCGTCCACCCCTACCCGGTTGTTGCCGAGGATCATGCCGCCGCCGTGCACGTGGTACAGGACGGGCAGTGGAGACCCGAGCGCCCGGCCGGCGGGGCGGCAGATCAGCAGCGAGATCTCCGGAGCGTTCTCGGGTCCCGGCACCGTACGGTCCTCGACCTCGAAGAACGCGCCCATGGTCAGGTCCAGTTCGGCCAACATCTGGATGCCCGGGCCCTGGCGCACGGCGTCGATCTCGTCCGGGGTGAGACCGGGTGACACGACGTCCTTGATCAGATCGAGGGCGGCGGCCAGTTCGGGGTCGAACGGGGGTGGCACGTGACTCATGGCGTCTCCTCACGCGAAGCACGGCGGGTCGTGGCGCCATGTTCCGCACATCGGCCGCGTTCCGGGGCGCCGCCGTCCGGCGGAAGCTGCCCGCCGTCTGGCGGGTGGCACCCCGATTTCCCAGTCTGCGGGCGTCGAAGAAGCAGGAGGCCACGGAAGCGGAGCGGGTGGCCTGACGGGCGGCCCCGTCCCGGCCTCGTCCGGAGCGGGTCGGCGAGACGGACGACGCGAAGGGGGCCGGAGTTCGTGGAACGTCGCGGGCCTGCCGCGTCTCACGAACTCCGGCCCCCTCCCGGGACCTCAGGGCACGGGTCAGGCGGCAGCGGCGTCGCCGGCGTGGCCGTGCAGACGGGCGACGACCTCGGTCAGCTGCTCGGCGACCTCGGCGTCGTCGGCCGGGTGGGTCTCGGCGAAGCGGGTCACGGAGCCGGGGATGGAGAGCTTGATGTCCTCGATCACCTTGCCGCCGGCGATGCCCACGGACTTGCGGGTCTCGTCCTGCGCCCACACGCCGCCGAACTGGCCGAAGGCGGTGCCGACCACGGCGACCGGCTTGCCGCCGAACCCGCTGGCACCGTACGGACGGGACAGCCAGTCGATGGCGTTCTTCAGAACGGCCGGGATGGTGCCGTTGTACTCGGGCGAGAACAGCAGGAAGGCGTCGGCGGCCTGAGCGGCCTCACGCAGCTTGGCGGCGGCGGCCGGCACGCTGCCCTCGACGTCGATGTCCTCGTTGTAGAAGGGGATGTCGGCCAGGCCCTCGAACAGCACCACGTCGGCGCCCTCGGGAGCGAGCTTGACGGCAGCCTCGGCGAGCTGACGGTTGTGCGAACCGGCGCGAAGGCTGCCGACGAGCGCAAGGATGCGAACAGACATACGAAACTCCAAAGGGCTGAAACACTGCCGTTACGATCCGGACCGAGGTCCGTTTAATGTTGTAGCACCCTAAGCGGACCGAGGTCCAGTTTTCTTCCCGATGCTTTACGCTGGCGTCATGTCCGTTTTTCCGTCCCCGTTCGCCGAGTCGCAGCGGCCGGCCGTCGACACGCCCGAGCTGCTTCAGCTCGGCGGCACCGAGGACGAGCCGTGCCTGCGTGCCGACGCCGCCCGCAACCGGGCCAGGCTGCTGGAGGCCGCCGCACGACTGGTGGCGGAGCACGGGGCGGCGGGGGTGACGATGGAGGCGGTGGCAGCCGCGGCGAACGTCGGCAAGGGCACTGTCTTCCGCCGGTTCGGTGACCGCACGGGCCTGCTGACGGCGCTGCTCGACCACTCCGAGAAAAAGTTCCAGGCCGCCTTCCTCAGCGGCCCGGCCCCGCTTGGGCCGGGCGCGCCGCCCGCGGACCGGCTGCGGGCCTTCGGGCGGGCCCTGCTGCGTCGCTCGGTCGACGAACTGGACCTCCAACTGGCGGCCGAGCCGAGCCCGGACCGCCGTTTCTCCGTGCCGGCCCGAGTGGTACTGCGCAGCCATGTCGCCCTGCTGCTGCGCCAGGCGGCGCCGGACGCGGACAGTGAACTTCTCTCCCAGACGCTCATGGGATACCTGAGCCCTGGCCTGATCCACCACCTGACCCGGCAGTGCGGGATGCCGCTGGAGCGGCTGGAGACCGGCTGGGACGATCTGGTCGACCGGGTGACGGGCTGACCCGAGGGGCGGCGCGGGGCCTGCTCGCCCGGCATGGCCGGCCTGCCCTCCGTAACCGATTCGGTCGCAAAGTTCCCCCACTCGAAAGCCCGGACACAGGTTCTGCAAAGATGCGGTACGTCATGGTGCAGATACCGAAAACACCCGCGCCCGCGTCGCCCTTACCGCGCGCTGTACCCACGAGCGCCGATGTGGCCCGCCTGGCCGGAGTCTCACGCGCGACCGTCTCCTACGTCCTCAACAACACCAGTGCCGTCCGCATCAGCGAGCCCACCCGCCGTCGCGTCCACGAGGCCGCGAAGGAACTCGGGTACGTGCCGCACGCCGCGGCCCGCAGCCTGCGCGCCGGACACAGCCGGATGGTGCTGATGCCCGCGCCGACCTTCCCGGTGGGCCCGCTCTACGCCCGGTTCCTCAGTGAGCTCCAGTGGGAGCTGGGGCGCCTCGACTACACGGTCGTGCAGTACGGCGCGGTCGGACTCCACGGCGACGCCGCCGCCCGCGCCTGGGCCGAACTGCGGCCGGTCGCCGTGCTGTTGCCCGGCTCCGACATCGGCCCGGAGGGCGTGACGGTGCTCAAGCGCTCCGGGGCCCGCGCCGTGATCACGCTGGGGCCCGACACCGTCGAGGGGGCCCACGCCCTGCTCATGGACCACGAAGCCGTCGGCCACTGCGCGGGCACCCACCTGTACGCCCGGGGCAGGCGCCGTATCGGTGTCGTCGTACCGCAGGAGACCGGGCTGGATTCCTTCTCCGCACCCCGGATCGGAGGCGTCCGGGACGCGCTGCGCGGTACGGACGCCACGGTCACCGAACTGCCCCTCGCCTACGAGGAGTCGTCCGCCGCCCGGCTCGCCGCCCGCTGGCCCGACCTCGGCCTCGACGCGGTGTTCGCGTACAACGACGAGTACGCGATGCTGCTGATGCGCGCCCTGCACGACGAGGGTGTCCGGATCCCCGAGGACGTGGCGATGATCGGCGCCGACGACCTCATGCTCGGACGGCTGGTGCGGCCACGGCTCAGCACGGTCCACATCGAACTTCCGTCCGGCCGCGACCTGGCCGACCTGGTCGACCGCGCGGTACGCGATCCGGACGCCGCACTCGAGGCGCACAAGGTGCTCGGGGCGTCGACGGTGCACCGCGACTCCAGCTGACGCCGACGGGCCCCGCGTCGGCCCTGGGTGGGCTCATGAACCACCGCCGCCCGGCCCGCGACCACGAAGCCCACCCGAGGAAAACGCCCTCTCGAGGGCGTCGACATAGGGATCGGGCTTCTTGCCACGGTCGGTACAGCGGCCTGGTTTGCCTCGGCGGTCCGCGGCGGGGGCCGCACGACGGGGCGACCCCGTCCCGGCCTCGTCTCGGATTCGTCACAGCGCCCGGGCCCGGCCGGCCTGCGCATAGGGTGGAGCCAGTAAGTCCGTCACCGTGAGAGGTCTGTGATGCCCGAGCTTCCCTCGGACCCCGCCGTCGCACAGTTCGGCCCCCAGGGGCTGCGCCGCATCAGCGTGCCTGCCTCGTACGGGACCGTGCCGGCATCCGCCCGCACCCACCTCGCGCAGGTCGGTGTGCCGCTGCACGTCGGCCCGTACTTCATCGCGGCGGACGACACCGACGGGCCCACCCTCGGGATGTACACCGGCCACCGCGGCGTCGCCCTGCAGGGTGACTGGGCGGAGTGGGTGCGCATCGGCACCGACCGGCTGGCGAACCTGTGTGTCCGCACCGACGGCGCCGTGCAGGCCCTCTTCCTCGGCCGCGGCGAAGCCGCCCTGTTCGTCAACTCGGACGTTGCCGCCTTCACTCACTGCGCCGCCGCCCTGGACCGCGCCCTCCCGGTGATTGCCGCCTCCGACGGACTCCAGTCCGCCGCTGAGACGTTCGCCGCGCTGGTCCAGGAGATCCGGCAGATCGACCCAGAGGCCGTCGCCGGCCGCGAGAACTGGTGGTCGCGGGTGCTCGATGACGTCCGCCACACCCTCAACTTCCCCTTCTCGTCGGCCTTCGAGTACATCGGTGAGGACGGCGCGAAGCAGATCGTCACCGCCCAGACCGGTCCTGGCCGCCTGCACCCCGAGGAGCAGTTGTGGCAGCAGCTCTCCTCCGCCGGGGTGGAGCCCGAGCAGGTCCGCCGCGTCTACTGCGAACTCGAACCGTGCATGATGCCGGGCCACTACTGCTCCGCCTGGCTCCAAGCCGTCCTCCCGCACGCCGAGTTCACGCACAGCTTCGACTATGGCAACACCGCGGAGTCCCGCGAGGAAGGCCTCAAGGAACTCATCACCCACGCCGCGCAGCAGGCCCGGCAGTGACTCGCCGCCCGGGTGCCGCAGGAACGCAGGTGGGTTCATGACCGCCGGTCCCGCCCCGCGCTGGCCCCGGCCCGCTTCCGGGCGGGAG
Source organism: Streptomyces sp. NPDC050997 (assembly GCF_040660135.1). Taxonomy (NCBI): domain Bacteria; kingdom Bacillati; phylum Actinomycetota; class Actinomycetes; order Kitasatosporales; family Streptomycetaceae; genus Streptomyces; species Streptomyces sp. NPDC050997. The sequence continues at coordinate 356,245 of NZ_JBFAGK010000004.1, forward strand.
CCCGCCGCGGCCGCCCTGCTCTCCTGGCTCGGCGACCCCCGCGCCCCCGGCCTCGCCGTGGTCACCGGCGCCGAGGGCAGCGGCAAGTCACGGCTCCTCGCCTGGTTGATCGGCCACGGCACCCGGCCCGGCACCGTCAGCGAACGCCGCATCCACGGCTTCGTACCGCTGCCCGGCCAGACCGCGACCACGGCCGCCTGGATGCTCGGCGAACAGTTGTCGATCGCCGCCCGCTCCCCGGGCGACCTGCTGGCCGCGCTGGCCGCCGACCGGCGCCGCACCGTCATCGCGCTGCCCGAACTGCACTCCGCCGAGCAGCCCGGCTCACTCGTCGAACTCGCCCTGGATATCGCCTCATTGGAGCACGTCCGGGTACTTGTCGAGGTCCGCTCAGGTACGGAATGGGCGCAGGCGCTCACCGCCGGACCCTGCGCCCGCATGGACCTGGACGAGCCCCAGTGGACCGACGAGACCCACCACGAATCCTCGGACGCGGCCCAACCCGTCGGCCCGGCCGGGCCCGCGGGGCAGGACCCGGAGCCGGAGGAACCGTTCGACCTGGACGATCCCGCCTCGGTCTGCGCCGCCGACCCCTGGAGCGTGACCACCGCGTACGAACGCTCCGAGGAGAGTCACGGCGGACTGCGCGCCGCCTGGCTGCGGGCCGGCGCCTCCCTGACCCGCGAGCAGCCGGCCGCCGAACGCGCCCTGGTCCTCCTCGCCGCCCTCGGTGACGCCGGTGATCCGCGACTGCCCGCCACCCTCGACTCCGCTGCTCAAGAGGCCTCTTGGAGCGTCGTCTGGCACCGGGTGCGCGGCGACGTCACTCCACCGTGGCCCGGCCCGGTCCGCTCCCTGGCGGCCGGTACCGGCCCCCTGGCCGGGCGGCTCGTCGTCGCCGACCACCAGGGCACCGTGCGCGTCCTCGACGCGGAGAGCGCCCGCACCGCCGGACGCCTCCCGCACTCCGCGCCCGGAGTCCGCGCCACTGCCGAGCACGGCGACGGTACCGTCAGCGTCCTCGACGAGCACGGGCTCCTGCACACGCAGCGCGCCGCCGAGTCCGCAAAGCCCAAGGGGCTCGCCGCCCTCCTCGACGACGGCCTCTCCGTGCAGGAGCAACTCCTGAAAGCCGTACAGGAGTACACGCGGCGTCAGCAGGAGACGGTCACCGCGCTGACCGGCGCCGGGGACCGTGTAGTGCTCGGTGACGCCGCCGGAACAGTGCACGTGGTGACCGCCGACGCGGAGCCGCGTACCGCCGCTCTGCACCGGGGGCGCGTCACCGCGGTCGCCGGGACCGCCCTGCCCGTCTCCGCGGAGGGTGACACCGTCATCCTGCTGTACACGGGCGGCGCCGACGGCACCATACGCGCATGGGCGCCCCACACCACCCCCATGCCCGAGCCGGTGGCCGCCCGCAACTGCGCCGTCAACGCGGTGGCGGTGGCGACGACCGACGCCGGGCTCGTCCTCGCGATCGCCTGGGCCGACGGCCTCGTCGAACACCGAGCCCTGGACGACGACCGGTTGCGCACCTTCCACCCCGGCAGCCAGGCCCACGCCCTTGCCTTCACGGCGGAAGGGGACCTGGTGGTGGGGACGGACGAGGCACTCGTGCGGATGCGGGTGCGGTGACAGCTGCGACGCGGTGAACGGTGGACACCCGCGTGGCGCCGGCCATCTGGGTACGTACCGGACACCCGCCGGCAATGCGCCTGACAGTTGCGTTTCGTTGCGTTCCGTGCCCTGCGCCAGCCCGGTCAACTCCGTTGCCGTCACCATCAGATAGGACTCTTGTCACAGAACCTTGACGCGGCCCGGTTTCGCTTGTGCACCTGACAACCTGGCCCGTTAGCTTGGGGCAGGAGATGTAGTTGACGGGGGACGGAGCGCGCGGGCATGGGTCTGGTACTGTCGAGCATCATCGACGAGGCACTCGACCTCATCGGGGTCAGCTGGCCCAACGTCGACGAGGACGACTACTTCGAGATGGCGACGTCCATGCGGGACTTCGCCGAGCAGTTCGAGGGCCGCGGCGGCGACGCGGACAAAGCCGTGACCCGCATCCTCACCTCCTCCGAGGGCTGGGCCGTGGAGTCCATGCAGAAGCACTGGTCGCACGTGAAGATCGGTCACCTGGAGAAGATCCCCGAGGTGGCACGGCTGTTCGCGGACGCCTGCGACGGTGTCGGCCAGATCATCCGCGGCATGAAGGTCAAGGCGGGCGTCGAACTCGCGATACTCGCCGGCACCATCGTCGCCGAACTCGCCGCCGCGCCCGTGACCTTGGGCATCTCCGCCGCGGTCGCCGCCGGTGAGATCGCGCTGATGCGCACCATCGTGAAGCGGCTCATCGACGAGGCGGTCGATCAGATAGTCGAAGCGCTCATCGCGAAGGTCACCGAGCCCGTCACCGGAAAACTCCAGGAACTCGTCTCCGACATGGTCCTCGACCTCGCCGAGGGAGCCTTCAACCCCGGTGACAAGCCGGGCGGCATGCAACTGGCCTCCGCGGGCGACAGCGACGGCTCCGGCAGCGAGGGCAAGAAGACGGTCATCGACCACGTCGAGTTCGAGGACGGCGCCGGCAAGGTCTCCCGCCATGGCAGCGAGATGGGCGGCCAGTCCGGGATCCACCTCGGCAAGTCGAAGAACTCCTTCGGCAGGACCAAGGGCAAAGACACGTTCACCGAGGCCTTCGACGGCATCCTCGAAGCTGCCATCGACGGCATGGAGAAGGCAGCCAAGAAGGCGACCGACCACGTCACCGACACCATCCCGGAGCGGGTGAAGGCTGCCTCCCGGCACCAGAAGCGCAAGGACCACGACATCGGCGACGAGGCCGACAAGGTCGACGTCAAGAAGGTCAAGCGTGACGGCGACACGCCCATGTACCTTCTCAGCGACGACGGTTCGATCCGACAGTTGCACCACGACGGGACCACCAGTCCCGTCCGCCACAACGACTCCTCCGGAGTGAACGACGTACTCGGCGACAAGGCCTGGTACCCGTGGAACAACAAGGGGGAGAAGCAGCGCAAGAACAAGCCCAACACGGGCACCACGGTCGACTCCACGAAGGTCGCGCCCGGCTCCACCGACCTGGCCCGCGCCGCCCAGCTCGGCCGCTACGCCAACCGCACCGAACGCCCCGATTCCTACATTGCCGGCGGCAACTACGCCTCAGCGCTGCACGACGACGGCAAGGGGAACCGCTTCGTCCTGGTCGGCGCCAGCGGTGAGGCACACTCCGAACGTTCCATCGGACACCCGCTGATCAAGAAGGGGAACGAGGGCAACGTCGGCGAGCTCTACACGGAACGTGAGCCCTGCCAGAAGAATCCCAAGTGCGACAAGTACCTCGCGAGGGAATTCCCCGACAATCTCGAGGTCACCCACAGCTCGAAATACGACCAGTCGGAAAAGGGTCCGGACGGCGAAGAGCTCAGCAAGTACAAGAAGGACCGCGAGCACCGCGCCTACGTCAAGTGGCTGCACAACCAGTGGGACCAGCACGGTGTCGCCGGTGGACGCACTGATACAGTCATGAATCTCTCGCCCTCGGACAACAAGTTCGTTCCGTAAGAGGGCGGGTCAGCGGTCCGGGCGGAATCGGAGTCGCCTCAAGCGCCTCGATCCGCAACGCTGTTGTTGTGACCGCTTCCGTCCGCTAAGAGTCCCACGGCGCCCGTGCCGCCGCCGAGTTCGGAGTTCCGGCAGTGCTTTTCGATGTCACCCGCAGCGAGCTCGTCGACATCTTCGGCGAGGACCGGATCGCGACCGTGCCCGCCAGCGCCTTCCCGCCCGCCGCCGCGGACACCGAGGGCGCCCGCCTCCTGCAGACCGTCGGCGTCCCCACCGGGACACTCCGGCTGCGTGAGCCCGACGAGGACTCCGGTCGGCTGCCCCTCGTCCAGGACGTCGTCGACGCCGAGGACTTCGAGGACGCCTCTCAGGACGCGGGCGAATGGCCCGTCATCGGCTGGCTGCTCAACGCCCACCTCGCCCTCGACCCCGGTTCCGGCAAGGTGCACGCCTTCGACGCCGACGAGGAGACCGTGGTCGAACTCCACACGGACGTCTCCTCCCTCGTCCAGGTCACCCTCCGGCTCCAGCGTCTGCTCGAGGAGTTCACCTTCAGCGGCGACGAGGACGAGGAGGAAGCCGACTTCGAGCGTCTGGACGGCGAGGTCGATCGCATCCGTGCGGAGACGAGCAGCACCGACCCGCTCCCCTTCCAGGACGACGAGACCGTCTGGTCGGTAGTGGGCGACGAGATCGCCGCGGGCCAGCGCTTCAAGGGCAACAGCCCGGGAGCCCGCTCGCTCTACGGGTGATCGTCGGCCGACGTCGCCCACGCACCGCGAGGGCCGCGCGGTGAGCAGGCCGCCTGCCTGCGGACCTGTCTCCTCCACGACCTGCCTGTCAGCGTGCGGTTTCGCCGGGCGTCGGCGTCGAGGTCCCCGCCGTGAGCGATCGGGTGGAATGCCGCGGACGAGAGGCTGACAGAGTCGATCGCGCACCGCGACCAGTCCAGATCGCCGCACATGCCGAGCTCGTCTCGCCATCAGAAACGGCATCTAGCATGTTGCATGCTCAACCATATGGGCATGGGACACGTGACTGCCGTTGCCCCTGTGCGTCCACCGGTGACCGAACGGAGAGCCGTCATGTCGTTGCTCGACCCCAAGTCCTGGCAGTCCCGCAGTCTGTCGGGACCCGAACACGCCGTCACCGAGCCCGCCACCGGTGACACGCTCGGCACCGTCACCCTCGCCACCGCCGAGGACGTCGCCGCGGCCGCCGAGACGGCCCACAGTGCCCAGAATGAGTGGTCCCGCCTTCCGCACTTCGTCCGGGCCGGGGTGCTGCGCAAGGCAGGCGACCTGTTCACCGCGCACGCCGACGAACTGCGCGAGTGGCTGGTACGCGAATCCGGGTCCATACCCGGCAAGGCCGACTTCGAACTGCACGTCGCCGCCCAGGAGTGCTACGAGGCCGCGGCGCTCGCCTCCCGCCCGGCCGGACAGGTCCTGCCCAGCGAGGCGGCCCGACTGTCCTACACCCGCAGGGTCCCGGCCGGCGTGGTGGGTGTGATCGCCCCCTTCAACGCCCCGCTGATCCTCTCCATCCGCTCCGTCGCCCCGGCGCTGGCCCTCGGCAACGCGGTCGTCCTGAAGCCGGACCCGCGCACCGCGGTCTGCGGCGGACTGTCCCTCGCCGCGATCCTCGCCGAGGCCGGGCTGCCCGAGGGCCTGCTGCACGTGCTGCCCGGCGGCCCCGACGCCGGCCAGGCCCTGGTCGCCGACCCAGGGATCCCCGTCATCTCGTTCACCGGATCGACCGCGGCGGGCCGCGCCGTCGGCGAGGCGGCCGGCCGCCACCTCAAGCGCGCCCATCTGGAGCTGGGCGGCAACTCCGCCCTGATCGTGCTGGAGGACGCGGACCTGGACGCGGTGATCTCCACGGCGGCCTGGGGCTCCTTCTTCCACCAGGGCCAGATCTGCATGACGACCGGCCGTCACCTGGTGCACGAGTCCCTCTACGGCGACTACGTGGAGCGGCTGGCCGCACGGGCCGACTCGCTGGCCGTCGGCGACCCGCACCGCGAGCAGGTCCACCTCGGTCCGATCATCGACGACGGCCAACTCGCCAAGGTACGCGGCCTGGTGGAGGCGAGCACGGCCCAAGGTGCCAGGCTGGCCGCGGGCGGCACCCACGACCGGCGCTTCTACCGGCCGACGGTCCTGGTCGACGTCGATGACCGGACCCCCGCGTACACGGAGGAGGTCTTCGGCCCCGTGGCACCCGTCAGGTCGTTCCGTACGCCCGACGAGGCGGCCACGCTGGCGGCGGCCGGCCCCTACGGCCTGTCGCTCGGCATCGTCACCCGGGACGCGGCCCGCGGCCTCGATCTCGCCGACCGGATTCCGACCGGCATCGTCCACATCAACGACCAGACCGTGAACGACGAGGCCGTCGCCCCCTTCGGTGGCATCGCCGCGTCCGGCACCGGCGCCCGCTTCGGCGGCGACGCCAACCTGGAGGCCTTCACGGAGCTGCGCTGGACGACCGTGCGCGGGGATGTGGCCACGTATCCGTTCTAGACACGGGAACGCGGCCTTCAGCGGGCACGCGACCTGCGGGCGCATAGCCGGCGGGTACGCGCTCGTCGGCGGGCACGTGCCCTCGAGCGGGCACGAGCGTCGGCCCTACTCGCCGTTCTGCTCGGCCTGGGCCTGCTGCTCGGCGACGGACTTGCGGACCTCGTCCATGTCCAGCTTGCGGGCCTGCCCGATGACGTCCGTCAGAGCGGTCTCGGGCAGGGCGCCCGGCTGCGCGAACACGGCGACCTGGTCACGGACGATCATCAGCGTCGGGATCGACTGGATACCGAAGGCCGCGGCCAGCTCCGGCTGCGCCTCGGTGTCCACCTTGCCGAACACCAGGTCGGGGTTCCCCTCGGCCGCCTTCTCGTAGACCGGCGCGAACTGCCGGCACGGACCGCACCACTCCGCCCAGAAGTCGATCAGAACGAACTCGTTGTCCGTGACCGTCTGGTCGAAGTTCTCCTTGGTGAGCTCCACGGTGCTGCTCATGGCGTGATCCCTCTTCCTGGTGTCGGGGCGAAGCCGTCGGGCACAACGCGGCAGCCCTGGTCCGTATTCCGCGCACGTACCCGTGTGGCCTCCGCGCACACCACCCACCAGACTGGCCCTATGACGGAAACGGAATCCATCGCCTACGACGTTGTGGTGCTCGGTGCCGGGCCCGTGGGGGAGAACGTCGCCGACCGCACCCGTGCGGCCGGCCTCTCCACCGCGGTCGTGGAAAGCGAACTGGTCGGCGGCGAGTGCTCGTACTGGGCGTGCGTGCCCAGCAAGGCCCTGCTGCGCCCGGTCATCGCCCGCGCCGACGCCCGCCGCACGCCCGGCCTGAGCCAGTCGGTACAGGGCCCCCTCGACGCGGCCGCGATCCTGGCCCACCGCGACTACTACACCTCCCACTGGAAGGACGACGGCCAGGTGGGCTGGCTCGACAGCATCGGGGCCGACCTCTACCGCGGCCACGGCCGCCTCGCCGGATCGCGCACGGTGACGGTCACCGGCAGCGACGGTGAGAGCAAGGTGCTGACCGCCCGGCACGCCGTGGCCGTCTGCACCGGCACCCGCGCCGTCCTGCCCGAGCTGCCCGGCCTCGCCGAGGTCGCGCCATGGACGAGCCGGGAGGCCACCAGCGCGAAAGCGGCGCCCGGCCGCCTGGTCGTGGTCGGCGGGGGAGTCGTCGCCACCGAGATGGCCACCGCCTGGCAGGCCCTCGGCTCGCAGGTCACCCTCCTCGTCCGCGGCAAGGGCCTGCTGAACCGCATGGAGCCCTTCGCCGGCGAGCTGGTCGCCGAGAGCCTCGCCGAGGCGGGCGCCGACATCCGCACCGGGACGTCCGTCGAGTCGGTCACCCGGGAGAACGGCACGGTCGTGGTCGTCACCGACACCGGTGACCGCATCGAGGCCGACGAGATCCTCTTCGCCACCGGACGCTCCCCGCACACCGGCGACATCGGTCTCGACACCGTCGGTCTCGAACCCGGGTCCTGGCTGGACGTCGACGACAGCCTGCGCGTCACCGGCAGCGAGTGGCTCTACGCCGTCGGCGACGTCAACCACCGCGCTCTGCTCACTCACCAGGGCAAGTACCAGGCCCGTATCGCGGGCGCCGCCATCGCCGCCCGTGCGTCGGGCGTCCCCCTCCTGGAATCCGACCCCTGGGGCGCCCACGCGGCCACCGCCGACCACGCGGCCGTCCCCCAGGTCGTCTTCACCGACCCCGAGGCGGCCGCCGTGGGCCTCTCCCTCGCCGAGGCGGAACAGGCAGGCCACCGTGTCCGCGCCGTCGACTACGACCTCGCCTCGGTCTCCGGCGCCGGCCTCTACGCCGACGGCTACCGGGGCCGCGCCCGCATGATCGTCGACCTGGACGACGAGGTCCTCCTCGGAGTCACCTTCGTCGGTCCCGGCGTGAGCGAACTCATCCACTCCGCGACGATCGCGGTCGCCGGCCAGGTCCCGATCAACCGGCTGTGGCACGCGGTGCCGTCGTTTCCGACGATCAGCGAGGTGTGGTTGCGGTTGCTGGAGGCTTATCGGGACAACTGACGCCGCTCGGCCCTCTCCGAGGCCGTCCCGTCGGTCGCGGGACGGCCACGGACGGAGGACGGGCAGGGCGGACCTGGCGGCCCGCAGCCGACGAACGGAGGGCGGCAGGGCGGACCCGGAGGCCCGTCGCCGACGGACGGAGGACGGCGGGTCGGGCTCGAAGGACCCGCCGCCGGGGCTCCGATCAGCCCGGTAGGCCGAAACCCAGTTCGCGCGCCGCTTCCTCCGACGTCGGCTGCGTCCACCGCGCCGCCATCGCCTCGTTCGAGGACAGGGAGCGCAACTCCGCGCGGTCGAGGTACAGGGTGCCGTCGAGGTGGTCGGTCTCGTGCTGGACGATCCGAGCGGGCCAGCCGGTGAACTGTTCGTCCAACGCACGGCCCTGCTCGTCCTCGCCGGTCAGCCGCACCTGGGCAGGCCGTGCCACCACCGCCTGCCACCCCGGCACGCTCAGGCAGCCCTCGAAGAACGCGACACGGGCGGTGCCGACGGGCTCGTACGACGGATTGATCAGGACCCGGAACGGCTGCGGGACCCGGCCGCGCGCCAGCCGTACCTCCTCCGGTACGGGCGCGGGGTCCTCGATCACCGCGATCCGCAGCTCCACCCCCACCTGCGGTGCGGCCAGGCCCACGCCCGGTGCCGCGCGCATGGTCACCCGCAGGGCCTCGACGAAACGGGACAGGAGCGCGGGGCCCAGTTGGCCGTCGAAGCGGTCCGCGCCCCGGCGCAGCACGGGATCGCCGGCCGCGATGATGGGCAACGGACCGTCCGTGGCCAGGAGTTCCTCGACCAACTCGGCAACGGGGGCGCGATCACGGGGAGATGCCATCGCGACAGCATGCCACGGCACTCCGGGACACCCCGAACCCTCAGTGTGACGCGCGGCACTCACGTACCCGGGAACTGGGCACTCCTTCCTCCCGACTACTGGACCGCTACACCCGAGAAACGTCCCCTGCCCCGGGAGAAGTCCGCCGATGTCCACCGCTCCCTCGACCACCACGGACGAGGCCCCGCAACGCGCCGCCGCCCCGGCGTCGTCCCCCAGCAGCTGGGCCACGCTGCGCCCACTGGTGCTGCGCCTGCACTTCTACGCCGGAGCGCTCGTCGCCCCGTTCCTGCTCGTCGCCGCCGTCACCGGCTTCCTGTACGCCGGCTCGTTCCAGGCCGAGAAGTTCGTGTACGCCGACGAGATGACCGTCTCCGCCGTCGGTGACGCCAAGCTGCCGATATCCGAGCAGGTGGCCGCCGCCCGCGAAGCGCACCCCGAGGGCACGGTGAGCGCCGTCCGTCCCTCTCCGGAGGCCGACGCGACGACCAGGGTGCTGCTGTCCGGCGTCAAGGGCGTCGGCGCCGACCACACGCTCGCCGTGTTCGTCGACCCGTACACCGCGAAGGTGCGCGGTGCGCTGGAGCAGTACGGCTCGACCGGCGCGCTGCCGCTGCGCACCTGGATCGACGACCTCCACCGCGATCTGCACCTGGGCGAGACGGGTCGCCTCTACAGCGAGTTCGCGGCGAGCTGGCTCGGAGTGATCGCGCTCGGCGGTCTGGCGCTGTGGTTCTCCCGCCGCCGCGCCCTGCGCAAGCTGCGCGGCACCAGCGGGCGGCGCCGCACCCTCGGCCTGCACGGCACCGTCGGTGCCTGGGCGGCGGCCGGGTTCCTGTTCCTCTCGGCGACCGGGCTGACCTGGTCGACGTACGCCGGAGCGAACATCGACGAACTGCGCACCTCCCTCGGCCAGGCCACCCCGTCCGTCACGGCCACGGCGGGCGGCGACCACGCGGGCCACGGCGACTCCGCGTCGGCCGGGGACGCGGAGCACGGCGTCGGCCTCGACAAGGTCCTGGCGGCCGCCCGCTCCGAAGAGCTCGGCGACCCCGTCGAGATCGTCCCGCCCGCCGACGCCTCGTCCGCGTACGTGGTGAAGCAGATCCAGCGCAGTTGGCCCGAGAAGCAGGACTCCGTCGCGATCGACCCGAACACCGGCGAGGTCACCGACGTCCTGCGGTTCGCGGACTACCCGCTGCTGGCGAAGCTGACCCGCTGGGGCATCGACCTGCACACCGGCTCCCTCTTCGGGCTGGTCAACCAGATCGCCCTGATGTTCCTCGCGCTCTCCCTGGTCCTGCTGATCGTGTGGGGCTACCGCATGTGGTGGCAGCGCGGCCGTGGCTCCGCCTTCGGCCGGCCGATCCCGCGCGGTGCCTGGCAGCAGGTCCCGCCGCAGATCCTGCTGCCGTGCGTGGTGGCCATCGTCGTGGTCGGCTACTTCGTGCCGTTGCTCGGCATCCCGCTGGCCGCCTTCATCGCCGTGGACGTCATCCTCGGTGAGGCCGCCCACCGGCGGGGCCGGCGGGCACTGACGAGCGGAGCGGATGCGTGATGGTGGGGTTGGTACCCGGTGGTGGGAACGGTTCGTAGGTAGCGGATCGAGGCCGGTCGTGACGCCGACGTCGCCGTCCTCGCACGGTCCGTCGTGGTGGGCCTGCGAGAAGCGGGCGATCCCTCGGCGCCGCCCGGCGGGCCGGGGGCGACGTCCGGCATGGCAAGGCGTGCCTCGGGCCCGGCTCCGCGGTGGAGCCGGGCCCGAGGCACGGTCGGATCGCGACGGTGGGATCAGAGCTGTTCGAAGTCACCCGCGAGCGCCGAGGCGAGGCGCAGATGCGGCTCCGCGTCGTCCGTTCGGCCCTGCCGCTGCAAGGTGCGGCCGAGCATCAGCCGGGCGTAGTGCTCCACCGGGTCGCGCTCGACGATGATCCGCAACTCGCTCTCGGCGCGCTTCAGTTGAGCCGAGTGGTAGTAGGCACGGGCCAGCAGCAGCCGTGGTCCGGTCTGCTCCGGCACCTCCTCGACCAGCCCGCCCAGGACGCGCGCGGCGGCGGCGTAGTCCTTCGCGTCGAAGAACATCCGGGCGCGCTCCCAGCGCTCCGCCGGTGTTCCGTGGTCGTAGTACTTCATGTCCACTGCTGACCTCCTTCGCGGCCTACAACTCCGCGAGATGGTCAAACATTCCACTACCTGGAAAGGGTGGCTGGGGGTCACTGGGAGAGGGCGGCCAGCTCGGTGTTCGCCCGCTCGGTGACCTGGGCCAGGACGCGACCGGCGATCGCCAGGTCCTCCGCCGGGATGCCGGCGTAGATCCGGGCCGAGATCGGTGCCGTCTCGGCGCCGGCCTCGGTGTACAGGACCCGCCCGGCATCCGTGGCCCGCAGTCGGGACATCTCGGACGCGTCGGACGCGACCAGCTCCTTTGCGATCAGTTCCTCGATGACGCCCCGTGCCCGCACCGGGTCGATCTTCAGGGCGTCGACGACCTGGCTGCCGACGGTGTCGCGGTCGACGGCGGTGTCGGCGATCGCGAAGAGCCGCAGAGTCACCAGTTCCTGGAACGTGAGGCCGTGGCGCGCCAGGACGGTCTCCAGGACCGCTCGGGCGGCGTAGTGGGCGAGGGCGATGGCACGGCTGTCGAGAGGGGGCGCGGTGGCGGATTCGGCGCTGGACCCGCTGGTGGCGGCTGTGATGGTGGGTGCGTTCGCGGCGGTCATGGCTCTCCTCGGTATCTCGCTCTGCCTAGTGATGTCGCGCTCCGCCCTGGTGATTCCCGGCGATGTCCGAGCGGAGGGTGTCGCGATGCAAATACGGTACATGGATATAATGTCCATGGCTACTAATGATCGAGGGTTTGTTGACCTGACGCGGGCGCCCGCGCGGGGCTAGGTTGAGGTGCATGAGCAATCTTGATCGCGAGGCGGTTCCAGCACTGTGTGGCGGCCGCGGATTCGTGGTGGCGGAACCCGTGCGTGAGCTCCTCAGCCCGCGACGCGTCAAGCTCGGCGAATCCACCGAGGTCCGCCGTCTGCTGCCCAACCTGGGCCGACGCATGGTCGGCGCCTGGTGCTTCGTGGATCACTACGGCCCGGACGACATCGCCGACGAGCCCGGCATGCAGGTGCCCCCGCATCCGCACATGGGCCTGCAGACCGTGAGTTGGCTGCACGAGGGCGAGGTGCTGCACCGCGACTCCACCGGCAGCCTCCAGACGATCCGCCCCCGCGAACTGGGCCTGATGACCTCCGGCCGGGCCATCAGCCACTCCGAGGAGAGCCCCGCGTCGCACGCGCGCCTGCTGCACGGCGCACAGTTGTGGGTCGCCCTTCCCGATGGCCACCGTCACACCGACCCGCGCTTCGAGCACCACGCCGACCTGCCCCGTGTCACGGCGCCCGGTCTCACAGCCACGCTCGTCCTCGGCGATCTCGACGGCGCGACCTCGCCCGGTACGACGTACACCCCGATCGTCGGCGCCGACCTGGCCCTCGCCCGCGGAACGGACGTACGCCTGCCGCTGGAGCCGGACTTCGAGTACGCCGTCCTGTCCATGTCCGGCGAGGCCCACGTGGACGGCGTGCAGGTCCTGCCGGGCTCCATGCTCTACCTCGGCTGCGGACGCCGCGAACTCCCGCTGCGCGCCGAGTCGGACGCGGCCCTGATGCTCCTCGGCGGCGAGCCGTTCGACGAGGAGCTGATCATGTTCTGGAACTGGATCGGACGGTCCCAGGAGGAGATCGTCCAAGCTCGTGAGGACTGGATGACCGGGTCGCGATTCGGAGAGGTGAAGGGGTACGACGGGGCGCCGCTGCCCGCTCCGCAGCTTCCGCCGGTGGCGCTGAAGCCGCGGGGGAGGGTGCGCTGACCGACCCCCAGGAGCCACATACCCATCTACGGTCAGCCTGCCTCCCGTCGGGCGGGCGCCGATCGGTGGGTGAGGGGTTCGCGCAGGCCGAGGTGTTCGCGGAGCGTGGTGCCGCTGTACTCGGTGCGGTAGACCCCGCGTTCCTGGAGTTCTGGGACGAGCAGCTCGACGATGTCGTCGAGACCGTCGGGGATGAGGTAGGGCGTGACGTTGAAGCCGTCGATCGCGCCGTGCCGCACGAAGTGGGCGAACTTGTCGGCCAGGGCGGACGGAGTACCGACATGGCCGCGCTGCGGGCCGAGCGCGATGACGGTCTCGCGCAGCGACCAGCCGCCCGCCTCCGCCTTCGCACGCCATTCGGCCACGACCTCGCGCGGGTCGGCGATGCGCCGCGCGCCGAAGGAGCCGTCGTTGTCGGCGACGACCGGATCCTCCTTGGGCAACGGCCCGTCGGCGTCACGATCGGACAGATCGATACCCCACAACAGCCCGGCGATCCCCAAGGCCGTGGCAGGGGTGACCTGTTGGAGTCGGATCCAGCGCTTCTTCTCCTGGGCCTCCTCCTCGGTGGCGCCGAGGATGATCTCGGTGCCGGGCAGGATCCGCAGGTCGTCGTCGGGCCGGCCGACGGCACGCAGGCGGTTGCGGATGTCCTCGGCGAAGGCCAGTGCGTCGTCGAAGTCGTTGCCGTGCGCGGAGAAGATGACGTCGGCGTTGCGGGCCGCGAAGTCGCGTCCCTCACCGGAGTCGCCGGCCTGGAAGATGACCGGGTGCCCCTGGGCGCTGCGCGGCAGGGTCGGGGCGAGGTCGACGTCGAACTGCGGCCCACGGTGGCGTACTTGGCGTACGGCACCGGGCGTCGACCAGGCGGGTGCCTCCGCGGAGTCGGCGACGGCTCCGTCCTCCCAACCGTCCCAGAGCGCGCGGGCCACGGTGAGGAACTCCTCGGCGCGCCGGTAACGGTCGGCGTGGTCGAGATAGCCGCCGCGGCGGAAGTTGGCGCCCGTCCAGGCGTTGTCCGTGGTCACCACGTTCCAGCCGGCGCGGCCTTCGGAGAGCAGGTCGAGGCCGGACAGACGGCGGGCGAGATCGGTGGGCTCGTTGAACGTGGAGTTGGAGGTGCTGACCAGGCCGATCCGGCGGGTGACCGCGGCCAGCGCCGCGAGCTGGGTGATGGCGTCCGGCCGTCCGGCCACGTCGAGGTCGTGGATCTTGCCGTCGACCTCGCGCAGCCGCAGCCCCTCGCCGAGGAAGAACGCGTCGAACAGGCCCCGTTCGGCGGTCTGGGCGACCCGGCGGAAGGATGCGGGGTCGATCTGGGAGCCGCTGTCGGGGGCGGACCAGATGGTCCAGTGGTTGACCCCCTGGAAGAACACCCCGAAGTGGAACTGGGCGTGCGGCCGGGGGACATCGAAGGGATCGGTGCGGGTCATCGGGCTTCCTCCTGAACGGCCGCGGCGGCGAAGCGGTTGGCGGGGCGCTGCAGCCCCAGGGTCGAGCGCAGGGATGTGCCGGGCAGGGGGCGGGCGACGAGGCGCCGCTCGGACAGCGCCGGCAGGACGAGGCGGGAGAGGACGGGCAGGTCCTCGTCCAGCACCAGCGGATGCAGCCGTACGCCATCGACATGACGGCTCAACTCGCCGAGCAGGGCGATGAGTTGGTCGGCGGAGCCGATGTGTCGCAGCCTTTCCCGGTCGGTCCACGACGCGTGCCGTTCCAGGTCGGCGACGCGCTCGACGGCGGTGGCCTCCGCGGTGTCCAGCGCCACCTCGACCTCGGCGAAGACGCGGGGTGTGCCCGCGGCAGCGGCGGCCGTGGTGACCGCAGTGAGGTCGCGGCCCGCCACGAGAGCGACGTCGAGCTGTGCGGCGGGAACCCGGTCCGGCCCGCCCAGGACGACGAGCTGCCCCTGGGGCGGGCGCGGCACGATCGCCGGGCCCTTGACGGCGTACGCCTCCGAGGTGAAGTCGATGTAGTGGAGCCGTTCGCGGTCGAGGTAGCGGCTCGTGGCCACGGACCGGATGACCGCGTCGTCCTCCCACGAATCCCACAGGGCCCGGCCCACCTCCACACCGTCCCGGGACTCCTGGGCCCGCGCGGCGGCGTCGGCGACCAGGGGCCGCCCCCAGGCGCGGGCCGCCTCGGGGCTTTCCTCCTCCGTCACCACCCATCCGGCGCGGCCGCCGGAGATGTGGTCCAGGGACGCCAACTGGCTGGAGACATGGAAGGGTTCGGCATACGTGAGCGCGGCGACAGGGGCGATCCCGACGGTGCTGGTGGACGCCGCGACGAAGGCCGCACGCTCCACCGCGCCGATCCGGCCCACGGGATCCGGTGCGGCTCCGGGCGGCAGTACGCCGTCGTCCAGGGTGATCAGAGTGAACCCGGCGTTCTCGGCCACGGCGGCGACCCGGGCCACGCGGCGCGGGCTGAGCAACTGGTCGGGCGAGTGGGCGGCGCGGCGCCAGGCCGCGGGGTGGGCGCCGTCGCCGTCTATCTCCACGGCGAGGTGCAGGGCAGGGCCGGACATGGGGTTCCTTCCGAGAAACACGAGAGCTCGGGGCCGCAGGGCCACGACGAGACGGCCGACGGGACGGGCCGGCAGGGGTCAGACGTGTACGGAAGGACAGACGGCGGAGGACGTACGGCAGTAGTCGACATGCCGCCGGGTGATCAGCCGCGCACCGGTGCACGCACACTGCGGTGCCGCGCCGGTTACGTGCATGAAACTGCCTCCACCCGTCAGAGAACCGCGAGCTCAAAGTACGTCGTCCGCCCCTGCGAGTGTCAAGGGCACTTGATGGAGAGGCGTCAGCCCCCAGCCCCGGACAGGGCCCACGGCTCCCGTTCCGCCGTGGCAGACCCGCACGGTCGACGACACCCTCGACGCGACCCTCGCCGAACACCGGGCCCTCACCGCGGCGATCCGCGAGCGGGACGCCGAGGCGGCCCGGCTGCGCATGCTGGAGCCCCACGAACACGACCGGGACACGCGCATCCGGGGGCAGAAGGTCCGCCGGGACACCGGGGGCGAACCCCCGACGACCTGAGAGCGGCCTCGCACCGGTGGTACTCCGGTGATGGGACAGCCACTCACCCATGGTCTTCGCCGAGGTGGACGTCGTACTCGACACCGCCGTCCCGGCGCCGACCGGCCGGCCGAGCTGAACGGCACGGTCACCTGGCCGGAGACCGGCCGACTGCGCCATACCGGCTCCCCGGAAGCGCTGACCGAACTCCTCACCGGGTTGGGGAGCCCGGCTGGGCGCAGGGATTCTCGGCGTGAGCCGTTCGTGGTCGGGATGGTCCGGTCAGAAGAGGCCGCCGCCCGCGTGGATGGTCTGGCCGGTGATCCAGCCACCGTCCTCCGAGACCAGGAAGGCGACGACCGCGGCGATGTCGGCGGGCTCCCCGAGGCGTCCGAGCGGAGTCTGCCCGCGGATGGCCGCCAGTCGTTCGGCGGTCATGCCTGCTTCCAGGGCGTCGGTGCGGGTCGCGCCGGGCAGGACGCTGTTCACGGTGATCCCGCGCGGCCCGAGCTCCTGCGCCGCCGCCCGCACGAGTTGGTCGCCGGCGGCCTTGCTGGCCGCGTACAGTCCGCCGGTCGGTCGGGCCGTGACGGTCGTGCCACTGGAGATCACGACGATGCGCCCTGCGTCGCGCAGCCGGCGGGCCGCTTCGCGCAACGCCCCGAAGGTGGCACGCGTGTTCGTCGCGAAAACCAGCTCGAAGTCCTCGTCCGTGGCGTCGGCCAGCGGGGCGAACCGGGCGACTCCCACGTTGCCGACCAGGATGTCCAGACCGCCGTAAGTGTCCTCGGCGGTCTCGAACAGCCCGCGCAGTTGAACCGGGTCGGACACGTCGGCGCGTACGGCCGTCGCGTGGCCGCCGGCCTTCTCGACCGTGGCCACGACCTCGGCCGCCGCCTCGGCATCGGACCGGTAGTTCACGATGACCTGCGCCCCGTCCGAGCCCAGCCGCTCGGCGACACCCCGCCCGATTCCCCGCGATGCCCCGGTGACCAGGGCGACCTTTCCTGCCAACACGTTCCAGCCTCCACTCGTCGAGATGCTCGATGGTTTAGATCATCGACTTTATTGGTCGAGAATGTCAACCATCCACTGAGTAGACTGACGCCATGACGTCTGATGACCTCGTCGCGGCGGTGGCCGCACTGCACCGCGAGGCCGCCCTGCTCTACGCGGAGATCGCCCGCGACTTCGAACTGACCAGCCAGCAGACCCAGTTGCTGTGCACCCTCGCCCAACGGCCGTCCTTCAGCGGGCTGGCCGCCACACTCGGCTGCGACAAGACGAACGTGACCGGCATGGTCGACCGGCTGGAGAAGCGCGGACTGCTCGCCCGAGAGCAGGACTCGAAGGATCGGCGGATCAACCGCGTCGTGCTCACGGAGGCAGGAGAGGAACTCCGCGACCGGATCCGGCAGCGGTTCGCCTCCTCGGTCACGGACCGATTCGCCCATCTGACATCGGAAGACCGGGCACGTTACGCCGCCCTGGCAGCCGTGCTCGGCGAGCGCTGAACTCTCCTCACGGTTTTGGAACAGCATCGCACCGGTCTGGTCGTGACTGCCAACAGCGCTGGTTGCGGCCCAGCAACTCCTGGGCGCATCTCCACTGGGACGCCCTCGACGTCCGCCTCGCGCGCCGGGTTCAGATCGCTGCCCGGTGCGACGCTCCGGCCCTTGTTCGGGAGCTTCTGGATCCGCGGTTCACAGAGATCGGAGCCGGAGCTCCCTTTGGCGCCAGACGGAGACGGGCTGGCGCGTGCACTTTCACCAGGGCACTCTGGCTGCCTGAAGGGTGAACCGGAGATCCACGCGCCTCTTCAGGAGCTGTACATGACCACCACAGGGCAAGGGGCGTCATGCCATGCTTCCCCGGCAGGCTCTTTCTTGAACAGTCGATCCAGATAAGTTACGGTGGGGTCATGGCAAGGACCCGAGAGTTCGACACCGAGGCGGCGGTGAGCCGTGCGATGGAGCTGTTCTGGGCGCGCGGCTACGAGGCGACCTCGGTGCGCGACCTGACACAGCATCTGGGGATCGGGCAGGGGTCCTTGTACGCGGCGTTCGGCGACAAGGACGGCCTGTACCGGGCGGCGCTGGAGCACTATCGCACCACCCTCGCGGCTGCCGCCCTGCGCGACCTGGAGGAGGGGGCGGACGCCCGGTCGGCGATCCGCGCGATGCTGGTCGAGCGGGTCCGGATCGCCGTAGAAGACCACGGACGGGGCTGCCTCGCGGTCAACGCCGCCTGTGAGCGCCTGCCGCAGGACCCGGCGACGCGGCGCACCGTGCGCGACATGCAGGACGCCAGCCGGGAAGCACTCGCCGAAGTGCTGCGGGTGGCGACGGAGCGGGGCGAGATCGCGGCGCGGCACGACCCGTACACGCTCGCCGGTTTCCTCGTCACCTTCCTCAACGGGCTGTTGGTCTCCTCGAAGGTCACGCCGGACGTCCGCGCCCTCGAACCCCTCGTGGAGGTCGCGCTGACCGTCCTCGACTGACTTTTCACGCCCTCAATCTGTATCGGATGATCCAGAAAAGTCATCTGGAGCCCACGCGGCAGGGGATCCGGCGCGACCCACCCCGGATTCATCGACCACTCATCGACCACTCAGGAGGACCCACCATGCCCCCCGAACCGACTGTGACCGCACCCGCCCTCGGCGGCAGCCGCTGGAACACCTTCCCCGCGGTCGGCACCACCCTGACCGCCCGGCAATTCCTCATCGCCACCGAGCCGTTGCTGCAGGGGATCATCGACGACAACGCCCTCACCAGCGCGGACGGTGAGGTGTTGGAGGACCAGATCCACGCGACACTCGCCCTTGGCGCCCGGGAGAGCTCCCTGCCGGCGGTCATCGGGCCGGACAGTGCCTCGGCCGTGCGTGAACTGGGCGGGCAGGCCGAGAGGATCGGCCGGGAGATCGCCTCCTGGGCCACCGAAGCACTGGAGAGGCTGCTCGCCGACCGGATACCGCTGCCCGCGGGCCCGCTGGTCGTCCGCAGCCACTGCTACGGCCACCTGCTCACCCCCGCGGCAGCCGATCTGCTCCGCGGCCGACGCGGCGGGCCCGTCACGATGCAGCTCTACAACGAGTGGCTGCACCAGATGGTCCTGCTGCGCGACGCCCTGCTGCCCTTCACCAACTGGCAGGACGTCCCGCTCCTGGTCACCCCGGCCGGACTGCGGCACATCGAACCGGCCCGCGACGCGTTCCTCACCGAACTGCTGGTCCGCCAGATCCGCCACACCGGCATCGTGGACTTCGCCCACCATGTCGTCACCGGAACCTCCGGCGCGGCCGGCTACGGCTTCGACGCGACCGGCGGCACCGCCCTGCCCGCCGTCCTCGACCAGCCTCCCCTGACCGCGCCCCGGCACCTGCTGACCTGGCGTCCCAAGGCCGCCGCCGAGGAAACCGCCACGTACGTCGCCGAGGTGAAGGACTACTACGCCGCACCCCGTACCCTCGTCGAGGACCTGCCGCCCGCCGCCGTAGCGGGGCCGCTCACCGCCCGGACCGTCACCGGGCCGCTCGCCGACGGGGCGCGCACCGCCCGCATCGAGGTTGCCCACGGCGGCACCACCGCCCGGGTCGATCTCGGCCAGGCCCTGCGTGGCCACCGTTTCGCCCACCGCGAGGACCCCGCCGCAGGCTACGCATCCGCAGGCGACGCATCGGCAGGCGACGCATCGGCAGGCGATGTATCCGCCGACGACGCATCCGCCGAGGCCGCATCACGCACCGCGGATGTGTGGTCCGCGCTGCACGCACCCGGACTGGTGTGGACGCAGAGCGGCGGCGTCACCCTGGACGCCGCCGGCCAGGACGACCTCGTCGTGCTGGCCCTGCTCGGCCGGCTCTACCCGGAGAACGTCGCCCTGCACCCCGCCGGCCACAGCGCCCGTCGGACGACCGCGGGCGGCAGCGGACCGAGCCGCCTCGTGACCCTCGTCGACCCGCCGCAGGCCCGCTGACGCCCGCGCCGCGAAGCAATCAGAAAGCTGGGATGGAAATGATGTTCGACCATGAAGGGACGCCCGTCCGCACGGGCCGTGCCACCGTCAACGGGACGAGTCTGCACTACCGGACGGCCGGGTACGGACCCGCGGTGGTGCTGCTGCACGGCGTGCCCAAGACCGGCTACCACTGGCGGCACCTCGTGCCGAAGCTGACGCCCCATCGCACCGTCGTCGTACCGGACCTGCGCGGCCTCGGCGACTCCGCCCGTCCCGCGGACGGCTACGACTCCGCGGCGATGAGCGACGACATCGCCGAGCTGATGACCCACCTCGGACATGAGACGTACGCCGTGATCGGTGAGGACTGGGGAGCGGTGATCGGCTACCAGCTCGCCGCCCGCCACCGCGACCACGTCAACGCTCTCGTGTTCGCCGAGGCGCTGTTCCCCGGATTCGGCTTCGAGGACCACACCGCCCTCACCCCCGAGAACGTCTCCAGCGGCATGCACCTGTGGCATCTCGGCTTCTACTTCCAACCCGACGTGCCCGAGATGCTGATCGCCGGACACGAGCGCGAGCTGATCACCTACATGATCAAATTCGAGCGCGGCCGTCCCGACAGTGCCACCCCCGACGCGGTCGACGAATACGTGCGCTGCTACTCCATGCCCGGCGGCATCCGCGCGATGCTCTCGATCTACCGGGCGATGCTCGTCGACGCCGAACAGAACAGGCAGACCGCGCGGAAGAAGCTGGACATCCCGGTGCTGGCGCTCGGAGGGTCGGCGTTCATCGGCGACCGCAACGAGTCGCAGATGCGGCTCATGGCCCACGACGTCACCGGCCACGTCTTCGACGCCGGACACGACCTCGCCGAGGAAGTGCCCGACGAAATGGCGGACGTGGTCCTGCCGTTCCTGCTCGGGCACCCGTAGCCGCACCCGGACGTCGGGCGGCCACAGGCATGGTCGGCGCTCCACGGGCAAGACTCGCAGGCAGGGAGGTGCGCATGACGGTACATGCGGTTCCCCTGTGGGACGTCAACAACGGGCAAGGGCTACGGCAACTCGCCGAGCTCGGGCTGGCGCTGCTGCTGTCGAGCCTCATCGGCTGGGAACGGGCGGCGCAGCAGAAGAGCGCGGGCCTGCGCACGCACACGCTGGTCGGGATCGCCAGCGCGCTGATGATGGAAGTTTCCCAGTACGGCTTCAGCGATGTGCTCGGGCTGGAGAACGTGTCCTTCGACCCGTCCCGGGTGGCGGCCCAGATCGTCTCCGGTATCGGGTTCATCGGCGGCGGCCTGATCTTCGTACGGCGGGACGCGGTGCGCGGGCTGACGACCGCGGCCACGATCTGGCTGACGTGCGCGGTCGGGATGGCCTGCGGGGGAGGGCTGCCGATCCTCGCCCTGGTGGTGACCGCGCTGCACTTCCTCGTGGCGCGCGGCTATCCCCGGCTGGCCGCGCGCTTCGTCCCCGGTACGGCGGTCGCCACCGTGGAGGTCCGGCTGACGTATCTCACGGGCCGCGCGCTGCTGCCGAGACTGCTGGAGACCTGCACCCGCAGCGGGTTTCGGATTCTGCAGGTCAGGGCGGAACGGCTGCCCGGCCGTACGGATCTGGCGGCCCGGGTCCTGCTGGAGCTGGAGGGCAGCGCGGAGACCGGCCGACTCGCCTCCGAGTTGTTCGAGAGCGAGGGGGTGCTCGATGTCGAGATGTCCACCGGCGACGATGAGTAGCCACAACAGGTGGGCCACGACTGCGGCGAGCCTCGCACGCCGCACCCTGACGGAAGCCCTCGCCACCGAGAAGGTCGCGCGCTTCGCCCACGTCGCCCGAGGGACTCGACCGACGTGGCCCGGGCTCACCCGGGCGGTGCGGTCGTGCCCCGGACGACGAGATGGGGGGCGATGACGTCCTCCCCGCTCGCGGCCTCGTCGCCCTCCAGGCGTGCGACGGCCCGGCTGACGGCGAGGCGGGCAAGGCGTCGGACGTCCTGTCCGACGGTGGTGAGGTCGATGTGGGCGAGGCGGGCCAGGTGGCTGTCGTCGAAGCCGACCACGGAGATGTCTCCGGGGACGGCGATGCCGTTGCGGAGGAAGGTGTCGAGGACGCCGGTCGCGCAGCGGTCGTTGAAGGCCAGTACGGCGGTGGGGCGTGGGCGGGCGGTCGACAGGGTACGTGCGGCTGCGGCGCCTTCCTCCTCGGTCAGGCCGCCGGGCAGGACGCGGATGTGTGCGCCCAGGCCGTGCCGGTTCATCGCGGTGCGGTAGCCCCGGCGCCGGTCGGCCGCGCCCGGCGCCCGGCCGCCGTCGATGTGGGCGATGTCGCGGTGGCCCAGAGCGACGAGGTGGTCCACCGCCTGCCGGGCGCCCTCGTCGTCGGCCGTCCGTACGACCTCCAGGCCCGGGAGAGGCGGCCGTAGCCGACGGGCCACGGAGACGACCGGCAACTGCCCGGCCAGCTCCGCCAGTCGCGCGGCCGGGGCTTGCGGGCCGAGCAGGATCAACGCCTCGCAGCGGTCGGCGAGCAGCGTCTCGGCGGCGCGCTGCTCGCCGCGCCCGGCGGTCACCGCACTCAGCGCGATCTGGTAGCCGGCCGGTTCGGCCGCCGCGTAGATGCCGTCCACCAGGTCGGCGTGGAACGGATGCTGGAGGCCGAACTGGACCCCGAGCAGCCGGGAACGCCGGCTGCGCAGCAGCCGTGCCCGGGCGTCCGGGCGGTATCCGATCTCCCGCGCGGCGTGGAGGATACGCTCGCGAGTGGCCGCGCTGGCGCCCTTGGCGTCGCGCATCACGATGGAGACCAGCGCCGTGGACACACCGGCCCGCGCCGCGACGTCCGCGAGGGTCGGCCGCTTTTTTTCGGGGGACGCGGGGTTTTTTGACACCTGTACTCCCTGGTCTGGGCCGTCTCCGCAGAGGCCGACTATAGAACGTTCTAGGATTCGTCGGCCACCGAAGTCTTGACAGGGGTGCACGGCGGCTGGCGTACTGCTGCGCACAGGTGCTCTAGAACGTTCTAGATTTTAGAACGTTCTAGTTGCGACAGCGGAGAGAGGGTGAGGGCGATGTACACACTGGCGGTCTGCGCCGAGATGGTGTTCCTGGATCTGCCGATCGATGAGCGGGTGCGGCGCATCCACGACGCCGGCTTCCAGGTGGAGATCTGGGACTGGACCCGGCACGACGTGGACGCTCTGGCCCGGACACCGGCCGAGTTCTCCTCCATGACCGGTTACATCCGGGGGACTCTGACGGACGAGGAGGGCGCGGCCGAACTCCTGCGCACCGCTGAGGAGTCGGTCCGGGCGGCCGAGCACCTGGGCTGTCCTCGACTGAACCTGCACGGCACCGGACTGGACGGTCAGGGCCTGCCGGTGGTGCCGGTGACCTGCGCGGCCACGGGGGAGATGTGGAACGCCGCGCGCCGCGCTCTCACCCGGCTCGCCGAGCTGGGTGAGAGCGCGGGGGTCACCTTCACCCTGGAGAACCTCAACACGGCCGTCGACCACCCCGGGGTGCCGTTCGCGACGGCCGCGGACACCCTGGCCCTGGTCCAGGCGGTGGACCGGCCCGGGCTGCGGATGAACCTGGACCTGTACCACGCGCAGATCGGCGAGGGGAACCTGATCGAACTGGTCCGGCGGGCCCACGGCCTGGGCCTGATCGGCGAGATCCAGGTGGCCGACGTCCCCGGCCGCCGCGAACCCGGGACCGGGGAGATCAACTACCCCGCCATCGCCCGCGCCCTGAAGGAGCTGGGCTACGAGGGCACGGTCGCGATGGAGGCGTGGGCCTCCGGCGACAGCGATGAGGCCCTGGAGCGCTTCCGCGCCGCCTTCACTCTCTGAACCGCTGAAGTCCGCTGAAGCCCGCTGAAGTCCGCCGAACCCCGCCGGATCTCTCTGAACCTCTTGAACCTCTGAAGCCCTCTGACGACAAGTGACAACAAGTGACGTACGGAGTACCCGCATGACCACGCACCAGCCTCTCTCCGTCGGCCTCATCGGCGCCGGACGGATGGGCTCCCTCCACGCCGAGACCCTCGCCCACCGCCTCCCGGGTGTCCACCTCGGCGCCGTCGCCGACCCCGCCCCGGGCGCCGCGCGGCGCCTGGGTGACCGCCTCGGCTGTGCCACCACCTACACGGACATCGGCGAGTTGCTCTCCGACCCGCGGATCGACGCCGTAGTGATCGTCACCCCGGCCCGCACCCACGCCGACCTCGTCCAGGCGGCGGCCGAGGCGGGCAAGGCGGTCTACTGCGAGAAGCCCATGGCCGTCACCCTCGCCGAGGCCGACCGCGCCATCAAGGCCGCGGCCGACGCGGGCATGCCGCTCCAGGTGGGCTTCCAACGCCGATACGACGTGGGCTTCCGGGCCGCCCACGAGAAGATCGCCGCCGGCGCCATCGGCACCCCGCACCTCCTGCGGTCGCTCACCCGCGACCCCAAGCTGGCCGACCCGTCCCGCATACCGCCGTGGACGATCTTCCTGGAAACCCTCATCCACGACTTCGACATCCTGCGCTACCTCAACCCCGGCGCCGAACCCGTCGAGGTGCACGCCATGGCCGACGCCCTGGTCCGCCCCGACTTCAAGGACCGCGGCCTGCTCGACACCGCGGTCGTCACGATCCGTTTCGACAACGGCGCCCTCGCCACCGCCGAGGCCAGCTTCCAGGCCGTCTACGGCTATGACGTACGTGCCGAGGTCCTCGGCTCGGCCGGCATGCTCACCATGGGCGACCTTCGCCGCACCCACCTGACCGCATACGGCCCGGACGGCTCCGCCGCCGAGTGCGTCACCTACGACCAGCATCTCTTCCATGACGCCTACGTGGCCGAACTCGCCGACTTCACCGACAGTGTCCGCACCGGCCGCGCCCCCTCCGTCACCGGTGAGGACGCCCGCGGTGCCCTGTCCATCGCCCTCGCCGCGATCGAGTCCGTCACCAGCGGCGGGCCCGTCCGGGTCGACCGGATCCAGGACGTGTGAGGTGCGGACCCTGGGGGACAGGTGTGATCAGCCGTTGAAGACGAGCTCGGCCTGGTCGCGCCTGGTGGTGTGCAGTTCCCAGTAGACGGGGGAGATGTCCTCGGGCTGGATCACCGGCCGGCCGGGCATGACGGCGGTGCCGATCGACACGTCGATGCCGATGTGGGCGGCCTGGATGCCGGTGCCGTCCAGCTCCTTGTGCAGGTTGACCGCCCAGTTGCGCAGCGCCGCGGCGGCGGCGTTGACGTTGCCGACCAGCGGCACGGGGTCGAGGGAGCCGGCGCCGGTGGTGTAGAGCAGGGTGCCCGCGCCGGCCTCGCGCATCGCCGGCAGCACCGCCTTCGTGGCGGCGATCGCCCCGTAGAGCTGGAACTACGTCGGCTCCACCGCCACCACCGGAAACGTCGACTCACGGAGGGCTGTCGACCGGTGGGCTCGGACGGGGGTCGATGTGGGTCTTGGGGCCCGGACCGGAGCCGGGCGGGCGCTCGCCGCGCAGGACGGCGCCGACCTGTTCGAGGCCGACCGTCGCGCAGACCAGGGGCCTCGGGTCGACGGATCCGTCGGCGTACGCCTGGATGGTGGCGTCCAGGCCCGGTGAGGCGGACAGGACACCGACCGCGGTCACGTCCTTGAGGGCGAGCGTGCGGGTGTCGAGTCTGCTGGGCGTCCCGGCCAGCCCGACGAGGACCACACGGCCGGCCGGTTCGACCAGGTCGAGGGCCAGGGCCGGCAGGTGAGCGGCGTTGGACGCGTCGACGACCGCGTCGAACGGGAGATCCGGGACCGAGTTCTCCCGCCACACGTTCTCGAAGCCCAGGGTGCGGGCGAAAGCGAGCGAACTGTCGGTTCGGCCCATCAGATGCACCTGCGCCCCGGCGGCGCGGGCGAACAGGGCGACGAGGAGGCCGATGGTCCCCGGCCCGAGTATCAACACCCGTTTACCGGGGCGCAGTTCGGCGGCCTGTGCGGCGCGCAGGGCGTTACCGCCGGGCTCGACCAGCGCGCCGAGTACGGCGTCGACCGTGTCGGGCAGGGCGTGCAACGAGGTGGCCGGCACGGCGAGTTGTTCGGCCAGGGCGCCGGGTCGGCCGTCGCGTACGCCGACCTCCTGGCGCTTCTCGCACACGTGCTGGTGGCCTCGCAGGCAGCGGCGGCAGGTGCCGCAGCCGAGCATGGTGTCGCCCATGACGCGTCGGCCGATCCAGGCGGGGTCGACGCCGGCGCCGACCGACGCGACGCGTCCGGCCCACTCGTGACCGGGGCGCATCGGGTAGGTGGAGTGCCCTTGGTGGAGATAGGCCATCTCGCCGGTGAAGAACTCCGCGTCGGTACCGCACACACCGGCCCGCTCGACATCGACGACGGCCTCGCCGGGGGCCGCTACCGGCGCCGGGACCTCCTGGACCTCGTACTCCCCGGGAGCCACCAGCACGAACGCGCGCATCAGGCGGATGCTGACTGTGGCCCGAGTACCGGCTGGCGCTGCGCGCCGAGACCCTCGATGCCCGGTTCCATCACGTCATCGGGCCGCAGCCACACCGGCGGGTCGAATCCCATGCCGACGCCGGGCGGGGTGCCCGTGTTGATCAGGTCGCCGGGCTCCAGGACGAGGAACTGGCTGAGGTACACGGTGAAGCCTCCTGTGTTCGGCCGGCCGGATGGGTCAGGCGGGTGGGGGCGCGTACGCCCGTGTTCATCGGTGCGGCTCGCCCAGTGGGCCGAGCACGGCGCGGATCTCGTCGACCGCGTCGACCAGGGTGTGCAGTGGCGTCCGGTACACCAGCGCGCTGATGCTCAAGGCGCCGGAGGGCATCGTCGGCGAGGTCGCGTACACCGGCAGGGAGAGGCAGTTGACCCCGGTCTCGTTCTCCTGGTCGTCGAGGCCGTAGCCCCGTTCGCGCGTGGCCCGCAGGTCACCGTGCAGGGCGGCGGCCGTGCACCGGGTCCGAGGCGTACGGGGCTCCAGGGACGCGTCCCCGATCCACGCCTCCACCTCCGGCAGGGTGCCCAGGCGGTGGGCGAGCAGCAGCTTTCCGACGCCGGTGGCATGCGCGGGGTTGCGGCCGCCCACCGTCGAGGTCAGGCGGACGGCACCGGTGGGCGGATCGACCTTGGCGCGGTAGACGACCTCACGGCCGTCGAGGACCGCGTAGTGCGCGGTCTCCCCGAACCGGTGGGCCAGCGCTTCGAGGACGGGCCGGACGCGGACGTGCTCGGGACGGGCCTCGTGATGGGCGAACGCCATCCGCAGCAACTCGTCGCCGAGCACATAGCGGCCACGGACGTTCTGGTCGGCCAGACCGGCCCGGCGCAGCGCACCCAGCGCCCGGTGCACGGTCGGTTTGGGGCTGCCGATCACCCGGGTCAGTTCCTCCAGCCCCACCCCGTCGGGATACCGGGCCAGCTCCTTGAGGACCGCGAGTACGCGGTCCGAACCGACAAGTCGGCTGCTCTCGCCGTCAGTTGAGTGGTCATCACCGAGGGGTGTCGGTCCGTGGGACACCTGCGTATGCTTCATGGCGTTCCAAAGATTAGACCCATGTGTCGGTTGTTGGAAGGAGCTCGATGGTGACGCTCCGCAGCGCCCAGTGGTACGCGGGTCAGGACCGCAACGCCTACATCCACCGGGCGTGGATGCGCCGCGGTGTGCCGAAGGACGCCTTCACCGGGCGGCCGCAGATCGCCATCGCCAACACCGCCTCGGACCTGACCCCCTGCAACGCACACCTGAACGAGGTGGCCGCCTCCGTCCGCGACGGTGTGCACGCGGCGGGCGGGATTCCCCTGGACCTGCCCGTCGTGTCGCTGGGGGAGACGCAGTTGCGGCCCACCGCCATGCTCTGGCGCAACATGGCGGCGATGGCCACGGAGGAGATGCTCCGGGGCAACCCCATCGACGGTGTCGTGCTGCTCGGCGGCTGCGACAAGACGATCCCGTCGCTGCTGATGGCCGCGGCGTCGGTGGACCTGCCCGCCGTCGTCGTGCCCGGGGGCCCGATGCTGACCGGGACCTTCCGCGGTGCGCCGCTGGGCTGTGGCACCGATGTGTGGCGGCTGTCGGAGGAGGTGCGGGCCGGCACGCTCTCCGAGGAACAGTTCACCCGGTCCGAGTCGTCGATGATCCGCAGCCGCGGGCACTGCAACACCATGGGCACCGCCTCGACGATGGCGCTGGTGGCCGAAGCGCTGGGCACGGTCGTCCCCGGAGTCGCCGGCACCCCCGCTCCCGACAGCCGCCTGCTGGAGGCCGCCCACGACACCGGCCGGCTGGCGGTGGACCTGGTGGCCGCGGACCGCCGGCCGCGCACCTTCCTGACCAAGGCGTCCTTCCACAACGCGATCGTGGCGTTGGCCGCCGTCGGAGGGTCGACCAACGCGGTCGTCCACCTGCTCGCGATAGCCGGCCGACTCGGCGTCGACCTGACGCTCGACGACTTCGACCGCATCGGCTCCCGCGTACCGGTGCTTGTCGACCTGCTGCCGGCCGGCCGCTTCCTCATGGACGACTTCCACCGCGCGGGCGGTCTGCTCGCCGTCCTGCGTGAGGTCCGCGACCTGCTCGACCCCGACGCGCTGACCGTCACCGGCAAGCCACTGGTCGACCACCTCGACGACGCCCCCATCTGGGACTCCGAGGTCATCCGCACCCGCTCCGAACCGCTGGTCGCCGAAGGCGGCATCGCCGTCCTGCGCGGCAACCTCGCCCCCGCCGGGGCCCTCATCAAGCCGGCCGCCGCCTCCCCGCACCTGCTGCGCCACCGCGGCCGGGCGCTCGTCTTCGACAGCATCGAGGACTTCCACGCCCGCGTCGACGACCCGGATCTCGACGTCGACGCCGACAGCGTCCTCGTCCTGCGTGGCTGCGGCCCCAAGGGCTACCCGGGCATGCCGGAGGTGTCGAACATGCCGCTGCCGAGGAAACTCCTCGAACGGGGCGTGCGTGACATGGTCCGGGTCTGCGACGGTCGTATGAGCGGCACCGCCTACGGCACCGTCGTCCTGCACGTGGCACCCGAGGCCGCGGCCGGCGGTCCCCTCGCCCTGGTGCGGACCGGAGACGTCATCACCCTCGACGTCGAAGCCCGCCGCATCGACGTGGAGGTCCCGGACGACGAACTCGCCGCCCGGACCCCCGACGAGGCCACCCTCACCGGTTTCGCCAAGCCCGGGCGCGGCTGGGAACGCCTCTACGTCGACCACGTCCTCCAGGCCGACACCGGAGCCGACTTGGACTTCCTCGTCGGCTCCAGCGGCTCGGAGGTCAGCCGCGAATCGCACTGACCGAGTCCGTGGGCACGGAACCGGCCACCAGCGGCATCCTGGTCAGCGTCAGCGTCAGCGTCAGCGTCAGCGTCAGCGTCAGCGTCATCGCCGGCGGCGGGCGCGCGACGTACTGAACCGCACGCTCACACCGGGCGGCGGGACTCGGCCCGCAGGACCGCGCGCGCTGTCGTGGCCATGACTTCGTCGACCATCTCGCCCTCGAAGGCGACCGATCCCTCGCCCCGGGCCTGTGCCTCCTCCAGAGCGGCGATCAGCCGTACGGCGCGGGCGAGTTCCGCGGGAGAGGGCGAGAACACCTCGTTGAGGACGGGGACATGGGACGGGTGGATGGCCATCATCCCCGTGTAGCCGAGGGCGCGGTTCTGCTCGGCGAAGGCACGCAGGCCGTCGAGGTCGTGCACGCGGGTCCACAGGCCGGCCACCGGGTGGGGCGCTCCCGCGGCGCGTACGTCGAGCAGGACCCGGGAGCGCAGGGCGTGCGTCTCGTTCCCCTCCGGGCTCCAGCGGTACCCCACAGCGCGCTCGACGTCGCCCCCGGCTCCGGTGATCGCACCCAGGTAGGCGACACGACGGGCGGCGGCAGCGCAGTCGTAGGCAGCGTGGAGGGCGGGTGTTCGACTCCGACGCACCACCCGGCCGCGTGACCCTACGGACCGGCCTGCTCGGATCGTCGGTGCGTCTCACCGTGGCGAGAGCTTCTCGGTGAGCCGGCACAGGCTCTCCGTTCGAGTTCCGTCAGCTCACGTCCCGCAACCCCGTCGCCTGTCCCTGGTCGTCCCACTGGACCTCCAGGACCCGCTCGACGGCGTCGCGGTTGAGGGGGCCGAACACGTGCGGGAACAAGGTGCTCGCCGGGACGCCGGGCGGCGGGACGGGCGCCGCGGCCTCCCATTCCAGTCGGGAGGCCAGCCGGTCCTCGGTGAGGACCAGCGTCAGCAGCGGCCTCGGTGCCGTCCGGTAGAAGGCGTTGACGATGGCCAGCGTGGTCTCCGCGTCCGGGGAGCAGTGGATGAATCCGTCCTCCGTGAGGGAAGCGGGAGCGTACGGGCGATCGGGGTCGGCGTTCCATTCTTCGAGTGGAACCACGTGTTGGATGGTGGTACGGCTGGACACGATCGGGGTCCCTCCGGGGTGCGGGCGAGAGATCCAAACTAGTTGCTCGCCGCACCGCGGCCTGACCGAGCTGCTGGATAAGGGTTCGACCAACCTGCCTGTCACCGGCCATGATCCGCACTCGTGACGACGTCGAAGCAGTTCCTGGTCCGGGCCGCCGCCCGCAACAACGCCGAGTGGTGTGCGGCGATGAGCCGATCGCACGGGGTGGCGGGCGGGTTCGAGGCGCAGGCCTGGGCCGCGGCCGCCCGCACACCGCCGTACTACCCCGACGCGGTGACGCTGGTGCCGGGCGCCGACCCGGACGCGCTCGCCGCCCGGATCGACACCACCACTCCCGGCGCCTCGGTGAAGGACAGCTTCGCCGACCTCGACCTGACCGAGGCCGGTTATCGGGTCCTGTTCGACGCGCGGTGGATCCACCGTCCGGCGGGCGCGCCCTCACTCGCGCCGGATCTCGGCTGGGACGTGGCGAAGGACCGGGACGCGCTGCGCGCGTGGGCGCTCGCCTGGGACGACGAGGGCGGTGCCGCGGACCTCTTCCGCCCGGAACTCCTCGACGACCCCGACACGTTCGTCCTCGCCGGACACTCCGCCGACGGCCGGATCGTCACCGGAGCGGTGGCGAGCCGCGGTGACGACGTGGTCGGCGTCTCCAACGTCTTCGCCCGTGACGGCGGCCCCGACCTGGCCTGGCCGGTCGTCCTCGGTGCGGTGCACCGGCTCTTCCCCACCCTGCCTGTGGTCGGCTACGAGCACGGCGACGACCTGACGGCAGCCGTCCGACAGGGCTTCGAGCCGGTCGGCCCGCTGCGGATCTGGCTGCACGGGTGACCGGGCCGGCCAGAGGGGCACGCCGGTCGTCGCGGTGACCGCGCCACGCCAGGAACAACCGTGACACGCCACGCCACGCCACGCCACGCCACGCCCCGCGACAGCGGGCGGCGCGGACGGACACCGCATGGGCATCCGTCCGCGCCGCCCGCCCCCGCGTCAGCTGTCAGCCAGTCGCCCGCACCGCGTCGCGGATCAGGTCGGCGACCTCCTTCGGCCGGGACACCGCCACGGCGTGCGAGGCGCCCTCCAACTCGACGATCGTGGCCCCGGCCCGCTTGGCGCCGAAGCGCTCCACCTCGGGGTTGATCGCCTGGTCGGCGGCGGCCACCAGGGCCCAGGACGGCTTGGTCCGCCACGCGGCGGCCGCGGCGGTCTCCTCGAACGCCGCGACGGCGAGCGGGCGTTGGGCCGCGGCCAGCACCTTGGTGACGGGGGCCGGAACATCCGCGGCGAAGATCGCCGGAAACTCCTCGGCCTTGATGGTGACCTCGACCGCGGGCTCAGCGCCCTCGACCGGGTACGTCCACTGCTTCAGGTTCTCGACGAGCGGCGAGAGCGGGAAGCGGCCCTGCAACTCACCGAGGCTCTCGCCCTCCTCGAGCACGTAGGCCGCGACGTAGACGAGACCGACGACATTCTCCGTGGTGCCGGCCACGGTGATGAGCGCACCGCCGTAGGAATGGCCGACCAGCACGACGGGACCGTCGATCTGGGCGGCCACGGAGGCGACGTACGCGGCGTCCGAGGCGAGACCGCGCAGCGGGTTGGGCGGCGCCACCACGGGGATACCGTGGTTCTGCAGCTCAGCGATGACGCCGGACCAGCTGCCGGCGTCCGCGAAGGCGCCGTGCACGAGCAGGGCGGTGGGGGTGGTGGACATGGAAAAGCTCTCCTCCTGGCCTTCTGGATGTCTCAGTTGCCGTGCAGCGCGCCGCGCAGGGTGCCGACGGCCAGCGTGATCGCGGCCTCGGCGGCATGGGTCTCGCGCAGGGCGTTGAGCATCACGAAGTCGTGGATGACGCCCTGGAAGCGCACCGCGGTCACCGGGACCCCGGCCTCACGCAGCTTGTTGGCGTAGGCCTCGCCCTCGTCGCGCAGCACGTCGGCCTCACCGGTGATGACCAGAGCGGGCGGCAGACCGGTCAGCTGCTCGGTGTCGGCGCGCAGCGGCGACGCGGTGATCTGCGCGCGCTCGGCCTCGTCGGTCGTGTACTGGTCCCAGAACCACTGCATGCCGTCGCGACGCAGGAAGTAGCCGGTGGCGAACTGGTGGTAGGAACCGGTGTCGAAGTTCGCGTCGGTGACCGGGTAGAAGAGGACCTGCTGGACCAGGGGCACGTCACCGCGCTGCTTGGCCATCAGCGTGAGCGCGGCGGCCATGTTGCCGCCGACGGAGTCACCGGCGACCGCCAGCCGGGAGGCGTCCAGGCCCTTGGACGCGCCCTGCTCCACGATCCAGCGCGCGACCGTGTAGTTCTGCTCGATGGCGACCGGGTAGCGGGCCTCGGGCGAGAGGTCGTACTCCGGGAAGACGACGGCGGCGTTCGCGCCCACGGCGAGTTCCCGCACCAGGCGGTCATGGGTGTGCGCGTTGCCGAACACCCAGCCCGCGCCGTGGATGTAGAGGATCACCGGCAGGGTCCCGGTGGCGCCGGCCGGCCTGACGAGCCGAGCCCGCACCGTGCCCGTCGGGCCACCGGGCACGGTGATCCACTCCTCGTCGACGGCCGGCTTCTCGATGTCGCCGGACTGCACCTCGTCGACCGCCTTGCGGCCCTCCGCGGGCGGCAGGTCGAAGAGATAGGGCGGGTTGGCGGTCGCCGCGGCGAACGCGGCCGCCGCCGGCTCCAGGACCGGCTGAACCGGCTCAGCGACGTCGGACATGAGTGTCTCCTGCGTTTCGTGCGATGCGCCGGTCTCTCCGGCGGGGCGGCTTCGGGCAGACACGGAATCTGCGGGGCCGCCGATCTCCACGCTAAGCCTGTGAGCGCGGGGGCGCACGACTGTCAGCGCACCGGTACTGGCCTCACAGCGCAGGGAACGGGAGGCCTCGCGGTCAGCGTCCCGGCGCGGGCCCGCTGCTGGCGCGGATCACCAGGTCGACCGGCACCAGGGACTCGGGGCGGGGCGGTTCGGTGGAGCCGTCGATGCGGTTCAGGAGGAGACGCAGGGAGCGGGTGCCGATCTCCGCGAAATCCGTGCGGACCGTGGTCAGGGGCGGCAGGAGGTGTGCGGCTTCCGGGATGTCGTCGTAGCCGACGACGCTGACCTCGCCGGGAACGGAACGTCCGGCCTCGTGGAGGGCGTGCAGGAGACCCAGTGCCATCTGGTCGTTGGACACGAACACCGCCGTCACGTCCGTGCGCGCGGCCAGTCGGCGGCCGAGCTCGTACCCCGAGTCGGCGCTCCAGTCACCCACCAGGGGTTCGGGGATCCTCGCCCCGGCGTCCTCCAGCGTCGACCGCCAGCTGGCCAGCCGATGGTCGGCGGAGGTCCAGCCGGTCGGACCCGCGATGTGCCAGACCGTGGCGTGCCCGAGCCGCAGCAGATGCTCGGTGGCCTTCCGGGCCCCGGCCCGTGAGTCGCCCGTGACCAGCGGGGTCTCGGTGTCGAGGCCGTTCTCCAGGACCACCAGCGGAATGTCCAGGTGGGTGTCGGCCAGCGCCCGCCCCACCCACAGCTGCGGCGCGATGGCGATCACCCCGTCCGCCCCCTCGGCCGAGAGCCGGTCCACCGCCTCCACGACCGTGTCGTGGTCGGCGGTGTCGAGCGCGATGGAACTCACCAGGTAGCCGGCGTCCTGCGCCGCCGTGTTGATCGCCGTGAGGATCGACGCGGGCCCGTAACGGGCCGCGTCGAAGGAGATCACACCGAGCATCCGGGTCCGGCCGCTGGCCAGCGACCTGGCACTGCGGCTGGGGCGGTAGCCGAGCGTGCGCATGGCCTCCAGTACCGCCTGGCGCGTCTCGGCGCGGACGGACGGATGGTCGTTGAGCACGCGGGAGACGGTCTGCTTGGAGACACCGGCCAGCCGGGCCACGTCGTCCATCACGGGGCGCGACCCCGCGAAGTTCCGTCTGCTGCGCCACTTCGGAACGGCTCCGTCGGCGGCGCTTCGGGTCATGGTGGCGGTTTCCTCGACGTCGGTGCGGGGGTTCTGTCTGGCCCGGCAGGCCCACAGCATAGGCGGGGCGTACGACGGGACGGTTCCGGGGACTCGGGGCGCCGGGCCCCCGGAACCACGCCCGGGCGGGAGGCTCAGCCGGGCCGTAGCGTCCAGGTACGGGCCGTGACCCACTCGGCGCGGGTCACCGCCGCCGTACGTCCCCGGTCGCCCGCCTCCCGCGGCACGTACACCGCCGCGTCCGCGTGCGACGGCAGCACCCGCAGCCGCAGGCCCTCCGACCGCAGGGTCTCGCCGGGCAGCCGGTCCAGGCCGATGTCCCAGACCCGCCCGGAGAAGAACTGGTCCGCGACCAGCGTCTCCCCGACGTACGCCCGTCCCACGTCACCGGTCCAGTGCAGCCGCAGCAGCGTCCCCGGCGGCAGGCCGTCCGGGACGTCGATCCGGTACTCGGCGGCCACGCTGTCGAAGTGCTTCTCCGCGGGCGCGCTCGCCCGGCCCTGGACGCCCGTCGTCGGCTCCGGCGCCGGCCCCGCAGGCCGCAGCAGCACGACCCGAGCGTCAGCGTCCCCGGCCCTCGCCCCGGCCCTCGCCCCGGCCCCCGCCTCGGCGCGCGCCGAGTACCGCGTGAACACGCCGTCCGCCGACTGCGTCACCGCCGCCCCGTCCACCACCGGAGCCCGCGGCGGAGCGGGCAGCACCGCGAACGAGACATCGGGGGCCGAGCCGTGCAGCCGTACCTCTTCCCGGTCGAAGACGACGCCCGCCTCGCTCAGCACCAGCCGCTCGGCACCCCACGCCCGGCCCCGGTAGGCGGTGCGTGCCGTCGCCGCGTCCAGGACGAGCAGGCCGACCCGCTCGCCGGCCACGGTCTCCACCTCGACCAGGGCGTCGGTACCCGGCCGCAGCCCGGTCACCAGCAGCCGGTCGGCGACGTGGGTGGTGTCCCCGGACGGTGTGCTGAGAGACGTCACCGTGGCCGCGTCCAGGGCGAGTTCGGGAGCCATGCCGTCGACGGCGGCCA
Source organism: Streptomyces sp. NPDC050997 (assembly GCF_040660135.1). Lineage (NCBI taxonomy): Bacteria > Bacillati > Actinomycetota > Actinomycetes > Kitasatosporales > Streptomycetaceae > Streptomyces > Streptomyces sp. NPDC050997. The sequence goes on from NZ_JBFAGK010000004.1 coordinate 391,477, forward strand.
GCACCAGGACCGTACGGCCGTCCAATTCGAGCAGGCACACGGGCTGCGCGGTGGCCCACTCCAGCCGCAGCCCCGCGACGTCGAGCCGCAACGGCCAGCAGAAGTAGGCGCCCGTCGGGACGGTGACGGGGCTGCTCGGCAGCGTCAACTCCCCGGCTACATCGGGGAATTCGACCGTGAACGAGGTGTCCGGATGGTCCGGCAGCGGCTCGTGGGGCTGATGGTTGTTGACGAACAGGAAGCCCGAACCGCCGTCGCCGCGCACCGCCCAGCGCAGGGTCTCCCGGTCGCCCTGGCCCGCGGGCCGCAGCTCGGGCAGCACGGACTCCATCGGCGCGACGCGATGCCCGAAGTCCGCCAACATCAGGTTCTGCAGCCGCAGTTCGTGGTACGTCCGCCGGTACTGGCCGTACTCGCCGAGCGGCGCCTGGAAGTCGTACGTCAGAACGGGCAGGTCGTTGGGATAGTCGGTGGCGTGGGACTCCTGCAGAGAGGTGAGCTCACCGGCGGGATTGGTGCCGCCGTGGAACATGTAGAAGCCCTGCCAGATCGATCCGCAGCCGATCTTGGTGAGGCCGAGCGCGCCGATGTCGTCGGCGTCGACGCGCGGCCTGCGGTGGTACGACACCGCCATGCCGCCGCCCAACTCGCAGGTGGCCCAAGGGAATCGGTCCGCGAACGCGTCCGGCTCGCCGCCCCGCACGGTGGTGGGTCTGAGATCGGCGCCGATGCCCTCGTCGTCGCGCTGGTGGGTGAAGAAGAAGTGCTTGCGGCAGGTGTCGGGCCAGCCGCCGTCCGCCTCGGTCCAGAACGTCTCGGTGTAGCCGCCGTACAGCGGAAGCAGTTCGTCGGGCGGCAGGCGGACCCCGCCCCAGGCGGTCGACGTCCACAGCGGGGCACTCAGTCCGGCCTCCTGGGCCATCCGCTTGAGGGTGAGCAGGTGGCCGGGCTGGTCGTAGAGCTCGTTCTCGATCTGGATCGCCACGATCGGGCCACCGTGCGCCCGGTCAAGGCCCCGCAACTGCTCGGCGACGGCGGCGAACCAGCCGCGCACCGGCTCCAGATAGGCGGGGTCGTCGGTGCGCGGGACGCAGTCGCGGGCCAGCAGCCAGTCGGGCAGGCCGCCGTTGCGGACCTCCGCGTGGGACCAGGGGCCGATGCGCGGGACGAAGTCCAGGCCGTGCCGTGCGCACAGCTCGGCGAAACGCCTGAGGTCGCGGTCGCCGTCGAAGCGGACCCCTCCCTCGATCTCCTCGTGGTGGATCCAGATGATGTAGCCGGCGACGGCGGTGACCCCGCCCGCCTTCATCTTCAGCAGTTCCTCCTCCCACTCGGCGGCCGGGTAGCGGGAGTAGTGGAACTCGCCCGAGACCGGGAACCAGGGGCGCCCGCCGCGCGTGAGCCAACGGCTGTTGACCTCGATCGGATCGGGCACGCCGGGGGCGTCGGCGAAGGGCAGATGACCGGTCAGCGGCGGACCGGCGGGGGCGGGGACGCGCAGGCGGTGGGGGCGGGGCATCACTCGCCCACCGGTCCGAGATCGGGGGTGTCGGTGAGCTGGGCGCGGGTGCCGGTGGTGGCGTGCAGCTCCAGCAGGACGAGTTCGTTGGCGCCGGGACGCAGCACCGGGCCGGGGACGTACAGGGTGTGCTGCGGACCCCGGTTCCAGTAACGGCCGAGGTGGAAGCCGTTGACCCACGCCTGGCCCTTGGTCCAGCCCGGCAGCGCGAGGAACGTGTCGGCCGGGACGTCCACCGCGAACGTGCCCCGGTGGAAGGCGGGCACGGCGTCCGTGACCGCGGCGGACGGTGCGAACGGCAGCGCGTCCAGGTCGCCCAGGGGCACCGGCCGGCACTCCCAGCCGTGCAGCGCGACACCCTGGAAGGACACCGGACCGAGCAGGCCCTTGGGCGCGCCGATGCGCGGCCCGTAGTTGACCCCGCCCTGGTTCTCCACCAGAACCTCCAGCACGGCACCGGCATGCGGCACCCGCACGGGCAGCGTCTCGTCGCGGCGTTCGCGCTCCAGTACGCCGACGGCGGCGCCGTCCACGAAGACCTGCGCGCGGTCGCCGACCCCGCCCTCGAAGTGCAACAGCCCGTCTCCCGCGGCGGGAACGGTGGTGCGGTACAGCACATGGCCGCCGTGCACGCCGAGTTCGTTCATCGTGACCGGGTCCTGCGCGCGCACGACCCCCTCCAGCGTCCGGGCGTACGGCAGCAGCGGCACCCGGTGGTCCAGGTCGACGGTGACCGGCGGGAGTTTGGGGCCGGGGGCGGGGGCCGGTTCGTCGGGGACCGCCGCGTGCCGGGCGATGACCTCGCGGAAGGCGTGGTACTTGGGGCCGGGGTCGCCGCTCTCGGTGAGCGGGGCGTCGTAGTCGTACGACGTGACGGTGGGCGCGTAGGTGTGGTGGTGGTTGGCGCCGTTGGTGAAGCCGAAGTTGGTGCCGCCGTGGAACATGTAGATGTTGACCGAGGCGCCGGCGGACAGCAGCAGGTCCAGGTTCGCCGCGGCCTCCTCGGCCGACCGCACATGGTGCGGGCCGCCCCAGTGGTCGAACCAGCCGATCCAGAACTCCGCGCACATCAACGGACCTTCGGGCTGATGCGCGCGCAGCGCGGCCAGGTGCTCGTCGACACGGCCGCCGAAGGTGCCGGCGCTGAGCGTGCCGGGCAGGCTGCCGGCGGCCAGGTGCTTGGCGTTGGCCTGGTCGCAGGTGAACAGCAGTTCGTCGACTCCCCGGGAACGCAGTGCCTGTTCGACGTGCTTGAGGTACGCGGTGTCGTCGCCGTACGCCCCGTACTCGTTCTCCACCTGTACGGCGATCACCGGCCCGCCGTTCGCGGCGAGATACGGCCGCAGCGGGGGCAGGAGCTGGTCCAGGTAGCGGTCGAGGGCGTCGGTGAACCGCGGATCGCTGGTGCGCAGCCGGATATCGGGGTCCGAGATCAGCCACGCGGGCAGCCCGCCGTCGTCCCACTCGGCGCAGATGTACGGGCCGGGGCGCAGCAGCACGTGCAGGCCCTCCGCCTGCGCCAGCCGCAGGAAGCGGGGCAGGTCGAGCAGACCGTCGAGGACGAGCGTGCCGAGTTCCGGTTCGTGGAGGTTCCACGGCAGGTACGTCTCGACGGTGTTGAGCCCCATCAGCCGTGCCTTGCGCAGCCGGTCGGTCCACTGGTCGGGGTGGACGCGGAAGTAGTGCAGAGCTCCGGAGATGATCCGGAACGGCTCGCCGTTCAGGAGGAAACCGTCGGACGACGTGGACAGAGCGGGCATGCGGGGGCTTCCCTTCGGGTCGGTGCGACAGGACCGGTTCAGCGGTTGCCGGGGGTGCGGGCAGTGCCGGGGGTACCGGGAGTGCAGGGGGTGTCGGAGGTGCTGGGAGGACCCGGGGTGTCTGGGGCGCTGGGCGTGCGGGAGGCGCTGGGCGTTCGGGAGGCGCCGGAGGGGTCAGTAGTGCGAGGGGTGTCGGTGGGGCGGGTGGCGCGGATCAGCCAGAGTGTCGCGGCCAGGCACAGCGCCGAGATCCCGCACAGCAGGAGCGGGACCGCGCGGACGCCGGACGCCTCGATGGCCGCGCCGAGCGCCGGGCCCGCGGCGACCCCGCCGACCATGCACGCGGCGATGACGAGGGCACCGGCCCGGCGGGCACTGGGGGCCGCCCGGTGCAGCCAGGGCAGGCCGGTGGGGAAGATCGGAGCCATGAACAGACCGACACCGGCGTAGGCGTACGGCGCGAGGGCCGGGACCGACGCCAGCAGCAGACAGACCGTCATGCACGCGCACGAGACGGTGATGATGGTCTGCGCCGAGAAACGCAGCGCGATCGGAGCGACCAGGAACCGGCCGACGGTCAGCATCAGCCAGTACACGGAGGTGGCGGTCGCGGCGACCCCGGCGCCGTACCCGACGGTCTCCAGATGGGTGGGCTCCCAGCCGCCGACGCCCGCCTCGACGCCCACGTGCAGGACGTAGAGCGCGACGAACACGGCCAGCACGGAACCCAGGCTGCGGCCGAGGACCCGCGCCCCGCCGGACTCCGGGACACCGGCCGGCCGCGGTACCCGGTCGCGGACACCCTTCAGGCAGAGCAGCAGTGGCAGGTTGGCGAGGGCGAAGCCGAGGAAGACCGCCGGATAGTGCGCGGAGCCGACCGCGCCGACGAGCGCGGGACCGAGGATCGCGCCGACGCCGAAGTGCGCGTTGAGGATGTTCAGCATCGCGGTCGAACGGTGGCCGAAGCCGATCGCGAACAGTTGGTTGAGGCCGTAGTCGATGCCGCCGAAGCCGAGCCCGGCGAACAGGGCCGCGGCCAGTGCGACCGGCCAGTTCGGCGCCAGCGCGAAGCCCGCCGCGCCGACCGCCATGAGGAGGTACGAGGCGCCGAGGATCTGCCGGTTGCCGAACCGGCCGTAGAGCCGGTCGAACAGCAGCACACCGGCCACCCCGCCGACGAAGTGGGCACTCAGCCCCAGGCCGGCGGCCGTGGGAGTGAGGCCGAACTCCTCGCGGAACGCCGGGATGGCCGGTCCGTAGAGGGCCTGGAGGGCGCCGATGAGGACGAAGCCCGCGCAGGACGCCACCACGGCGGCGGGACTGAAGATCGGGGTGTTCGGCCGGGTCTCGGTGGTCTCTCTGGCCTCGGTGGCCTTTGTGGAGGACACCTGCTTGTTGTTCTCGACGACGTGTTCTTCCCCCGGCACGGCACACCTCTCGTCTACTCCGACTCAGTGATGTTACCGGTAACATCCGCGCCGTCAAGATCCCGGGAAGCCGTGAACAGCGGGCGCGCGGGGAGAAAGTCGAGGGCGGATTGGACTTTCAGTCCAAGGCTTGGACGTGTAGTCTGGATTTCTGGTCGAGAGAGGGGGCGTGATGTCGATCGAAGAGGGCCTGGAAGCCGAGCGGGACGCGATCCTGGCCGCGCTGAAGCCGGTCGCGGACGGGCTTGTGGCGACCTTCGGGCCGATGTGCGAGGTGGTCCTTCATGACTACCGGCGCCCGGAGGGATCGGTGGTCGCCCTCGCCGGTTCGGTGACGGGGCGTGCGGTGGGCGGTGCGATGAGCGAGATCGGCATGCGGATGGTCGCGCGCGGCGACGAGGCGGCCGACGAGCTGAACTACCGCACCCGCACCGGCACCGGACAGATCGTCAAGTCCTCCACGATGGTGCTGCGGGACTCGACGGGCGCGGTGTTCGGCGCGGTCTGTGTCAACCTCGACGTCTCCGCCATCACCGAGGCCCACAGTCTCCTCGGCGCACTGGCCGGGATCGGCCGGGAGCCGGACGAACTGCCGGTGACCGCGTTCGGCAACGACATCGACTCCGTCGTCGACGTGATACTCGACGCCCATCAGCTCCACCAGAACCGCCCCTGGGCGGTACTGGACCGTGCGGAGCGCCTGGAGCTGTTCCGCGGTCTCGACGGCCGCGGAGTGTTCGCCGTGCGGCGCGCGGTCGAACAGGTCGCCGCCCGGCTCGGCATCTCCCGCGCCTCCGCGTACAGCTACCTCTCTCAGGCCCGGGCCGCGACCGACGCGGCATCCGATTCCCATGGAGGACACGCGTGACGACTACCACTCCGCCGATCACCCTCGACGACATCCGTGACGCGGCCGCCCGACTCAAGGGCGTCGCCCACCGCACCCCCGTCCTGCGCTCGCGCACCCTCGACGAACTGGTCGGCGCCGAGGTCTTCCTCAAGTGCGAGAACTTCCAGCGCGTGGGCGCCTTCAAGTTCCGCGGCGCCTACAACGCGGCCTCCCGGCTCACCCCGGAGCAGCTGGCCAGGGGCATCGCCGCCTACTCCTCCGGCAACCACGCCCAGGCCGTCGCCCTGGCCGCCCGTGAACTCGGCACCACCGCGGTGATCGTCATGCCGGAGGACACCCCGGCTTCCAAGCGGGCGGCCACCGCCGGCTACGGCGCCGAGATCGTGACGTACGACCGCTACACAGGCGACCGCGTGGCCATCGGCGAGGCCCTGGCCGCCGAGCGGAATCTCGCCCTCATCCCGCCCTACGAACACCCGCACGTCATAGCGGGCCAGGGCACCGCGGCACTGGAACTCCTCGAAGAGATAGGGGAGTTGGGTGCGCTGATGACACCGGTAGGCGGCGGCGGACTGATCGCCGGCAGTGCCACCGCGGCCAAGGGTCTGGACGCCGGTATCCGAGTGATCGGCGTGGAACCGGAGGCGGGGGACGACACCCGGCGGTCACTGGAGGCGGGCCGTCGGGTCACCATCCCGGTGCCCCGCACCATCGCCGACGGCCAGGCCGCGGAGACCCCGGGGGAGCTGACCTTCTCCGTCAACCGGCGGCTCGTCGACGAGATCGCCCTGGTGTCCGACGACGAGATCCGGGAGGCGATGCGGTTCGCGTTCGAGCGCCTGAAGATCGTCGTCGAGCCCAGCGGAGCCACCCCGCTGGCCGCCCTGCTCGCCGGGCGGGCGGGTCCGCTCCCGCGCAGGATCGGAGTGATCGTCTCCGGCGGGAACATCGACGCGGAACGTTTCGCGCGGCTGTGCGCGGCCGGGGCCTGACTCCAGGCACATTCACCCGGATGGCGGTACCAGACGGACGGGCGGACGATAGAGAGGTGGGGTCGGGCCCCCGCCGGCTCCGCTCGTGGTGGGCGGGGAGACGGAGACCTGCCCGGGCCGTACGGACAACGGCCGGAAGGGAGAGCCGTCATGCTGGAGATAAAGACACTCGAAAAGGCTGACGAGCGGCGCGATTTCCCCCGGGGGCACCTCGAAGCCGTCCACCTCACGGGCCTCGACTTCGCCGTGGCGACGTTCGAGCCGGGCTGGCGCTGGACGGAGTCCGTGGCGCCGATAGCGGGCACGGACAGCTGCCAGGTGCACCACAACGGCTACATGGTCCAGGGACGTATGCGCATCCGTATGGACGACGGTGCCGAGAGCGAGGTGGGCCCCGGCGACGTCTTCGTCTGCCCGCCAGGACACGACGCCTGGGTCGTGGGCGACGAACCGGCCGTGGTGTACGACTTCGCGGGCGAAATGGCCACGGATTACGCGAAGGCCAAGTAAGACCTGCCGCGGGCGGGGACCCGGGAGAGCGTCCCCGCCCGCAGGCGCGCGTGTCACCCCATGACGACGGTCTTCGCCCGCGCGTGGGATGCCAGTAGTGCGCGTTGACTGCGGCCGCACGCACCCGCACCCGCCCCCGCACCTCACCCGCATTTCCCCGGCACCGGACACGGGTCGCTGACCACTGCCTTCATGGGCCTTGCTTCTCCGGGAGGATCCGCCGCTCTGTCGCGCTTGCATTGCGGAAACCGATCGGTTTACCCTGTCGCACGAGGGTAAACCGATCGGTTTTCGACTGCGGGAGAGACTCATGACCACCATCGAAGGTTCCGTCGCCCTGGTGACCGGCGGCAGCCGCGGCATCGGCCGGGCGCTGGTCGCCGCGCTGTACGAGCGCGGCGCGAAGAAGGTCTACGCCACCGACCGCGACCCGCGGACCGTCACGCACCAGGACGCGGTACCGCTGGCTCTGGAGGTGAGCGACCCCGCGTCCGTCGCGGCCGCAGGCGCAGGACGTCACCCTGCTGATCAACAACGCCGGCGCGAGTGTGAACGCGAACTTCCTCGACTCGTCCGTGGACGACATCCGCCGAGAGTTCGAGACGAACTTCTACGGCCCGCTCCTCGTCGCGCGCGCTTTCGTCCCGGTCATCGAGCGCAACGGCGGCGGCCACATCCTGAACGTTCACTCGGTGCTCTCCTGGCTAGGCCTCGCCGGCTCTTACAGCGCCTCCAAGGCCGCCCTGTGGTCGCAGACCAACTCCCTGCGCCTGGACCTGAAGCCGCGCGGCATCGAGGTCACCGGTCTGCACGTCGGCTACGTCGACACGGACATGACCGCGGCCATCGACGCACCGAAGTCGACTCCCGAGGGCGTGGCCGCCCAGGCCCTCGACGGCATCGAGGCCGGTGCCTTCGAGGTGCTGGCCGACGACCTGACCCGACAGGTGAAGTCGGGGCTGGCCGCCGATCTCGGCGCGCTGTACCCGCAGCTGGCCGCGTAGTCAGACCGGCAGCAGGCGCCCGACCAGGGCGCCGAGCTGCCGGGCGGTCCGGCACTCGTGCATCTCGACCAGTTCGGCGTAGGCGGGTGCGGCGGAATCGCCGGTGCCCCACTGCGCGCCCGCCTCCGGGTTCAACCAGTGGATGCGACGGGCTCGTTCGGCGATCCGCCGCAGGGCGGGCAGGTTCGGGTCGCTCATGTTGGTGCGGGCGTCACCGAGGATCAGCACGGTCGTTCTCGGGCCGACCGTGTCGCCGTACCGCTCGGCGAACTCGCCCAGCGCCACGCCGTAGTCGCTGCTGCCGTGCCAGCCGGTGAGCACGGCTTGCGAGCGGATCCGGGCGCCGAGCCCCTCCGGGTCGGCCGCGCCGTGCACGAGCAGCCCGGTCACCTCGTCGATCCGGTTGACGAAGGCGAACACCCGCACCTTGCTGAACTGGTCGTGCAGCGCCTGCACCAGCAGCATCGTGAAGTCGGAGAACCCCGACACCGAGCCCGACACATCGCACAGGAGCACCAGTTCGGGGCGAGCGGGACGGCGGCGGCGCAGCACCGGGCGCATCGGCACCCCACCCGTGGACAGCGACCCGCGCAGGGTGCGCCGCAGATCGATCGTGCCCCGCGAGGTCCTGCGCCGGCGTGCCGCCAGCCTTGTGGCCAGCTTGCGGGCCAGCGGCTGCACCGTCCTGCGCAACTCGGCGAGCTGGGCCTTCCCGGCGAACAGGAAGTCGACCCGGTCGGCGGTCGGGGCGACCTCCCGCCGGGCGATCTCGTCCCGGCCGCGCCGCTCGGCCACCCGGCGCCGCGCCTCCGCGGCCACCATCCGGCGGAAGACCTCGATGCGCCGCCGGATCTCGTCCTCCAGCAGCCGGGCGGTGAACCCCGAACCGCCGTCCTGCGCGCGGACGCTCTCCCGGACGCGCGCGAGCAGCGTCTGCGGACGCAGCCGGTCCAGCGCCTGGTGCGACGACCAGCCGTCCGACGCCGGCGAGGAACCGTAGCCGCCGAACCCGTCGACCGCCTCGGCCGCCAACCGGTCGAGCAGCGCCCGGTCGTTCGCGGCCAGCGCGGCGGCGAGCCGCTCGCGCAGGTCGTCCCGGTCCGCGGACTCGGTCCCGGGCGCGCCGACGCCCCGCGGAAAGTACAGGTCGAAGACCGGGTCGAACACCGGCCGCTGGGCCGCACCGTGCAGCAGGGTCGCCGCCAGCCCCTCACGCAGCAGTTCCCGGTCGGCCAGGCCCAGCTCCTCCACCGCCCGCGCCGCGTCCACGCTCTCGCCGGTGCCGACCCGGATGCCGTGCGCGCGCAGCGCCCCGACGAGTGACGTCAGCCGCTCCGCGACACCGGCCGGCGTGGTCACAGGGCGCCCAGATCGAGCTTCGCACCGGCCTTGAGGATGTCGTCCTGGTGCTTCAGGAGCACGCCCAGGGTGTCGCGTACGACGGTCTCGTCGAGGGTGTCGGCACCGAGCGCGAGGAGGGTGTGCGCCCAGTCGATGGTCTCGGCCACCGACGGCACCTTCCGAAGGTCCATCGCCCGCAGCGCGCCGACGACCCGTACCACCGACTCGGCCAGCGTTTCGTCCAGGCCCGGAACCTTCAACCGCACGATCCTGCGCTCCAGTTCCTCCTCGGGGAAGCCGATGTGCAGGAACAGACAGCGGCGGCGCAGCGCCTCCGACAGTTCGCGGCTCGCGTTCGAGGTGAGGACGACGAAGGGGCGGCGGGTCGCGGTGACCGTGCCCAGCTCGGGCACCGTCACCTGGAAGTCGCTGAGGACCTCCAGAAGCAGGCCCTCCACCTCGACGTCCGCCTTGTCGGTCTCGTCGATCAGCAGCACCTTCGGCTCGTCGCCCCGGATCGCGGTCAGCAGCGGGCGGGGGAGCAGGAACTCCTCGCTGAAGATGTCGGTGCGGGTCTCGTCCCAGCTCTCGTCGCGGCCCGCGCTGATGCGCAGCAGCTGCTTGGCGTGGTTCCACTCGTACAGCGCGCGGGACTCGTCGACGCCCTCGTAGCACTGCAGACGTACCAGTCGCGCCTGAGCGACCTGGGCCACGGCCTTCGCGAGCTCGGTCTTGCCGACACCGGCGGGGCCTTCGACGAGGAGTGGCTTGCCGAGGCGGTCGGCGAGGAAGACGGTGGTGGCGACGGCGGGGGAGGCCAGATAGCCGGTCCCGGCCAGGCGTGTGGAGACGTCGTCGACGGAAGTGAACAGCAACGGGGCCTCCAGCTGGGCGCGGACCAGGTCGTATCACTATCTAAGCGCTTGTTCACCGATGATGTCACGGGAATGGCGTCTCCCGCCTCATCGGTATACCGATCGGTTTCCGTGCTTCGGCCGGCGAGGTAATCTCGGCGTATGACCACGACAGACAAGGCGTCCACGCGGGACCGGTTGCTCGACGCGGCGGCCGAGCTCTCCTACCGCGAGGGCGTCTCCATCGGCGTCGAGGCGCTGTGCCGTGCCGCTGGTGTCTCCAAGCGGTCGATGTACCAGCTGTTCGCGAGCAAGGACGAGGTTCTCGCGGCGAGCCTGGAGCAGCGCCTGCCCGGGTACACGGCACGGCTCTCGCCGCCGGAGGACTCTGGTACGCCGCGTGAAAACGTCCTGTACGTCTTCGAGGCGCTGGAGAAGGCATCGGCCGAGCCCGACTACCGGGGCTGCCCCTATCTGGCCGCGCTGATCGAGCTGAAGGACCCCGAACACCCGGCGAACCTGGTGGCCCGCGAGGCCAAGGAGACACTGAAGACGGTGTTCCGGGTCCAGGCGGAGCTCGGCGGGGCGCGTGACCCCGAGTTCCTCGCCCGCCAGTTGATGCTGGTCTTCGACGGGGCGAGCGCCCGCGCCGGCGCCCGCGTCGAGAGCCTGGACGGACTGACCACGGAGACCGTGACGGCGCTGCTGGACGCGGCGGGCATGTGAGCGGAGAAGGGGCAGCACCGAAGCGAGCGGAGAAAGGGCAGCCACCGCAGTGACTGCCCCTGTGCCCCTGTTGCCTGTCCTGCCCCGCTCACGCGGCCAGCCCCACCGCCTCCACCGCCGGGGTGCGCAGCACCCGCCGGGCCGTGACCAGACCGGTCCCCAGCGTCGCCGCCGCCGCGATCGCGCCGACCGTCAGCCAGATGCCCAGGCCCTGGTCGGGCAGTACCGAGTCGGTACGGACGACGGTGAACGGAATGATCCCGGCCAGCGCGGCCACCGTCCCGAAGAACAGACCGATGACCGTCAGGATCAGCCCCTCGACACCCACCGTGCTGAGTACCTGTCCCGGAGTCGCTCCCGCGAGGCGCTGCTGACCGAACTCCCGGCCACGGTAAGTGGTCGCCGCGTACAGGGAGTTGACCAGCATCACGCAGACGAACACCACGATGATTCCGACGACCGTGAGGTTCAGCGTCTCCAGGTTCTTGGCCTCGACCGACTTGGTCAGGCCCGAGGCCTCGACGGCATCGCTCTCCACCGCCTGCATGTACAAGGTGGCCGTGGCCACCGCCGTGAACAGGATCAGCGACATCAGGATCCCGGCGAGGTGGTCCGCCCGTCGGCGCAGATTGCGCACCGCCAGCCACCCGCTCGCGCCGGTCAGCGGCAGCCGGTCCAGCACACCCTTCAGCAGTCGCGGCGACAGCAGCGCGAAGCCCACCGACAGCAGGATCGCCCCGTACGCCGGCGCCGCCATCAACGCCGCGTCCGTCGCCGAGAACGCGAAGGTGGACAGCGCCCCCATGGCACCCGCCAGCAGCGCGGCGTACGCGAGGAACCTCCGTGCCCCGCCCCGGCGCCGGTGCCCGCGCGTCGCCCGCCGTACGGCGAGGAACGCGGCGCCCACCGCGGCGAGCAGCGTGATGCCGACGCCCGACATCAGCGCGAGAGGCCCGAAGGAGTGGTCGACCGACCGCGCGACCTGCCCGCTGTCCTGGAACATCCCCAGCAGGGCCTGTCCGCCGAGCATGGCCGGGCCGATCGCCGGCACGGCGCCCAGCAGGGCCACCGCCACCGCCTCACCCACGACCATCCGCCTGAGCTGCGCCGGGGTCGCTCCCGAGCAGCGCAGCAGCTCCAACTCCGCCGCCCGCTGGCGCACGTTGACCGTCAGTGTCGAGGCGACGGCGAAGAACACCAGCAGGGTGCCGTAGCCGCCGACCACGCTCGCCGACGTGGTCAGCGTCTCCGCGCTCACCGAGTCCACGCCGGCCTGTCCGGCCGTGTCGTACAGCGAGTTGAACATCATGATGACCGCCGCGCCCAGGAAGGCGGACAGCAGCGTCGCGAGGAACCGTCCGGGCCGTCGCCGTATCGACCGCATCGCCAGCATGAACATCGCTCACACCCCCGCCATCGTGTCGTCGCCCAGGTGTGCCAGTCGCTCGGCCACCGCGTCCGGCGTCGGGTCGTCCATCCGCCCGGCCAGCCGGCCGTCGGCGAGGAACAGCACGGAGTCGGCGTAGGACGCGGCGACCGGATCGTGGGTCACCATCACCACGGTCCGGTCGTGCACCCGCACAGCGTCCTGAAGGAGCCTCAGCACACCCCGGGCGCTGCGTGTGTCCAGGGCGCCGGTCGGCTCGTCCGCGAAGATCACCCGGGGTTCGGTGACCAGGGCACGGGCGATCGCCACGCGCTGCCGCTGGCCGCCGGACAACTGGTCGGGCCGGTGGCCGAGACGGTCGCCCAGGCCGACGGCCGTCAGGATCTCCCGGGTCCGCCGACGGTCCACGCGCTGCCCGGCGAGCTTGAGGGGCAGCACCGTGTTCTGCGCGACGGTCAGTGTGTCCAGCAGGTTGTACTGCTGGAACACGAACCCGATCCGGCCGCGCCTGAACCTCGTCAGCTCGGCCTCGCCTGAGCCGGTCAGCTCGGTGCCGTCCACCCGCACGATCCCGCTGTCGGGGAGGTCCAGCCCGGCCGCGCACTGCAGCAGCGTGGACTTGCCGGAGCCCGACGGCCCCATCACCGCGGTGAAGGTGCCGCGACCGAGGCACAGGGTGACTCCGTCCAGCGCGGTCACGGCACTGTCGTCCGTGCCGTAGGTCTTGCTGACCTTGACCAGCCGCAGCGCCTCGGCGGCGGGCTCCGTGTCGTGCGTACGTCGCGAGCCTGTGCGAAACATCGTCAACCCTCTCCGTCCGGCACGCCGTGTGCCCTGCTGAAGAAGCTACGGAGACCAGGGGCGGGGCACATGGGGCGCAGAACCCGTATCGGGGGGTGTACTCAGTGACACCTCGCGACCCCGGCAGCCCGGGGTGTCGGCGTGCGCCGTGACCCGTCTGTGACCGGAGGTATGGCTTCCGTCATTGCCCCGACCGGTCCCGCCCTGGTCGACTCGGCGGATGCGCAGAAGCACGGTGGGTCGCACAGCCCTGGCGACCCTGGCCTCCGGGGCCCTCCTCACCCTCGCCGGATGCGGCGACACGCGCGTGGACGGCGGCACGACCGGGCCCGCCGCCACCCCGAGCGCGCCGGGCACCTCCGCTCCCGCGTCGTCACCGCGGCCGACGCGTCGCGTCAGCACCGAGTTGCGGCGGCTGGAGGACACGGCCTGCGGGACGACGACGCCCCAGCCGACGGCCGAGGAGTCCTCCTCGCCGCCCGCGACGGAGGCGATGGAGGACCGGCCCCCGAACTACGCCGACAACCACGCCTACCGGCGGACCCTGCCCATCGAGGGCCTGGCCGGCTGCCGGGGCGAGGCCCATGTCGCACGACTGACGGCGAACCTCGGAACGGCCCCCGTGGACAGGGCGCGGGTCGACACCGAACTGTCCCGCCTCGGCTACGGCGACGCGGTCGAGCGGATCCAGTCCGTGGACGACACCGTTCGGTTCGCCATCGGCCTGGACGGCGTGTGTGTCACGGGGACACTGACGCCGGCGCACCGGAACACGATCGAGGCGCACGGACCCTACCTGGAGGGCGGCTGCGTCGAACCCGTCCCCGGCCACTGAGACGCCCGGGACGGTCGCCGGATCAGGCCGTCACCAGCACCACCTCCAGGGTGCGCGGGCCGTGCACCCCCTCGACCCGGTCCAGCTCGATGTCGCTGGTCGCCGACGGACCGGAGATCCAGGTCAACGGGCGGGTCGGGTCGAGGCGTTCGAGGGCCTGGGGCACTGAGGAGACGACCTGATCGGGCACCCGTACGACACAGATGTGGTGGTCGGGGACGAGGGTGATCCGGCGGCGACCCTGGTCGGGCGAGCCGTCCAGGACGATGGTGCCGGTCTCGGCGATGGCGAGCGCGCAGCCGGTGACCACGCTCTCGACCGTGTCCAGTTCACGAGGCGTGCTCACGGCACGGTCGTGGACTCGGGTCGGATCCGCGGCCGACATCCATGCCGGGGGGAGCCCCGGGGGCACCAGCACGTACTGGGGCCCGCGTTCGGCGAGGAGCCGCCTGATGAGCAAGGGCAGCTCCGTCTCGTCCGTGCGGTGCACGATCGCCCGGTAGTCCGCCAGGTTCTCGGCCAGCAGATCCACCGTCCGCTCGACATCCAGCGCGCCGTGCTCGCGCAGGTAGTCCCGCGAGACCGCCTGTTCGTACGGCGCGTCGTCCTGCGGTACGTCCGTCAGCGCGCGCCGCACCCGGCCCAGGATCCGGTCCCTGCTGTTCACTTCGCGCTGTCCTTTCCGCCGTGCGTGCGCTGCCACCAGTCGCGGAACGGCTCCGCCGGCACCGGCGGCAGATCCCGGGTGCCGCTCCACGCGCTGCCGGGGCCGGGCAGGGTGCGGGGATGGAAGCGACGGGTGCGCGAAGCGAGCCGCTGGCCGGTGCGCAGCACCCCCGGGCGCGAGAACGCCCAGCGTGCCGCGCGCATCGCCGCCCGCTCGGCGGCGTGCCCCTTGGCCGGCTTGAGGACCACCTTGTTGCCCTCCCGTGTCACCTGGCCGCCCTCCACGACCCGCTCCCGCAGATGCACCAGCACCTCGGGAATGTCGATGGCCACCGGGCACACGTCGTAACAGGCCCCGCACAGCGACGAGGCGTACGGCAGGGAGGCGTCGATCGCGCTTCCCGTACCCCGCAGTTGAGGGCTCAGGATGGCGCCGATCGGGCCCGGGTAGACCGAGCCGTAGGCGTGCCCGCCGGCCCGCTCGTACACCGGGCAGACGTTCAGGCACGCCGAGCAGCGGATACAGCGCAGGGCCTGGCGGCCGACCTCGTCGGCGAGGGTGTCGGTGCGGCCGTTGTCGAGGAGGACCAGATGGAAGGTCCGCGGCCCGTCAGCGGCCTCGGAGTCCGTCGTTCCGGTCCACATGGACGTGTACGGGTTCATGCGCTCGGCCGTCGAGGAGCGGGGGAGGGTCTGCAGGAAGACCTCCAGGTCCCGCCAGGTCGGCACGATCTTCTCGATGCCGACGACGGAGATCAGCGTCTCGGGCAGGGTCAGGCACATCCGCCCGTTGCCCTCCGACTCCACGACCACCAGCGTGCCGGTCTCGGCGACCATGAAGTTGGCGCCGGAGACGCCGACCTTGGCGCGCAGGAACTTCTCCCGCAGGTGCAGCCGGGCCGCCTCGGCGAGTTCGGCGGGCGTGTCGGTGAGACCCTCGGGGGCCGGGCGCCCCCACTCGCTCATCTCGCGCGCGAAGATGTCCCGGATCTCACCCCGGTTGCGGTGGATCGCCGGCACGAGGATGTGCGAGGGCCGGTCCTTGCCCAACTGCACGATCAGCTCGGCGAGATCGGTCTCGTAGGCGCGGATGCCCGCGGCCTCCAAAGCCTCGTTGAGGCCGATCTCCTGCGTGGCCATCGACTTGACCTTGACGACCTCCGACTCGCCCGTCTCCTGGACGAGTTCGGTGACGATCCGGTTGGCCTCGTCGGCGTCGGCGGCCCAGTGGACCGTGCCGCCCGCGGCCGTCACCGCCTCCTCCAGCTGAACCAGATAGCGGTCCAGATGGCGCAGCGTGTGGTCCTTGATCTGCTTGCCCGCCTCCCGCAGCGCGGACCAGTCGGACACCTCGGCCACGGCCTTCTCGCGCTTGGCGCGGATGGTGTGCGTGGCGTGGCGCAGATTGCCGCGCAGGGTCTGGTTCCCGACCGCCTCGTGCGCGGCCTCGGGGAAGGCTGGGAGGGTGGACGGGTGAAACACAGGCATTCCTACGAACGTGCCGCTCATACCGCCGCCTCCTCCTGAGTGTTCGCCAGGATCTCCGCGATGTGCACCGGCCGCATGCCCGTCCTCAGCCGGGTCATCGTCCCGCCGAGGTGCATCAGACAGGAGTTGTCGGCCGCGCACAGCACCTCGGCGCCCGTCGACTCGGCGTTGCGCACCTTGTCCGTGCCCATCGCCGCCGAGACATCCGGGTTCTTCAACGCGAACGTACCGCCGAAGCCGCAGCACTCGTCGGCGCCCGGCAACTCGACCAGGTCCAGCCCCTTCACCGCCTGGAGCAGCCGCTGGGGCCGGTCGCCCAGCCCCAGCCCGCGCAGACCGTGACAGGTCGGGTGGTACGTCACCGTGTGCGGGTAGTACGCCCCGACGTCCGTCACCCCCAGCACGTCCACCAGGAACTCCGTGAGCTCGTACGTCTTCGGCACCACCGGCGCCAGGGTGGCCGCGAGGGTGCCCCCGCGCCCCTCGGCCCGGGCCCGTTCACCCATCCGTGGATACAGCTCCCGCACCATCGCCCCGCATGACCCGGACGGTGTCACGATCGCCTCGTAGTCCCGGAAGACATCGGAGAAATGCCGGGCCAGCGGCTCCGCCTCATGCCGGTATCCGGTGTTGTAGTGCGCCTGCCCGCAACAGGTCTGGGCCATCGGGAAGTCGACCTCGACGCCCAACCTGGTCAGCAGTTTCACCACGGCACGCCCGGTGTCCGGATACAGCGTGTCGTTGACGCAGGTCAGGAACAGGGCGACACGCATCGCGGCTCCTTGTGGTCGGTCATCGGATGGGTGAAGCCTAGTCCGGGCCGGGAGCCGGGGGGAGTCCCGGTCACCCCAGGGCGAGCCGGGCCTGCGCCTCGCGCCACCGGGCCGGGTCGCCCCGCGGCTCGTAGCGGGTCAGCGGCTGGGTACGGACAAGCAGCTCGCGCATCTCCGCCAGGTCGCCCACGAGTCCGTGGGCCCGGGCCTGCACCAGCACGTTCCCGAGGGCCGCCGCCTCGGTCGGACCCGCGATCACCGGCAGCCCGCAGGCGTCGGCGGTCAGCTGGCACAGCAGCGCGTTACGGGTGCCGCCGCCCACGATGTGCACGACGTCGACCGGCCGGCCGGCCAGCCGCTGCGCGTCCTCGACGGCCCTGCGGTGGGCCAGGGCGAGGGAGTCGAGGATGCAGCGTGTGATCTCGGCGGGCGACTCGGGCACCGGCTGGCCCGAGGCGCGGCACGCCTCGGCGATCCGCTCCGGCATCCGGCCCGGCGCCAGGAAGGCGGCGTCCCCCGCGTCCACCACCGACCGCAGCGCCGGCACCTTGGCCGCGTCGAGGAGCAGCGCTCCCAGATCGGTCTCCCCCCAGGCCCGTACGCACTCCTGGAGCAGCCACAGGCCCATGATGTTGCGCAGATACCGGACCGTGCCGTCCAGCCCCAACTCGTTGGTGAAGTTGGCCAGTCGGCTCTCCTCCGTCAGCACCGGCGCGGCCAGCTCCAGGCCGGCCAGGGACCAGGTGCCGGTGCAGATGTACGCGAACCGCTCGCCGCCCGCCGGGACCGCCGCGACCGCGGACGCGGTGTCGTGCGAGCCGACCGCCGTGACCGGCACCGGACCCTTCAGCCCGACCTCCTCCAGCACCTCCGGCCGCAGCACGCCCGCCGGATCACCGGGCTGCCGCAGCGGCGCGAACAGGCCGAGGTCGATGCCGAGACGGGAGGCGATGTCGTACGACCACCCGCGCGTGCGCGGGTCGATCAGCTGGGTGGTCGACGCGTTGGTCAGTTCGGTGCCCTGCTCGCCCGTGAGCCAGTAGGTCAGCAGGTCGGGGATGAGCAACAGCCGCCTGGCGTGGGCCAGTTGGTCGGCGGAGCGGGCCGCGACCAACTGGTAGAGGGTGTTGATGGGGGCGTACTGCAGGCCGGTGGCCGCGTACAGCTCGGGCGCGGGCACGGTCGCCCACACCTTTTCCGCGACCCCCTCGGTCCGGGAGTCCCGGTAGTGCACGGGGTTGCCGAGCAGCGCCCCGTCGGCGTCGAGCAGACCGTGATCCACTCCCCAGCTGTCGATGCCGACGGAGTCGACCTGCCCGGCCGCGCGCAGCCCGTCCAGGACACCGCCGTACAGCCCGAGCACGTCCCAGCGCAGCCCCTCCGGCACCCGGAGGGGCCGGTTGGAGAAGCGGTGCGCCTCGGTCAGCTCCAGGCTGTCGGGGCCGACGCGGCCGACCATGACACGTCCGCTGGACGCGCCGAGGTCGACCGCGGCGTACGACTTGACGGTCGCGCTCATCGCAGGAAGGCGGCCGCGACGCCGGCGTCGACCGGGACGTGCAGCCCGGTGGTGTGCGTCAGCTCCCCGCCGGTCAGCGCGAAGACCGCGTTGGCGACGTGGTCGGGCAGCACCTCGCGCTTGAGGATGGTCCGCTGGGCGTAGAACTCGCCCAGCTTCTCCTCCGGCACGCCGTACACGGCCGCCCGCTTGGCTCCCCAGCCGCCCGCGAAGATGCCCGAGCCGCGCACCACACCGTCCGGGTTGACCCCGTTGACACGGATGCCGTGCTCGCCCAACTCGGCGGCCAGCAGCCGCACCTGGTGGGCCTGGTCGGCCTTGGTCGCCGAGTAGGCGATGTTGTTGGGTCCGGCGAACACGGCGTTCTTCGAGGCGATGTAGACGATGTCACCGCCGAGTTCCTGCGCGATCATCACCCGGGCCGCCTCGCGCGAGACCAGGAAGGAACCGCGCGCCATGATGTCGTGCTGGAGGTCCCAGTCCTTCGCCGAGGTCTCCAGGAGCGGCTTGGAGATGGAGATGCCGGCGTTGTTCACCACGAGGTCGACGCCGCCGAAGGCCAGCACCGCCGCCTTGAACGCGTCGGCGATCTGCTCCTCGGAGGTGACGTCCACGGTCACGGCGACGGCCTTGTCGGCCCCGCCGAGCTCCTCGGCGACCTGAGCGGCGTTCCCGGCGTCGAGGTCCGCGATCACCACACACGCGCCCTCGGCGACCAGCCGCCGCGCGATCGCCTTCCCGATCCCGCTGCCCGCACCTGTGACGAGCGCGACGCGCGTCGCGAGAGGCTTGGGCTTCGGCATCCGCTGGAGCTTGGCCTCCTCGAGGGACCAGTACTCGATACGGAACTTCTCCGACTCCTCGATCGGCGCGTACGTCGAGACCGCCTCCGCCCCGCGCATCACGTTGATCGCGTTGACGTAGAACTCGCCGGCCACCCGGGCGGTCTGCTTGTCCTTGCCGAAGGAGAACATGCCGACGCCCGGGACCAGCACGATCGCCGGGTCGGCGCCGCGCATCGCGGGGGAGTCGGGCTCGGCGTGCCGCTGGTAGTAGGCCGCGTACTCCTCGCGGTACTCGGTGTGCAGCTCCTTCAGCCGGGCGATCGCCTCGTCGAGCGGAGCCGTCGGCGGCAGGTCCAGGACCAGCGGACGGACCTTGGTCCGCAGGAAGTGGTCGGGGCAGGAGGTACCGAGCGCGGCGAGCCGCGGATGCTCGGCGGCGGCCAGGAAGTCGAGTACGACGTCGGAGTCCGTGAAGTGCCCGACCTGCGGCCTGTCCTGGCAGGCCACGGCACGGACGTACGGCGCCAGGGCCGCGGCCCGCTCCCGCCGCTCGCCCTCCGCGAGCGCCTCGTACCCGTCGATCACCGGACCGAACGGCTCGGGCCTGCCCCGCTCGGCCAGGAACGCCTCCGCGGTCCGGATGATGTGCACCGAGTTGCGCTCGCACTCCTCGGACGTGTCACCCCACGCCGTGATCCCGTGCCCGCCGAGGACGCAGCCGATCGCCCGCGGGTTGGCCTCCTTCACCGCCGCGATGTCCAGCCCGAGCTGGAAGCCGGGCCGGCGCCACGGCACCCACACCACCGTGTCGCCGAAAGACTCCGTCGTCAGCTTCTCCCCGTCGGCCGCGCATGCCAGCGCGATCCCGGAGTCCGGGTGCAGATGGTCGACGTGCGCGGCCTCGACGAGGCCGTGCATGGCCGTGTCGATGGAGGGAGCGGCCCCGCCCTTGCCGTGCAGGCAGTAGTCGAACGCGGCGACCATCTCGTCCTCGCGCTCCACCCCCGGGTAGACGTCGACGAGCGCCCGCATCCGGTCCAGCCGCAGCACGGCAAGACCGCCCTCGGTGAGGGTGCCGAGATCCCCACCGGACCCCTTCACCCACATCAGCTCCACGTCCCCGCCGGTCACGGGGTCGGTGTCGGTGCCCTTCGCGGACGTGTTGCCGCCCGCGTAGTTGGTATTGCGGGGATCGGCGCCGAGCCGGTGGGACCGGGCGAGGAGAGCGGCGGCTTCGGAGTGCGGTGCCATGAACTTCCAGTCCTTACGTCAAAGGAGGGTGAGTACGTTTCCCCAGGGGCGCGGGGCTGTGTCGATATGCGGCTCCGCCGTGTGGGCGCGACCAGCCACATGCGGCCCGCAGCCTGCAACCGGTATTACCCGGCAGACGCGATGCAGCCGTTCACGCCCCCCAACCCGCCTGCTGCCCACCGACCCGCTCTTCAGCGATCTTCGCGGCCCACCCGGACCGCCGATACGCGGCCATCGGGTCGGGGTCGAGCCCCATGTCCTCGCGAAGCGAACGAAGCAGCGGCCGTACGTCCGTGTTGTACGCGTCCATGATCACGGCGTTGGCCTCCAGCACATCTCCGGACCGCTGGGCCTCGGCCAGTGCCGCCCCGTCCACGAGGAGCGCCTTCGCGGTGGCCTCCTGGACGTTCATCACGGACCGGATGATCGCGGGGATCTTCGCCTCGATGTTGTGGCACTGGTCCAGCATGAACGCGACCTCGGACGAGAGCCCGCCGCCGCGGACGACCTCGTACATGATCCGGAACAGCTGGAAGGGGTCGGCGGCTCCGACCATGAGGTCGTCGTCCGCGTAGAACCGCGAGTTGAAGTCGAAGCCGCCCAGCTTCTCCTCGCGCAGCAGCGTGGCGACGATGAACTCGATGTTGGTGCCCGGGGCGTGGTGCCCGGTGTCGACCACGACCTGTGCCTTCTCGCCGAGCTTGAGGCAGTGCGCGTACGCCGTGCCCCAGTCCGGCACGTCCGTCGCGTAGAAGGCGGGCTCGAAGAACTTGTACTCCAGCAGCATCCGCTGGTCGCCACCGAGCCGTTCGTACACCTCGGCCAGACCCTCGGCGAGCCGGTCCTGGCGTCCCCGGAGGTCGTCCTGACCGGGATAGTTCGTCCCGTCGGCGAACCACAGCTTCAGGTCCCGCGAACCGGTGGCGTCCATGATGTCGACGCACTCCAGCAGGTGATCCAGCGCCTTGCGCCGCACTGCTGCGTCCGGGTGACAGATGCTGCCGAGCTTGTAGTCGTCGTCCTGGAAGGTGTTGGAGTTGATCGCGCCGAGCCGCACGCCCCGGTCCTCGGCGTGCTTCGCCAGCGCGGCGTAGTCGTCGACCTTGTCCCAGGGAATGTGCAGGGCGACCGTGGGCGCCGCCCCGGTGAACTCGTGCACCTTCGCCGCGTCGTCCAGCTTCTCCTGCGGTGTCCGCGGAACGCCTTGCTGGGCGAACACCTTGAAGCGTGTGCCCGAGTTCCCGTACGCCCATGACGGCGTTTCGACTGCCTGGGTCCTGAGAGCGGACTTCACCGCGGCGAGCTCGGTCATCGGGGCTCCTCTGTATGAATCGATTCAGAGCGTGAAGCTATGAGGCTCCCGTAGGGGTGTCAAGAGGTAAGGCACAGCTCTTCCGTCGTGTCCTGACGGTGACCTTTGACTATCGAAACTTTTTCGAGACGGACCCATTGACGTGACATGCGGGACGCGCCTAACGTCCCGGCAACCAAGTTGAAACCTTTCACGACGCTGTGACGGATTCCGCCGGCGCCGTCGAGGAGCCCCTCATGACCCACCTGTCCGAAGCGGGTCCGGCCCCGGTGTTGTCGCTCAAGGACGTCTCGAAGTCCTTCGGAGCGGTGCGCGCCCTGCGGGACGTGTCCCTGGAGCTGTTCCCCGGTGAGGTCCACGCCCTCGCCGGCGAGAACGGCGCGGGCAAGTCGACCCTCATCAAGACCCTCGCAGGGGTGCACCGACCGGACGCAGGTCAGGTGCTCCTCGACGGCGAGCCCGTCCACTTCCACGGCCCCGGCGACGCCCGCGATGCGGGAATCGCCGTGATCTACCAGGAGCCCACGCTCTTCCCGGACCTGTCGATCGCCGAGAACATCTTCATGGGCCGCCAGCCGCGGCGCGCGCTCGGCAGGATCGACCACAAGGCCACGCACGCGGCGACCCTGGCCCTGATGCGGCGCCTAGGCGTGGAACTCGACCCCGACCGTCCCGCCCGCGGCCTGTCGATCGCCGACCAGCAGATCGTCGAGATCGCCAAGGCCCTTTCCTTCGACGCCCGCGTCCTGATCATGGACGAGCCGACCGCCGCCCTCACCGGCACCGAGGTGGCCCGGCTGTTCGGCGTCGTGCGCACCCTGCGCGAGCAGGGGTCGGCCGTGCTGTTCATCTCGCACCGGCTGGAGGAGATCTTCCAGATCTGCCGGCGCGTCACCACCCTGCGCGACGGCGCCTGGATCTCCAGCGAGCCGATCGACGGCATGACCGAGGACGACCTCGTACGCCGCATGGTCGGCCGCGACCTCGAAGAGCTCTACCCCAAGCAGGACGTCGACGCCGGCGAAGTCGCCCTGAGCGTACGGCGGCTGACCCGCGAGGGCGTCTTCACCGATGTCTCCTTCGACGTCCGGCGCGGCGAGATCGTCGGTCTCGCCGGGCTCGTCGGCGCCGGGCGCACGGAGGTCGCCCGGGCCGTCTTCGGCGTCGACCGCTGGGACGCCGGGGAGGTCGAGATCGACGGCCGGAAGCTGACGAACGGCGCGCCCTCCACGGCCATGGCCGCGGGCCTCGCCCTCGTGCCCGAGGACCGCCGCGCCCAGGGCCTGGTGATGGACATGTCCATCGAGCGCAACATCGGCCTGACCGGACTGCGTACGACGGTCAAGGCAGGTCTGATGGACCGCGGCGCCGAGCGCGACCGCTCCCTCGACTGGGCCGTCAAGCTCCGGGTCAAGTACGCGCGGATCGCCGACACCGTCAACACGCTCTCCGGCGGCAACCAGCAGAAGGTCGTCCTCGCCAAGTGGCTCGCCACCGGCCCGAAGGTGCTGATCGTCGACGAGCCGACCCGCGGCATCGACGTCGGTACGAAGGCCGAGGTGCACCGGCTGCTCAGCCGGCTGGCAGCCGACGGCGTGGCCGTCCTGATGATCTCCTCCGACCTGCCCGAGATCCTCGGCATGGCCGACCGCGTCCTCGTGATGCACGAGGGCCGGCTCACCGCCGAGATCCCACGCTCCGACGCCACCGAGGAATCCGTGATGGCCGCAGCCACCGGGAGGGCAGCCGCGTGACGGTGACCGCCCCCAATCCCGCCCCCACCGCCGAGGTGCCCAAGTCCAGTGGCACCCGGCTGGTGGACCGCGTCTTCAAGATGCGGGAACTCGCCATCCTGGTCGTCTTCCTGGCGATGATCGTCATCACCCAGCTGGGCAACAGCCAGTTCCTCTCCGAGCAGGGCATCAAGGACCTCCTGCTGAACGCGACCATCCTGGTGCTGGTCGCCACCGGCCAGTCGCTGGTCGTGATCACCCGGAACGTCGACCTGTCGGTCGGTTCGACGCTCGGCATCAGCGCCTTCGCGGCCGGTACATATCTCCAGGGCGGCGGCAGCTCCGTCGTGGCGATCGCCCTCGCGGTCCTGCTCGGCATCGGCTTCGGGCTCCTGAACGGCCTGCTCGTGAGCTTCGGCCAGGTGCCCGCACTCGTCGTGACCCTCGGCACGATGTACATCATCCGCGGCATCGACTCCATCTGGGTCGGCTCCGAGCAGATCACCGCGGCGGGCCTTCCGGACGGGTTCATCGACTTCGGCTCCGGCGGCCTCTCCGCGGTGCCGTACCTGGCGCTCATCGCGCTCGCGGTCCTCGTCGCCACGGCGTACTACCTCAAGCACTTCGGCAGCGGCCGTGAGCTGTACGCGCTCGGCTCCAACCCGGAGGCCGCCCGTCTCGCCGGCATCCCCGTACGCAAGCGGATCCTGGCGGCCTACACCTTCTGTGGCGCCCTCGCCGGGCTTGCCGGCGCGATGTACCTGGCCCGGTTCGGCAACGTCGACTCCGGCACCGGCAACGGCTACGAAATGACCGTGGTCAGCGCGGTCGTGGTCGGTGGCGTGGTCTTCACCGGTGGCTCGGGCAGCGTGTACGGGGCCGCGCTCGGCGCCTTGCTGCTGACCTCCATCAACAGCATGCTGCCCGCCCTCGGTGTCAGCTCCGTCTGGGTGCTCGCCATCAACGGCGTTCTGCTCATCCTCGCCATCGCGGTCGACCGGATCGTGGCCCTGCGCGTGGCGACCGCACTGAAGAAGAGGAACGCCCGCCATGGCTGACTCCGCTCTCGCGCGCGCCGTCCGCTGGCCCGCCCTGAAAAGGTGGGATGCGGCCGTCGGGGCCCTCCTCATCGTGGTCCTGCTGCTGTCCTTCACCACGGTGGACGGCTTCGGCAACGCCCTCAACCTGTCGTTCCTGATCGGCAACACGCTCCCGATCGCGCTGATCGCCCTGCCCATGACCCTGCTTGTGGCGTCCGGCGAGATCGACCTGTCCGTCGCCTCGACGGCGGGCCTGTCCGGCGCGGTGATGGGTGCCCTCTGGAACGAGGGCATGACGATCGAGACGATCATCCCGATCTGTCTGCTCCTCGGTGTGGTGTGCGGGCTGATCAACGGCCTGTTGGTGACCCGGCTCGGACTGCCGTCCCTCGCCGTCACCATCGGCACCCTCGCCGCCTACCGGGGCATCGCGCAGATCGTGCTCGGCTCGGACGCCGTGACCGACTTCCCCACGCAGTACCTGGACTTCGCGGCAGGACGCATCGGGGACACGTTCGTCCCGCAGGCCTTCCTCCCCTTCCTGGTGCTGCTCGCGATCGCCGTGGTCGCCCTGCACGCCACGCCGTTCGGCCGGTCGGTGTTCGCGATCGGAGCCAGCGAGGAGGCCGCGCGGTTCGCCGGCATCCGCGTCAAGCGGCAGAAGCTGATCCTGTTCACGCTGACCGGCCTGATGGCCTCCCTCACCGGCGTCTTCTGGGCTCTGCACTACGCCAGCGCCCGCTACGACAACGCCACCGGCCTCGAACTCTCCGTCATCGCCGCGGTGTTGCTCGGCGGCATCGACTTCGACGGCGGCAAGGGCACGCTCGGCGGCGCGATCGCGGGAGTCTTCCTGCTCGGCGCTCTGCAGAACGTGATGAGCCTCCAGGATGTCTCCGCCCAGTCGCAGATCGTCGTCACCGGCGTTCTGCTCGTCCTCTCCGTGCTCGGCCCTCGGGTGGCACGGCAGATCTCCATCGCGCGGGCGGCACGCTCCGCTGGATAGGCCGTTGAAAGCTGCGGGCCGGTTGTGGCTGGTCGCGCCCCGCGGCGGAGCCGCATATCAACACTGCTCCGCGCCCCTTTGGGGCGCACCGTACTCACCTCCGTAAAGGACCCGCCATGCGCAAGTCATCGATCCGCCGTGCCTGTGCGGCCCTCGCCGCCGTCACCTCCTTCGCCCTGGCCGCCACCGCCTGCGGTGGTACCTCCAAGGACGACGTCAAGGAGGAGAGCGGCTCGAACGCCGCCGCCGGCAAGGCCGACCCGAACGCGGCCACCAAGAAGGGCCTGACCGTCGGCTTCCTGCCCAAGGCGGTGAACAACCCGTACTTCACCTCCGCCGACAAGGGTGGCGAGAAGGCCCTGACGGAGCTGGGTTCCAAGTACAAGGAGGTCGGCACCAGCAATGCCACGGACACCTCGGGCCAGGTGAGCTACGTCAACACGCTCACCCAGCAGCAGGTCGACGCGATGGCCGTGTCCGCGCAGGACCCGGGCGCCCTGTGCACCGCGCTCAAGCAGGCCATGAAGAACGACATCAAGGTCGTCACGTACGACTCCGACACCAAGCCCGACTGCCGCAACGCCTTCGTCTCGCAGGCCGGCGCCGAGGACCTGGGCCGCACCGAGGTGCAGCTGCTCGCCGAACAGATCGGCTACAAGGGCGAGATCGCGATCCTGTCCGCCGCGCAGACCGCGACCAACCAGAACACCTGGATCGAGTTCATGAAGGACGAGCTCAAGGATCCGAAGTACAAGAACGTCAAGCTGGTCAAGGTCGCGTACGGCAACGACGACGCCCAGCAGTCCTTCCAGCAGACCCAGGGCCTGCTCCAGGAGCACCCGAACCTGAAGGGGATCATCTCCCCGACCACCGTCGGCATCAAGGCCGCCGCCCAGTACCTGTCCGGCTCCAAGTACAAGGGCAAGGTCAAGCTGACCGGCCTCGGCACCCCCAACGACATGCGCAAGTACGTCAAGAACGGCACGGTCGACGCGTTCGAGCTGTGGGACCCGGCGAAGCTCGGCGAGCTCGCCGCGCGTACCGCGGTGGCGCTGTCCTCCGGGCAGATCACCGGCAAGGAGGGCGAGACCTTCAAGGCCGGTGACATGGGCTCGTACACCATCGGCAAGGACGGCGTGATCAGCCTCGGCAAGCCGACCGTCTTCGACGCGAAGAACATCGACCAGTTCAACTTCTGATCCCCGGAGGGTTGTTGATGCAGCGCGTGTGCTTCCTGCTGAAGGTCAGGGCGGACCGCCTCGACGAGTACCGCGAGCGGCACGCCGCCGTGTGGCCCGAGATGCTCGAAGCCCTCTCGGCCACCGGCTGGCACAACTACTCGCTCTTCCTGCGCGAGGACGGCCTGCTCGTCGGTTACCTGGAGACCGAGGACTTCGCAGCCGCCCAGGCCGGTATGGAAGCCGCAGACGTCAACGCTCGTTGGCAGGCGGAGATGGCGCCGTTCTTCGAATCGCTGGACGGCGCCCGGCCCGACGAGGCCATGAAACCGCTCACCGAAGTGTTCCACCTCGTATGACAACGGAGTCCCCGAGATGAACAGACGCACCCTCCTGAGCGCCGCCCTCGCCGGTGCGGTGGTGAGCCCCGCCCTCGCTGCCGGCACCGCCCGCGCCGCCGACCCCGGCCCCTCGGTCACCCGCACCGGAACCACCACGCTCGACAGCCAGGCCGTCTTCTTCGTGTCGTACGACGGACTGGTCAACAACAACTCGTTCCAGAAGAACGGGCTGTTGACCTACAAGGGCTACCAGTACGCCGCCTGGTACACCGCCGACCGCAACGCCGTCGTCGCCCGCCGTGTCCTCGGCGGCACCTGGGCCACACTCCAGGTCGGCCACACGCTCAAGGCCAGCGACTCCCACAACGTCATCTCCATGGGCGTCTCCAAGGTCGACGGCCGCCTCCACCTCAACATGGACTCGCACAGCGACGGCTTCACCTACGTCAAGTCGGTGGCCGGGCTGATGGACAACCCGTCCGGGCTCAGCTGGTCGGCGGCCCGCTTCGGCGCACCTCAGTCGACCCTCGACGGACTCGCGCTGACCACGCAGTTCACGTACCCCCAGTTCGTCTCGACCCCCGAGGGCAAGCTCCAGCTCAGCTACCGGGTCGCGATCTCCGGCAACGGCCGCAACGCGCTCGCGGAGTACGACGGTTCGCGCTGGACGGCGCTCGGCGCGTGGTCCGGCTCCACCGGCACCTACACCAGCGAGCATGGCTCCAGCACGGCCCGCAACATGTACCTGCACGGCATCGACTACGACGTCAACGGCCGACTGCACTCCTTCTTCACCTGGCGTGAGCAGAACGGCGCCGTGATGTGCAACGGCGGCGGCATCACCAACCACGACACCGGCTACGTCTACTCCGACGACCGCGGCCGGACCTGGCGCAACAACGCGGGCACCGTCGTCGGCACGACCGGCGGCTCCGACACGGTCTCGGTCACCGACACGGGCCTCGTCGTCGACGCGCTCAACCCGGACCACTCCCTGATGAACCAGGAGAGCCAGACCACCGACTCGGCCGGCCGACCGCACGCGATCATCAGCTACGTCCCCGGCCGCTTCGGCCAGTGCACCACCAACTACGTCACCGACCGCACATCCAACGGCCGCGCCTTCCACCTCCGCAGGAACGCCTCCGGCAGCTGGCAGAAGACCGAGATCCCGGTCCCGCTGAACTCCAGCCAGCGTACGAAACTGGTCTTGGACAAGTACGACAACGCGTACGCGATCTTCCCCTTCGGCCGGATCGCCGGAGCGTCCGCGGCCTCCGGATACACCGACTGGAAGATCCTCTTCGACGGCAGCGGCCTCAACGCCTTCGGCGAGGTCGTGATCGACGAGTTGCGGGTCAGGGCCGACAACGTCCTGTCGTTCATGTACCAGGAGAAGTCGAGCGGCACGACCCCCTCGGCGCTGCACGTCGTCGACTTCGCACTCCCCGCGTGACCGGGCCGGATACGCGGTGTGATGACGGTAATGTGAGGGCCTCCCGGC
Organism: Streptomyces sp. NPDC050997; assembly: GCF_040660135.1. Classification (NCBI taxonomy): domain Bacteria; kingdom Bacillati; phylum Actinomycetota; class Actinomycetes; order Kitasatosporales; family Streptomycetaceae; genus Streptomyces; species Streptomyces sp. NPDC050997. The sequence continues at coordinate 420,079 of NZ_JBFAGK010000004.1, forward strand.
CACCCCTCACCCTCGTGGAGGTCTCTGCCTGATGGCCCAGTCGGTCGGTATCAAGGACGTCGCCCGTGCCGCCGGAGTCTCCGTCGGCACGGTGTCGAACGTCATCAACCGCCCGGACACGGTCGCGACCGAGACCCGGGCCCGGGTGCTCTCCGCGATAGACCGGCTCGGTTACGTCCGCAGTGAGTCCGCGCGCCAGCTGCGCGCGGGCCGCAGCCGGATCATGGGGCTGCTCGTCCTCGATATGGGCAACCCCTTCTTCGTCGATGTCGCGCGCGGTGCCGAGCGGGCCGCGCGCGAGGCCGGACTCGGCGTGATGGTCTGCAACAGTGCCCAGAACCCCGGTGAGGAGGCGGAGTACCTCTCACTGTTCGCCGAGCAGCGGGTGCGGGGTGTGCTGCTGACGCCCGCGGACGCGACCGGCCGCAACATCGAGTCGTTCCGGCGCCACGGCATCCCCTTCGTCCTCGTCGACCGGGTCGCCGAGGGCACCACCGAGTGCTCGGTCTCCGTCGACGACGTGGCGGGCGGCGCGCTCGCCGTGCGCCACCTGGTGGACGCGGGACACCGTTCCCTCGCGTACGTCAGCGGCCCGCCCGGACTCAACCAGGTCCGGGACCGCCGTATCGGCACCCTGAACGCGCTTGCCGAGGCGGGCCTGGGACCGGAGTGTCTGCGTGAGCTGCCCACCGAACGGCTGGACGTGGCCGCCGGACGCGACGCCGGCGCCCGTCTGCTCGGCCTCGCCGACCGTCCGACCGCCGTGTTCTGCGCCAACGACCTGCTCGCCCTCGGTGTCCTGCAGGCCATGTACGCGGCCGGCGTCGGCGTCCCCGACGACCTCGCGATCGTCGGCTACGACGACATCGAGTTCGCGGCCGCCGCGGCCGTCCCGCTCACCTCGGTCCGCCAGCCCGCCGTCACCATGGGCGCCCTGGCCGCCGAGCTCCTCCTGGAGGAGACGGAGGCGGAGAGCGCGCCGCGGGTCCACGAGCACCGGCGGGTCGTCCTCCAGCCCGAGCTGGTGGTCCGACGCTCCAGCCTCTCGGCGCGCTGAACCGGCCTGGGGTCTCTCGGCGCGCTGAACCGGTCCGGGTCTCTCGGCGCGCTGAAACGCTCACGCCTGCCGAGGCCGTCGGCTCGCATTAGGACCTGTCCGGCCGATCAAGTCGCAGGAAATCGGCGGTGCCTGCTAAGCGCCGGTGAGCGGGGTGTGGTGCGTGCAGCTGCAAGGCGGAGGAGGGAGTCGACGCGGAGCGTCGGCGACCGACGACAACGCGGCAGATGTGCGTGCCACACCCCGCGTCTGCGGCATGATCGGCCGGACAGGTCCTAATCTGCGGCCATGACCGAGCCGAAGACCACTCAGCTCCAGCCCATGCCCGACGACTGGCAGCGTGCCCTCGCGGTCGTGGCGCACCCGGACGACCTCGAGTACGGCTGCTCGGCGGCGATCGCCGCCTGGACCGACGCCGGCCGCGAGGTCGCCTACGTCCTCGCCAGCCGCGGCGAGGCCGGCATCGACACGCTGGAGCCCGCCGAGTGCGGCCCGCTGCGCGAGCGCGAGCAGCGGGCGAGCGCGGCCAGGGTGGGCGTGTCGGTGGTGGAGTTCCTCGACCACCGGGACGGGACCATCGAGTACGGCACCGCGCTGCGCCGGGACATCGCCGCCGCGATCCGCCGGCACCGGCCCGAGCTGGTGATCACCCTCAACCACCGGGACACCTGGGGTGGGGTCGCCTGGAACACCCCGGACCACGTGGCGGTGGGGCGTGCCACGCTGGACGCGGCGGGCGACGCGGGCAACCGCTGGATCTTCCCGGAGCTCGGCGAGCAGGGCCTGCGGCCCTGGGACGGCGTCCGCTGGGTCGCCGTCGCGGGCTCCAGCACGCCCACCCATGCCGTGGACGCGGGGCCGGGCCTGGAGCGGTCCGTGCACTCGCTGCTGGAACACCGCACCTACATCCAGGCGCTGACCGACGAGGATCCGGAGACATACGTCCGCGGCTTCCTGACGGGCAACGCCGCCGCGACCGGGAAGCGCTTCGGCGGGAAGCCGGCTGTCGCGTTCGAGGTCTTCGGCCGATAGTGCGGGGCGGGGGGACGCCGAAGTGCGCCAGGGCGCAGCGGTATCAGGAGCGGTCGCCGGGCGCGAAAACGGCGTTCACGGCGCGGTGCGGGCGTGATTGGATCATCAGGCCTTCGCACGGCACCGGGCTGGACACGGGGGGACGGTATGGGAGACGGCGTGAACGAGACGGAACTGCTGGCGGACCGCTTCGAGGAACACCGTGGGCGACTGCAGGCGGTGGCCTACCGCATGCTCGGCTCGCTGTCCGAGGCGGAGGACGCCGTCCAGGAGACCTGGCTGAAGCTGGGCCGCGTCGACGCGGGGGAGATCCGCAACCTCGGCGGCTGGTTGACCACCGTGGTCGGCCGGGTCTGCCTCGACCTGCTGCGCTCGCGCACCGCACGCCGCGAGGACCCGCTGGACGACACCTTCGTCCCGGACCCCGTGATCCGGCCGCTGGCCCAGGGCGACCCGGAGCAGGAGGTCCTCCAGGCCGACTCGGTGGGCCTCGCGCTCATGATCGTCCTGGAGACGCTGGAGCCCGCCGAGCGGCTCGCGTTCGTCCTGCACGACATGTTCGCCGTGCCCTTCGACGACATCGCCCCGATCCTGGACCGCGGTTCGGCCGCGACCCGCCAACTCGCCAGCCGGGCCCGGCGCCGCGTCCAGGGGGCCACTCCCTCGGCCGACCTGGACCTCGGTCGGCAGCGTGAGGTCGTCGACGCGTTCATGGCGGCCTCGGTGGCGGGCGACTTCGACGCCCTGCTCGCGGTGCTGCACCCGGACATCGTGCTGCGGGTCGACTCCGGCGCCCTGGTCGGCGGCGCGGCCGCGTCGAAGCTGGTGCGCGGGGCGCGGACGGTGGCCGAACAGGCCATGCTGTTCCGGCAGTTCGCCCCGTTCGCCCGGTTGGCACTCGTCAACGGAGGGGTCGGCATGGTCAACGCCCCCGACGGGCGGCTGCAGTCGGTCATGGGAGTCACCGTCGCCGACGGCCGGATCGTCGAGATGTACATCCTGGCCGACCCGGAGCGCCTCGCGGACCTCGACCTGCCCGACACACTCGGTCTCGGGTGACCCAGGCGCCCACGACCGGCATGCCCGGGATACGTCGCGGGCCCACCGCCCGTCCGTCCGGCAGGAGTTCACCGGTTTCGTCGAAGACGATGGTGCCGTCGCAGAGCAGGTTCCTTCTCTGCACTTCACCCGGATGGGTGGGCCCGAGGGCGGAGGGCGATGAGAAATGGGGTCGCAGTGAGTGATCCGGTTCTGCAGACTCTGGGCTGTGGATCGTTTGATGGAGATTGCGGATCGGTTGGCCGACGTCGGCGGAGTGGTTGGCGTGTGCCTGGGCGGCAGCCGAGCGAGGGGAACACACCGTCCTGACTCTGATTTCGATCTGGGTCTGTACTACCGGTCGCGGCTGGACACTGACGCCTTGCGCCGCCTCGCGTCCGAGCTCACTGGCGATGAGGTCGAAGTAACGGAACCGGGCGGCTGGGGGCCGTGGGTGGACGGTGGGGCATGGCTGACCGTTGACGGCTGCCGTGTCGACTGGATCTACCGCGATCTGGACCGCGTTCACCGGATCTGGGAAGAGTGCCAGGCGGGGAACTTCGAAGTAGGCATTCAGGCCGGTCACCCGCTTGGGGTGTACTCCCACGCCTATGTCGGCGAGGTGGCCGTTGGACGCGTTCTCGCTGATCCCCGCGGCGAACTGCGGGCCCTGCAACAGAAGACTCGCCGCTATCCGGAGCCGTTGCGCGAGGCGCTGATCGCCAACGCGCAGTGGGAGGCCGCCTTCACCCTGGCCAACGCCCGCAAGGGAGCGGCTCGCGGAGACGCCTTTTATGTCGCCGGCTGCCTCTTCCGCGCGGTGGGACTTCTCGTGCAGGGCCTTCATGCTCACGCGGGTTGCTGGGTGCTGAACGAAAAGGGAGCTGTTCAGGCTGCTGGAAAACTCCCGGCTGCTCCCGAGGACTTCGCGGTGCGCGCTCACGGGTTGTTCGCCATGCCCGGCACGACTCCAGACGTTCTGTCCGCCGTGCTCGATCACGCTGACGCGCTGGCTGCCGAGGTATGCAGGCGGCTCATTTCCTGAAGGAAGCCATGGAGACGTAGTCGACCAGCCTGTCATGGTCGAGCACGACCGGCTGGTGTGGTGCCCGCGAGATTTGTGCCCTTTGGAGGGCCGGGTTTCGTTGCGGATCACTGCGTCTCCTCGGGGCGGGGGCGGGGAATGCCGAGGTCGGTGACGGGCCGCTTGACGAGGCGCGCGGCCTCGGCTTGCTTGGCGCGGAGGAACGTCAGGGTCGAGTCGATGCCTTCGACCTCGCCGAGCCAGTGCTCCTCCTGGGCCCGTTTGCGGCGCAGGAGGAGGTCCTTCTCGATCTCCGCGAGACGGGGAAGCATCTTGGGGTTGACCTGGAGCATCGGGCAGCGGATGCAGGCGTGTTCGTGGTTGCAGGGGGTGCCGTATGGGCGGGCGCAGTTGCCGAGTTCGACCTTGCGTTTGTCGAAGTGCTCCTCGAAGTCGGCCCACTCATCGGGGGTGACCTCGGGGTATTCGATCTCCGGTCGGAGCGAGCGGCGGTGGTTGAGGAACCGCTGGTAGTTGGCGACGATGTCTTCGGCGAAGACAGCGACGTAGCCCTGGAGGGTCTGGAGGTTGAGGTGGCCCAGGAGGGCGGCGCCGATGTGGATGGGCAGGCCGCCGTTAACGATCTCGGTGGCGAAGAGCCTTCGGAAGTCGTGTGGCGTGAAGGTCATGTCGGCGAAGGGGCGGTGGAACTCGGCGAGTTCCTCGCAGCTGCGGGCGAACATGTGGATGAAGGTGGTCGGTGAGATCACTGATCGCTGCGTGCCGTGCTGCCGCTGCATGAGGAACGGCATGGGCTCTGACCAGGTCTTTTCGTGCGGGTCGTAGCGGTTGAGCAGGCGGACCGGCCGACCATCGGGAGTTAGACGGCGGATGATCTGGGCGATGGTGTGGAACAGGTCCGCGGACATCGGGATGACACGCTCGCGCTCGCTTTTGGACGGGGCGATGACGAGCAGGGCGATGACCTCGCCGTTCGGGCGCCGATACTGGCGGATGCTCAGGTGGGTGAGCTCGCAGAGCTCCTCGACGCGGATGCCGCTGTGCCGCAGGATCTCCAGGCCGGCCCATTCCCAGAACGCGGTGTCCTCGGTGAGCGTGACGTTGAGGACCTGCCCGTCCTCGTCGGTGACACGGACCGGTGGTTCGTCCTGGCTCTTGGCCCAGGTGCGGTCTCGTTCGGTGTCCGTGCGCTGGTAGGTGTGCCCGTCGTACTGGAAGTGCTCCCCGAGCTCGATGGCGCGGGCCTTCTTGAGCAGGCCCGTCAGGTGCTCGTAGCGGCCTTCGACGTGCGCGACAAGGGTAGGCAGCAGCGGCTGGCGGACCCGGATGCGGTCGGACATCCGCTGGTGGATCTCCCGCTTGCGCTTCGCGAACCCCTTGAGCTCCTTCGGCCGGACCGGACAGGGAACGACCCATTGCGCCCACTGCTCGGGCTCGTCGATGGCCCAGCTGTGCAGATCGAGGTAGAGCGCGCGGACGGCCAGGAGGATGCCGGAATCATCCGCGCGGGTGCGGCGCTCGTCCCGGTCCCACCGCTTGATGGCCTCGCGCCACTGGTCGTAGACCTCCGGGCTCAGCGCCAGGTCCTGCTGCCCCGGGTTGATCTTCTCGATCTTGGCCCAGAACGTGCTCGCGAGCTGGCGAGCCAGGGCCGTGATGGTGGTGTAGTCGGTCGAGGCCCGGCGGCGGGTGAGGTAGTCGATCAGCAGCTGCCGCACGCCCTGGTGCTGGATGGGGTAGCGGTCGACGAGTTCTTCGATGGTGAGCTGTCCGCGGTAGACATAGGCCCGCAGGGTCGGCGGGGTGCCGGGCGGGAAGTGGCCCATCTGGTGCAGCACCTGCCAGGCGCCCACGCCGGCGAAGCGGGTCTTGCCGTCCGTGCAGCCGTGCGTGAGCCCCAGGCGCTTGGACTCCAGCGCGTAGTGCAGGAATGCGGACGGGGTGAGGTCGTCCAGGGCGATGCCCTGCGTGGTCAGCGCGGCCGTCACGTCGAACTTCGCCCGCTGCCGGTGCACGTGGCTGAATCCGCAGGAGTCCGCCGCCACGAAGAACTTCTCCAGGCAGGGATCGTGTTGCAGCTTCCGGAACAGAGCGGGGTATTCGGCGAACCTGTTCGCGCGGAGACCTGAGATCGAGGGGCGGATGACCCGCAGGCAGCAGGCAAGCTTGAGGCCGGCGATCAGGTCGGCGCTGTCGATGCGGTCTCCGTCCCGAGCCAGGACACGGACGGAGTCGGCGCCTTCACCATCGAAGCCGCTGGCCTGCCATCGCTCCTGCCACGTGGCCCCGGGCATCTCCTCCAGGACCGCGAAGAACCGCCGGACGGCATGGCGCCGCCGCCCGGGGTTGGGCCGCCCTTTCGTTTCTTGCTCGACGATCCGCAGGATCTCCCTCACCGGCGCCCGGGACAGATCCCCGAAGGGACCCGGCGGTGTGCTTGGCAGTGCGCCGGGGCCGCCTTCAGCTCCGCGCCCGCGAACCGGGTCGCGGGCGCGGGGACGAAGGGCTTGTCGCGGTAGTGGGAGTGACGGTTGCGGGTGGTGAAGGTCTGTGTGTCAGCCACCGAACACCACCTTGAAGTCGTCCGCGTCGTAGCCGGGCGCGATGCTGAGCTGGATGCGGGGCCGCTGGTAGTGGGCCTGGAGGGCGTCGAAGAGGTCCTCGACCCGGGCGTGCAGATAGCGGCCGGTGGTGGCCAGGTCGGCGTGGCGCAGGATCGCCCGGACCTCGACCAGCGTCAGGTGGGGGTCGTTGGCCATCCTCTCGGCCGCCGTATGGCGCAGGTCGTGCAGGCTCCAGTTCGTCTTGAGCTTGTCGTTGGCGCGCTGGATGACGCGGCGCATCGCCCAGTAGGTCAACGGCTTGTCGGGGCCGCGACGGGTGCGGAACACCGGCTCGTGTGCGGCCGGCATGCCCATCGCGTCGAGGTAGGCAGCCAGCAGCACCAGGGCCTGGGGACTGGCCGGGATGGGCTCGCGCAGCCTGGTGCCCTTGGAGACGACGTAGAAGATCTGGCCAGGCCAGTCGATGTCCGCCGGGGTCACGCCGAGCAGTTCCGAGGCGCGGGCGCCGCTGGCAACGTAAAGCAGCACGGCCGCGCGGTCCCGGTCGTGGTTCATGGCGGCGAAAAACTCGTCCCACATGGCGTCCGGGATCGCTCGCGGCTCGGTGGACGGGACGCGCTGGCGCAGCCGCCCCCGCCGAAAGACCGGCACGGTCTCCATCGGGCTGTGGTGTGCCAGGGCACGGCGCCGCGCCTCGGAGACCGGCACCGGGTTCACCAACGGACCGCGGCCCAGGTCGCGGTGGAAGTCGTAGAAGCTGCCGACCACGGTCAGGGCGTGGTTGATGGTGGCGGGCGCGTACCCGGCCTTCAGATACCGCTTGCCGGTGCGCGGATTGACCGACCCCGGCTCCGGCGCGTCTGGTCGGGTACGGCGGCGCTGCAGATTCGGCGCCGTGCGCAGCCAACCCACTATCACCGACACCTCCCCTTCCGTTGCCTTGTCCCAGGACACATTCAGCAGCCACAAAAACCGGAACCACCGCAGCAGATCGTTGGCGTAACTCCGGGCGGTTGCTGGGCTGTTGTCGTTCAGAGCGAGATCCCGCAGGTACGGCACCACAGGCACCACCGGCTCGTTGTCCGGGCCGATGACGGCGTACGGCGGGTGCTGGGTCTCCAACTCGACGACAGAGCCGACGCGAGGCAAGCGGGCCCGCCCCTCCATCAGCTCATTGCGCAAATGCGACGTCACACAGAACTCCTTGGGCAGTCGGACATCGCAGTGCCCAACGACTCCAAGAAGGTGCAGTTAACTCACCAGCCCTGCTCGGGGTGGGCCCAGACGGTGACGGCGGCCTGGTGGTCCGGGCGGTTTCGTTGGATGAGGGGACCCCCACAGCGCCGGAGATCCAGCGGTGAGTTGTCGTCGCGGACGGGCGGGGTCCGGGGCATGGCTCGAGGGTAAGTACGCTGGTGGGATGCGAGACCACACTCTGGACCGGGCCGACCTGCGCGGCGACTGCGAGCGGTGCTTCGGCCTGTGCTGCGTCGCCCTGCCGTTCGCCGCGTCGGCGGACTTCGCCCTCGACAAGGAGGCGGGAACGCCCTGCCCGAACCTTCAGGGTGACAACCGCTGCGGCATCCACGCCGAACTGCGGACGAAGGGGTTCAACGGCTGCACGGTCTACGACTGCTTCGGCGCGGGCCAGAAGGTCTCGCAGGTCACCTTCGGCGGGCAGGACTGGCGCACGGGCCCCGGCGAGCGGGCCCGGCGTATGGTCGACGTGTTCCCGGTCGTCCGGCAGCTCCACGAACTGCTCTGGTATCTCACCGAGGCCCTCACCCTCCCGGCGGCCCGCCCGGTCCACGCCGACCTGCGCGAAGCGCTGGAGCGGACCGAGGCGCTCACCCGTGGAACGCCGGAGGAACTCGACGCGTTGGACGTGGGCGCGCACCGGCAGGAGGTGAACGTCCATCTGCTGCGGACCAGTGAGCTGGTACGGGCAGGGGTGGGCGGCCGGAAGAAGAACCGCCGGGGCGCGGACCTGATGGGGGCCCGCCTCAGGGGCGCCGACCTCAGGGGTGCCAACCTGCGTGGCGCCTACCTCATCGCCGCCGACCTCACCGGAGCCGATCTGCGCGGGGCGGACCTGATAGGCGCCGACCTGCGCGACACCGACCTCACGGACGCGGACCTGACCGGCGCGTTCTTCCTCACCCAGCCCCAGCTGAACGCGGCCAGGGGCGGGCCCGGCACCAGGCTTCCCGGGTCAGTCACCCGCCCGGTGCACTGGACACCGCAGCCCTGACGGAACCTCGGACACGTCCGCCCCGGACGACACATCCACGGGACGCGGCCCGGGGGAGGCGTCGCCGGTGCGACCCTGCCGCGGCACCTGGGCGGGGCACACGGGCTGGTTTTCCGGCGCGTGGGACACGTCGGCAGGGTGAGCGCGTCGGTCCTCCGGCCCGTGGGAGACAGCCGCGGGCCGAGTCTGTCGGGCCTGAGGCGACGCGGAGGCAGCGGGCGTGTGCGCTTCGGCGGGGGCCGTCGCCGGACCGGGCCGCCGCTCCAGGCGCAGCCGCAGCCCGTCCGGCATCAAGGTGAGCCGTTCGGCCACCCGCAGCCGGTACGCCGGGTCGGCCCGGAACTCGTAGCGGCGCAGCAGCAGGCCGAGGACCAGCGTGGCCTCGTGCAGCGCGAACTGTCGGCCTATGCAGGCCCGCGCCCCGGTCCCGAACGGCTTGTAGGTGTGGGGCGGCCGGGACCGTACCGCCTTCGCCTCGAAGCGGTCCGGGTCGAACCGTCCCGCGTCGGCGCCCCAGACCGAGGGATCCCGGTGCAGCATCGGCATCAGGACCAGCGTCCAAGCACCCCGCCGCATCGGATGCGACCCGGCCAGCACGGTGTCCTCGCGGGCCTCCCGGGCGAAGGCGGGCGCCGTCGGCCACAGCCGCAGCGACTCGTCCAGCACCCGGCGCACGTAGCGCAGCTTGGCCACCTGGTCGTAGCCGGGCACCTCGGCGCCGCCCCACACCTGGTCCACCTCGGCGCGGGCGCGGGCGGCGACCTCGGGATGGCGGGAGAGGTAGTGCAGGGCGAAGGAGAGCGCGCCGGAGGTGGTCTCGTGGCCGGCGATCAGGAACGTGATGACCTGGCGCCGGACGTTCTGAGGCGACAGCCGTTCCCCGGTCTCCGGATGAGCCGTGTCCAGCATCCGGTCCAGCAGGTCCCCGCCCCCGCCCGGGCCGGCGCGCCGGGCCCGGATCAGCTCGTCCACCGTGCGGTTGAGGTGGGCGACGTCGGCCTGGTTGCGACGGGCGGCCCCGCGCAGCAGCAGCGGGGAGGGCACGCTGTTGAGGAGCTGTGCGTAGGTGAGGGTGCCCACCATCGCGGTCACGAAGGGATGCGGGCGGGAGCGTTCGAAGGAACCGAAGTCGTGCCCGAAGCCGGTCCGCGCGATTGTCTCCAGGGTCAGCTTGGTCATGTCCCCGGGCACGTCCACCGCCCGGCCCGTGGTCAGTTCGCGGTCCCAGTGGTCGGTGAGCCGGCCGGCCACCGCCAGCATCATCGCGTGGTAGCCCTCCATGGCCTCCCGGTTGAAGCCGGGTGCCAGAACGTCGTGCGCCAGCTGCCAGTTGGGCTCGTGGTTGTACGCCGTGAACAGCCCGTCCCCGGCCACCGGCCGCAGATTGGCCACCCCGAGTCCCACGTGCTTGGCGAACCGCGACTCGTCCGCCAGGTCGGCCACGAGATCGGCGCCCCAGGTGAACACGAACTCCCGGCCGAAGGCCTTGCGGCGGAAGATCGGCCCCAGCCGGCGGGCGTGGCGGAGAGTGTCCTGCAGCGGTGTGCGCGCGCCGGCGCCGATCACGTCACCCAGCAGGGGCAGCCGACGGGGCGGATGCGGGATGCGGTGCAGCTCCGGCCAGCCGAGCTCCGCGCCACGGAATCCCGTCGGCAGCCCGTTGCCTGTCCTCGTCTCCGCCATGACGCCATCTCCCTTGGTCCAGCCGCAGGTCGACCATGTTGTACACGGGTTCAATAGCGCCTCAGTGTCGTCCGGCTAGTGAATCGAGGTCAAGTACAGTGCGGGCATGTCCGCGGAACAGGGCGAGCGCGCGCGCCGTCGGCTCAGCACCGAGGAGCGCAGGGGCCAGTTGCTCTCGGTGGGCGCGCGACTGTTCTCGGAGAGTCCGTACGACGAGGTCCGCATCGAGCAGGTGGCGGAGATCGCGGGAGTCTCGCGCGGGCTGCTCTACCACTACTTCCCGACCAAACGGGACTTCTTCGCGGCGGTCGTGGAACGTGAGAGCGCGCGCATGCTGCGCATGACGCAGGCCGTCCCCGGCATGCCGATCCGCGAGCAGCTCACCTCCGGCCTCGACACATACCTGGAGTACGTCAGGGCCCACGCGCACGGCTACCGCGCCTTCCATCGCGCCGACGCGGCCGGTGATCGCACCGTACGCAGGGTCTACCGGCGGGCGCTTGCCGCGCAGGAGCGCCAGATCCTCGCCGCGCTCGCCGCGGACCCCGAGTTCGGTCCCCTCTCCGAGGCGCGCCCCGACCTCGTCCTGGCCGTCCGCGGCTGGCTGGCCTTCACCACGGCCGTCTGCCTGGAGTGGTTGCGCGGCTCGAACCTCTCCCACGACCAGGTACGGGACCTGTGCGCACGGGCGCTGCTGGGGGTCATCGCACCCTGAAAGCGTGTCCCGTCGACCGCGTTCCGTCGATCGTGTCCGGTCGCCCCCGATCAGAGGCGCGAACCCGATTCACGGCCCCCCGTGGTTGGCTTCGTCGCCGATCTTCGATAAGTTAGGCAAGGCTTACCTAAGGAGGTTTGGGATGGGTGACAGCCAAAGCTGGACGGCCGCGCCTTCCGCGGCGGAACGGGCCCGGTCGGTGCTCGCCTCCGCGTGGTCCTGCGCGGTGACCGGGGACGGTGGCCGCGAGGAGTTCGTCGGCGCGCACACCGTGGCCGAGGACGGCGGGGTGCTCCTCGACGTGCCCGAGGACAGCAAGCTGCTCACGGCGGCGGTCTGCGCGCCCCGCGGCGAGCCCTCGGCCGTACTGGAGTTCGCCGATGTCGCGCCCGTCCCTGTGCGCAGCCGGATCCGCGCCCGGCTCTGGATGGCCGGCTGGTTCGTTCCCGAGGGCGGCCCGATGGCGTTCCGGGCCACGCGCGTGGTGCTGCGCGGGGAGTCCGGCGCGGTCCTCGTCGACCTCGACGAGTTCGCCGCCGCCGCGCCCGACCCGCTCGCCGCCGCCGAGGCCCGGCTGCTCACCCACCTCGCGGACTGTCACGCCGACGCGGTCGAGCGGCTCACCCGCCTCGTCGACCCCGACAGCCTGCACGGCGCGGTCCGCGTGCAGCCCCTCGCGGTCGACCGGCACGGCGTGACGCTGCGTATCGAGCGCGCCCGCTCCCACGGCGACGTACGACTGGCGTTCCACGCGCCGGCCGACGACGTCGCCCGGCTCACCGAACGCATGCACGTCCTGCTCACCCAGGCCGCCGCCTCCCGCCCGCGGGCACTACAGCGGCAGCGCACAGACGGCGACGGGTGAGGCGAACGGCTCGCCCGCGAGCTTGAGGCTTCCGTTCGCACCCACCTGGAACACGCTGACGGTGGAGGACTTCTGGTTCGCCGCGAACAGCAGCCTCCCGTCCGGCGAGAAGGCGATCTGCCGGGGGAAGTCGCCGGACACCGGCACCGTGTCCAGCAGCCTGAGCCGGGCGCCGTCGGCCTCCACCGCGTAGCGCGTGAGGCTGTTGTGGCCCCGGTTGGCGAGATAGGCGTACCCGCCGTCCGAGGTCACCAGGAACTGCGCCGGGTAGTTGGTGCCGGACCCCGTGCCCGTCGACTGGGCCTCGCCCACGGTGAGGCGGCCGGTGTCCGGATCGTAGGCGCAGACCGCGACCGTGTTGTCGACCTCGTTCGCCAGGTAGGCGTACCGGCCCTTCGGATGGAAGGTGAGGTGGCGCGGCCCGGCGCCGGGACGGGTGTGGGCCTGCGCGACCTCGGTGAGCCTGCCGGTGCGCTCGTTCAGGCGGTACGTGTACACCGTGTCCGTGCCCAGGTCGACGGCGAGCACATGACCGCCGTCGGGACTCGTGACGAACTGGTGCGCGTGCGGGCCCTGTTGGCCCGGCCCGGGCGCCGGACTGGAGTGCGTGACCAGGTCGGTGCGCTCGCCGAGCGAGCCCGAGGCGTCGATGGGATGCACGGCCACGCTGCCGGATCCGTAGTTCGCGCTCAGCAGCCAGCGCCCGCCCGGATGCACGGACAGATGGCAGGGGCCCGCGCCGCCCGTGCTCCGGCTCGCCAGGATCGTGCGGTCGGCCGGTCGCACGGCGGTCACCGCGCCGTCGTCGCGCTCGTTCACCGCGTACAGGGTGCGGCCGTCGGGGTGCGCCGCGAGGTACGAGGGGTCGGCCACCCGGGTGAGGGTCCCGGTGCTCTTGATACGGCCGCTGCCGGCGTCGTAGGTGGCGAGGCCGATGCCCGTGCCGCCGCCCTCGACCGTGGTGTAGGTGCCGACGTAGAGAGGCCGGGGGCCGGTGGGACGCGCGGACGTGCTCGGCGCGGTCGAGCCACTCGCGCTCGCCTCGGGAGTGGAGGCGGCGGTCGGCTCGGACTCGGTGCCGCAGGCGGGCAGCGCGGCCGCGGTGGCCGTCCCCGTCAGGGTGCCGACGAAGCGCCGCCTGGTCCAGCCGCCGCGGTCCATGTCTCCACCTCAGGTCCTCGCTAGTGCCGTGACAGCCACCTTGACGTGGATCACCCGTCAGGCGCAACAACGGCACCTCGCATCGCACGGGACGCAACCGTTCGCCACAGGCGTGCCCGGCTCGGTACTGGAGAACGGCCTCAGCCGGAACGGCGTTCGGACATCCCGCGGTCGCGGCGCAGCGGCTCGGGCACCCGCAGGTTCTCCCGCAGCCGGGTGAGCCGCGGCATGCGCTCCCGCTGCTCACGGGAGGTACGGTCCAGTTCCTCCAGCAGCCGCCGCGAGCGGTGCTCGGTGTCCAGCTCGTCGAGGATGCGGTTCACCTCGGTCAGTACCGCGCCCTGCAACTGCCACTGGCTCGCGTCGCGCTGGACCTCTGCCAGGAGCAGCTGGGCCAGCTTGTCGCGGGTGGCCGCGGCCTGCCGCAGTTCGGCGGTCAGCCGGGACTCCGCCGCGTCCGCGTTCAGGCTCACATGCGTGGTGACCAGCACCGCGAAGCTGACCAGGGCGTCGGCGATCTCCGACAGCAGCTGTTCCACGGCGGCACCGCTCCCCGGCGCGAACAGCGGGTCGGGATCGCGTCTCTTCGCGAGGTCGGTGAGGGTGCGCGCGAGCACCCGCAGTACGACCGTGCAGATCTCCAGGGTGTCCAGCCCCGTACGCAGCACCACCCGGTGCAGCAGTCCCTCGCGCACCCGGGGATTGAGCCGCAGACTGTCCTCGGCCTGCCGCAGGGCCGCGTCCACCTCGACGATGTCGTGGTCGAGGCGGCGCGCCTCGTGCAGGCGCTCGGTCGCGTGCTCGACGGGTGTCCGGCCCGCGGCCTCCTCGCCCATGCGCAGCATCAGCTGTCTGAGTCGGCGGGCCAGCCCCTCGATCGACTCACCGGCCTCGCCCACCCATACCGGGGGAGCGAGCAGCAGATTGCAGCCGAGCCCGACGACCGCGCCGATCAGCGTCTCCAAAACGCGCGCCCACGCCGTGTCCCCGACGGTCGTGACCCCGAGTACCAGCATCGCGCTGATCGCCACCTCGGGCACGAACTCGTCGACCCGCACCAGATGCCCGACGGCCAGCGCCGCCACGATCAGCAGCCCGAGACTCCACCAGGTCAGACCCACCAGCAGGCTGAAGGCGATGGCGACCAGGACGCCGGCCACCACGGAGTTCACCCGGCGGATACCGGTGGTGAGCGTGGAGTAGAGCGTGACCTGGACGACCAGCAGCGCGGTCAGCGGTGCGGTGAGCGGCGCCGCCTCGGGGCTGAGACGCAACGCGATGACATAGGCGACCGTCGCCGCGGCGGCCGACCGCAGCGCCCGGACGACCACCGGGTCCCGGTGCAGTTTCACGAACCGCACGAGGGGTGCCGCCCACTCCCGTACATCTCGCATCCTCGGGCTGTTCCCTTCCATAGATGTACCGAAGGTACGCATATGACCGGAACTGTCCGCAAGGAAGCGTAGGTTGTCGTTCCGCTGCCACAGTGTGCCGTACGGCTACGGCACGGCCGGGGCGTCGACGCGGGAGTGGCCGCGTCTCAGTCGTACAGCTTGTCCAGGAAGGCGGACAGGTTGTCCGTCATACGGGCGATCTGCTCCGCCACGGTGAGGCTCTCCTCGAGGCGGGCTCCGCCGCCGGGCACCTTCCTGCCGCGCACATAGAGGGAACAGGCGAGGTCGGTGCACATGTACAGGCCGACGGAGTTGCCCTCGCGGCCCGCCGGACCGGTCTTACGGGCCGTCATCAGGGAGACTCCGCCTCCGGGATGGGTGGTCAGGCACAGGGAGCACATGCTGCGGTGCAGGAACCCGCGCCGCGAGGACGGGAAGCGCAGCGTCACGCCGACGAGGGTCCCGACCCGTTCGGTGACCAGATAGCCGCGGTCGGGCGCGCCCGGGTCCCGCCAGCCCAGGAAGTCCAGGTGGTCCCAGGGGAGTTCGTCGAGTTCCCGGGGCGTGGCCAGGCGTTTGGCCTCCCCCTTCGAGCAGTTGACGAACGAGTCGCGGATGTCCTGCTCGGTGAGTGATCTCATGGATGTCTCCTGGGGGGTCCTGTGGCTGAAACCTAGGAGGGCTAGGTTCGCGGCTACGGTACGCAGGCAAGTGGGGAGAGAGCCAATGGATTTCGGGGACATCGGATCACAGCGGGCGCGGGCCGCGCTGCTCCATGTGGCGGCACTCTCCGAGGGGCCGGCCCTCGATCCCGGTCCGCGCGTCACGCTGAACTTCCACCCCGACCGGCTGGTGCGCGGGCTGCCCATCCTGCGCGCGCTGGCCGGGGACGGCCTGTACCACTCGCAGTTCGTCACCGGCACCAGCAACGGCGGGCTCACCGCGCACCCGGGCGGCGACCGCCATCGTTGGGAGAGCCGGATCTTCGGGGGCGTCTACGACGACGCGGCCGCCGCCGAGCGTCCCGTGTACGGCGCGCTGAACTTCCGCCGCCAGGTGGTCGGCGCCGCCCCGCGCTTCGGCTCCTCGCACTTCCGGCTCACCGGTGCCGTGCTCGCCCGGACCACCTTCTGCTACCCGGACAGCGCGGCCGAGCCGGGCGACTTCGGCGTGGCGGCCGCGATGTCGCTGATCGCGCTGGCCGAGGCGGACGACCAGGACGCCCTCAACGACTACATCGAGGCCCAGGTCCACGCCGGGGTCGTCCTCGACCGGGACGTCGAAGCACTCGTCCTCGACGCGAGCTACCGCGGCACACCCGTCGAGACGGCGGCCCGACTGCTGCCCTGCCCGGTCGAGTGGCACCCCGGATACCGCGTCACCGTGGCCGACCTGTACCGCCACGCCGACTACCGCGGCCGGGAGTACGCCGACCTGGGCGCCCGGATCGCCGAGGACGGCCGCATCGACCCGCGGATCATCGGCGACGCGGCCCGCACCGGGCGCCACGAACTCCAGGACCTGAAGATGGTGTGGCACACCCTCGCCCGCTTCGGCGCCCCGGAAGGCGCCGGAACGGCCTGCTCCAGGGGTGCGGCCAGGGGTGTGGCCAGCGGTGCGGCCAGGGGTGTGGCCAGCGGTGCGGCCAGGGGCGCGTCCACAGGTCCGCCCAGAGGCGCGTCCACAGGTGCGTCCACCCGTGCGTCCAGAGGTGCGTCCAGGGCCGCGGCCGGCGGTGCGGCCAGGATCGCGGCCCCTTCCCCCGACATCGTCCTCGCCTCGGACGCGGCCTATTCCGCGGGCGCGGTGGCCTCCGAGGCGGCGGCGTCCGAGGGCACCGCGGCAGGTGCCGGCGGCCAGACCCCCGGGGTCAGCACCCCCAGCGCGTAGGCGCGGGCGACCAGTTCCGTACGGTTGCCAGCGCCCCAGCGCGCGGACAGGCGCCGCAGGTGATACGTGACGCCGTCGGTCGTCAGGCCGGTCTCGCGGGCCGCCCGGGCCGTGGTCGCCCCGCCGGCCAGGAGCGCCAGGATCCGGGCCTCCGTCGCGCCCACCCGCACCGGTTCCTCGGCGCGGTGCTCGCGCCCGCCCAGGACACGCAGCATCACCAGCAGGGCGGGTGTCTCCTCGACCGTGTCGCTCACCGGGTCCGCCGTCAGCTCCCCGTACCGCTCGCCGCCGCCGGGTGCCTCCCAGCGCACCGACACCTGGTAGCGCGACCGGTGCCGCAGCCGCAGCGCCTGCGCGATCCGGTCCACCTGGGTCACCTCCTGCGGCCGGAACAGCTCCAGCACCTCACGGCCGCGCAACCGCCCCGGAGTCGTACCGCACTCGGCCGCCATCGCGGGATTGGCGAGCAGGACGGCGCCGTAGACGTCGCACACCGCCACCGGAACCGACACCCGGTCAAAGACCATCAGCGCGCGGTTGCGCCACATCACGACGTCCCGCCGGTCCGCTGTCACCCGCATTCCCCCCGCACCTCCCGCCTCGGTGTCCGCTCGCCGCCGGGGGCCGCGCCCTGCCACGGTGGGTCGCCCGGCGCAAGAGCGAGGCGCCTGTATGTACTACACAATCATGTAGGCGGTCGGTACGGACCGGTGGGCTCGGTGGATCAACCTGGATCGGAGTACTCCCGTACCGCGAAAGGCAGTTGTCGCGCCATGCCCCCCACCGCGCAGACCGCATCGTCCCTCCCCGGCGTTCCCCTCGTCGACATCTCAGCCACCGGCCCCGGCCGGACACCTCTCCAGCAGGTGATGGGGCTGATGCGGGAACACGGCCCCGTGCTCGTACGGCGGCTGTACGGGCGGGACGTCACCTTCGTCGCCGACCTCGACCTGGTCACCGAACTCGCCGACGAGACCCGGTTCGGAAAGGCCATCGGCCCCGCGCTGGAGAACGTCCGCGAGTTCGCCGCCGACGGACTGTTCACCGCGTACAACGACGAGCCCAACTGGGCCAAGGCCCACGACATCCTGATGCCCGCCTTCGCGCTCGGCTCGATGCGCACCTACCACCCGGTGATGCTGCGCGTCGCCCAGCGCCTGATCGGCTCCTGGGACCGGGCCGCCCGCGCCGGTCAGCCGGTGAACATCCCCGACGACATGACCCGGATGACCCTCGACACCATCGGGCTCGCCGGGTTCGGCTACGACTTCGGTTCCTTCGACCGGGACGAGGCGCACCCCTTCGTCGAGTCGATGGTGCGCTGCCTGGAGTGGGCCATGACCCGCCTGGCCCGCACCCCCGGGGGCGACTACACGGCCGCCGACGAGGCGTTCCGTACGGACGCCGGCTACCTGGCGCAGGTCGTCGACGACGTGATCAGCGCCCGGGTGGCCTCCGGCGAGACCGGTACCGACGACCTCCTCGGGCTCATGCTCACCGCCACGCACCCCGCCGACGGCACCACCCTCGACACCACCAACATCCGCAACCAGGTCATCACCTTCCTGATCGCCGGACACGAGACCACCTCCGGCGCGATGTCCTTCGCGATGTACTACCTGGCCAAGCACCCGGCCGTGCTCCAGCTCGTCCAGCGCGAGGTGGACCAGCTGTGGGGCGACACCGCCGACCCCGAGCCGACCTTCGACGAGGTCGGGCGGCTCACCTACACCCGCCAGGTCCTCAACGAGGCGCTGCGGCTGTGGCCGACCGCCGCCGCCTTCAGCCGGCAGGCCCGCGAGGACACCCTGCTCGGCGGGCGCATCCCGCTGCGCGCCGGACAGACCCTCACCGTGGTCGCCCCGATGCTGCACCGGCAGCCGGTGTGGGGCGACAACCCCGAACTGTTCGACCCCTCCCGCTTCACCCCCGAGGCGGAGACCGCCCGCTCCCCGCACGCCTTCAAGCCCTTCGGAACCGGCGAACGGGCCTGCATCGGGCGGCAGTTCGCCCTGCACGAGGCCACCATGCTGCTCGCCCTGCTGGTACACCGCTACCGGCTGAACGACCACGCCGACTACCGGCTCACCATCAAGGAGGCCCTCACCCTCAAGCCGGACGGCTTCACCCTCACCCTGGCCCCGCGCACCACCGCCGACCGCGCCCACCCGCCCCTGCCGGGCGCGGTCCCGACGACCGCGGACGACACCTTGGTCGAGGCCAACCTCCCGGCCCGGGTTCGCGCCGGCACCCGCGCCCTCTTCCTGCACGGCAGCAACTACGGCACCTGCCGCGACTTCGCCGCGCAACTCGCCGACGAGGCCGCCGCACTGGGCTGCGAGACGGAGGTCGCGCCCCTGGACGCGTACGCCGGGGGACTTCCCACGGACCGCCCGGTCGTGATCACCGCCGCCTCCTACAACGGCCAACCCACGGACGACGCCCGGGAGTTCGCCGCCCGGCTCGACGAGATCACCGACGCGACCGGCGTCCACTACACGGTCCTCGGCGTCGGCGACCGCAACTGGGCCGCGACCTACCAGCACGTCCCGACCCGCATCGACGAACGCCTCGCCGGCCTCGGCGCCACCCGTCTCCTGGACCGCACAGCCGCGGACGCCTCCGGCGACCTCACCGGCACCGTCCGCGCCTTCACCGCCGGGCTGCGCACTGCGCTCCTCGAGGCGTACGGCGACCCGGACGCCCCCGTCGCGGCCGAGCCGGAGCCGACCGCCGGGTACGAGGTCCGGACCCTGACCGGTGGCCCACTGGACGCCCTGGCCGAGCGGCACGACCTGGTCCCGACGACCGTGACGGAGGCGTACGACCTCACCGCGCCCGGGTATCCCCGCCTCAAGCGGTTCGTCCGGCTCGCGCTGCCCGCCGGCACCACCTATCGCACCGCCGACCACGTCACCGTCCTGCCGGTCAACGACAAGACGCTTGTCGAGCGGTCCGCGGACGCCCTCGGCGTCGACCTCGACGCCGTCCTCGACATCCGTCCCACCCGCCCGCGCCGCGACGGAATCGCCGCGGACCGCCCCTTGACGGTACGTCAACTACTCACCCACCACGTGGAGTTGCGGCAGCGCCCGACCACCGAGCAGCTGTCCGCGCTGGCCGCCGCCAACCCCTGCCCGCCGGAGCGCGCGCAGTTGGCCGCCCTCGTGGACGACCCGCGCACCCTCGTGGAACTCTTCGAGTCCTACCCCGCCCTGCGCGGCTGCCTCGACTGGCCCGCCCTGCTCGACCTCTTCACGCCGCTGCGCCCCCGCCACTACTCCATATCCTCGTCCCCGGCGGCCGCACCCGGCCACGTCGACCTCATGGTCTCCCTCCTGGAGGCACCCGCCCTCTCCGGCGACGGCACCTACCGGGGTGTCGGCTCGGGTCATCTGGTCGGCGTGCGGCCCGGGGACACCGTCCTGGCCCGCGTCCAGCCCTGCCGGGACGCCTTCCGCGTCGACCACACCCGGCCGGTCGTCATGATCGCGGCCGGCACCGGCCTGGCCCCCTTCCGCGGAGCCGTCGCCGACCGGGTCGCCGCCCTGGGCCGGGGTGAGCAACTCCCGCCCGCACTCTGCTACTTCGGCTGCGACGCTCCCGACGCCGACTTCCTGCACGCCGACGAACTGCGCGCCGCCGAGACCGTCGGCGCGGTACGACTCCGCCCCGCCTTCAGCGCCGCCCCACAGGCCGGGGTGACCTTCGTGCAGCACCGGGTCGCCGCCGAGGCCGCCGAGGTCTGGGAACTGCTCGACGCGGGCGCCCGGGTGTACGTCTGCGGCGACGGCTCGCGCATGGCGCCGGGGGTGCGGGACGCGTTCCGTACCCTGTACCGGGAGCGCACGCCGGACGCCGACGAGTCGGCCGCCGAGCGATGGCTCGACGGGCTGGTGCGGGACGGCCGTTACGTCGAGGACGTGTACGCGGCCGGCTGACCGGGAGACAGGGAAGGGCGGGCACAGGTGGCCAACTCCGAGGACCTGGCGGGCACATCGGATTCCTGGAGACGGGCGCGGCACATACTGGAAGACGCCCGCCTGGCCCCCGACCGGCTCGCCCGGCTACGCCCCCTGACCGGCGGCACGTACAACACCGTCGAGGAACTCCTCCTCACCGACGGCAGCCGCTACGTGCTGAAGGTCCCTCCCGCCGCGACCGTCCCCGGTCTGCGCCACGAGCGCCGACTGCTGCTCTCCGAGGCGGAGTTCTACCGTGCGGCCGCCGGGGCCGGTGTCGCGGCGCCGCACGTCCTCGCGCTCGGCGGGCACACGGACACCGCCGCGGGGCACCTGCTGATGACGGCCTGTCCCGGCGAACCCTGGAACGGTTCGCTCACGCCCACCGAACAGACCGCTCTGCGCACCGAGTTGGGCCGTCAGCTCGCCCGCCTGCACGAGGTGACCGGACCCGGCTTCGGCTACCCGTCCGGCGCCCTCGGCCCGCTCGCCCCCGACTGGCGCACCGCCTTCACGACCATGACCGAGGCCGTCCTCGCGGACGCCCGCCACTACCGGGCCCGCCTGCCCCGCCCCGTCGACGAGGTCGCCCGTACCCTGCGGTCCGCCCACAGCTCCCTGGACGAGGTCACCGTCCCCCGCCTGGTCCACTTCGACCTGTGGCCGGGGAACATCCTGGTGGACCGCCCGGCGGGCAAGGCACCCAGGATCGGCGGACTCATCGACGGGGAGCGCATGTTCTGGGGCGACCCCCTGGCCGACTTCGTCTCCCTCGCGCTGCTCGGGGACATCAAGCGGGACGAGGCCTTCCTCGCGGGCTACCGGGCGGAAGGCGGCCGGGCGGAGTTCGACGGCCCGGCCCGCCTGCGCCTCGCCCTCTACCGCGCCTACCTCTACCTGATCATGCTCACGGAGACAGTGCCCCGCGCGGTCGACGCCGACCAGCAGCGATGGGTCCAGGAGAAGGTCGCCCCGGAACTCGTCGCGGCCCTGGAGGAGATCGACAGGGAGGCGCCTTCCCACCGCAGCGCCTCTTGATCGGCGGCCGGGCCGGCGCCGGGCGGGCGAACCGGTTCCTGCCCGGCACCCCCTCGGCGCACGGCGTCGGCGGAAGGGCGCCGCATCGACGTTTCGCTGATCAGCGGGGAGGTACTCGCGTGGCGCCCCGACACAAACGAAGGGAGTGCGCCGTGGACGAGCACCGCAGCGAAGGACCCGGTGAGAACGGTGAGCCGGTACCGCGTGACCTGCCGGACCAGCAGGCGCACGAGGGCGAGGACCCCTGGGAGGTGGGCGACGGCAGCGCCCGGGGCGACACCCTCGACACCACCGAGGCCGAGGAGCCCGACGAGGCGGCCGCCGACGTCCCCGACACCGACGAGTCGGGAACGGGCAGGCGGGGCGCCGCGCACTCGGGCGCCGTACACCCCGAGCACCCGGTACCGGACGAACCCACCGCCTGACCGGCCGCCCGAGGTGTCCTGACCGCCTGCACCGCCTGCCCGCACCGCACGCGTGCCGCCGTCGAGGTCAGCCGACCTTGTGGCCCTGCATCGGCTCCGTCGGCGTCCCCGCGCCCTGCTGCATACCGTGCAGGAACTCCTCCAGCACCTCCGCCGCCGTGTGGTCCGGGTGCCAGTCGAGTTCCGTGCGGGCGCGGGTGCAGTCCATCAGCGGGAGCCTCAGCACCGCGTCGAAGAGATGGGGAGAGGCCGGCAGCAGACGCAGCCCCCACGCGGCGGCGACCGCCGAGCGGGCCGCGGTGCGCGGCAACCGGACCGGACGGGCGCCGAGCATCTCCCCGAGCAGCTCCGCGTCGACGGGCGGCTCGCCGGCCAGGTTGAAGGCGCCCTGGACGTCGGAGCGCAGCGCGAGACGGTACGCCTGTGCCGCGTCGTCGGTGTGCAGCGCCTGCACGCGCAGACCGGGAATGTCGGGCAGGAACGGCAGCTGCTCGGGCCGCACCAGCGGCCCGGGCAGGAAGCGCCCGCCGAAGATACGGCGCTGCTCGCTCGCCGACTCCCGCTTGAAGAGGAAGGCCGGGCGCATCCGGACCACCCGGACCTTGGGGTGGTCGCGCTCGAACGTGTCCAGGGCACGCTCCAGATAGGCCTTCTCCCGGCAGTACGCGGCATCCGGCCAGCCGTGGGTGGGCCACGACTCGTCGACCGTGTGCTCCTTCGGCCCCGGGGAGTACGCGCCGACCGACGACGCGTGCACCAGTGTCGGCACGCCCGCCGAGGCCACCGCCTCGAACACCCGGATCGAACCGAGCACATTGGTGCGCCAGGTAGCCGCCGGGTCATGAGTGGGCTGGAACGCCCAGGCCAGATGGACGACCGCGGCGGCGCCCTCGAACTCCTTGACGAGATCGGACTGGTCGGATGCCAGGTCGACCGACGACCAGTCCGTCTTCGGCGGCGCCCAGTCCGGTATCCGGCGGGCCAGCCCCCGCACGGCCCCGATCTCCGGATCCTCGGAGAGAAGGCGCACCAGACTGGTGCCGACATTGCCGGTGGCGCCCGTGAAGATGATCTTGCTGCCCGTTGAAGTGCTCACCTTCGACTCCTCACGGCCTGTGGGTCGACAGGGGGCTGCTCCGAGTACCCAGCCGAAAGCGATACACGCGATGCCCGGCCGCTCGGCTGACAGGTCCCACAGGGCGCCGCGGTGTCCGGACAGAGGGAAGCCCCGACCGGACGGGGGAATCACGGTCGGGGCTGGTCAGGTGTGGGCGCGGATGGCGGTCGCCTCTCGGCGGAACGCTCCACAGGGCTTCAGCCGAACGATCGTCCCTGTGGGCAAAAGGTGAGGCCCGGGGACACTGTCCCATCCACACCCACGGTCTGTTCAACGGGCAACCGCCCCTTGGTGTTCCGCGCTCTGCCCCGAAACGGGGTGATCCGTGTCACCGCTCGTGAGCGCCCGCAACGGGCTCGGTGTCGGGAACGGTCTTGGTCTCCGGAATGGGCTCGGTGTCGGGAACGGTCTGGGTGTCGGGAACGGTCTTGGTCTCCGGAATGGGCTCGGTGCCGGGAACGGTCTGGGTGTCGGGAACGGTCTTGGTGTCCGGAACGGGCTCGGTGTCGGGGACGGTCCCGGTGTCCGGAACGGTCTGGGTGTCGGGAACGGTCTCGGACCAGATGTTCTCGGCCTGCAACAACAGGGTTCCCAGGACGGCCGTCCGGGTGGCTCCATGGGTGGCGTGCTCCCGCAGACCGTGCTGCAGCCGTTCATGCAGCTCCCGCATCCTGTCCTCGACGCCGTCCTCCGGCCGGGTGTCCTCGCGCGGGTCCAGCAGCCGACGGCTCTGCGCGTGGCACGCGTCCCCGATGAGCTCCAGGAGACGGCCGTACGAACGCAGCGCCGGGCCGTCGGGCGCGCGGGCGTCGTCGGCCGCGATGCTCAGGGACCGGGTCAGTGCTCTGACGTGGCCGGTGACCCGGCTCCAGCGTTCGTCCTCGTCCTCTGACGGCACGGGCCGCGGGGGCCTGCGGACGGCGCGCAGCGGCCCCGCGGTCAGCCGCAGGCTCTCCCGGCTCCAGGCCCGGGCCGCCCGCAGGGCGTCCAGGCGCCACTCCAGCCGGGCCGAGGCGCTCGACCAGCGGGACGCGGACTGCGCGTCCCACTCGGTCTCACACAGATCCGCCGCGACGACGTGCAGCACGTCGCCCGTCTCCTGGGCGAGTGCCCCGAGGTTCTCCCGCACGTCCCGCAGATGGATCGGCGGCAGGACGAAGGCGTTGATCGCGAGTCCGATCACCGCGCCCAGCAGGGCCTGTCCGACGCGGTGCCCGACCGCGGACACCGAGACGGTGCCCGCGGCGAGAGTGAAGACGGCGGTGGTCGCGCCGTAGATCCCCTGGTCGCCGAAGCGGGACCAGTTCGCGAGCAGCATCAGCACCGGCACGGACAGGGCCAGCGCGCCCAGCGTGTCGCCGGTGAGGGCCTGGGCCGCCGACGCCAGCAGGGTTCCGGCACAGAGGGCCACCCACTGCTGCGCGGCCTGCCGCAGCGAGCTGTAGACGGTGGCCTGCACCAGCACCATCGCCACCCAGGGAGCCATCAACGCCATCGGGTCGCCCAGCCAGACGCTCGCCACGGACCAGGCGATCAGCGCCGCCGCGGCGGCCTTCAACGACTGCACGAACAGATCGCGCTCCCGGCCGGGCCCGCGCCAGACGGCCCGGCCTGCCCGGGCGACGGCGCGGGCCTCCCGCCGCAGCGCGTCGGCCGGACGGCCACCCTTTGGTCGTACCGCATCTGTCACAGTCGTCATGGACGGTGGGTATCCGCGTCGAGGGGCCCCTCACCTCGATCGAGCCGGATCATGCCAGCGGGCTGTCCGCCAAGGAGGCGAGCAGGTCAGCCGGGTCGTCGTAGATCTCGCTCGCCCCCGCCCCCTCCAGGTCGGCCCGCGGGATGCCGCCGCACAGGACGCCGACGCAGCGGACCCCGGCCCGGCTGCCCGCGCGCATGTCCCAGACGGTGTCGCCGACGAAGACCGCCTGCTCGGGCGGGACACCGGCCAGCTCCAGGGCGTGTTCGACGGGCTCGGGCGCGGGCTTGCCCTCGGCGACGTCGTCGGCGCTCGCCGTGTCGGTGATGGCGTCGTCCGCGTCGATCGCGTGACGCAGCGCGGACAGCTCGGCACCGCCCGCCGACGTGGCGAGCACCACCGTCCAGCCGTCCCGGTCGAGCCGCCGCAGCAGTCGCCCGGCGTCCCGGAACGCGGGCAGCCGGTCGAAGTACTGCCCGTACAGCGCCTTGTGGGCGGCGCTCAGTGCCGCGTCCCGGTCCGGGTCCCGGGCGTCGCCGAGGAGATGGGCGATCAGGTCGGTGGAACCGAGCCCGATCGCCCGGTGGATGGCGTGCGTGGGCACCCGGTGCCCGGCCTGTCGGAGGGCCTCCCACCAGGTCGCCACATGGAGGTGGTTGGTGTCGACGAGGGTCCCGTCGACGTCGAACACCGCGGCCCGTCCCATATGCCCGTCCTTTCGTCCCACACGGCCCGATCACCGCGTCGGGTTCAACGTCAGGTACCACGTCAGCCGCTCGCCACGCGGTCCGGAATCCGGCCCTGCCGGGTCCAGGCCAGCAGCTCCGCCAGGGACCAGGTCGTGACCACGCGCCCGGCGGGCACTGAGCACTCCTCCGCGCGGGCGCAGCCGTGGATCTGCCAGTCCAGCTGGCCGGGCGCGTGCGCGTCCGTGTCGATCGAGAACAGCACGCCCGCCCGCACGGCCGCACGCAGCAGTCGCCGTGGTGGATCAAGGCGCTCGGGGCGGCTGTTGACCTCCACCGCGGTACCGGACTCGGCGCACGCCGCGAACACCTCGTCGGCGTCGAACTCCGACTCGGGCCGCCCTCGCCCCGTCACCAGCCGTCCGGTGCAGTGCCCGAGGACGTTCGCGTGCGGATCGCGTACGGCGGCCAGCATGCGCCGGGTCATCGAGCGGGCGTCCATCCGCAGCTTGGAGTGCACGGACACCACCACGACGTCCAGCTGATCGAGCAGCTCGGGTTCCTGGTCGAGCGAGCCGTCGTCGAGGATGTCGCACTCGATGCCCGTCAGCAGGCGGAACGGCGCCCACGTCTCGTTCAGCTCCGCCACCACCTCCAGCTGGTGGCGCAGCCGCTCGGGCGACAGCCCGCGAGCCACGGTCAGCCGCGGCGAGTGGTCGGTCAGCGCGGCCCACTCGTGGCCGAGCGCCGCCGCCGCCCGGCCCATCTCGTCGATCGGGCTGCCACCGTCGGACCAGTCCGAGTGCAGATGGCAGTCCCCGCGCAGCAGGGCCCGCAGCGCCTCCCCGCCCGACGTCGACGGCGCCTCGGCGTCGGCCTCGCCCTCCAGGTTCTCCAGATAGCCGGGCACCCGCCCCGCCAGCGCCTCACGCACCACCTGCGCCGTCTTCGGGCCGACCCCCTTGAGGGACTCCAGCGTGCCGGCGTCCGCCCGCTCGCGCACCTCCGCGTCGGACATCGGGGACAGCACACGGGACGCCGTACGGAAGGCGCGCACGCGGTAGGTGGGCGCGCGGGACCGCTCCAGCAGAAAGGCGATCCGGTCCAAAGCCTCGACGGGATCCATCGCCACCTCCACCTCCAGAGTTCCCCAGCTGCCCGGGGACCGCACGACGGGTGGGCGGCTCGTTCGGTACGCGGTCGGGGGGAACGGGACGTCGGTACGTGGCGCGGTCGAGAGGGCGGTACCCGGCCCGCTGGTCGGGTGACGTACGCCTCTCCCTCCCGCGGGATGCGCTCTACGCTCTATCCATGACCGAAATCGCGAGCCCGTACATCTCCAACCCGCGGATCCTGGTACTCGGGGTGCAGCCGGGCACGCCGCCGTTCCGGATCGTGGAAATCGACGGGGAGGTGGTCGGAGAGGCGAAGACCGTCACCGACGTTCTGGAGGCCGCCGCGGCGTTCGGTATCACGGTCCACGATCTGGACGACCCGGCGGTGGTCCGCTGGGTGGGCGGGGACAAGTTCACCTGGCACCGGCACTGACCGACCGGGCCGGCAGGCCGTTGGTAGGGACCACCGGTGCGCGATGGCCGCCGCGGTCACACCTTCGGCTTGCGCGCGTGTACCGCCCGGCTCAGCCGCCGCCCCAGCAGGAGGTAGCCGATGAGCGCCCCGGCGGTGTTGAGGATGACGTCGTCGATGTCGAAGGCCCGCCCCGTGATCAACGCGCCCTGTGCGAACTCCACCATGAGCATTACGACGGCGGTCAGCAGCAGGATGCGCAGGATCCCGCGGGTACGTGGAGCCACGATCGGCACCAGGATGCCGAAGGGGATGCCCAGCAGCAGGTTGCCGCCAATCTGCTTGACGGCGTCGCGCAGTTCGGGCTGATCCAGATAGGCCCGCAGGGAGCGGCCCGGATGGACGTTGGTGTGCGTCAGGTCCACCGACGCGGGGGAGGGCTCCAGGGTCAGCCGCGCCAGGACGACGGCGAACGCCACCATGAAGGCGAACGCGCAGAGCATCGCCAGCAGACGCAGGGGCCAGGGCAGGGGACGCCGTTCCAGGCTCGGCCGCTGGGCGGAGCGCCGTTCCCGGCTCGGTTTCGGCTTAGGACGCTCGGACTTGGCGGTGCGAGTGCGCAACACCGCTCGCGTTCGTGAAGCTGCCCAGGCCATTCAGTCCTCCAGACCTCAACTTGCCCGTGTGGTAGCGCGGTTACCCGCGAACGGCCCGACGATGCACCTCCCTCCGTGCACTGGACCCCCGTCGGCGTCCTGCTGGGCCTCGCCTCGACCCCGCCGGCGGCGGGCCTCGCGGCCGTGGCGGTCACCCGCCCCGGACCGCTCGCCCCGCCGAAGCCGGCGCTGCCGCTCAGGCGCCTGCGGTCAGGCCACGTCGGTGACTACGTGGCCTGGGTGCTGGTGGGCGCCACCCTGCTCGGCGCCCTCGCCCTGCCGGGGATCCACGGCGGCTGATCAGGTGCCGTGGATGACCCGGTGCCGTAGATGATCAGGTGCCGTAGGCGACCTTCACCTCCTTGAAGCCGAGGGAGCCGAGCAGGCCCTTGAGCATGGTGGTGGTGTTGGTCTCGGCACGCTTGGTCAGCTCGCTCTCCTTCGCGGCGTAGGTGATGTGCCGCACGGCGAGCTTCTGGACGGCCTGCTCGCTGTTGGGGTTGTCCGAGAAGAAGTCGCCGAGGCGGTCGAGGAGACCGCGCTGCTTGGAGACGGCGTAGGAGCGGTCGGCGTCCAGTGCTGCCTTGCCGAGTCGGGCGTGCGGCAGCCGCAGCGTGGCGGACGTACGGTCGGCGTTGACCGTCACGTCGTTCTTGCCGACCTTGCCCAGGTCGACGTAGGCGTCGACGGAGCCCGCCCCCACGTACAGGGTGCGGGAGCCGCGGACCGCGTCGGGCAGGTACTTGGTGTCCTTTTCCAGGTCCACGACGACCTGGAAATTGCCGGAGGCGGCGTCGTAACGGCTGATGTCCTGGATGGACTGGAGCAGTGCGGGGCCGGTTCGGTCGTGGGTCTCGGTGCCGAACAGGTCCTTGAGGCCCGGCAGCACGCTCAGCCGGATCCCCGCGAAGAACACGACGAGCACGAGTACCACCGCGCTCACCGCCTTCGCCCAGCCGGGCATGCGCCCGGACATGCGCCTGATGGGAGTCGTCATGGCGACGGCCCTCCTTCCTACCGTTCGGATTCCCCTCAAAGGCCTTGGCAGACAGACTCGTTGGCCGATTGACACCGCTGACGGGGGCAAGGGGGCGCACTAGCGTGAAGAAAACCTCCCTACCGGCGCATCTGGAGACCCGGATGAGCGCAGACAGCACCTCCCGACCTCTGTGCCCCATGCACCACATGACCTTCCCCGAGTCCGGACCACCCCGGCCGGTCACCCTCGCCACCGGCACCCCGGTATGGCTCGTGACCCGGTACGCCGAAGTGCGTCAGGTACTCATGGACCCCCGCTTCGATCGGCGGTCCCTGCGCGCCGAGGACGCGCCGCCGCTGCTCGTCGTACCGAACCTGCTGGACGCCCCGGACGGGCTCCTCAACCAGGACGGCCCCGCCCACCAGCGGCTGCGCGGCACGGTCCAGCGGGCGTTCACACCCCGTGCCGTCGCCCGCTGGCGGCCCTGGGTGGCCTCGGTGGTGGACACCCTCCTCGACGAGTTCGCCGAGCGGCCCCGCCCCGCGGACGTCATCGAGGGGTTCACGCGTCCGCTGCCGGTCTCGGTCGTCTCCCGGCTGATGGGTCTCGGCCACGCGGACTGGGAACGCATCCGCTCCTGGGCCGACCACGCCCTGTCCGGCGGCGCGCACACCGCCGAGGAGGTCGGCCTCGCGATGCGGGAGTTCTCCGCCTTCACCGCCGGCCTGGTCGCCGAGCGCCGCGAGGATCCGGGCGACGACCTGGTGAGCGGGCTGGTGACGGCGGGCGACGGGATCGGGATCGAGGAACGGCACCTGGTGATCCTGGTCCTGGGGCTGGTCGTGGCCGGACACGAGACGACCATGACCGCCCTCGGCAACATCGTCGTCCACCTCCTCACCGACGGGAAGGAGGCCTGGCCCGGGCTGGCCGAGGACGAGGAGGCCGCGGCGAGGGCGGTCGAACAACTGCTGCGGACCGTCCCGCTCAGCGAGGGCAGGGTGCTTCCCGGGCTGATCCGCCGGGCCCTCACGGACGTCGAGATCGGCGGAGTGACGATCCCGGCGGGCAGCGTGGTCGCGGCCCAGACCAACTCGGCCAACCGCGACCCGGACGTCTTCCCACCCGGCCCGCCCGACCTGTTCGCCCCGCTGAACCCGCCCAGCGTGGTCTTCGGCGCCGGCCCTCACCACTGCCTCGGCGCCTGGCTGGCCCGCCTGGAACTCGGCCTCGCCCTGCACCGCCTGGCCGTCCGCTTCCCCCGCCTGCGCGCCGAGTTCACGCCCGACACGATCGAGTGGCGGGAGGGCCAGATGACGCGCAGTCCACGACGGCTGCCGGTGTCCTGGTGAGAAACCCGCCGAGCGTACGAGGTGTTGGGTGCCGGCCCCGGCCCGACGCCCCCGGCCCGACGGCCCTGGGCTTCCGGGACGTACTCCCTGTCCTCCGCCTCGCAGCCGCACGCACCGGACTCCGCTCACCGGTGCCGATGAGGCACCGGCGACTTCCCGCGACCTGATCCGCCGGACAGGCCTCAGTGCGGCTTGAGTTCACGGTCTCCGGACCGTCGCGACCACCACACCCCCTCCCCGTGGGTGAGCCCGGGCAGCCGCAGCTCGACCTCGCGCACCCGTCGGGCCGGCAGCTCCCCGGTGATCAGCCACGCCGTCTCGCCACCCGTGGTGCCCGTGAACTCCGTTCCGAATGAGGCCAGTTGAGAGGTCACCGGAGCCAGCGCGTCCAGCGGGACCTCGGCCTCGAACGCGTGGTACGGCTCGTACAGCTGGGTCCCCGCACGCTCCAGTGCGCGCCGCAGCACGATCGGGGTGAGCCCGCGGAAGTCCGCCGCGGTACTGAGCGGCCCGACGAAACCGGACCGGATCAGCGTGACCCGGTAGTCGGTGACCGACGCGCCGCACAGCCCGGTGTCCATGCTCGCGTGGACCGTCTCCTCGACGGCCTGGTGGAAGGCGCGGGGGAGCGCGCCGAGTTCCGTCTCGTACGTGAAGACCCCGCCGGAGCCGCGCGGCCCCGCCTCCACCCGTAGCCCGATCGTCGCCCAGTAGCGGGTGTGGTCGTACCGCGGCAGCTCGTCCCAGGCCTCGCCCGTGCCGCGCGGACGCTCCAGGTACCGGACCCGGCCCGGCTCGAAGTCGGCCTCGACCCCGAAGTCCTGGGCCAGTGTCGCCGCCAGGACCTCCATCTGGACCTCGCCGTACAGGAGCAGCGCGGTCGCGCCGGAGGCGGCGGGGCGGGCGTGGATCAGCGGGTCCTGGTCGGCGAGGGAGAGGAGGGCGGAGCGCAGCGCCGCCGCCTGCTCGGGGTGCCGGGCCCGGACCAGGGTCTCCAGTGTCGGCGGGGCGAACTGCGGGGCCCGTTCGGTGAGGTCGCCGAGCCGGTCGCCGACCCGGATGCCGGGTACTCCGGTGAGAGCCGCGATGTTCCCGGCGGTGAGCGGCTCGGGCCGGCCGACCACATCGAGACGCGTCACCCTTCCGGTGACCTCGGTGGTCCGGCCGTCGGCCTCCCGCCGCCGGAACGTCAGTCGCTGACGCCCCGTCACCATGCCTTCGTACAGCCGCAGATACGCCGTCCGCTCGCCGCCGGGACCGGGCCGTACGGCGAACACCGTGCCGCCGGGTTCGGGGGCGGGGGTGGTGGGCGCCGGCGGGATCAGCCGGATCAGGCTCTCCGCCAGCTCGGCGACGCCCTGGCCGCCGAGGGCCGAGCCGAAGAGGACGGGGTGGAATGAGCCGTCGGCGGTGCGCGCGGCGAGGGCCCCGCGCAGGTCGTCCAGCGTCGGCTCGGGACCGTCGACGAGTGCCGCCAGGATGTCCGGGTCGACCTCGGCGAGGGCCTCGGCCCCGCGGCGGTCGGCCGGCAGCGGCGCCACCCGGGCCCCGGCTGTGCCGATGCCGGTCACTTCGTTGAGCGGCGCGATGTGCGGGGTCAGTCTGCGCCGGATGTCGGCGAGCAGGGCGTCGGAGCGGGCGCCCGCCCGGTCGATCTTGTTGACGAAGACCAGGGTGGGCAGCCGCAGCCGCCGCAGGGTCCGCATCAGCACGCGCGTCTGCGCCTGCACGCCCTCCACGGCGGACAGCAGCAGCACCGCGCCGTCCAGGACCTCCAGGGCACGCTCGACCTCGGCGATGAAGTCGGAGTGCCCCGGGGTGTCGATGAGGTTGATCTGGGTGTCGCCGACGGTGAAGGCGGCGACGGCGGAGCGGATGGTGATGCCGCGCTGCCGCTCGATGGTGCCGTCGTCGGCGCGGGTGTCACCGGCGTCGACGCTGCCGAGCCGGTCGATCGCGCCGTTGTCGAAGAGCAGCCGCTCGGTCAGGCTGGTCTTACCGGCGTCGACGTGGGCCAGAATGCCGATGTTCAGGGTGTGCATGCGGGGTCGTGTCCTCGAGAACCGTCGTCCAGTAGGGGCGCTGGGAGATTCCGAGGAGTCGGCGCATGCGAGTGTTCCTGACGTGAGGCGGCACGGACGCGCCCATCATGGCGTGCCCCCGTGGACGGTCCGCAACTGGTTTTCGCTGGGCCCGTAGCATGGCCCCAGCAGCCGGAATGATCATGCTAGGAGCGGATCGTGCGAGACATCGCCGTGTTCAGCGGGAGTGCCCATCCCGAGCTGGCCCAGGAGGTCTGCGCGCATCTCGATGTGCCGCTCAGCCCCACCCGGGTCAGCCGGTTCGCCAATGACTGTCTGGAGATACAACTTCAGGCCAACTGCCGGGAACGCGATGTCTTCCTCATCCAGCCGCTGGTCAAGCCGGTCCAGGAGCATCTGGTGGAGCTGCTGCTGATGTGCGACGCGGCGCGCGGGGCCTCGGCGGGCCGGATCAGCGTCGTGATGCCGCACTACTCCTACGCCCGCTCCGACAAGAAGGACGAGCCCCGTATCTCCCTCGGCGGGCGGCTGGTCGCCGATCTGCTGGTGGCCGCGGGCGCCAGCCGGGTCCTGGCGATGACCCTGCACTCGCCGCAGGTCCACGGCTTCTTCTCGGTCCCGGTGGACCACCTGCACGCGCTGCGCGAGCTCGCCGCCCACTTCCGGCAGTACGACCTGTCCCGCACCACCGTCGTCTCGCCGGACCTCGGCAACGCCAAGGAGGCCGCCGCGTTCGCCCGGATGATCGGCGCCCAGGTGGCGGCCGGCGCCAAACAGCGGTTCGCGGACGACCGGGTCAGCATCAACTCCGTCATCGGCGAGGTCGCCGGACGGGACGTCATCGTGCTGGACGACGAGATCGCCAAGGGCAGCACGGTCCTGGAACTCCTCGCCCGGCTGCGGGAGTTGGGGCCGCGCTCGATCCGGGTGGCCTGCACGCACGGGCTGTTCGCGGACGGAGCGCTGAAGCGGATCGGGGAGCAGCCCGACGTCCTGGAGATCGTGTGCACCAACACCGTGCCGGTCCCCGAGGAGGAGCGCACCGAGAAGCTGCGCATCCTCACCGTCGCCCCGGCGCTCGCCGAGGCCGTACGGCGTATCCACAACGGCGAGTCCGTCAGCGCCCTGTTCGACGCGCCGCCCACCGATTAGCGCGGCGCGCGAAGGGGCTCGTGGTCACACCGAGCCGGACGTGGCCTCCGGCTGTTCCAGGGCCGCGTCCAGGGTCGGCATCGGCGGCAGCAGCCGGGCCAGCCCGGTGACCCGCAGGACGCGCAGGGTGAGCGGATGCGTGCACACCAGGAGCAGCCGTCCGCCCCCGTCCCGCACCCGGGCCCGGGCACGGTAGAGCAGCCGCAGCCCGGAGCAGTCGAAGAACTCCACCCCGCTGAGGTCGATCACCAGACGGGTGTCGGGCTGCCCCGTCACATGGTCCAGATACGGGATGATCTCCATGGCCGCGGCGATGTCGATCTCTCCGTGGAACTCCAGCACCGTGTGTCCCCGGTCCTGGTGGACGCGCAGATGCCGGGCGAGCGGTGCGGGTTCCTGCTGCACGACTCCATCGCCTCCAACCGGCTCCTCGGGCGGCAGGGGAAGCGCAAGTCCCTTGCCCGCCCTGCAAGTTACCTTCGATGGAGTGAATTTGAGCATGTTCGATTGACATATGTCATCGAATTGCGATGGACAACTTACGACAGGGCGTGCCAGGCCCTGATGAGCGCCTCGCGGAACTGCTGTGTCTGGTGCCGTGTGAGGTCGCGCACCATCCGCTCCTCCAGTTCCCGGACGTGCCCCTCGTGGTGTGCGAGCAGTTCGCGGCCCGCGTCGGTCAGCAGGATCAGCAGCTCGCGACGGTTGTGGGGGTTGCGCTCCCGGTGCACCAGTCCGCGGTTCTCCAGGGACCGTACGAGATCGGCGGTCGACTGGGCGGTCACGAACGAGTCCCGGGCCAGTTGCGCGGCCGACAGTCCGTCGTGTCGCTCCAGGACGGTGAGCGCGGTGTACTGGAGAGCGGTGATACCCGACGGTTTGACCAGCTCGTCCAGGCGGGAGCGCGCGACGAGCTCCACCTGTTTCACCATGTAGAGGAGCGACGGGGCCGCTTTGGCTGCCTGGGGATCGAGCATGAGTTCACCCTAGAGCATTGACAGGAAACCTGTCTGTAAAGAGACTGCGAACCAACAGGAATCCTGTTTGTTGAAAACTTGGCAATGAGGCTGAGGAGTGGTGATGAGCACCTTCGAGATCGAACCTGGCCGGCTGTTCATCGCAGGGCAGTGGCGCGAGGCCGCCGACGGAGCGCGCACCGACGTGGTCGACCCGTCCCGGGGTGAGGTCGTCACGACGGTCGCGGAGGCGGGCGCGGCCGACGTGGACGCCGCCGTGCGCGCCGCCCGCGAGGCCTTCGACGGAGGCGCCTGGTCAGGGCTGAGCGGCCGCGAGCGGGGCCGGATCCTGCATCGCGTCGCCGAGCTGATCCGGGAGAACGCCGACGACATCGCGTACCTGGAGAGCCTCGACGTGGGCAAGCCGATCACGCTGTGCCACGCCGTCGACGTGGCCAACGCGGCCAACGACTACGAGCACTTCGCCGCCCTCGCCCACTCCCTGCACGGCTCGAACCGTGACACCCCCATGAACGCTCTCGCCTACACCCGGCGCGAGCCGATCGGTGTGGTCGCCGCGATCACGCCGTTCAACTTCCCGCTGATCCTGGCCGGCTCCAAGATCGCCCCGGCGCTGGCGGCCGGCAACACGGTCGTGCACAAGCCGGCCGACGAGACCCCGCTCAGCGCCCTCTACATGGCCCGCCTCTTCCAGAAGGCGGGGGTCCCGGACGGTGTGGTCAACGTCGTCACCGGCGCCGGCCCGGTGGCCGGAGAGGCACTGCTGCGGCACAGCGGCGTCGACAAGATCGCCTTCACCGGCTCCACCGCCGTGGGCCGGCACGCCGCGAGCGTCGCCGGGGCGGCCCTCAAGCCCGTCACCATGGAGCTCGGCGGCAACGCGGCCCACGTGGTCTTCGAGGACGCCGACCTGGAGAAGGCGGTCGGCGCGGTCATCAAGGGCTTCGTCTTCAACACCGGACAGTTCTGCATGGGCGGCCCCAGGCTGCTGGTGGCGCGCCCGGTGTACAGCACCCTCCTCGGCATCCTCGCCGACGCCGTCCCCGGTGTGCCGGTCGGCGACCCGCGCCGGGCCGAGACCGTCGTCGGGCCGATGGCGGGGGAGAAGCACCTGAGGAAGGTCGAGGAGTACGTCGCCCTGGCCCGCAAGGAGGGCGGCCGCATCGTCTGCGGCGGCGAGCGTCTCGACCTGGACGGCGGCTACTACTACAAGCCCACCGTGATCGCGGACCTCCCCAACGACTCGCGTGTGGTGCAGGAGGAGGTCTTCGGTCCGGTCCTCACCGTGCAGCCCTTCGACTCAGAGGAAGAGGCCGTCGTCCTCGCCAACTCCACGCCGTACGGGCTGGCCTCCGGCGTCCAGACCAGCAACCTCGCCCGTGCCCACCGGGTCGCCGCACGGCTCCAGGCGGGCATCGTGTGGATCAACGACTGGGCGATGCTCGACCCCGCGGTGCCGTTCGGCGGGGTCAAGGACTCCGGCTTCGGCCGGGAGTACGGGCCCGAGGCGCTCGCCGCCTACACCAAGGTCAAGTCCGTCGTCGTCTCGCTCGACTGAGCGCGCTCTCCAAGGAGTTCCCGCATGTCCCTCACCACCCGCGCCGCCGTCGTCGAGTCCGGCGGTGCGCCCTTCACCCTCAGCGACGTCGAGCTCGACGAGCCCGGTGCGCACGAGGCGGTCGTCCGTATGGTCGCCACCGGCCTGTGCCACACCGACCTCGGGGTGGCGAGCGGCGGACTGCCCTTTC
Source organism: Streptomyces sp. NPDC050997 (assembly GCF_040660135.1). Classification (NCBI taxonomy): domain Bacteria; kingdom Bacillati; phylum Actinomycetota; class Actinomycetes; order Kitasatosporales; family Streptomycetaceae; genus Streptomyces; species Streptomyces sp. NPDC050997. The sequence continues at coordinate 456,134 of NZ_JBFAGK010000004.1, forward strand.
CCCTCCCCGGAGTCCTCGGGCACGAGGGTGCGGGTGTCGTCGAGGCCGTCGGGTCCGCCGTCACCGGCGTCGCCCCCGGCGACCACGTCGTTCTGTCCTTCACCTCCTGCGGCGACTGCCGCAACTGCCGGGGCGGCCACCCCGCGTACTGCGCCACCTGGCTGCCGCTGAACCTCATCGGCGGCCGGCGCGCCGACGGCACCAGCACCATCAGCCGCGACGGCGAGCCGCTCGGCGGCCACTTCTTCGGCCAGTCCTCGTTCGCCGAACGGGCGTTGGTCGACGAGCGCGGCCTCGTCAAGGTCGACCCGGACGTACCGCTGGAGTCGATCGCCCCGCTGGGCTGCGGCGTCCAGACGGGTGTCGGTGCCGTCTGGAACGTGCTGAAGCCGGTCAACGGCAGCACGATCGTGGTCCTGGGTGCCGGAGCCGTCGGTCTGTCGGCGGTCATGGCGGCCGCCCTCAGCCCCGCCACCACCATCGTCGCCGTCGACCGGGTGGCCGAACGCCTGCAACTCGCCAAGGAGTTGGGCGCCACCCACACCGTCACCGCGGGCGAGAGCGACCTCGGTGAGACGCTCGCGGAGATCACCGGCGGCCAGGGCGCGGACGGTGTGGTGGAGACCACGGGCAACGTCGGTGTCCTTCGCCAGGGTGTCGACGCGCTCGCCGCCCGCGGCACCCTGGTCGTCGTCGGCGCCCCGCCGTTCGGTACCGAGGTCGCCCTGGACGTCAACGGGCTGCTCGGCGGCAAGCGGGTCGTCGGGCTCACGCTCGGTGACGCCGAGACGCAGAGCTTCATCCCCGCCCTGGTCCGGCTGGTGAAGGAGGGGCGGCTTCCGCTGCACCGCCTGATCAGCACCTATCCGTTCGCGGACATCGACCAGGCGGTGCGGGACATGGGCGCGGGCAAGGCGATCAAGCCCGTGCTCACGTTCTGACCCGGTCCCGTACTCACGTTCCGACGCCACGGACCGGGGTCCGGCTCAGTCGACCGTGAGGACCAGCTTCCCCGTGGTCCGGCCGGTCTCGCCCAGTGCGTGCGCCTCGGCGGCATCGGCCAGCGGGAAGGTGCCGGCGATCGTGGCCCTCAGCTTCCCCTGCTCGACGAGGTCCGCGATCGCCCTCATCCCGGTCCGGTCGGCGTCCACGAGCATCCTGAGAGCCCGTACGCCCAGCCGTTCGGCCTCCTCGGGGAACTCCTGCGAGCCGATCGGCACGATCGAGACCACGATCCCGCCCGGCCGCAGGACGCGCAGCGAGCGCAGGGAGGTCTCGCCGCCCAGTGTGTCCAGCACGACGTCGACGTCCTTCACCGCGTCGACGAAGTCCGTCTCCCGGTAGTCGATCGCCTCGTCCACGCCGATCCCGCGCAGGAAGTCGTGCTTGCCCGCGCTCGCGGTGCCGATCACATACGCGCCGCGCGCCTTGGCGATCTGCACGGCGACGTGTCCGACACCGCCGGCCGCCGCGTGGATCAGTACCCGCTGCCCCGGTTGCAGGTCGGCGTACTCCGTCAGGGCCTGCCAGGCGGTCAGCGAGACCAGCGGCAGCGCGGCCGCCTGGGTGTGGTCGATCGAGGCCGGTTTGTGCGCGAAGGTGCGCGCCGGAGCGGTGACGTACTCGGCGTGCGAGCCGTGACCGTACGGGTAGGACAGCATTCCGAAGACCTCGTCGCCGGGCGCGAAGCGGGCCACACCGATGCCCACCGCCTCGACCACGCCGGAGACGTCCCAGCCCAGGACGAAGGGCGGATCGCCCAGAAAACCGCCCGTCGCGCGGTGCTTCCAGTCGGTCGGGTTGACCCCGGCGGCACGGACCCGCACCAGTACCTCGTTCGCACGTGGCTCGGGACGCGCCAGCTCCACTTCCTTCAATACCTCGGGACCGCCGAGGACGTCCTGGCTGATGGCTCGCATCGTGTTCTCAGTACTCATGTGAACCAGCCTGCCCGAGGAGTACCGCACTAAAAATGGCACGATTGCCAACCTTCGATAAGATCGTGCCATGAGTGGCGAACGGCAGGCGGAACGGGTCGTGGTGCTGGCCCTGGACGGTGTGTATCCCTTCGAGCTGGGCATCCCCAGCCGGATCTTCGGCGCGGCCGGGGGCCGGTACGAGGTGCTGACCTGCAGCATCGACGGACAACCCGTGCGCACCAGCGCCGACTTCACGATCGGTGTCGAGCACGGACCCGAGATCCTGGCGACGGCCGACACGGTCGTGGTCGCCTCCGTGACGTCCTCGCGCATCCCCACCGAGCTGCCCGCCGAGGTCGCCGCCGCGCTCGCCCTGATCCGCCCGGACGCGCGGATCGTGTCCATCTGCACCGCCGCCTTCGTCCTGGCCGCGGCGGGGCTCCTCGACGGCCGCAAGGCCACCACGCACTGGCATGTCGCCGATCTGTTCCGGCGTACGTACCCGAACGTCGACCTCGACCCCGACGTGCTCTTCGTCCACGACGGCCGGATCCTCACCTCGGCGGGCGCGGCCTCCGGCGTCGACGTCTGCCTGTACATCGTCCGCACCGACCACGGCGGCGAACTGGCCAACTGGGTGGCCCGCTGCTGCGTGGTGCCCCCCTTCCGGGAGGGCGGCCAGGCCCAGTACATCGAGCAGCCCGTCCCCGAGCTCGGAGCCGCAGGCACGGGCGCCACGCGCGCGTGGGCGCTGGAACGCCTCGACGAACCCCTGACCCTGGGCGACCTCGCCGCCCACGCGCGGATGAGCCTGCGCACCTTCGCCCGCCGCTTCAACGACGAGGTCGGTCTCAGCCCCGGCCGCTGGCTGATCCAGCAGCGGGTCGCGCGGGCCCGTCATCTGCTGGAGGCGAGCGACCTGTCGGTGGACCAGGTCGCCGGCCGGGTCGGGTTCGCCACGGGCGCCTCGCTGCGCCAGCACCTGCGGGCCGCGATCGGGGTCTCGCCGCAGACGTACCGGCGCACGTTCAAGGAGGCCGCCCGCTGACCGTCGCGAGCGGCTCTCATCTGCTCGCGTGCAGGGCGACCAGCAGCTGCCACACCTGGTCGGCGATGTCGGCGGTGTCGGCTTCGAGGAGGCCGTGCAGCCAGTCGGCCAGGACTCCGGCGAAGGTGGCGGCGACGGCGGAGGCGACCAGCGGGGCGTCGGCCGCGCCCGCGAGTTCGCGCTCGCGGAGGCTGTAGGCCCGCAGATCCCGGTTCAGGACACGCCCCAGCGGGCCGCCGCCACCCGGAGCGAGCAGGGCCCGGTACAGCGCGGCATGCGGGGCGAGGGAGGCGAAGAACTCCGCCAGCGCGGGCGGCGCGTGCACCGGATCGGGCCGCCCGCGCCAGGCGTGCAGCGCCTCCACGGCCTCGCGTACGACGTCCGCGCAGGCGTCGACCGCCAGCGCCTCCAGGTCGGCGTAGTGGACGTAGAACGTGGCCCGGCCGACCCCCGCCCGCCGCACCAGCGCGGCCACGCCGACCTCCGCCAGGGGGCGTTCGGCGCACTCGTCGAGGAGAGCCCGGCGCAGCCGCTCCCGGGTGCGCGCGGCCCGCGGATCCTCGGGCCCGCCGCGGCTCATCGGGCGAGCAGGACGGCGCCCAGGGCGAGCGCGCCCGGCAGAGCCTGCGCGAACAGGATGCGACGGTTCGCCGTGACGGCTCCGTACACACCCGCGACCACCACGCAGCACAGGAAGAAGACCTGGGCGCGGAAGCCGGTCGGATCGGCGGCGATCAGACCCCACACCAGACCCGCCGCGAGGAAGCCGTTGTAGAGACCCTGGTTGGCGGCCATGGGGGCGGTCGCCCGGGCCATCTCAGGGTCGAAGCCGTGCAGAGCCCGGCCGGGCTTCTTCTGCCACAGGAACATCTCCATCACCAGGATGTAGGCGTGCAGGGCGGCCACCAGTCCGACCAGCACATTCGCGACCGTCTCCACGCGCGGGGGCTCCTTCGTATCGAGTTCATATCGAGGCATCGGGCAAACTCTTGGACAGGTGTCCACCATACATGGACACCTGTCCAGAAGTTCCTCTCGTCCGCCCACTCTTCCTGCACCGCGTACACGCGCTCGCCCCGCAAACAGCCCGTCTCCTGGTCGCCGAGATGCCCCGCAGCTCCTATCCGGCGGCCCTGGACCTGCTGCTGGACGCGGCGGCGGCACGGCCGGCCGCGCTCGGGGCGTAACCGTCGGGCCACGGGAAGTGGCCGGTCACCGACTGAATCGGGCGGCTCTGGATATCCGCAAGGTACAGGGCCGGGCACGGACGTCCCGCGCCCCGGATCCTTCGGAGGAGACATGGTCTTGGTGAAAGCGGGAGTCATCGTGCTCGACTGTGCCGAGCCGGAGAAGCTCGCGGTGTTCTACAAGGAACTACTGGAGGCCGAGCAGACGCACGAGAGCGCCAACCGGGTGGAGATCAGGGGCGGCGACGGGCTCCGGCTGGCGTTCCGGCGTGATGTGAACGCGACGCCGCCGAGTTGGCCCCGCCCCGAGAACGCCCTCCAGGCCCACCTGGACTTCGTGGTGGAGGACCTCGACGAGGCGGAGCGCAGGGTCATCGGGCTCGGCGGGCGGCCGCTGGAGACCAAGGACGTCTCAGGGCCGTACGAGGAACGCGGTTTCGCCGACCCGGCCGGCCACTCGTTCACTTTTCGCCTGGTCCCGTCGACGGCACCCAAGCAGGGCTGAGCGCCGTCCGAACAGGCGGCCGGGGAGTGTTCTCAGTCCCGGCCGCCCTTTTCGTCGGAGGGCCAGGCACCGGTGGAGCGCTCGATGGCCTTGGCGCCCGCGCGATCGACCGCGCTGCGCACCACGGCGAAAATGGCGCCCTGGACCGCGGCGGCGAAGAGGATCTCTCCCCAGCCGCGGTCCCGGTCCAGCGCGTCGGGCGCGTCGTCCTCGTGCCGGATCACCTTCCAGGTCTTCTGGAAGGCCAGTCCGGCCAGCGTTCCGCTCGTCCAGCCCAGCACGAAGCCGAGGGGCTTGTAGGCGAGGGGCATCTTCTTTTTCTTCGTCTTCGCCATGTGAGTCTCCTTAGTCAGCGGGTGGCTCTTCAGCGGGTCGGTCGTCAGTGGGCGGGTCGGTGCTCTGCCGGAATCGTCTCGGTCGCCGGGGCCGGGCCCGGCGGTGTCCCGTCGCCGAACGGCCGGCCGCCCAGTTCCTCCCGGTGATGGGGCGCCGACCAGCCCGACAGATCGGGTCCCAGGGGCACGATGCCGGTCGGATTGATACCGGTGTGCACCTGGTGGTAGTGCCGCTTGATGTGATCGAAGTCGACCGTGTCGCCGAAGCCGGGAGTCTGGTAGAGATCGCGGACATACGCCCACAGGACCGGGTTCTCCGCCAGCTTCCAGCGGTTGCACTTGAAGTGACCGTGGTAGACCGCGTCGAAACGGACCAACGTGGTGAACAGCCGGATGTCCGCCTCGGTGAGGGTGTCGCCGACGAGATAGCGCTGCAGGGCAAGACGCGGTGTCAGTAGCTCCAGCCGACGGAAGACACCGGCGCAGGCGGCCTCGTACTCCTCCTGGTCGGTCGCGAAGCCCGCCCGGTACACGCCGTTGTTGACGTCCTCGTAGACCTCCGCCATCACCGAGTCGATCTCGTCGCGCAGCGCACGCGGATACAGGTCGGGCGCCCCCTCCCGGTGCAGGGCCGTCCACTCGGTGGCGAGGTCCAGGGTGATCCGCTGGTAGTCGTTGGTGACCAGCTTCCCGCTGGGCACGTCCACGATCGCGGGCACGCTCACCCCGCCCGGATAGTCCCGCTCCCGCGCGTCGTAGGCCTCACTGAGATAGCGGATGCCGAGGACCGGGTCGCGGTCGTCCGGGTCCAGGGTGAAGCGCCAACTGCGGTCGTCCTGGATCGGATCGGCGATCGCGAGGGAGAGGGCGTCCTCCAGACCGAGAAGGCGCCGGGAGACCAGCGCCCGGCTCGCCCACGGACAGGCGCGGCTGGCCACCAGGCGGTAGCGGCCGGCCTCCACCGGCCAGCCGTCGCGGCCGTCCACGGTGATCCGGTCCGCGAAGTGGCTCTTCGACCGTTTGAACGCCTTCCTTCCGTACTCGCTGTTGCCGTCCTCACCGGCGGTCATGCTGTCCTCCCTGCTGTCCCCTGCGGTACGCCCGCCACCGTGCTCCGCGGTACGCCTTCCCTGGTGAACGCGTTCCCCGATTTCCGCCGACGGCACGGTGTGAGTCGAAATGACCGGGGCAGTCGGCGGAGGTGACAGGGACACCGTCAAGTCAGAAGGCCGACCGGAAGACACGAGTCACGGTGCTCGTGGCGCTCGCCGCGAACCTGGTGATCGCGGTCGCCAAAGCCGTGGGCGGGATCTTCGCCGCCTCACCGGCACTGCTCTCCGAAGCCGCGCACTCCGTCGCCGACAGCCTCAACGAGGTCTTCCTCCTGGCCGCGCTGCGCCGCAGCCACCGCCCCGCCGACCGGCGCCACCCCTTCGGCTACGGCAAGGAGCGCTTCTTCTGGTCGCTGCTCGCGGCCGTCGGGATCTTCGTGATGGGCGGCTGCTTCTCCTTCTTCCAGGGCATCGAGGCGCTCCACAACGGGGCCGAGGAGAAACACAGCGGATACGTGGTGGGCCTGATCGTGCTGGGCGTCTCCTTCCTCGCCGAGGGGACGTCGCTGATCAGGGCGCTGTACCAGGTGCGCCGGCAGGGCCGGGGCATGGACGGCCTGCGTGACCCGGCGCTGCGCACGGTCGTCGCCGAGGACGGCACGGCGGTGCTGGGCGTCACGCTCGCGATGATCGGCATGGCGCTGCACATGGTCACCGGGCAGGTCGTGTGGGAGGCGTCCGCGTCGCTGACGATCGGCGCGCTGCTCGTCTACGTCGCGTACCGGCTGGGACGCGAGGCACGGGACCAGCTGATCGGCGAGGCGGCCGATACGGAGTCCAGTGACAGGATCCGGGCCCTGCTGGACGCCCAGCCCGAGATCGACAGCGTGGAGGCGCTGTTCACGATGAAGATGGGGATGGACTCCGTCCTGGTGGCCGCCCGCGTCGACCTGATGCCCGGAATGGACAGCGAACGGGTCGAGGAGGTCGCCGTACGGATCAAGCGGTCGATCGCCGGCGCCGTCGCCGAGGCGGACCAGGTGTTCCTCGACGTGACCGACCGACCTGCCGCGGAGGAACCAGAAAGCCCCGCCGCGACGGGGGGACGCGGCGGGGCCTGACGGTCAGGTGCCCGGGGGACGCGGCTCCATGCGTCCCCCGGGCGAGAATTTTCCGGCCGATTCAGTTCCCGTCGACGGGCTCGAGGACGAAGACCGGAATCTCCCGGTCTGTCTTCTTCTGGTAGTCGGCGTACGGCGGGAAGGCCGCGACGGCACGCTCCCACCACTCGGCCTTCTCCGTCCCGGTGACCTCACGGGCCGTCAGGTCCTGCTTCACCGGCCCGTCCTGGAGCTCCACCTGAGGATCGGCCTGGACGTTGTAGTACCAGACCGGGTGTTTGGGCGCCCCGCCCAGGGAGGCGACCACGGCGTAGCGCCCCTCGTGCTCCACGCGCATCAGCGGCGTCTTGCGAATCTTGCCGCTCTTCGAGCCCCGTGTCGTCAGCAGGATGACCGGCCTCCCCGTGTCCTGCAGGGTCGTCCCCTTGGTGCCGCCGGAGCTCTCGTACAGCTCCACCTGGTCGCGCACCCACTGCGTCGGGCTGGGTTCGTACTCGCCTTTGAGAGGCATGGCATCCGTCCCATCGTCATCGACTACGGCTTGCTGGCAGCAAGGTTCAACGTCGAACCCTGCAGGATTCATCCTTACCGGTTTCCCCCACGATCCCGAAGGGCGCCCCACCGGTCCGCCACCTCACCGGCGAGCGCACCGCTGTGACCACCGGCCCGCTCACGCCGGAGCCACGAGCATCCGCACCGCCAGGGCCGTCATCACACCGCTCGACAGCAGCGCCGTCATCAGCCGCCCCCGGTGCCCGGTCAGCGCCCGGCCCAGCAAGGCACCGCCCCCGGCGAGCAGCAACTGCCAACTCGCGGACGCGGTGAAGGCCGCCAGCACGAACACCCCTTGTTCCAGGGGCCGTACGGCCTCCTCGGCCCGGGTGCCCAGCACCAGCGCGGCGAAGTAGATCACGGTGGTCGGGTTGAGCAGGGTGATCCCGAGCAGTCCCAGAAAGGCCCGTGCGGGGCTCGGCGGAGGCGGGTCGCAACGGGTGGCGAGGAGGTGGTCGCGGTACCGCCGCACGGCCGTGATCGCGCCCCGGGCCGCCAACGCGATCAGCACCAGCGCGGAGACCCAGCGCAGCGGTCCGAGCACCGGCCGCAGGGCGCCGGCGAGGGTGGCGCCGCCGACTGCGGCCACCAGGGCGTACAGGCCGTCGGCACTCGCGACGCCGAGCGCGGCGCAGCTCCCGGTCCGCAGGGACGTACGAGCGGTGAGGGAGACCAGGTAGGTTCCGACCGCGCCGACGGGCACGGCGATGCCGTATCCCGCGAGCAGCCCCGCCACGAGCACAGCGGTCACGAGCGCGGGTGCATCGGACCCCACGGTCGGCCGGACTGCTGCTGGAGGCGCACCGGACGGATGGCGGCGGCGGTCGGCGGCAGAAGGGCGTCGGTCGGCGGCAGAAGGGCGTCGGTCGTAGACATGGCCAGATCCTGAGGGTGGGGACCGCGCGGCGACAACCCGTTTTCCGAGGTGCGGTCGCCGACTCGGCACCGGGGGCGAATACCGCCCTCCGATTCGCGCCCGCGAAGCGATCATCCCCGGCCAGATCGCGCGCGTCACTGATCTGGCCGAACTTGTCGTCGCCTCATAGATGCCCGGAGCATCTAATGAAGATCTGCACGACGTTCTCCCTGTCTGCGAGGTCTCCATGCCAGAAACGGAATCCGTCGCTTTCCCGCAGGACCGCACCTGCCCCTATCACCCGCCGACCGCCTACGACCCGCTGCGCGAGACCCGGCCGCTGACCCGGGTCGCGCTCTTCGACGGCCGCCCGGCCTGGCTGGTCAGCGGGCACGCCGCAGCCCGCGCCCTGCTGGCCGACCAACGCCTGTCCGCTGACCGCACCCACCCCGACTTCCCCGCGCCCACGGCCCGCTTCGCCGCGCTCCGGAACCGGAAGACCGCGCTGCTGGGCGTCGACGGCCCGGAACACCAGACGCAACGGCGGATGATGATCCCCGCCTTCACCCTGAAACGCGCCACCGAACTGCGTCCGCGCATCCAGCAGGTGGTCGACGAACGCCTCGACGCGATGATCGCGCAGGGACCGCCCGCCGAGCTGGTGAGCGCCTTCGCACTGCCCGTGCCCTCGACGGTGATCTGCGCGCTGCTCGGAGTCCCCTACGCCGACCACGACTTCTTCGAGGACCAGTCCCGACGGCTGCTGCGCGGACCGACGGCCGAGGACACCTCGGACGCGCGCGACCGACTGGAGGCGTACATCGGCGAGTTGATCGACCGCAAACAGAAGCAGCCGGAGCCCGGGGACGGCGTGCTGGACGAACTCGTCCACCAGCGGCTGCGCGACGGCGAACTCGGTCGTCAGGAGGTGATCTCCCTGGCGATCATCCTGCTGGTCGCGGGTCACGAGACCACCGCCAACATGATCTCGCTGGGCACCTACACGCTCCTGCGACACCCCGAGCGGCTGGCCGAGTTGCGCGCCGACCCCGCGCTGCTGCCCACCGCGGTCGAGGAGCTCATGCGGATGCTGTCGATCGCCGACGGGCTGCTGCGGCTGGCCACCGACGACATCGAGGTGGCGGGGACGACGATCCGGGCCGGCGACGGCGTGATCTTCGCGACCTCGGTCATCAACCGCGACGAGGGTGTCTACGCCGACCCCGACACCCTGGACTGGCAACGGTCGGCCCGCCACCACGTGGGCTTCGGCTTCGGCATCCACCAGTGCCTTGGCCAGAACCTGGCCCGCGCCGAACTGGAGATCGCCCTCAGGACACTCTTCGACCGGCTGCCCACGCTCCGCCTCGCCGCCCCGGCGGACGAGATCCCCTTCAAGCCCGGCGACACGATCCAGGGGATGCTGGAACTCCCCGTGACCTGGTAAGAGGCTCCGGTCATGCACATCGACATCGACAAGGACGCCTGTATCGGCGCGGGCCAGTGCGCCCTGGCCGCCCCGGGCGTCTTCACCCAGGACGACGACGGGCTCAGCACCCTGCTGCCGGGCCGGGAGGACGGCGCGGGCGACCTGATGGTCCGGGAGGCGGCCCGGGCCTGCCCGGTCGCCGCCATCACGGTGCACGAGACGGTGGGCTGAGCCCTGACCTGCCTCGTCCGCCCCGTGCCGAAGGGGACGACCGGTACAGCCGTAAGGTGGCACAGGGCGCCCACTTGAACGTCCAGGCGCCCGTTCTCCCTCTTCGGCCACGGAGGCTGACATGACCGCCCGCCCGCCCCTGCCGCCCTTCACCCGCGAGAGCGCGTCCCAGAAGGTGCAGGCCGCCGAGGACGCCTGGAACACCCGCGATCCCCACCGGGTGGCGCTCGCCTACTCCCCGGACTCGGTCTGGCGAAACCGCGACACCTTCGTCACCGGCCGTGCCGAGATCGTCGAGTTCCTCACCGCGAAGTGGGCGCGCGAGCACGAGTACGCGCTGCGCAAGGACCTGTGGGCGTTCGACGGCAACCGCATCGCGGTCCGTTTCCAGTACGAGTGCCGGGACTCCGACGGCACGTGGTGGCGGTCGTACGGCAACGAGCTGTGGGAGTTCGACGAGCACGGACTGATGACCCGGCGCGAGGCCAGCATCAACGACGTGCCCATCCAGGAGGAGCAGCGGCGAATCATCGGCCCACGGCCACAGGCCGAGCGGGGGCTGTCCGTCCCGCTTCAGTAGGGTGCGCGGGTGACCGAACAGGCCGCCAGGCCCTTCCTCTACGTCGTCGTCTGCGCCGCCGGGATCGCGGCGGACGTCGGCAGGCTGATCACCGCCGCCCAGGAGCGGGACTGGGCGGTCGGTGTCATCGCGACGCCCGTCGCCATGAACGGCTTCTTCGACACCGCCGCCGTCGAGACGCTCACCGGACGACGGATCCGTTCCGCCTGGCGCACCCCCGGTGAGCCGCGCCCCTTCCCGCCGCCCGACGCCGTGGTCGTCGCGCCCGCCACCTTCAACACGATCAACAAGTGGGCGGCCGGACTCGCCGACACCCTCGCCGTGGCCACCCTGTGCGAGGCCCACGGGCTGGGCGTCCCGGTCGCGGTACTCCCGTGCGTGGCCGACGCGTTGACCGCCCATCCCGCCTACCAGGACAGCCTGATACGGCTGCGCGGGATGGACGTGAGGTTCGGCGAGCCGTACTCCGGCGAGGCGGGGGAGGACGGCGGGCGGCCCGAGTTCGGCTGGGAGCGGGCACTGGACCTGCTGGCGTGAGGCGGACAGTCGTACGCTCCCCTTCGTAGCCTCGTACCCATCCCGAAGGCAGGAGCAGCAACGATGCAGTACGTGAAGCTCGGTTCGACGGGCCTGGACGTCTCGCGGATCTCTCTGGGCTGTATGACCTACGGCCTGCCCGACCGCGGCGCGCACGAGTGGACCCTCGACGAGGAGGCGTCACGTCCGCTCATCCGGCAGGCGCTGGACGAGGGGATCAACTTCTTCGACACCGCCAACGTCTACTCGGCCGGTACCAGCGAGGAGATCGTCGGCAGGGCGCTCGCCGACTTCGCCCACCGTGACGAGGTCGTGCTCGCCACCAAGGTGCACGGGCGCATGCGGCCCGGAGCCAACGGCGCCGGACTGTCCCGCAAGGCGATCATGACCGAGATCGACCACAGCCTCGCCCGCCTCGGCACCGACTACGTCGACCTCTACCAGATCCACCGCTTCGACCCGCACACCCCGGTCGAGGAGACCATGGAGGCGCTGCACGACCTGGTGAAGGCGGGCAAGGTCCGCTACATCGGGGCGAGTTCGATGTACGCCTGGCAGTTCTCCAAGATGCAGTACACGGCCGAGCGGCACGGCTGGACCAGGTTCGTGTCCATGCAGAACCACTACAACCTCCTCTACCGCGAGGAGGAACGGGAGATGCTGCCACTCTGCGCGGACCAGGGCGTGAGCGCGCTGCCGTGGAGCCCCCTCGCCCGGGGGCGGCTGACCCGGGACTGGGGGACGGTGACCGAGCGCAGCGCCAGCGACGACTTCGGCGGCCGGCTCTATCAGGAGGGCGACCGCACCATCGTCGAGGCCGTCACCCGTATCGCGGACGACCGTGGTGTCCCGCGCGCCCAGGTCGCCCTCGCCTGGCTGCTGCACCGGGACACGGTGGCCGCCCCGATCGTCGGCGCGGCCAAGCCACGGCACATCGAGGACGCCGTCGCCGCCGCCGACCTCGAACTCAGCGACAAGGAGATCGAGGAGCTGGAGCAGCCGTACACGGCACGTCCGATTGTCGGCCACTGAGCCCCCGGCGGGACGCGACCAGCCACGAACACACAGCGTCCCGTCGGACCTGTCGCGGACCCGGTGCGGGCGCCCAGCGCCGACCTAGTGCGGACCGTGCGGTGCGAACTCCGTGCCGCACGGACCCGCGCCCTCGCTCTCCGGCAGCGGCACCCGGTCGCCGCTCATCGACAGCGTGCGGTAGAAGTGCCCGATACGCTCGGTCGAACGCCCCACGTAGTGGCCGATGAACGCCCGACGGAACCGGTCGGCCGTCCGGTTGGGCTGCGAGCCGTGCACCAGGCTGCCGTTGAAGAACAGCACGTCCCCCGGACGCATGTCGACCGGTACGGCGGTGAGCCCCGGCGGCGGGGGCACGTACTCCCGGGCGAACGACAGCTCGGCGTCCGCCTCCTCGGGGCAGAACACCTCCATCCGGTGGGTGCCGGGCACGACCTCCAGACCGCCGTTGTCCCGGTCGATCTCGTCGCAGGCGATCCACGCCGCCACACACGTGCCCGGCTCGACCCGCAGAAAGAAGTTGTCCTGGTGCAGCGCCTGCCCCCGGGCCCCCGGCGGCTTGAAGTAGAACATGCTCTGCGCGGCCAGCACCTCCTCGCCCAGCAGCGCCTCCAGCACGGTGCGCAGCCGCGGATCCAGCAGCACGCTCCGCGCGAGGCCGTTGATCTCGTGCGGCTGCATCACCCTCGGATACCGGTGCAGCGGATCCGCCGAGTCACGGGGCTCGAAGTGCCCCGGCACCGGCCCGGCCGCGTGCAGCGCCGCGAACTCGGCGCGCAACCGGTCGATCTCGTCGTACCCGAACAGCCCCCGCACGACGGTGAAGCCGTCCTCCCGGAACGCCTGTTGTCCCTCCTCGGGCAGGATGGGAACGTCGGCGGCTTTGTTGTCCGTGACTGTCATACGTCCACTCCTCGGTCGGGTGTCGTCGCTACGACACGCTAGGCCGCCGCCCGCCGAAGGGGGATGCACATGAGCGCTGACGGATTGCCCAGGACTGCCGCACCCGGCGATCCCGCCCCGCCGCCGGGCCCGGTGGTGGTCGGCCGCTACGACCAGAGCCCGGGCTACGGCGTCAACCGGCCGCGCGGAGCCGACAGTTGGCTCTTCACCTGGACGACCGGCGGACAGGGTCGGCTGAGCCAAGGAGCGACGCGGACACGGGCGGGTGTCGGGGATCTGGTGGTGCTCGCGCCGGGCGTACGGCACGACTACGGCGTCGCGCCGGGCGCCCCGCACTGGCGGTTCTGGTGGGCGCACTGCCGGGCCAGACCGTCCTGGCGGGCCTGGCTGCGTCCGTACGCCACCGGCGACGGCCTGCATGTGATCACCTCCACCCCGGCGGACGCGCACGACCGGATCGAGGCCGCGTTCCGCCGGATGCTCTCCGACGCCCGCTGGACGGGCACCGGGGCACCGCCCGCCACCGAGGACGACCGGGAACAGGTCGCCGTGGCGCACGGCACCGCGGCCCGCGAACTCGCCCTCTGCGCGCTGGAGGAGGTCGTCCTGCTCACCGCCGGAGCCGCCCGCGCACCGACACCCCGGCCCGGCGTCGACCCCCGCATACGCCATGCCCAGGAGCTGATCGCGGCCGACCCGGCGGCCCCGCACACCGTCCGCTCACTCGCCGCCGACGTCGCGCTGCCCCCCTCCCGGTTCGCGCACCTGTTCTCCCAGCAGTTCGGCCGCTCGCCGATGCGGGAACTGCGCGAGGCGCGTCTGCGGCACGCCGCCCAGCTGCTGGAGGGCACCGACCTGCCCGTGGGACGGGTGGCGGCCGCCTCCGGTTTCGCGAGCCCCTGCCACTTCAACCGGGTCTTCCACGAGCGCTACGGCCTGCCGCCCGGCGCCTACCGGTCGAATGGCCCAACCATTTCCGAATACGGCATCGATGCCGGTCAATCCCCAAAGGTCCAGGGTTGACGTTTCGTCAAATCGCCCCGACGTGCACGCAATGCACAAAACAGCGAGGTCTCTTGTTACAACTCGCTGGCCTGTGCCAAGGTGTGCCTTGTCGGCGCATGGACAATAACGACTCCTCTGTGCGCGCGAGGCCGCTCCCGTTCACTCCCCAGGCTTCAAAAGAGCTTTTCCTGGCGGGCGTACGAGATGCCGAACCCTGTGCGGATGGATACCGTCGCCTACTTGACGGCACCGCATACCCATTGGTATGGATTTGGGCAGTTTGCCCTCGGAGGAATGCCGCAGTGTATGACGCAGGCCTGTCGAATTCCCCCACTCCCGCTCGCCCGGGCGACGCCACGGACGAGCAACTGAGCGCCGAGCTCAAGAAGTGGAGTGGGGCGACACCCGCACTGCAACCCGTCGGAGAACTCCTCGACCGGCACTGGGAAGCGGCCTTCGCCTACGCCAGGCTGTGCGCCGACGGTCCGCGTCCCGCGGGAATGCTCACCACCGCCGCGTTCACCCGCCTGTTCGGGGAGTCCCTGCGCCAGACCGGGCCGAGTTCCGCGTGGCGCCCTCATCTCCTGGTCACCGTGCGCCGGATCGCGGCGGAGTGGGACACCGACGGCAGACGCGAACAGCTGCACCCGGAACTGAGAGCCGAGGGCGGCGGGGGCCGGGTCGCCGACCGCCTGCTGCCGTCCCCGGACCTCAGAGTGCTGTCCGGGGCGTTCCAGAGGCTGCCCCAGTCGGCCCGCTGCCTGCTCTGGCACACCGAGGTCGAGGCCGAATCGCTCGCCGTACCCGCCGCGCTGTTGGGCCTGGACGAGGAGAGCGCCCGCGTCGAACTGCGGCGGGCCCGCGAGCGGTTGCGCGAGGAGTGCCTCCAGGTCCACCGCGAACTCGCCCCCGAGCAGGAGTGCCGGCACTATCTGCGGCTGCTGGACGTGACCTACCGGCGCGGCGGCGTGGACATCGACACCGATCTGCGTGGGCATCTGGGGCGGTGCCGGCACTGCAGCCACACCGCGGGCCAACTGCACCAGTTCAACGAGGGGCTCGGCGCCGCGCTGGCCGAAGCGGTACTCGGCTGGGGAGCCCACGCCTATCTGGAGGGCCGCGTGCGCGTGCACGCCGCCCCGCACGAGACCGAGACGCCGCCCGCGCCGGTCCCGGGCGAGTTGTTCGGTCCGGTGCCGCTGACCCCGCCGCCCCCGTTCCCCGGCGAGGACTTCGCGCCGTTCACGACCGCGCCCGCGTCCTCCACGCCGGCGACCGGCACCCGTACCGGCACCGGCACCCGTACCGGCCCTCGCCGCGCTTCGCGCAGGTCCGCCCACAGGGCGGCCCGCCGTGCCTCCCGCCGCAACCTCACCGCGGCCGTCCTCACCGTCAGCGGGCTGATCGTCCTGCCGCTGGTCCTGTGGTCCTCCCTGGGCTCCTCGGAGGGCGCCCAGCAGGCCGACGACGGCCGCTCCGCCGAGCCCGACACCGCCTCGGACAAGTCGACGTCCGACCCGTCCTGGGTCGAAGCCGGCGACGCGGAGCAGGGCACCGTGCGCGGACGGCTGCACAACGTCACGTCCGGACTCTGCGTCGGCATCGTCGGCGAGAAGTCCGTCGAGGGCGCGGAGACCGCCCTGACCCCCTGTTCCTCGGACCGGGACCAGCAGTGGTCGTACGAACCCGATGGCCTGCTGCGCAGCGCGGACGCTCCCGACCTCTGCATGGACTCCCACCTCGGCTACTCGGTGGTGCTGGCCCCCTGCAAGGGCGGTGCCAAGTCCGACAGCCAGAACATCCACTACGACTTCACCGTCCAGGGCGCCCTCGTCCCCCGCTGGGACCAGGACCAGGCGCTCGCTCCCGCGGCCACCGACGCGTCGGGCGCGCTGGTCCTGAAGGCCCGCGACGACAGCTCGGCCGCCCAGCGCTGGGCCATCGACACCTCGAAGACCGACCTCCAGATGGAGGTGGTCAACTGGGACGCCGACAGCACCCTCTCGCGGACACCGCAGGCCCCGCCCGCCCCCAAGGCGTCGAAGAGCCCGACACCCACGTCCACACCCGAGGCGACGCCGTCCGCGACTCCGTCGACCCCGCCGGCCACGCCCACACCGACGCCGTCGTACTCGTATCCCACGGGCGAGTACGGGGGCGGCGGGTACGGGAGCGGCGGGTACGGCGGCGGTTACGGAGGCTACGGCTCGCACCACGGCACCGGCGGGCGCCGCTGACCGAGCCCCCGTGGTTCAGGCCCCGATGACCTGGAGCGACGCCCACAGCGCCAACACCGCGGGTACGAGGGCGGCCGGTACGGAGAGCAGTCCGAGCCGGGTGAACTCGCCCAACTGGACATCGTGCGCGTGCCCGTGCGCGATGCGCCGCCACAGCAGCGTGGCCAGCGACCCGGCGTAGGTGAGGTTCGGGCCGATGTTCACCCCGAGCAGCACGGCGAGCACCGCACCGGGTCCGGCCGCCGCGGTCAGCGGCAGCAGGACCAGCACCGCGGGCAGGTTGTTGATGAGGTTCGCCAGCACTGCGGCCAGCACGGCGATGCCGAGCAGTGCGGCGAGCCCCGACCCGCCCGGCAGCACATGGCGCAGTGCGTCGGCGAGGCCGTTGTCGACGACCGCGCGTACGACGATGCCCAGCGCGAGGACGAAGGCAAGGAAGGCGGGCGACGCCGCCCGCACCACGGAGAGCGGGGTGGCCCGCCGACGCACGAGGGCCCGGCCGGCCAGCACCAGGGCCCCCGCCAGCGCGGCCCAGGCCGGCTCGACACCGAGGGCCGAGGTCACGACGAACCCGGCCAGTGTGCAGGCGACGGTGACCAGTGCGAACAGCGGCAGCTCGGGCTGGTCGGCAGGATCGGGGGAGTGCGTGGTCCCCGTCAGTTCGCGGTGGAAGAAACGCCGGAACACCACGTACTCGGCGAGGATCGCGAGCAGCCACGGCAGCGCCATCAGGGCCGCGAACCGGGTGAAACTCAGCCCGCTCGCCGCGAACGCCAGCAGATTGGTGAGGTTCGAGACCGGCAGCAGCAGCGAGGCCGTGTTCGACAGGTGCGCGCTCGCGTAGGCGTGCGGCTTTGCGGCCACCCCCATCCGGGAGGCCGTGGCGAACACCACCGGCGTCAGCAGCACCACGGTGGCATCCAGACTGAGGACGGCCGTGATCGCCGATGCCAGCACGAACACCGCCGCCAGCAGCCGCCCCGGCGAGCCCGCCGCCCGGCGGGCCATCCACGCCCCGCACGCCTGGAAGAGCCCCTCGACGTCGCAGAAGTGGGCGAGCACCAGCACCGCGGCGAGGAACCCGACCACCGGACCCAGCCGCTCGGCCTCCTGCCGCGCGTGCTCCAGCGAGATCGCCCCGCTTGCGATCGCCACCCCCGCCGCCGGCACCGCCACCACCGCCTCCGGCCATCCGAACGGGCGCAGCACGGCCCACGCCAGGACGGCGACGAGCAGGACGACGGACAGGGTCTCGGCGAGCGGGGTGTTCAGGGCGGATCCTTCGAACGCGATGAGGCGGGGCCCGCCATGAAAGCAGGCGAGGGTAAGAGGCCCCGCGACTACCCCGTGCCGGGCCGCTCACCGGCAGGGGCGGTTGTGCGGCGGGTACGTCTGCATGGAGCCGTTGCCCCGGATCACCGTGACCACTCCGCCCGCGGGCAGCCGTACCGAACCCTTCCAGCGGTGACCGCCGGGAGGGAACGCCTGCCCCCGGGAGCCGCCGGTCACGCTCCGGTGCCGGGACTGAACGGGATCAGACGCACCGACGACTCGTTTCCGGACACGGGGACCTCTCCGGCCCGCCACGTCACCTTCAACGGGTCCCGTTCGTCCGGCGGGGTGACCACGAGCGTCGCCGGAGTGGCCGCGCGCGCCCCGCTGACCTCGGGGTTGGCGAACGAAAGCCCCGCCCACGCGCTCTTGCCCGGAGTCAGCGTCACCGTCTCGGGCGTACCGGAGGACCGCTTCGGGTCCGGCCCGAGCTGCTTGCCGGACGCGTCGAGGAAGGCGGCCCCCGGGTAGCCGCGCACGGTGCAGGTACGGCTGGACGCGTTGGTCAGGACGATCGGGAAGTTCTCCTGCCCGGCGCCCGGGTTCTCGCGGCCGACGGACGCGCGCAGCTCGGAGGTGTGGCAGCGAGCGCGGGCCGTGGCCGGGGTGTCGGCGGTCCCGGTGGCGGCAGGTGCGGTGGAGTCACCGGAATCGGTGCCCGGTGTCGCGGTCCTCGCGGAGGGGCCGGTGTCGGTGGGGCCGGTGTCGGAGGGGGTGGCCGTGGCGGTCGTGGCGCCGCCGGACACCGTCCGCTCAGCGCCCGCCGTGTCGTCGCCGCTGCCGCACGCGGTCAGCAGGCCGAGCACCGCGACCGCGCCCGCGAGCCTGGCCGCCCGCCCAGTGCCGTGGGACGTCTTCGCCATGTCTGTCCACACTCCCGGAGATGCCTCGCACACGGGGACGTCGGTGACCCACGTGTGTACGGTGCGCTGTGCCCCGTCACAGAGGTCCGATGCGGACGGGCGCCAAAAAGTTCGCGCGTCGCCCACAACGAATCGTGTCAGCTTCCGACGCCTACGGCCTCAGGACGCGGTCGGTCGCCGAGGCGGCGCCGTCCTCACTCCTCGTCGACGAGAGAGATCTCCGCCCAGATCGTCTTGCCGTCCGCCGTGTGCCGGCTGCCCCAGCGCTGGGTGAGCTGGGCGACCAGCAGCAGACCGCGGCCCCCCTCGTCCCACGTCTTGGCCCGGCGCAGATGCGGGGCCGTGTGGTTGGTGTCGGACACCTCGCAGATCAGCGTGCTCGCGTCATGGATCAACCGCAGCCGGATCGGGTGGGCGCCGTACCGGATGGCGTTGGTGACCAGCTCACTGACCACCAGCTCGACGGTGAACGCCGCGTCGCTCTGGTCCCACAGGTCGAGCTGGGTGACGACCTGCTTGCGGATCGGCGAGACCAGCGCCGGGTCGGCCGGGATGTCCCAGGTGGCGACCTGGGAGGCGGGCAGCCCCAGAGTGCGCGCCAGCAGCAGGGCCACGTCGTCGAGGGCGCCGCCCGGCGGGAGCAGCTGCTGCAGTACGCGGTCGCAGGTCTCGTCCAGCGAGCCGGAGCCGGAGCCGGAGCCGGTCGCCAGTGCCTCGCAGAGCAGCGCGTGGCTGGCGTCCACGTCCCGCTCCCGGGTCTCGATCAGGCCGTCGGTGTAGAGGGACAGCACGGTGCCCTCGGGCAGTTCGACCTCCGTGCACTCGAACGGCAGCCCGCCCAGCCCCAGCGGTGGCCCCGGGGGCAGGTCGATCTCCTGGGGTGCGCCGCCCGGCGGGAGCATGACCGGCGCCGGATGCCCGGCCCGGGCGAGCGTGCAGCGCCGGGACACCGGGTCGTACACCGCGTACAGGCAGGTGGCGCCCACCTCGCCGGGGCTGTCGCTGCTGCCCGCCTCCGCGGACAGCCGTACCACCAGGTCGTCCAGGTGGGTGAGCAGCTCGTCGGGTGCCAGGTCGATGTCGGCGAGGGTGCGCACGGCGGTACGCAGCCGGCCCATCGTCGCCGATGCCTGGATGCCGTGGCCGATGACGTCCCCGACGACCATCGCGACCCGCATCCCGGACAGCGGGATCACGTCGAACCAGTCGCCGCCCACCCCCGCCCGGGCCGCCGGGAGATAGCGGGAGGCCGCCTCCACGGCGGCCGTGCGCGGCAGTGACCGGGGCAGCAGACTGCGCTGGAGGGTGAGGGCGGTCTCCCGCTCGCGGGAGTAGCGGCGGGCGTTGTCGATGCAGACCGCCGCCCGGGCGGTGATCTCCTCGGCGAGCAGCACGTCGTCCGGCGTGAACCTGTCCGCGCGCCGAAAGCGGGTGAGGACGGCCACCCCGAGGGTCTGGCCGCGCGCCTGGATCGGTACCGACATCGTGGAGTGGATGCCGTACTGCTTTATCCGGTCCAGCCGTACCTTGTCCCAGGAGAGCCAGTCGGCGAGGTCGCCGGTGTCCATCGACGCCACGATGCTGTGCCCCACGACCATGGAGTCGGCCTGCGGGGACGAGGCGGGGTAGACCTCCACCTGGCCCGGCTTGGCCACCGCCTCCGGGCTGTCCGGGTTGACCGACTGATGGGCCGCCCGGCGCAGACTGATCGGTGCGGTCAGCCGGTCGGTGAACGACTCGCCGCCTCCCTCCGGAGGGTCCAGCAGATCGATGCTGACGAAGTCGCCGAGGGCGGGGACGCAGACGTCCGCGAGTTCCTGGGCCGTCTGGGTGACGTCGAGGGTGGTGCCGACGCGGACGCTCGCCTCGTTCACCAGCCGCAGCCGTTCCTGGGCGCGGTGCTGCTCGGTGAAGTCGTGGGCGGCGACGCACACGCCCCGTACCCGGCCGGTGTCGTCGGTGATCGGGGCCATCCGGGCCAGCCAGGCGTTCATATGGCCGTCGTCGCCGATCGGCAGGTACGTGCGGACGTCGTGGCCCCGGCCGGTGGTGAGCACCTGGTGCAGATGCCGCTCGATGTCCGAGTTGTGGGCCCGGCCGCTCATCTCGGTCACCCTGAGCCCTCGCACCCGCTCCTCGGGCAGCCCGAGCACCTCGGCCATGGCGGGGTTCATCCGGCGCAGCCGCAGCCGCTCGTCGTAGATCGCGACCGCGCAGGGGGACTGGAGGAGCTGGGCCTGCTCCAGGGGGTCATCGTCGTGCGGGAGCGATCCGTCGCTCCGCAGCGGCGTGACCACGAGCCATTGTCCCGGTGTGGTGCCGTCGGTGCCCCGGTGGTGGGCGAGCAGCCATACGGTCACCGTCGAGCCGTCGCGGTGACGCAGCGTGAGTACGCCGTCTCCGCGAGACCCGTCCGGCATGTGCGGCGCGGATGAGTCGGCCAGGAGTTCGGCGGCGGGGCGGCCCACGACCTCGGCGGCCGTATGGCCCAGGAGCCTGCGCGCCCCGTCGTTCCACTCGACGAGCGTGCCCGTGTCGTCGATGACCGCCCGCGCGGTGGCGGCGTCGTCGTACGGGTACCCAGGTCTCATCGGTGCCACTCCATCGCGCACACTCACAGTGAACAGGTGCTTTCACTTGGGCTCCAGGGTAGTGCGTCGCGTTCTCCCGCGGACGGGAGCCCCGGTGCGGGCGGTCCGGTGACCGGACCTGGGTCAAGAGGGAAATCCGGCCGTTGTGTCCCCTGGGGCAGAAGGCCGTTTCCGCACCCTTGACGGGCCTGAGTGGTCGGCCGCCAGAATCTGTTTGTTCACGATCAGTTGTGAGTACTTCTGGGCCCTGATGAGGGAGAGCCGTCATGCAGGTCACTCGCCGATCGGTCTTATTCGCCTCCGCGGCCGCACCGGCCGCCGGAGCACTGCTGGGCACCCCGGTGGCACGCGCCGCCGAGGCCGCCGCGGGCGCGTCCGGCCGCAGTACGGTCGCCCTGCGCGACGGCTGGCGCTTCGCGCTGGTCGACCCGGGCGGGCTCACCGACACGACGGGTGAGTACACCGACGCCGCCGCGCCCGGCTACGACGACTCCGGATGGCGCGAGGTCGCGGTGCCGCACGACTGGAGCATCGAGCTGGCGCCGACCACGCGGAACGGCACCACGAGCGGCACCGGGTTCCTCCCCGGCGGGCTCGGCTGGTACCGCCTCGCCTTCACCCTGCCGCCCGCCCTGGCCGGCAAGCGGATCTCGGTGGAGTTCGACGGCGTCCACATGGACTCGTACGTCCACTGCAACGGCACCGAGGTAGGCCGGCACCCCTACGGCTACACCGGTTTCGCCTTCGACCTCACCGACCTGCTGCACACCGACGGCAGCACGGAGAACGTGATCGCGGTCAAGGTGCAGAACCGGCTCCCCAGCAGCCGCTGGTACTCGGGCAGCGGCATCTACCGCGAGGCCCGCCTGGTCGTCACCGAACCGGTCCACGTGGCCCGCTGGGGCACCCGCGTCAGCACGCCCGAGATCACCGCGGAACGCGCCACGGTCGAGGTGCGGACCTCCGTGCTGAACGAGTCCGGCACCGCGGGCCCGGTCGAGATCCGGTCCCGGATCAAGGACCCGCGCGGCCGCACGGTGGCCCGCACCGCGAGCACGGTCGACGTCGCCGGGCAGGCCGCCGAGACCCATGAACTCACCGTCGGGCGACCGCTGTTGTGGGACTTCGAAACGCCCCGCCGCTACACCCTGGAGACCGAACTGCGCGTCGGCGGCAAGACCGTCGACACCTACCGCACCCCCTTCGGCTTCCGTACCTTCAGCTTCGACCCGGACGATGGGTTCCACCTCAACGGCACGTACCACAAGCTCAAGGGCGTCGACCTGCACCACGACCTGGGCGCGCTCGGCGCCGCGGTCAGCAAGGACGCGATCCGACGGCAGATGACCATCATGCGGTCGATGGGCGTCAACGCCTTCCGCACCTCACACAACCCGCCCTCCCCGGAGATGATCGAGGTCTGCGAGGAACTGGGCATCGTGATGCTGGTGGAGGCGTTCGACTGCTGGCGCGGCGCCAAGACGCGGTACGACTACGGCCGGTTCTTCGACGAGTGGTCCGACCGGGACATCGCCGAGATGGTGCTGGCGGCCCGCAACTCGCCCGCCGTGCTGATGTGGTCGATCGGCAACGAGATCCCGGAGTTCACCTCCACGGCCGGCCTCACCATCGCGGACCGCCTCATCGCCGGCATCAAGGCGCTCGACGACACCCGTCCCGTCGTGATCGGATCCCACCGCCACCGCAGCGTGCCCGCCGAGGGTTCCCCGGCCGACCTGATCCTGGCCAAGCTGGACGGCCTCGGCCTCAACTACAACACCGCCAAGTCGGTGGACGCCCTGCACGCCCGCTATCCGCACCTGTTCCTCTTCGAGTCGGAGTCGTCCTCCGAGACCGCGACACGCGGCGCCTACCAGGAGCCCGAGCACCTCAACACCGGCGAGAACCACACCCCCGGCAAGCGGGCCACGTCGTCGTACGACAACAACCTCGCCTCCTGGACCATGAGCGGCGAGTACGGCCTCAAGAAGGACCGGGACCGGAAGTGGTTCGCGGGGCAGTTCCTGTGGTCGGGCATCGACTACATCGGGGAGCCGACGCCGTACGACGTCTTCCCGGTGAAGGGGTCCTTCTTCGGCGCCGTCGACACGGCCGGCTTCCCGAAGGACATGTACCACCTGTTCCGCAGCCAGTGGGTCGCCGAGCCCATGGTCCACCTGCTGCCGATGACTTGGAACCACGAGGAGGGCGACACCGTCGACGTATGGGCGTACGCCAACGTCGGCACCGTCGAACTGTTCCTCAACGGCACGTCACTCGGCACCCGGACCTTCGACACCAAGAAGACCGCCGACGGCCGCGCCTACCTGGAGACCACCGAGGCGACCGGCGACGACAAGACCTTCACCGACGGCCCCTACCCGGGCAGCTACACCAGCCCGAACGGCAGCGCGGGCAAGCTCCACCTCGGCTGGAAAGTGCCGTACCGGCCGGGCGAGTTGAAGGCGGTCGCCCGCAGGAACGGCCATGTGGTCGCCACCGACGTGCTGCGCACCGCGGGAAGACCGCACGCCGTACGCCTCACCGCCGACCGCCGGTCCCTGGCCGCCGACGGCCGTGCGCTGGTCTTCGTCACCGCCGACATCGTCGACGCCCGCGGGGTGGTCGTGCCCGACGCCGAGCACCTGCTCTCCTTCGACGTGACGGGCGGTTCGCTCGCCGGACTCGACAACGGCCGGGAGGAGAGTGCCGAGCGCTACCAGGCCAGTACCCGGACCGCCTTCCACGGCAAGGCGCTGGCGATCGTACGGTCCTCCGCGCGACCGGGACCGCTGAAGGTGACCGCCCGGGTGGAGGGCCTGCGGTCGGGCTCCGTGACCGTGCGCACCACGCCCGCCCGGTCGTCCGCCACCACCCCGGCGGCCAGGTTCGAGCCCGACCATCCGGCGCCGGTGAACCACCCCTACGCGGACGCCAGTTACTCCGGCCGCCCCGACACGCTGCCCGCCGCGATGCTCGACGGCGACGCGGCCACCGGCTGGTCCAACGCCTTCGGCAAGGCGGCCACGCCCCTGCTGCCCGCGTTCACCGGGGCCAGGGCCGAGGACTGGGTCTCGGTGGACTTCGGGCGCACCAGGACCTTCGACCGGGCGGAGGTCTCGTTCACGCTGAGCGCGACCCACAGCCTGCCCGCCGCGGTCAGGGTCGAGGTGGGGGACGGCGATGCGTACGTGCCGGTGACGGGCACGGTCGTCCGATGGGCCACCGCCTCGGACGCGCCGACGGTCATCACCTTCGACGCCGCGCGCGGATCCCGACTGCGGCTTACGCTGGACAGCGCCCACCCCGGCGAGGCCCGAGGTGCGGTACGCATCAGCAAGCTGGAGGTCCCGGCGGGCTGAAACGACTGCGCACACGGTCCGGACCGGGTCAGTCCCGTCCGGACCGTTGACGGAGTGTCTTGCTTCCAACAAGCATGGCTGCGTCCGCATCTGGGAGCGCTCCCATGCGAGCGTCACCCGCACCTCCCCCGAGGAGCCCAGACGTGAAACGACGCAGAACCACCCTGCTGTCCCTGACGGCCCTGCTGGGGGCGGCACTGGTGGGGCTCCCCGCCCCCGGTGCCGCCGCCGACGAGGTCGAACAGGTCAGGAACGGCGGCTTCGACACGACCACCGCGCCCTGGTGGGCCACCGGCAACGTCACCGCGGGCCTGTCCGAGGGGCAGCTCTGCGCGGACGTGCCGGGCGGCACCGCCAACCGCTGGGACGCCGCCGTCGGCCAGAACGACATCACCCTGGTCAAGGGGGAGTCGTACCGGTTCTCCTTCACCGCGAAGAGTTCGCCCGACAAACACGTCGTGCGCGCGATCGTCGGCCTGTCGGTGGCGCCGTACGACACCTACTTCGAGGTGAGCCCGGAGCTGAGCGTGTCGGGGAACTCGTACTCCTACACGTTCACCGCGCCCGTCGACACCACACAGGGCCAGGTCGGTCTCCAACTCGGCGGCAGCGCGGACCCGTTCCGCTTCTGCGTGGACGACGTGTCCCTGCTGGGCGGGGTGCCGCCCGAGGTGTACGAGCCCGACACCGGGCCCCGGGTGCGGGTCAACCAGGTCGCCTATCTGCCCTCGGGGCCCAAGAACGCGACCCTCGTCACCGACGCCACCACGAAGCTGCCCTGGCAACTGAAGAACTCCGCCGGCGCGGTCGTGGCCAACGGCTGGACCGTCCCGCGCGGCACGGACGCCTCCTCCGGGCAGAACGTCCACTCCATCGACTTCGGCGCCTACAAGAAGCGGGGCACCGGCTTCACCCTGGTCGCCGACGGCGAGGCCGGCCGGCCCTTCGACATTGGCACGGGCGCCTACGAGAAGCTGCGCCTGGACGCCGCGAAGTACTACTACACGCAGCGCAGCGGCATCGCGATCCGCGACGACCTGCGCCCGGGCTACGCCCGCCCCGCCGGCCACGTCGACGCCGCGCCCAACCAGGGCGACTCGAACGTGCCGTGCCAACCGGGCGTGTGCGACTACACGCTCGACACAACCGGCGGCTGGTACGACGCCGGCGACCACGGCAAGTACGTCGTCAACGGCGGCATCTCCGTGTGGGAGCTGCTGAGCACCTACGAGCGTTCCCTGACGGCCCGCACCGGACAGCCGGCCAAGCTGGGCGACGGCTCGCTCGCCATCCCGGAGAGCGGCAACAAGGTCCCGGACATCCTCGACGAGGTCCGCTGGGAACTGGACTTCCTGCTGAGCATGCAGGTTCCGGACGGGCAGCCGCTGGCGGGCATGGCCCACCACAAGATGCACGACGAACAGTGGACCGGCCTGCCGCTGCTGCCCAGCGACGACCCGCAGAAGCGCGAACTGCACCCGCCGAGCACCCAGGCCACGCTGAACCTCGCGGCGACCGCCGCGCAGGCGGCACGCCTGTACCGGCCCTACGACCGGGAGTTCGCCGCGCGGGCACTCGCCGCCGCCCGCAAGGCCTGGACGGCCGCGCTCGCCCACCCCGAGATGTACGCCGACCCGAACGACGGCATCGGCGGCGGCAGTTACTCGGACTCCGACGCCACCGACGAGTTCTACTGGGCGGCCGCCGAGCTGTATCTGACCACGGGGGAGAAGGCGTTCGCCGACCACGTGCTCGCCTCGCCGGTCCACACGGCCGACATCTTCGGCTCCCTGGGCTACGACTGGGCCCGCACCGCCGCGGCGGCCCGCCTCGACCTCGCGACCGTACCGAGCGCCCTGCCCGGCCGGGACAAGGTGCGCCAGTCGGTGATCAAGGGCGCCGACCGCTACCTCACCACCTTGAAGTCACAGCCGTACGGCATGCCCTACGCCCCCGCCGACAACCAGTACGACTGGGGCTCCAACCACCAGATCCTGCACAACGCCGTCGTCATCGCCACCGCGTACGACATCGGCGGCGCCTCGAAGTACCGTGACGGGGCCGTCCAGAGCATGGACTACGTCTTCGGCCGCAACGCGCTGAACATGTCGTACGTGACCGGCTACGGCGAGGTCAACTCCCACAACCAGCACAGCCGTTGGTACGCCCATCAGCTCGACCCCGGCCTGCCGGCCCCGCCCGTCGGGACCCTTGCGGGCGGCCCGAACTCGTCCATCCAGGACCCCTACGCACAGAGCAAACTCCAGGGCTGCGT
The DNA here is from genome assembly GCF_040660135.1 of Streptomyces sp. NPDC050997. Taxonomy (NCBI): domain Bacteria; kingdom Bacillati; phylum Actinomycetota; class Actinomycetes; order Kitasatosporales; family Streptomycetaceae; genus Streptomyces; species Streptomyces sp. NPDC050997. The sequence continues at coordinate 483,086 of NZ_JBFAGK010000004.1, forward strand.
CGGCCAGTTCTGCTACATCGACGACATCCAGTCCTGGTCGACCAACGAGCACACCATCAACTGGAACTCCGCCCTGACCCGGATGGCGTCCTTCGTCGCCGATCAGGGCTGACGGCTCTCCCACGCGCCCCGGCCGCTCATGGTGACCGGGGCGCGTGGCCGGCCACCCCCTCAGGACGCGTCGTGGAAGACGATCCCGAGAGCGTGCCGGCTGCCGGAGCGCACGACGCTCACGCCGTGCCGCATCCCTCCGGCCGACCACCCGCGCCGGGTACGCACCGGGTGGTCCCGGGTGGTGAAGACCAGCCCGTGGCCCTGGCGCAGCGCGGTGGCGGTGCCGCGGGACTGCGCGCGGGGACGCTGCTCCACCATCAGGAACTCGCCGCCCGTGTAGTCGGTGCCGTACGCGTCGAGGCCGATGACCACCTGGAGCGGGAACAGCAGCTCCCCGAACACGTCACGGTGCAGTGCGTTCCAGTCGCCCTCGCCGTACCGCAGCAGGATCTGCGCCGACCTGTTCTGCCCGGCGGCGTGGCAGCGCTCCAGCCATTCGCCGAGCGAGTCCGGCCAGGGAGCCGGACGGCCGAGCCGGGCAGCCCAGTCCCGGGCGATCGGCAGCAGCCGCGGATAGAGGCACTCGCGCAGCGCGGCGACCGGTTCGGGCAGATCGTGCGTGAAATAGCGGTACTCCCCGGAGCCGAAGCGATGCCGCGCCATGTCGACCGTCGTCCTAAACAGCTCCGGCTTCTCGTACAGCGCCGCCAGGTCGCGGCACTCGGCGGGCGTCAGCAGCCGTGCCGTGGTGGCGCAGCCGTGCGTGTCCAGGTCCTCGGCGAGCGCGGCCCAGTCGGTCCCGTCGGCCCGCCGCACGGCCCCGTCGGTGGTGAGGGTCATGAGGTCCGCCCCTTCTCCTCGTCCTGTGCGGGTGATACTCCGTCGGTGTTCTCCCTCCCGAGTCTGCGGCCCGCGCCGGCCCTGGTCCGGCGGGAATCGGACAGGGAGTTCTCGACCCTCCGGTACCGCCCGCACCCCGTCTTGACCTGGCGGTATTTACGGGTGAGTACCCGCGAGGTACCGTGGAGCCATGCCTGCTCTGAACGTGGAATTCAGCGACCGCGAGCTGGAGGACCTGCGGCAGATCGCCAAGGAACGCGGTACGTCGATGAAGGCACTCGTGCGCGAGGCCGCCGCGGCCGACATCGCCCGGCACCGGGCCCTGCAGGAGGGCGCCGAGGCCTTCCGCCGGTTCTTCGCCTCGCACGCCGACGAGTTCGCGGCCGCCTTCCCCGAGGACGAACCACACCCCCGGAGCGAGGGGCGGGTCGCCTGACCGATGGCTGCTCCAGTCCTCCACATCGACGTGCCCTGGTTGCTCCAGCGGCATGAAGAGGTCCTGCCCGATCAGCCCACCGTCAACGACTTCTCCGCTCTGGTGGCCGCCGTCGCCCGGCACCGCGTGGACCCGCCGCGCCTCGGCGTGGACTCCGACCCGGCCTGGCGGGCCGCGGCCCTGCTGCACACCCTCGCCCTGCTCAAGCCGCTGCCGTCGGCCAACGCCCGCTTCGCCTGCGCGACGGCCGTGGCGTACATGTTCGTCAGCGACGTAGGCATCGACCCGCCCTACGGCGCTCTCGTCGACCTCGCCCGCGACCTGATCTCCGGCAAGACGGATGTGTACGGCGCCGCCGACCGGCTGCGCTCCTGGCAGATCTGACGTTCACCGCGAGCTGCCGCCCCGCCCTCGGGGCCGCCGACCGAGGGCGGGAGGATCGGGGTCGGCGGCCGTCGTCGCGCGGAGAGCCGCCGTCCCGCGCGGGGCCTTTGAGGAAGGCCGCTTCCAGTGCACTACGCGGGCCCCCGCGCCGGGAGAGTGCGTGGCGCTCCCGCGCGTGCGACTGTTTCACACGGGGCGCATGCAATGCCCAAATCCGGTACGGGGCAGACGAGTTGTCACGGACCCGCCGCCGTTTCTGACTTTCTTTCAATGGTGTGCAGGTTGCCCGAGTGCCTTGTTGGTCATGAGTGAGTTGTGCAAGGGTGAACCACCGGCGTGGGGGTAGAGGCCGGCCGGCATTCGTCCCGTGGGGAACCGGGGTGGATGGACGTTGGTGAATTCGCGCTCCCCGCGCCCGAGCCCGAAAGGTGCCGCACTCCCCTGGCTCCTTTCGGCGACCAGAACTTCTGTGTTCCCTATGCGCGTGGGAAGGAATCCGCTCCGTGTTCACCCCCCACCCCCCTCGTCCTCCCTACCCTCCGCTCGGCGGGCCTTCGGAAGAATCCGACGACAGACTCGGCGCGACACTCAGAAACCGCCCGGACCGGGACAGCAGCCCCACCGTGGCGCTGCTGATGGCCCGGCACTGGCAGTCGGCCCACGAGTACGCGGTGATCTGCCTGGCCGCTTCGGCGGACAGTGCCTCCATGGCCACCGCCGCCGCCTTCCACCAGGTCCTCGACCGGGTGGCCCTCGGCGAAACGGCCATGGCGTTACGCCCCCGGCTGCTGCTGGCCGTGCGGGACACAGTCCGGCAGTGGGCCGCCGAGGACCGGATATCCGGTGTTCTGCCGAACCTCGGGAAACCCGCGGGCGCCCGCGGGATGCGTACGGCGAAGTCCATGACGCCGGAAAACCGCAAGCTCGCCGAACGGTCATTTCATGCTCTTCCCGCACTCTCCCGCTGTGTGCTCTGGCACGTGGAGGTGGAGGCGGAGCCCATAACCGTCCCCGCCGCTCTGTTGGGCATGGACACCGAGACCGCGTCGGCGGCACTCGAACAGGCGCGTGAAAAATTCCGCCAAGGATGTGTACATGCCCATCGGGAACTCGCGTCGTCCAAGGATTGCCGCTTCTACAACCGCCTCCTCGACGTTCCGATTCGACGGGGCGGAGCACTGCTGCCGGATGTCCAGCACCATCTGGGGGAGTGCCGATACTGCCGTAACGCCGCCGAACAACTGAGTCATTTCGAGGGCGGGTTGGGGGTCCTGCTCGCCGAGTCGGTGATCGGCTGGGGTGCCCGCAGCTACCTCGACACCCGCCCGGGCCGCCGTCGGTCCGTGGAGACGACGCACGGCGCCGCCCGGCACGGTCGCGGACGCCGCCGTCTCCTGCCCGGCGCCGCGGGCGCACCCGCGCTGCACCGCCGGATCCCGGGCGGTCTGCGCTCCTCGCGGACACTGCTCACGGGTGTGGGCCTCGCCTCCGGCGGGTTGCTGGCGACGGTGCTGGTGGCCGGCCTCTGGTCGACGGACGACGGTGTCGACCCTGCCGCCTCCACCAGCGCGAACGGCGGCCTCGGCGGGCCGGAATCCGGCTCCCAGTCCCCGCCGACGGCATCCTCCGGCACCGCCCAACTCCCCAAGGCCCCGGGGCGGACCAGGCTGCGCAACGCCGACGCCGACCTGTGCCTCGACATCGAGGGCAAGCCGAAGGACGGGGCCGGGACCGAACTGGCGGCGTGCTCCACCGCGCCGACCCAGCAGTGGTCGTACGAGAACGACGGGCTGCTGCGCAGCGTGGCCGACCCCGACCTGTGTCTGGACTCGCACGTGGACGCCGGTGTGGTGATCCTCGGCGGCTGCGCCGACGCGAAGGCGAAGCGGGCCGACGACGTGCGCTACGACCTCACCGTGCGGGGGGAGTTGCTGCCCCGCTGGGAGGAGCAGCTCGCCATCACCTTCAGCAACGACGACGTGGGCGCCGACATCGTGGTCAAGGTCCGCGGCGGCGCCGCCGACCAGCGCTGGCTGACCGACCCGACGTCGACGGCCACCCCGGGTTCCCTGTCCATCACCGGGACGGAGAAGCCGACGGCGCGGCTCGCTGAGCTGTCGGACGGGAACTAGTGCCGTGGCGGGCAATGTTTGCCCGTGAAGGAGCGGCGTCGTGGGGGTCCCCCCGCTCGAGCGCAGCCGAGAGTGGGGGAGCGTGCTCTCGGCGTGCCGGGCGGAAGCCCTCGTACTGGACGTACTTGGGCTTTCGCTCGGTGCGGCGAGTGGGGGCACCTCCCACGCCCTTAAGGCAGTGGGGGAGCGTGCCAGGCGTCGCGACGGGGCGAACATTGCCCGCCACGGCACTATGCAGGAGAAGGCGGGACCAGGACCGTCGTCCTGCTAGGTCACGAGGTCGGCGGGGCCCACGGTGGCCGGGCCTGCGTGGCCCGACAGGGCGAGGGTGAGGTCGAACTCGGCGAGCAGGCAGCGGATCACGTGTTCCACGCCCGCCTGCCCGTCGAGGCCGAGCCCGTAGACGTACGGCCGTCCGACGAGCACCGCCCGCGCGCCGAGCGCCAGCGCCTTGAAGATGTCGTCGCCGGTGCGGATGCCGCTGTCGAACAGGACGGTCAGCCGGTCGCCGACCGCTTCCGCGACCCGCTGCAGCGCGTCGGCCGCCGCGACCGAACCCGCGACCTGGCGGCCCCCGTGGTTGGACACGACCACGCCGTCCATTCCGGCGTCGGCGGCGAGCCGGGCGTCGTCCGGGTGCAGGATCCCCTTGAGGACGATCGGTCCGTCCCAGTGCTCCCTGAGGAACGCCAGGTCCGGCCAGGTCTTGGCCGGGTCCGAGAACATACCGACGAAATGCAGGACGGCCGCGTTCACATCCTCGTGCACCGGCTTGGCCAGGCCCGCCTGGAACGCGGGGTCCGAGAAGTAGTTGGCGGTGCCGACGCCGTGCAGGAACGGCAGATAGGCCTGGTCGAGGTCGCGCGGGCGCCAGGACAGCAACGGCGTGTCGAGCGTGACCACCAGCGCGGTGAACCCGGCCGCCTTCGCCCGGTCGAGGAAACTGCGGGCAACCTCGGGATCCTTCGGCCAGTACAGCTGGAACCAGCGTTCGGCGTCCCCCATCGCCTCCGCGACCTGCTCCATCGGCGTGCTCGACGCCGACGACAGGATGTACGGCACGCCCTGCGCGGCGGCGGCCCGGGCGGCGGCCGACTCCGCCTCCGGATGCATGATCGACAGCACTCCGACCGGCGCCAGGGCCAGCGGGGCGGGCAGGGCGCGGCCGAGGATCTCGACGGACAGATCGCGTTCGTGTACGTCCCGCAGCATGCGCGGCACGATCCGGCGGCGCTCCAGCGCGGCCCGGTTGGCGCGGGCGGTGCTGCCGTCGCCGGCGTTGCCCGCCACATAGCCGACCGGTCCGGGGCCGAGCCGCCGCTCGGTCAGCTCTTCCAGCCGGGTCAGATCGGTGGGCAGGCGCGGAACGGCACCCGACATCCCGTTGAGATAGATCTCGTACTGGAAGTCCGCCCAGTGCTTGGCCACGTACATCCCGCCCTTCGCCGCCGCGCCGCTCGCCGCTCGTCGTCGAGTCCGCGCCGTGCGCCGACCATACCGGCGAGTACGTGCGGGTCCGCTCCCTGGGAGCGCCGGTGAGCGGACCCGCGACGGTCAGGGTCTGCGGACCGACTCGTCCAGGATCCGGGCCAGTTCGGCGGGCTGCGAGAACATCGGCCAGTGACCGGTGTCCATGTCGACCCGCTCCCAGTGTTCGCTCTTGAGCAACTCGGCGACGGCGGGCATCGGCTCGTCCCCGTCGAGCAGGCACTTGACGTAGGTGCCCGGCAGATCGCCGAGGGGGCGGGTGAGAACGGCCGGTTCGGTGACCGTGGCGCCGGGGTGGGGAGTGGAGCCGTCGACGATCCGGGAGATCTGCTCGTCCGTCAGCCCCTGGCCCGCGAAGTCGGGCGCGGTGAGAGGCGGCCAGAACCCGTGGGCCTCGATCGCCTCCCGCACCTGGTCGCTTGACCAGCCGGACAGGGCCGACTCGCCGTCGACCGGGACGTTCGCGTCGACGAGTACCATCCGGGTCAGCCGGTCGTCCAGCCGCTCGGCGGCCTGGCCGACCGGAACGCCGGCGTAACTGTGGCCGACCAGGACGACGTCCCGCAGGTCGAGGCGCTCGACCTCGTCGACGATGTCCTGGACATGGGTCCGCTGTCCGGCGGGCATGCCCCGCTTCTCGGCGAGGCCGGACAGGGTGAGGGGATGGACGTCGTGCCCTGCCTCGCGCAGCCCGGCCGCCGTCTCGTCCCACACCCACGCGCCGAGCCACGCACCTGCCACGAGTACGAAGTTGGTCATGCCCCGAAGGTAGCGGAGGGGTCTGACAACGACGCCTCCGCTCCCGGTGCGCCCGGCCCGGTGATCGGCGGCACCGGTACGTCGACGGTCCGCGCCAGTCGCGCGCCCTCGGGCCCGTACACCGCCCGCGGCTCGGGGAACAGCCACAGCAGCGACAGGAACAGCACCGCGGCGACCACCAGCGACAACGGCAGACTGATGTCGACGCCGTTGGCGAGATCACCGAGCGGGCCGACGAACTGCCCCGGGATGTCGGTGAAGAGCACGCCGACGACCGCCGAGACCCACCAGGCGGTCATGCCCCGCCAGTTCCAGCCGTGCGTGAACCAGTAACGGCCGCCACTCTGACGGCGGTTGAAGACCTGCAGTGCCTCCGGGTCGTACCAGCCGCGCCGGGTGTAGAAGCCCAGCATCATCACGACCATCCAGGGCGTGGTGCAGGTGATGATCACCGTGGCGAAGGTCGAGATGGACCGCACCAGGTCGAACCCGAACCGTCCGACGAAGATGAACGCGATCGACAGGACGCCGACCAGCAGCGTCGCCCGCACCCGGGACAGCCGCGGGAACACCGAGGAGAAGTCGAGCCCCGTCCCGTACAGCGAGGTGGTGCCCGTCGACATGCCGCCGATCAGCGCCAGCAGGCACACCGGCAGGAAGAACCATCCCGGCGAGATCGCGAGCAGCCCGCCCACGAAGTCGGGGGCGGCCGGATCGACGTACTCGGGCGCCTGCTGGGCGATGATGCTCGCGGTCGCCAGGCCGAAGACGAACGGCAGCAGCGTCGCGAGCTGCGACAGGAAGGCGGCCGCGATCACCCGGCGGCGCGGGGTGTTCGCCGGGATGTAGCGCGACCAGTCGCCGAGGAACGCCCCGAACGACACCGGGTTCGACAGCACGATCAGGGCCGCGCCGATGAACGAGGGCCAGAACAGCGCCTCGGTGGCCGCGTCCGCCGAATCCGTGAAGACACCCGCGTACGAGGGGTCGAAGTCGCCCGCGAAGGCGATCGCGCCGAGCAGGAACAGCAGGGTCGCCGAGGTCACCGCGACCTTGTTGACGAACAGCATGAACCGGAAGCCGTACACGCACACCGCGAGGACCAGCCCGGCGAACAGCGCGTAGGCGACGGCGTACGACAGATTGCCGCGCTCCAGGCCGAAGAGCCGATGCGCTCCGCCGACGAGGGCGTCGCCGGAGCTCCAGACCGAGATGGAGAAGAACGCGACGGCCGTCAGGAGCGACAGGAACGAGCCGATCACGCGGCCGTGCACGCCGAGGTGCGCGGACGACGAGACGGCGTTGTTGGTGCCGTTGACCGGGCCGAACACCGCCATCGGGCACAGGATCAGCGCACCCGTGAGGACTCCGAGGAGGGTGGCCGCCAGGCCCTGCCAGAAGGAGAGGCCGAACAGGATGGGGAAGGCGCCGAGGACAGAGGTGGAGAAGGTGTTCGCGCCGCCGAAGGCGAGCCGGAACAGGTCGAGCGGACTGGCCGTGCGGTCCCTGTCCGGGATGCGCTCCACGCCGTGGGTCTCGACCTCGGTGAGGGACGGCGCGGGGGAGGGGGCGGTCTGCTCGGGCTGCACGGCTTGCTCGGGCTTCGGGGACACGGGGGCTCCAGCGAGGGGGCGGATGCGGAGCGCGGGGTGGCGCGGCGGGGCGGACGGCCCGTCGCGGTCGCCGGGGTGTGCCGCCGCGAACGGATGCCGTCCTCATGGGGGGTCTGGCGACCGTAACGCTCCGCGCAAGATCCGCACCAGGGGACGATTCATCCATCTGTCGAGCCGTCAGTGGGTGAAACCTCCATCATTTCTCGTCTTCCGGCGTGTCCTCCGGCTCGGCGTCGGGTCCCTGTGCGCGCACCCGCTGGACGTGTTCGAGGGACTCCCGCAGCTCGGCCAGCCAGTCGTCGGTGTGGCTCTGGACGAGGCGTACGCACCAGGCGAGCGCGTCACTGCGGCTGCGGGCGACACCGCCCGCGATGAGGGTGTCCAGGACCTGGCGTTCCGGCTGGCGCAGCCGGGTCATCACGGGCGCCGCGATATGGGTGAACAGGGCGCGTTCGGTGCCGCACACCACGCCCCAGGAGACCTTCCGGCCGAACCGGTGCTCGGCGTCCCGTGCCACCGCGATCCGGGCGTCCCGGGTCCGCTCCCGGAACTCCTGGACACGACCCTGTACGGCGGCCTCCCGCTCGGCGTCAGAGGCGTCGTCGGCCAGCCGGGGCTCGGCGATCCGGCCGATCACGGTGATCTCCTCCCGGTCCACCGTCACCTCGACCAGTTCCTCGAACAGGTCGTCGGGGAGGCGGCCGGCGAACCAGCCGCGCAGCTTCTCTCGTTGCTCTGTAGTAATCATGTAATCAGGATTACTCCGACCGAACATGAACACAAGGGGTCGCGGAGGGGTGTGCTCAGGGCTGAAGCGGAATGTTTCAGGCCTATTGCCGAGCAGGGTGAATCCGGCCAACGGGTCCGATCGGACGATCAAGAACCGCTCACCTTGGGGGGTGCGGCGTTCGAATTCTGTTACTTCACGCCACTGATTCAATACGCAAGGTTACTGAAACCTGTGGGTCCGATGTGAGTTTCGGCTGCGGACTCGGCAGACTCGCGCTCGCCGCCTCCGGCACCGATCGAGTCGGTCGGCGGTACACCCTCGAATCGAGCGGAAGGATGCACACAATGCGGAACACCGCGCGCTGGGCAGCGACCATCGGCCTGACGGCCACCGCCGTCTGCGGCCCCCTCACCGGGACCGCGCTCGCCGCCCCGCCCACCGCCCCGACCGGGCTCTACGCCCCCACGGCCCTGGTGCTCACCGTGGGCCACGGCGACAGCGCAACCCTCGCCACTCCGGAACGCGCGGTCACTCTGACCTGCGCTCCGACGGCCTCCGGGACCCACCCGGCCGCGGCGCCGGCCTGCGCCGAACTCCGCACCGTCGGCGGGGACTTCGACGCCCTGACGGCCAGAAGCGGCGTCCAGTGCACCAAGCAGTACGACCCGGTGGTCGTCACGGTCCAAGGTGTCTGGCGGGGACAGCGCGTCTCCTACGAACGCACCTTCCCCAACGAGTGCGTGAAGAGCGCTTACGGCAGCAGCGTCTTCACGTTCTGAAAGACCGGGATCGCGCGGTCCTCGTGATCCTCCCGAGGGGCCCGCAGTTGGGGAGTGCCGGCCCCCGGTGCGAAGACCCGTGATCCCGCAACCGGGGTCGGCGGACGGAGTGGGGCCGTCCGCCGACCCCCGTTTCCGGATTCAGGCCCGGTCGCGATTCAGGCCCGGTACGGATTCAGGCCCGGTCGCGGTGGCTGGTGTCGCACCAGGGGTAGCGGCGGCTGCGGTGGCAGGTGCACAGGGCCACGCGGAACCGGTCGGAGGACACCGTGGTGCCGTCCTCCAGCTCCACTTCCACCGGACCGTCGACGAGCAGCGGCCCCCGGCGCCGCATCGAGATCCTGCGGGGCGGGTCAGACGGGGAGTTCGGCACGGACGACCACCAGCTCTTCCTGCTCGTCGGCGGGGGACAACAGCCCGCGCCCCCGCAGCCAGTTCTCCCGCCCCCGCAGCACCGGACCGAACGAGATCCGGCTCCGTCGGGTCACGGAGGCCTTCAGCCCGGCGCTGCGCAGGTGATCGAGCGTGCGGCCGGGGTCGCTGAGCCCTGAGTGCACCATCAACATGACCCCGCCGGGCCTGAGCAGCGTGGGCGCCTCCCGGCAGATCCGGTCCAGGACGACCCGCCCGTCGTGCCCCGCGTCCCAGGCCCGGGCCCGGCCGCGAGGCCTGAGGCCCGCCGGGGAGGGCACGTACGGCGGGTTGGTGAGGATGAGGTCGAAGGACCGGCCCCGTACCGGGGCGAAGAGGTTCCCGCGCCGGATTCGGACCGATACCCCCGCCACCCGGGCGTTCAGGCGTGCGGTGCACACCGCGCGCCAGGACACGTCCACCGCGGTCACCCGGGCGCCGCGGCGGGCGGCCTCGATGGCCAGTGCCCCGCTCCCGGTGCCCACGTCGAGCACGTCCGCGCCCGGCGCGAGCGGTTCTTCGGACAGGGCCCCGGCGAGCAGAGCGGTGTCCTCCTGAGGGATGTACACACCAGGGAGGACCAGTGGAAGCACCAGTGGATTCACCCGCCCCGAGTACCCCCTGGCATTCAGGAGATACCTGATATTTCGGAAGCCAGAGGCGTGCGCAAGGACGACCGGCCCGCGTCCCAGTCGGCCAGCAGACGGGCGGCGAAACGGTCCTCGACATGTCCGGTGGCATCGATGCCGAAGGCGACGTCCGGCGCGAGGTGCGGCTCCTCGTCGAGCAGACCACCGATGACCTCATGGCGTACGACCTGCTCGTGGACCGCGTCGGCCTCCACGTGCTCGTCGTAGAAGAACTCGGCGGCGGCCCCGGCCCCCGTGCGCCGCATCGCCTCGGCCATTCGGCGGGAACCGGGGGAGGAGGTGATCTCGACCGCCGCGAAGTGGCCCACCAGGGCGCCCCGGAGGGCGCGGTGCAGGCCGAACAGCGACATCAGGTTCACCGTGGCCAGCAGTTCGGCCGAGGCCGCGTCCAGGTAGCGGCCGTACGTCGTGTCCAGGCCCAGGTCCGCCATCAGGTCGGCGAACAGGCGGGCGTGTACGCGGTCGGCGCGGCCCCCGCCGTACTCGTCGAACTCCACCGCCGCCATCCCCGCCTTGGCCCGGCCCCACAGCCTCGGCAGCACCCAGGCGTGCGGGTCCGCCTCCTTGAGGTGGTAGAGGGAGCGCTGGGCGGCGTATTCGCGCAGCTGCCACAGTTCGCCCCGGTCGCGCAGATGGTGGGAGACGCCCGTGCCGTCGACGGGCTCGACCAGGATCCCCGCGAGCGCGTCCTGGACGCTGTCGTGGACGGGGGTGTCCGCACGCAGCGCGGACAGGAAACGGTGTTCCAGCGCGGCCCGGGTGCGCAGCAGGTCCGGGTCCCACTCGCACTCGGGGGCCACGCCCGCGAAGCCGCGGTAGTGCAGCTCGTAGCATAGGTACAGGGCCAGCTGGAGGTCGTCGCCGTAGACGGCCGCGTCCGCGATGTCCTCGGGGCGCGGCAGCGGTCCGGAGCCCCGCAGATACTCCGCGACGGCTGCCGAGACCGGCCCTCGCGCGGGCGGCAGAAGCGGCTCCTGGCTCTGGTGTGGCATGCGCGCCGGGTACCCCGCGGGTCGCGGGCCACCCGTGGGCCGCCGCCCGAGCAGGTCAGTCGTCCTCGGACTCCTCCTGGGCGCGGGTGTTCGGGGTGATGGCCTCACCGGCCTCGCCCTCGTGCCGGCGACGCTCGTCGGAGTCCCGGGGGCGGGTCTCGGCGTCCTCGATCTCGCGCAGGACCTGTTCGAGTGCGGTCTCGGGCGGCTCGTTCCGGTCGTTCTTCCCGGTGTCGGACACGATCGGTTCCCTTCTCTTCCGTCTTCTCTCTGCTCTACGTCCGCTCATGACTGTCGTGTCTGTCTGGGTTCTGCTCCTGCGGTCCCCCCCCGTCCGGCCCGTCTCTCGGTGCTTTCCCGGTTCAGCTCGTGGCGGTCGCGATACGCAGCGGTACCGGGTCCGGTGGAGCGGACTCGTCGCGGCGAGTGATCTCCGCCCACCAGGACGGACCGTCCTCGATGTGCCGCAGCAGCACTCCCTCACGGATCGCCCAGGGGCAGAGCGTGAGCGTCCTGATCCCGGTCAGCTTCATCGCGGTGTGCCCGACCACCGCGCCGGCCAGGCTCTGGGCGGCGCGCGGCGCGGAGATGCCGGGCAGCAGGGCGCGGTCGGCGGCGGGCAGGGCGGCGAGGCTGACGACCGCGTTCCGCAGGTCCTCCCGGTGCAACCGCCGTTCCATGAACGGGCCGTGCCGCCCGGGCGGGGCCCCGCACAGGCGGCCCAGTTGCTGGAAGGTGCGCGAGGTGGCCACCGCCGTGTGCGGTCCCTCCCAGCGGATCCGCGCCGCCGCGTCCCGCAGTTGGTGGCGGACCTTGCGGCGCAGCGCCCGGACCAGCTCCCGGGGCGGCGGGTCCTGGCCCTCGAAGAACTCATGGGTGAGCCGGTCCGCTCCGAGCGGCAGCGAGGCCACGAAGTCCGGCATCCGGCCGCGGCCGAAGGCGACTTCCAGCGAGCCGCCGCCGATGTCCAGCAGGGCGAGCGGCCCGGACCGCCAGCCCATCCAACGGCGCGCGCCGAGGAAGGTGAGCTCCGCCTCCACCTCACCCGGCAGGGTGCACAGTTCGACCCCGGTCCGCGCCCGGACGGTCCGCAGTACCTCCTGGCGGTTCGGGGCGTTGCGTACCACCGCGGTCGCGAAGGCGAGCGGTCCCGCCGCACCCCACCTGGTCGCGGTCCGGCTCGCCTCGGCCACGGCGTCCACCAGCCGCTCGACGGATTCGTCCGGAATCGAACCCCCGGGCCGCACCTGATCGGACAGCCGCAGACGCCACTTGGCGGTGTGGACCGGCAGTGGAACCCCGCCCTCCGCGTCCGCGACCGCAAGTCTGACGGTGTTCGACCCCACATCCACCACGCTGATTCGCATGGCCGGTGGGTACCCATTCGGCGGGTCGCTCAACGCCCATGACCGACCCGGGGGTCGAACCTCGGCCAACCGCCCGGCCCCGCAGATCGGTTGGGCAGCACCTGGCCGGGGAGCCACCGAGCCCGCCGGGAGCGTGCGGAGGGGCCGCCGTCTCCCTGCGGACGGCGGCCCCTCGGACCTGGCAGCTCAGACGGTTCGGGTCACATGTGGACGACGGGCGCGGCGTCCGCGTCCTGCTCCTGAACCCCGGGCCGGTAGAGCACGAACGCGATGAGCGCACCGGCGGCGAAGAAGCCCGCCGACCACCAGAAGGCGGTGGTGTAGCTCTCGATCGTCGCCTGGGCCCGGACCAGCTTGCTGGTCGCGTCCTTCCCGGTCAGGAAGTCGGTGGCGGCGCTCGCGGCCAGCGTGTTCAGCAGCGCCGTTCCGATCGAGCCGCCCACCTGCTGCATGGCGTTGACCGTGGCGGAGGCGACGCCCGCGTCCTCGGCCTCCACTCCGCCGGTGGCCAGCTGCATGGCCGGCGGCATCACCAGGCCGAGACCGATACCGATCACGATGAGCTGCGGCAGCACCGCGGTCGTGTAGGACGAGCCGACACCGATCCCGGTCAGCCAGGCCATACCGACGCCGGCGATCGCGAAGCCCAGCGGGATGATCGCCTTCGGCCCGATCCGCGGCACCAGCATCGTCGTGCCGGCCTGCGCCGCCACCATCAGCGCGGCCACCATCGGCAGGAACGCCACACCGGTCTTGGTGGGGCTGAAGCCCAGGTTCAGCTGGAGGTAGTAGGTGAGGAAGAGGAACACGCCGAACATGCCCGCGCCGGAGATCAGCACGGCGAAGAAGGAGGCCGCGCGGTTGCGGTCCAGCAGGATGCGCAGCGGCAGCAGCGGGTGCGCGGCACGGGTCTGCCACCAGGTGAACGCGGCCAGCAGGACCCCGCCCGCGATCAGGAAGCCCCAGGTCGCGGGGGAGTCCCAGTCGTGCGTCTCCGCGTTGGAGAAGCCGTAGACCAGGGAGAACAGACCGGCGGCGACCAGGATGGTGCCCGGTACGTCCAGCTTGGAGTTCGAGGCGTCGCGCTTGTTGGACAGCAGAACCCAGCCGCCCGCGAAGGCGACGACGGCGATGACGACGTTGACGTACAGCGTCCAGCGCCAGTCGAGGGCGTCGGTCAGGACGCCGCCGAGCAGCAGACCCACCGCGCCGCCCGCGCCGGCGATGGCGCCGTACACGCTGAACGCCTTGGCGCGCTCGCGGGCGTCGGTGAACGTCGTGTTCAGCAGGGAGAGCGCGGCGGGTGCGAGAAGCGCGCCGAAGGCGCCCTGCAGGGCGCGAGCCGTGACCAGCATCTCGAAGTTGGTGGCGGCGCCGCCGAGCGCGGAGACGGCCGCGAAGCCGACGACGCCGATGAGGAAGGCCGGCTTGCGGCCGAAGAGGTCGGCTATGCGTCCGCCCAGCAGGAGCAGCGAGGCGAACGCCAGCGCGTACGCGGTGACGATCCACTGCCGGTTGCCGTCGGAGAACCCGAGGTCGGCCTGCGCGGACGGCAGCGCGATGTTCACGATGGTGGCGTCCAGGACCACCATCAGCTGGGCCAGGGCGACGACCGCGAGGATCCACCACTTCTTCGACGCGGCGGCGTCCGGTGCCGTGACGACGCCCTCCTGGCCGCTCTCAGACAGGGTTTTCTGTGACATCGGGGAAACCCACTCCAGGGAAGTAGTTCAAAGGCAAAGGGCGTGTAAACGAAACGGTTTCGTACACCTCGAGGTTAGAGCACTTCCAGCGAAACGGCAACGTTTCGCTGGAAGGGGAAGCTCGAACACGCCCGCCTCGGTTCGGACGCCCGACCCGTCACGCCATCTGGCGCCGCACCAGCTCGTGCAGCCGGCCACCGGTGTCCGCGAGGAGCTGGGCGGGCGCGCCCTGCTGGGCGACCTTGCCGTCCTCCATCACGATCACGCGGTCGGCGTCCATGACGGTCGACAGGCGGTGCGCGATGACGATGCGGGTGGCGTGGAGGGCCTTGGTGCTCTCGATGACCGTGCGCTGGGTCTCGTTGTCGAGGGCGCTGGTCGCCTCGTCGAAGAAGAGGATGCGCGGGCGGCGGATCAACGCCTGGGCGATCATGAGACGCTGCCGCTGGCCGCCGGAGATCGCGCCGCTGCCCGAGACGATCGTGTGCAGGCCCATCGGCATCCGCTTGATGTCCTCGGCGAGCCCCGCCATCTCGGCCGCCGCCAGCGCCTCCTCCGGCGTGTACGGCTCGGTGCCGCAGATGACGTCCAGGATCGAACCGGTGAACGGCTGCGCGTGCTGGAGCACCACCCCGCACTGCCGGCGTACGGCGGACTGGTCCAGCGCGGCCAGGTCCTGACCGTCGTACAGCACACTGCCCGAGACCGGCGGGTCGAAGCCGATCAGCAGTCTGAGCAGGGTCGACTTGCCGCAGCCGCTCGGTCCGACGACCGCCACGAACTCGCCGGGCCGGATGTCGAACGAGACGTCGTCGAGGACCAGCGGACCGTCGTCCGAGTAACGGAAGGACAGCCGGCGGGCCTCGATGCCCCCGGAGAGGCGGCCGGGCCGGGTGCTCGCCGTGCGCACCTCGGGCGTGGCCTCCAGGACCGGCTTGATCTCCTCGAACAACGGCAGCGCGGCCACCGCCGAGACGAAGGAGCCGGTCAGCTGGGTGACGGCCGTCAGCAGCATCGTCACCGAGGTGTTGAAGGTGAGGAACGCGGACGCCGACATCGCCCCGCGCGCCGGGCCCGCCAGCAGCATGAACATCAACAGGGTGCACAGCGGCAGGTACACCGCGCCCATCACCGTGGTGAGGTTCTTGATGCGCCCCACCTTCTGCTGGAGCTCCCGGCTGCGTGCGAACTCCGAGGCCCAGGACGCGTAGGCGTAGTTCTCGGCCGCCGCGACCCTGAGCTTCGGCAGGCTGCGCAGCGTCTGGAAGGCCTGGTTGTTCAGCTTGTTGCCGAGCACCACCAGCCGCCGCTGCCAGCGCACCTGCCACAGCCCGAGCCCCAGGAACAGCGCGGCGATGACGACGAGCATGCCGATCGCCGCCAGCGCCATCGAGGCGCTGTACCAGAAGAGCAGCCCCAGGTTCATCGCGCCCACGGTCACCGACTGGGCGAGCACCGGACCGATGCCCGCCATCATCCTGCGCATCGAGCTGATGCCCATGGCGGCGCTCGCCAGCTCGCCGGTGGAGCGCTGGGTGAAGAACTTCGTCGGCAGCCGGAGCAGCCGGTCCCACACCGCCGGTTGCAGCGTGGACTCGATACGGCCCTCCAGACGGAGGATCGTCAGGTTCTCCATCAGCATGAAGGCCGCCGCCACCACACTGCTGACCATCACGGCGAGGCAGACCTGCACGATCAGCTCGCTCTGCGCCTTCGGCACGTACTCGCCGAGCACCTTGCCGGTCGCGATGGGCACCAGCGCGCCGATCGCGACCGTCACCAGACCGCTGACCAGGAGGTTCCGCAGGTCGCCGCCCGAGCCGCGCATGCTGAAGCGGAGCAGCCCGAGCGGCGTGAGCTGCCGGTCGGGCAGCGGACGGTAGAACATCACCGCACGCGGCTCGAACTCCTCCGCGTTGGCCTTCTCGATCGGCGTCTCCCGGCCGGTCGCCGGATGGACGGCCACATATCCGCCGCGCCGCCACAGCAGCGCGACCGGCGCGCCGGACAGGGCCCGGTGACCCACCAGCGGGCCGACGTTGTCGTGCCACCAACGCCCGTCCAGCCGTACGGCCCTGGTACGCACGCGGGAGGCGATCGCGATCCGTTCGACCGGGTCGAGACGGTCGCTCTCGGTGCCGGACTGCGCCGGCTCGGCGAGCGTGATCCCGGCCGCCTCGGCGACCAACTTGCACGCGGCATGACTCGCGTCCGCGTCGGCGGCCGTCGTGCGCCGTGCGGACCGCTTGCCGATCGACGCCAGCAGCGTCCGGTCGGCCTGGGCGCGGACCGCCTCACCGGCCTTGATGCCGGCCGCCGTGCGGGTCTCGTGGGTGTGCTCCAACTGCTCGATCCAGCGATCCAGCGTGGTCAGCAGCCGGTACTGCTGGTCGACCATGCTCTGCCACACCGCGGGGTCCATCAGCAGATCGGCGGCCGCCTCGGCTCCGTACAGCGAGCCGTACTGCACGCTGCCCGGCGGGACCTGCATCCAAAACACATCGTCGTCGGTGAGCGCGGCGGCCCGGTCGGTGGCCATCGGCGCCTGGAAGAGGATCGACAGGCTGCGGCCGACGCCCAGGGCGAAGGCGTACTCCAGCGGGCTCGTCGTCGGCGGTACGTACTGCGGGTTGCCGTACTCGTCGTAGGACCAGGTCTCGGTGTTCGCGGGCTGGTACAGCTCACGCAGGCCGATCCGGCGCACCACACAGTCCCTGAGCGGCCGTGCCACGAGGGTGTGGTGAGGCCCGGGCACCGGGCCGAGGAGCAGTGAGCCCGCCTCCAGGCGGCCCAGATGGTGCCAGTGGCCCTGCTCGTCGGCGTCCACCGCGAACAGGTCGACGGCGCCGGCCGCGACCAGCCACAGCACCTGCGGCCCCTGCAGATCGAGGCGGTTGAGGCCGGTGCAGTCGAGAGGCGTACCCATGGACCCGAGCGCGCCCAGAACGAGGTCTCCCTCGTGTGCGGTCGTCATCTCACCGCTCCCTGACCAGCTCGGCGTACGCGCCACCGCGCGCCACCAGCTCCTCGTGCCGCCCGCGTTCCACGATCGTGCCGTGCTCCAGTACGACGATCTCGTCGCTGTCGCGCACCGTGCTGAGTCGGTGCGCGATCACCACACAGGCACAGCCACGCCTGCGCAGGTTGTCCATCACGACCAGCTCGGTCTCCGCGTCCAGCGCGCTGGTCACCTCGTCCAGCACCAGGATGCTGGGCCGGCGCACCAACGCCCGCGCGATCTCCAGGCGTTGACGCTGACCGCCGGAGAAGTTGCGCCCGTCCTGCTCGACCCTGCTGTGGATGCCGCCCGGTCGCCGCACGACGACGTCGTACAGGGCCGCGTCGCGCAGCGCGTCCTCCACCGCGTCGTCCGGGATCGAGGGGTCCCACAGCGCCACGTTGTCGCGGACCGTGCCCTCGAAGAGGAACACGTCCTGGTCGACGAAGGAGACGGAGGCCGCGAGCGCCCCGCGCGGGATGTCGTCCAGACGCTGCCCGTCGATACGGATCACGCCCTCCCAAGGGGTGTACAGACCCGAGATCAGCCGGGACACCGTCGACTTGCCGCTGCCCGAGCCGCCGACCAGCGCGACCTGCCGGCCCGGGCCCACGGTCAGGTCGAAGCCGGTCAGCAGGGGCTTGTCCAGCGGGCTGTAGCCGAAGGTGATGTTCTCCAGCTCGACATGGCCCTGCAGACGGCGCGTCGATTCGCCGCCGCCGGGACGGTCGTAGAGCGGATCGGCCTGGAAGTTCTCCACGTCCTTCAGCCGGGCCACGTCGGCGGCGAAGTCCTGGATGCGGCCCGCGACACCGTTGAGTCGGGTGATCGGGGCGGTGAAGCGGGTGACCAGCGCCTGGAAGGCGACCAGCAGACCGACCGAGATGCCGCCCTCCACCGCCCGCATCCCGCCGATCCACAGGATCAGCGCGCTGTTCAGCGACGCCAGCGTCGGCGCGACCACGCCCAGCCAGGCGCTCGGCACGCCGAGCCGCTGCTGCTCCTCCAGGGTGGTGGCGTGCTGCCCCGCCCACTTGCGGAAGTAGCCGTCCTCACCACCCGTCGCCTTCATCGTCTCGATCAACTGCAGCCCGGTGTAGGCGGTGTTGGTGAGCCGGGCACTGTCGGCGCGCAGTTTCGCGGTACGGGTGGCGCGCAGCTTGATGACGACCCGCATGGCCACGACGTTCAGCAGGGCCACGCCGATGCCGACGTACGTCAGCTGCGGGTCGTAGGTGTAGAGGAGCAGCGCGTACAGGACGACGACCACCGCGTCGACGCCCGCCGCCGCGAGGTCGCGGGCCAGGGTCTCGGCGACCTGGTCGTTCGACTGCAGGCGCTGCACCAGGTCGGCAGGGCTGCGCTGGGAGAAGAAGGTGACCGGCAGCCGCAGCAGATGGCGCAGGAAGCGGGCGCTGGAGAGGGTGGAGGAGATGATGCGGCCGTGCAGCAGGTTCGTCTGCTGCAGCCAGGTCAGCACGAGGGTGAGCAGCACCGACGCCCCCATCGACGCGAACAGCACGCCGAGCAGGGAGGTCTGGCCCCCGATCAGGAACATGTCGATGTAGGTGCGGCTGAGCGCCGGGACGGCCGCGCCGACCAGCACCAGCAGCAGGCTCGCCAGCACCGCCGCCGGCATGGTCCCCGCGGTGCCGCGCAGCCGGGCCGGCATCGCGCCCAGCACCCCGGGCTTGCGTCCGCCCCTGGTGAAGTCCTCGCCGGGCTCCATCACCAGCACCACACCGGTGAAGCTGCCGTCGAAGTCCTCCATGGGCACGAAGCGACGGCCCTTGCCGGGGTCGTTGATGTACACGCCCCGGCGGCCGAAACGGCGGCCCATGCCGTCGTAGACGACGTAGTGGTTGAACTCCCAGAACAGCACGGCCGGCGTCCGCACCCCGGCGAGGGCGGCCGTGTCCATCTGCATGCCCTTGGCGGTCAGGCCGTAACTGCGGGCCGCCTTCAGCAGGTTGCTGGCCCGCGAACCGTCCCGGGACACACCGCACGCGATGCGCAGCTCCTCCAGCGGGACGTGCTTTCCGTAGTGGCCCAGCACCATCGCGAGGGAGGCGGCGCCGCACTCCACCGCCTCCATCTGGAGCACGGTGGGTGTACGGACGGTCTTCGCCTTGCCCTTGGGGACGGGGCGCTTCGGCGGGGCGGCGCGGCGCCTGCCGCGGGTGTCCTGCGCGGTGGTCACGGCAGCAGCCAATCGACGGGATGCTGATCGGCCAGCCGGATCGAACCCGTGGCCGTCGTCATGGAGGTGAGGGCGAACGGCGGCCCGTCCGCGGACGACCACTCGTAACCGCTCTTCGTGCCGGACGACTTGTCCAGCCGCACCAGCACGGCCACCGGCCTGCCGTTCTTGGTGAACTGCTCGCCGAGCTGGCTGTCGCCGAGGAACGCGGAGATCTGCTGCGCCGACTGGGCGGAACGGTCCACCGTCTTCACCTTGCCGTGCAGCACGCCGTACTCCTGCGTCGGCACCGACTGGACGGTCAGGTCCACGGCTGCGTCCGCCGGGATGGAGGCCGCGTTCTCGGCGGGCACGTACACCGTCGCGTAGAGGGGATCGGAGGTGCGGGCGATCTTCTCCACGGCGGCGACGTTCGCGCCGGTCTGGATGATCTGCCCGATGGTCGCGGCGAGTCCGGTGATCCGGCCCGCGGCGACCGTACGGACCACGGTCACGCCGTCCGCCGTACGGACCTTCAGTACGGGTGCGTCGGCAGGCAGCCGTTCGCCCTGCTCGGCGATGACCTCGGTCACCTGGCCGGCCACCGGGCTCTGCAGGATGTAACTGCCCTGCCCGTGCGTGAGGATCGCGGGCGCGCTCACCGTCGAGGCCACCGAGCCGGTGACCGCCCACACGGACGCGGCCGCGATCACGACCACCGTCACGGCCAGCACGAGCCAGCCCTGGGGGCGGGCGAAGCGCACCGGGAGGTCCAGCTCTTCGGGTGACTGGAGCTTGGCGAGGGCCTGTTGGCGGAACTGCACGGAACTTTCCCTCACCTGCGAAAGCTGCGAAAGAGAGAGGACCGGCTCACGCGAGCCGGCTGGGTCGGAGCACCCGAGAATCCCGGAACCGCAGAGCGGCTCCGGGACTCAGAGATCACAGAAGGTGCGATCAGACGCCAGCGACGAGGCTGGTGACCGGGGCGGTGTTCAGGCCCGTGACACCCTCGACCGTGCTGACACCGGTGTTGACCAGGCCGGAAACCGGGGCAATGCCGTCCACCAGGCCGGTGACGGTGCCGAGGGCGTTAACGGCAAGGCCGCCGGAGACGTTGTCGAGCTCGGCGTCGGAGATCTCGACGGTCGCAACCTGGGGGGTGGAGTTCATGGGGGAACTTCCCTTCATATGGATATTCACAAGGGGGGAGCGGCCCCCTCTGGGGGACAGATGGACCGCCGCGACCGCAGGTGCCGGGCGCCCGTTGCCGAAGAGCCCTTGGCGGTCCCTGCGGTGCGATGGATCAAAGCACGTGGCGGGTCCGCGCTTCCAATCAACCACTGGTCCCACCAGCGCACTTGTGCCTCAAGAGCACCGTTCGGTGCAGGTGTGCGCACGCCTTGGTGGCGACTTCTTCACACGGTGTGCGGCTTCAATTCATACGAGCGCCTGCGACCTCCGGAGCGAATCCGACACTCCGCGCCCAAGGGGCGGCGTGCGTCACCGGGGTGTGCAGAACTTTCGCGTGAGGTGACTGCCTTGGGTGGTCGATGTGCAGATTCCTCGAAGAGAGGATTCGGCGCGACGATCGCGACGGAGCGTTGCTGATCGAGCACCGACCGTGTCCGTTCGGAAGTGCGCGGAGCGTGCTCGCCGTTGTCGCTACCAGGGCCACGCCGTTCGGTGGCCCGGAATGGTGGCCACCGCTTCGATCAAGACATCCGTACCGGCCGTCGAACGCCGACGGGCGCCGATCGCCGCTCTGTCGGCGGCAGTTCGCAGACACCCCGGGCCGTCGGCGCGGCGACCACGATCGCCGTGCCGACGGCGGCCGCCAGAGACCGCGCCCACACCTCGCGGCTCTCCCGGGACACCCGGTCCGACCAGGGAAGACGCGCCGTCGCGCGGTCGTCGGCCAACGCCTCTACGGGTAGGCCCGGTTCGGGGAACCAAGGGGCGAAGTCGGCGGCGGGGATCGTGTCGGCTTCGGCGGTGGTCATCGGCATATGGGGGGTTGTTTCGCGCGCCGGACCGGCGGTCGCGGGCCATGGCCGATTTGGTGTCGTGAGCCGGGCGCGTGAAATCGGAATTGAACGCCCCGCGCACCCCGTGCGTACCTCCAGCCATCCAGGCGCCCCAACAACTGCCGCACCAGGCAGCAGACTCCGGTCCCTCAGGAGGTCGAGAAGTTTGAGTCACAAGCGAATTCCGAAGCGCAAGGCCGCGATAGCGGCAGGCGGCATCGTGGCGCTCGGAGCAGCCGCAATTCTGCTCCCCAACGCCAACGCGTCCCAGGACGCTTCGAACGACGCCGCCGCCGCGCCGAGGACTCTGAAGGCGGCGGATGCCTCGGACCTCGCCTCGCAGCTCGCAGGTCTGCTCGGTGACGCCTTCGCCGGTTCCTATTACGAGTCGGACAGCCAGCAACTCGTCGTCAACGTCATATCGGGCGACAACAACAATGTGATCGTCCAGGCGGAGAAGGCGGGCGCGAAGGTCCGCGAGGTCGAGAACAGCCTCACCGAACTCGAGTCCGGCGCGCAGACCTTGAAGGCCAAGGCGACCATCCCGGGCACCTCCTGGGCCGTCGACCCGAAGACGAACAAGATTCTGGTGACCGCCGACAGCACGGTCACCGGCGCCAAGTGGGACAGACTGGAATCGACCGTCGACGGTCTCGGTTCCAGCATGGCCACCATCAAGAAGTCGGCCGGCACCCTCAAGACGTTCGTCTCCGGCGGTGACGCCATCTTCGGCGGCGGCGCGCGCTGCTCGCTCGGCTTCAACGTCACCGCGGGCGACGGCAGCCCCGCGTTCCTGACCGCCGGTCACTGCGGGGTCGCGGCCGAGCAGTGGGCGGACGCCCAGGACGGCGAGCCGATCGCCACCGTCGACCAGGCGACCTTCCCCGGTGACGGGGACTTCGCGCTCGTCAAGTACGACGACGCGGCGACCGAGGCCCCGAGCGAGGTCAACGTCGGTGGCGGACAGACCGTCCAGATCGCCGAGGCAGCCGAAGCGGCGGTCGGCCAGGCAGTGTCCCGGATGGGCAGCACCACCGGGCTCAACGACGGCCAGGTGCTCGGACTCGACGCCACCGTGAACTACCCGGAGGGCACCGTCACCGGGCTCATCCAGACCGACGTCTGCGCCGAGCCCGGCGACAGCGGCGGCTCGCTGTTCACGGAGGAAGGCCAGGCCATCGGCCTGACCTCCGGCGGCAGCGGTGACTGCACGGCCGGCGGCGAGACCTTCTTCCAGCCGGTCACCACCGCGCTGGAGGCGGTCGGCGCGACGCTCGGCGCGGGTGACGCGGCCGGAGCTGGCGAGGAAGCCGGTGCCGGTGAGGAAGCTGGTGCTGGCGAGGAAGCTGGTGCTGGCGAGGAAGCCGGTGCCGGTGAGGAAGCTGGTGCTGGTGAGGAAGCCGGTGCCGGTGAGGAAGCTGGTGCTGGCGAGGAAGCTGGTGCCGGTGAGGAAGCCGGAGCTGGTGAGGAAGTAGGCGGCGAGGAGGCCGGCGCCGGGGAAGAGGCCGGTGCCGAGGACCAGACCGGCACGGGCGAGGACACCGGTGTCGAGGGCGGCTCGGGTCTGACCGAGTCCCACTGATCCCACCGCTGACGGCGGTCCGGACCCGGAGTCCGGCCGCCTCGGCTTCCCCGGCCGAGTCAAGAGCGGTTCGCCCCCACTGAGCCGCTCTCGACGGTACGGACCCACCCCGGCCCCACCCGTGGGTTCCGGCCGGTGGTGGACCGGTCCGGCCCTCCGGCGGGAGGGCCGGACCGGTCCGTTCACGACGCCCCCTGTACGACACCCGCTCAGGTGCCGGACAGGGGGCGTCGAACTGCGAGCCGCCCACCCCTGTGACCGACGCGGCGGCGGATGCCCCATTTCGGCGCCTCACGGTTCGCCCACTGCCGGACGGCGACTCAGCGGCGCCGCGGTCGGCGGCCACCGACCGACAGGTCACGCGGCCGGGTCACCCGCCAGCCCTTCGACCACCGCGCCCGGGTGCCTCAGGACTCGGTGAACGAGCGACGCCGGCACGCCACTACCGGATCCCGACCACCCGGCCCAGGGTGCCGTTCGTTCGGTCAGCCGGGCTTGTGGGCCCTGAGCAGCAGCACTGCCACGTCGTCGACCCGCTCGTGGGTGGCCGCGCTGTGCCGGACGAGATCGTCGGCCAGCTCGTCGAGCGGGCGGTCCCCGGCCTCGGCCAGTCGGCGCCCGAGATCCGCGAGCGCGTCCTCGATGTCGAGGCCGGGCGACTCGATCAGCCCGTCGGTGTAGAGGACGAGGACGGAGCCGGGGGCCAGGTTCACCTCCGTCGTCGGATAGGTGGCCGCGCCGTCGATGCCCAGCAGTGGTCCGCCCGCCAGGTCGAGCACCCGTACCCGCCCGTCCGGCCGGCGCAGCAGCGGCGGCGGATGCCCGGCCCGGGCCATCACGGCCCGCCCCCGCCCCGGGTCGAGCCGCAGATACAGACAGCTGGCGAACAGATCCGAGCCGAGGTCGATCAACAGCCGGTTGGTGCTGCGCATGACATCCTCCGGCGGCTGCCCGACCGTGGTGTAGGCGCGTACGGCGGTACGGATCTGTCCCATCAGCCCCGCCGCGGTCACGTTGTGGCCCTGTACGTCCCCGATCACGGCCGCCGCGAGCCCCTGCGTCGGCACCAGGTCGTAGAAGTCACCGCCGATCTCCATGCCCTGAGTGGCCGGCAGATAGCGCGCCGCCGCCTCGATGCCCGACAACGACGGCAGCGAGTGCGGCAACAGGGCTTCCTGCAGACCGTGCGCCAGTTGCTGCTTGGCGTCGTAGAGCATCGCCCGCTCCAGCGCCTGGGCGATCAGCCCGCCCAGACTGGTCAGCACGGCCTGCTCGTCCGCCGTGAAGGAGTGCGGCTCGGGAAAGGCCAGCACACAGATGCCCACGGGACGGCCGGAGGCGATCAGCGGCAGATACGCCCAGGCGGCGAACCCGTCGGCAGTCGCCTGCCGCTCCGGGTACAGGCGCTCCACCTGCTCCCGGGACTCGAAGAAGCCGGGCGCCCCGCTGGTCAGGACATGCGTGCCCGGGGTCCGTTCCGTCAGCGGCTGCCCGTCGAACCGCTCAACGACGTGCGGGTCCGGGTACCCGCGATGCCCCAGCACGTGCAGCCGGCCCGCCTGGGAACCCAGGACCACCAGGGCGCGACTGCCCACGGCGGGCGCGATCTCGTCCGCGACCAACTGCACCACGTCCTGCACACCCGCCGCCTCGGTGAGCGCGCCCGCCAGGCTCAGCACCTGGGAGATGGTGACCAGCCGGGGCGAGGAGTCGCCGGGCCGCGGTCCGGACCGGCTCGTCTCCGCCACGGCCCGCGCCCGGCTGATCCGCACGCTCAGCCCGTTCGTGCTCGGATAGAGACGGAACGAGAGCCACTCGCCGGGCGGCCGCGGTGCCAGGAACGAGGTGCTGTGCTGGCTGATCAGCGCGGCCCGGTAACGGTCCTCGTACACCGGGTCGTTGAGCCAGGGCACCGTGGCCCACAGCGGGGAACCGAGCAGATCGCGGGCCGGGACGCCGATCAGTTCGGCGGCGGCCGTGTTGGCGAAGGTGATCCGCCCGTGCAGATCGAGTGAGCACAGCCCGTACGGCAGCCGCGCCACCATCCGCGCCGCCTCCACGGTGCCGAGCGTCCCGGCCGGGCCGCCCAGCGCGGGCGCGGCGGGCAGGTCCGGTTCGGTGTGCAGCGGCACGCTCTCCTCGACGGCGCGCTCCAGCCGCACCGCCAGCCGGTCGCAGGACGCCGTCAGATGGTCCCGCTCCCGGTTGGACAGCTCCGGCGGGTGCGCCCCGGGCCAGGTCACGAAGACCGCCCCGTACACCGTCGACTCGGTGGCGACCGGAACCGCGGCCAGCGCGAAGGGGTACGGCAGCACCACCGCGATCCGCGGATAGCGGGCCGCCATCTCCTGCTCCCCACTGACCCACACCAGCCGCCGCTCGCGCGCCGCCTCCGCCACCGGGATCGGCGCGCTCAGCCCCACCCGTTCCCAGGGCGCCGCGAACGCGCGGGGCAGCCCCGCCATCACCGACATCTCCAGCGCCGCCCCGTCGGCCGCCAGCAGATAGACCGCGCCGGAGTGCGCGTGGACCTCGTCCATCATCGAGGCCAGCGCCAGCGACAGCAGCGGCCGGCCGACCCGCGTCCTGGCGGTCACCGGCGCCTGGGCGGACGTCTGTCCGTCGGACACGCGGACCACCTCCTCGCCCGGCCGCGCGACGGGTCTCCGGGATCAAATCTCCTCCTTGGCGGCCCGTCGCGCACGGCGAGCGGCGCGGGCCGTCCGACAACGGCGTGTATATGGGCACAGGGATGCCCGGGGCGCGGTGAGAGGCCGTGGGTACCCAGTCGCGTCCGGTACATGCCCCCACAGTCGATGCGCGCGGCGATGTGCGGGCGCCGTGCTTGCGCCCCCGCGCACCCTGATGGCCGGATCTCCGTGCCCGCGAAGAGTCAGGGGCGCGAACAATGGGGCACGCGTTCCACACCATGAACCGGCGTACGGCGAGCTGAAGGGGTGGCAGTGATCCGGGTGCTTCTGGTGCACGACGAGTGTCTGCTGAGATCGGTACTGGCGGAGTGGCTGTGCCGGGACCCCGAGTTACGGGTGTCCGACACCCCGTGGCGCGGTGCGCAGGGCCGGGTGCGGTCCGTCCGGCCGGACGTCTGCGCGGCCGACCTGGAGTGCTCGGACTCCTACGGCATCCCGCCGTTCGGCGACCTGTCCGTGCGGGGCCCTGACCCGAGCTCGCCGGCGCTGCTCGTGCTGGCCTCCGCGAACCGTCCCGGACTGTTGAAGCGGGCGGTCGAGGCGGGGGCACTCGGCTACGTCGACAAGGAGGGCTCGCCGGAGAACCTGGTCCGCGGAATCCGGCGAGTCGCCGAGGGGAAACGTTTCGTCGACGACTCGCTCGGCTTCGGTTTCCTCAAGGCCGCGCAGATGCCGCTGACCCGTAGGGAGCTCAGCGTGTTAACCCTCGCGGCGGAGGGAGCCTCCGTCGCGGAGATCGCCGGGAACCTGCATCTGTCCCACGGGACCGTGCGCAACTACATGGCGGCCATCACCCGCAAGACCGGGGCCCGCAACCGTATCGACGCGATCCGGATCTCGCAGGGGGAGGGCTGGCTGTGACCGCCCCGGGGACACGGGCGTCCAGCCGCCGACCAGTTCGCGGTACGGCGTCGAGCGGCGCACCAGTTCGTCATGGGTGCCGTACGCCGTCTGCCGCCCGTCCATGACCAGCACCCGGCCGGCCCGCCGGGCCGAGCTGATGCGGTGGGCGACGACCACCAGGGTGCCGCCGGGGCGTGCCGCGAAGGCCCGCTCGGCTCGTTCCTCCGCCACCGGGTCCAGATGACAGGTGGCCTCGTCGAGCAGGGCGAGCGGGGCGTACGACAGATAGGCCCGGGTCAGGGCGACGAGTTGCCGCTCGCCCGCGGACAGCGCCGCCGGGTCCACGGGGGCCGAGGGACCGCCGAGCGCTTCGAGCAGCGGGACGAGTCCGACCGCCTCCGCCGCGGCGAGCAGCTCCGGCTCGGGGACGGGGTCCGGCCGGAACATGCCGAGGTTCTCGGCGAGGGTGCCGGTGACGACGTAGGCCTCCTGCGGGAGGAGCACACGCAGTGCGGCGGCTTCCGGGCCGGGGACCGGTTTCCCGTGGATACGGATCGTGCCGCGGCGGGGTGTGAGCAGTCCGGCGACCAGTGCGGTGAGCGTGGACTTCCCGATACCGCTCGGGCCCACGACGGCCAGGTGGGCGCCGGGGAGGAGCGTGAGGCCGAGGTCCTCGACGACGGGTGCGCTGTGCGGGCCGTAGGCGAAGGTGACGGAGGTGAGGGACAGGGCGGGGTGGGGCGGTGTCGGGGAGGCTGCGGTGCGGGCCCCTGTGGGGCTGGTCCTCCGTGGGCTCGGTGGTCCTGGTGGTCGCGTGGCGGGGTCTTCGGCGGGGCCGCGCGGGTCGTCGGGCCGTCGGTCCGGCGAGCCGTGCTGCTCGGCGGGCTCGTGCGGAGTCGGCTGTTCGTGGCCGCCCGTGCCTGGTGTGTCGCCGCCGTCCCGGACCAGTCGTCGCAGTACCACCACCAGGCGGGAGCCGCTGGTGCCCAGGCCGTGCACCAGGTTGCCCAGGGCGGGCAGCAGGGACTGGGTGACGTAGGCGAGGGCGCCGACCAGGGCGCCCGTGGTGACCCCGCGGGCGAGGAGCCAGGGCGCGGTGGCGAGCAGGAGCACGATCGGCAGCCGGCCGCCGACCGCGAGGGACGCCACGCGCAGCACGCTCCAGCGGGCGAGTGAGCGCGCGGCCCGCAGCTCGGCGTCGATCCGGTCGCCCGTCCCGGCGGCGATCTGCTGCTCCGCGCCGGTCGCGGTGATGTCCCGCAGCCCCGGACAGACGGCCCCGAGACCGTCGGCCAGCGCCTCGTCCGCGACGAGGAACGCCTCCTGGCGGCGGGCCAGCGGGCGGAGCGTCGCCGCGAACAGGGCCACTCCGGCGACCAGCGGAGGGCCCACGACCAGCAGGAGCAGCGGGTCGAGCGAGAACAGACCGACGAGCGCGCCGACCGTGGTGAACAGGAAGGAACGCGACACCATGACCAGCCCGGCGAACGTGTCCCGGGCGATCTCCACCTGCTGGGTGAGCCCGGACAGCGCCCCGCCGTCGGCCTCCCGCACCCCGCGCGCCACGACCCGTGTGACGAGCCGGTCCCGCAGTGGTTCCACCAGCGCGGCCACCGCCGCGTACACACGGGCGGTGCCGTACGCGCCGACGACCACCCCGACCCCGGCCACCGCGAGCCAGCCGAGCCCGACCTCCGTCCGCCCGGCCAGGAACCCCTCGTCCAGAGCACGGGCGGGCGCGTACCCGGTGAGAAAGGTCTGCCCCGTCTCCAGCACGGACCAGCCCCCGAGCCGCACGAGAACCCGCCACCTTTCCCGCAGGAAGCGAAGCCCGAGCCGAGACAGCCCCTCGGTCACGGCGACACCGTTTTCCCTGGCGTGCCGGGCGCCCCGGGCATGCCCGGTTCCCGGAGTCCGCCGGCCTCCGAGGGTGACCCGTGCCTGTCGGCCTCGCTGAACTCTCCGCCCTCCCCGAACACCGCCCGATACCCCGCATCCCGCCACAGCTCCTCGTGCGGTCCCACCGCCCGTACGCGTCCCCCGTCCAGCCAGGCCACCGCGTCCGCGCGGGCCGCCGTCGCCGCGCGGTGGGCGATCAGGAGTCGGGTGGCGCCCGGGCCGTCGTCCACCAGGGCCCGGGTGATGTGTGCCTCGGTCACCGTGTCGAGGCTGGAGAGGGCGTCGTCGAGGATGAGCAGTCGTCCGTCGTGGGCGAACGCCCTTGCCAGGCCCAGGCGTTGGGACTCGCCGCCGGAGCGGGGCGCGTCGGCGACGGCGGTGGCGTAGCCGTCGGGCAGGCGGCGGACGAAGTCGTCCGCGCGGGCTGTGCGGGCGGCGTCACGGACGCGCGCGGGGGAGGGGGACGCCAGACCGAGGCCGATCGCGTCCTCGACGGTGGCGCCGAGCAGCGCGGGGCGTGCGAAGGCGTGACCGATCGCGCGGCGCAGCTCGGCGTGGGTCAGTTCACGCAGCGGCACCTCGTCCAGCAGTATCTCCCCGGCATCCGGGTCGGTGAGCCGCCCGGCGACCGCTGCGAGCAGCGACTTGCCCGCGCCCGACCGGCCGACCACCGCGAGGGTCGTCCCGCCGGGTACGACCAGGTCGACGCCGTCGAGCACGGCCCGCCCACCGCGCCGGGCGACCACACCGCGCAGCTCCAGCCGTCCCGGGCCGGCCGGCAGCCGGTGCGATCCGTAGGCGGGTGCGGGTTCCGTCAGGACCTCGCCGAGGCGTCCGGTCGCCGCCCGGGCCCGGGCCAGGCCCGCGAGTTGTCCGACCAGCATGCCGACGCCGGTGGCGAGGACCGCGTACCGGGAGGCCGCGAGCATCTCGCCGACCGTCAGCCGGTGCCGGGTGAGCAGCGCACCGGCCACGGCGACGATCCCGAGCTGGAGCAGCGGGGCCACGGCGACGGCCTGCCCGGCGGCTCGCCCCTGCACCCGCCACATACGGTGGCCGGAGCGGGACAGTTCGGGCAGGGGCCGCAGGATCCGTGCCGTCTCCCGGTCCGCCGTACCGGCCGCCCGGATCGTGCGGTGGCCGCCGAGGGCCTCCGCGAGCGCGGACGCGATGCGTCCCTGCACCTCCTGGTAGCGGGCCACGCACTGCGTGGTGTCCCGGGCCAGGGTGCGCAGCAGCAGGGCGAGCACCGGTGCCCCGGCGAGGAACACCGCCGCGAGCCACGGGTCGATCAGGGCCAGTGCCACCATCGCGCCGACCGGTCCGGCGAGCGCGGCGAGCAGCGCGGCGCGGGCGGCCGGTGCCGTTCCGGCCTGCGCGGCGTTGCCGACGAGGCGGGCGACGAGGTCGCCGGACCCGAAGCGGGCGGCCGCCCGTGGGCCGACGGCCAGGACGTGTCCGGTCAGCCGGCGCCGCAGCCAGGCGGTGGTCCGGGCGTCCACGGTGCCGCTCAGCACGGTCTGGCACGCGTCGAGAAGAGCCAGCAGCAGGACGAGCCCGGCGCAGTACAGCACCCAGCGGTTCGCCGGGACGCGCGCGAGCAGCAGGTCGAGGGTCCGGCCCAGGGCGGTCGGCAGCAACAGTCCGGCCCCCGTCGCGGCGGTGCTCACCAGGCACA
The DNA here is from genome assembly GCF_040660135.1 of Streptomyces sp. NPDC050997. NCBI lineage: Bacteria > Bacillati > Actinomycetota > Actinomycetes > Kitasatosporales > Streptomycetaceae > Streptomyces > Streptomyces sp. NPDC050997. The sequence continues at coordinate 513,338 of NZ_JBFAGK010000004.1, forward strand.
GCACCGCACAGCGGCCGGCGCTGTGCCGGGCTGCCGGGCCGAGTGCTCCGGGAGGCGCCGAGGAGTCGGCGTTGCGCGTCGTCATGCGGCTGCCGGCCTCGCATCCGATAGCGGAGTCCATTGGCGGAAAGGCGGAACTCGCGGGAATCGCGGGCATCGCGGAAAGGGGACGCCGGGCGGTCCCTCCCTCGCGGGAGCGGACCGCCCGGAGCCGTGACATGCGGTGTCGTCAGAGACAGAGCAGAACGCTCGCCGCACTGATGCAGGACAGCAGGCTGACCGTGCTGTTGCCGCCGCCGTCGGTGTGCTCTTCGGATTCCATCGTCTGCAGGTCGAGAAGTGCCATGTCGTTTCTCCTTCTGTGTCGTCCGTGGGGACGGGGTTGAATCACGACTCCGACAGGTCTGCGGAACCGTGCTGTGGGGGCCGCCGGAGCGGCGGCAGGAACGGCAGGTGAGCGGATTCCCGGGCGTCGAGGGCCGCGCCGAGTGCGAGCAGGCACCCTGCCGTTCCGGTGCCCAGGTCCATCGACAGCCGCATCATCTGGTGCCCGGGGAAGGCCAGTTGGCCCTGGTAGGACATCGCGAACCAGCCGAGACCTGCGATCTGTTCGCCGAGCCGTTCGGTGTCGGCGCCGGGCGTGCCGGTCCGGGCGAGGTGCAGGATCATCCCGGCGCGGCCCTGGAAGAGGCCGGGCTGCGCGTAGAAGCGGGAGGTGGCGGCCGTCAGCACGCCCGCGCGGGCCCGCTCGAACTCGTCGACGATGTCGGCGAACTCGCCGCCCGTGTCGGCTACTTGGGCGAGCCAGTCGTCCAGCACCATCCCGATGCCCACGCTGCCGTCGCCGAGATAGGGCAGGGTCCGCCAGCCCTCGTCGACCTCCAGCGCGCCGCCCTCGCGGGTCGCGCAACACTCCAGGTCCCGGCTCAGCGCCACCCGTGCCGCCGCCAACAGCCGCCGTTCGCCGGTGAGTTCGTACTGCCGCAGCAGGAACAGCGCGGGCCCGCCGGCACCCCGCAGCAGCCCCGCCCGGCGTCGCCGGGCAGTGTCCGGCAGCGGCTCCGCGAGTCGTCGTACGAGGATGTCGGCGGCCTGAGCGGCACGCTCCCGCAGCTCCGGTTCACCGGTCGTGCGGGCCAGTTCACCGAGGACCAGACCGAGACCGGCGAGTCCGCCGTGCAGGTCGGAGGAGAGGTTCTGCCACCGCTCCTTCAGGATCCCGTCGATCAGGTCGAGGGCCCGTTGCCGGTGGCCGAGCCGGTCCAGGACGTGGGCGACGCCCGCGAGACCGTCGTACAGCCCGAGCGGCGTGCCCGCGGGCGGCGGCGCGGTGCGGGCGAGGAGCCAGCGCTCGCCCTCCTCGTACCGCTCGGCCCCGACCGCGTCCAGCGTGTACAGCACGCCGGCCGCGCCGTGCGCGAGGCCGAGGCCACCGCCGTCGGAGAACTGGGCGATGTCACCGGGGAAGAGCCGGTCGTCGCGTTCCGGGGTGGCCGAGGCGAGGAGCGCCTTGACCATCGAGTCACGGCTGTAGGGCCAGTCCCCAGGATCTACGAAGGAGGCGGCGCCCACGGAGGAGACGGGCTGCGTGGAGGAGACGCGCTCCATGTCAGAGGCAGCGGTCTCCGTGAACGAGGCCGACGGTGACGACGGGCGCACGCCCACGTCCCGCGTGATCTCCGCGACCGCCTCGTCGAGGAACTCCCGTGGTACGTCCGGGAACTGACGGGCAATCACCTTCGCCAGGTGGGCCGCCTTGCCGCGGTCGACCACGAACAGCGTGGTGACGGGCAGGAACAGGGCCAGCCGCAGGCAGGCCAGCGCGTACCGGTCGACATCGACGCCCGTGCGGTCCGGCGGGGCGAAGAACCCCGGGTGCGCGACCACCTGGCGGCCTTGTTCGGAGACGGGGGCCGCGGCCTCGAAGTCGAGCAGGGACACCGACTCCTCGTCGGGCGCCACCATGATGTTGAAGACATGCAGGTCGTTGAAGACGATCCCGCACGCGTGCACCGCCCGCACCGCCCGTTCCACCGCCCCGTGGATCCGCACCGCCCATGCCGCGTAGGCGGCCACCGCCCCCGGATCGGGATCCGGGGTCAGCAGCGGGTGCCGCTCGGCGAAGAACGAGTTGAGCGGACGGCCCTCCAGGAAGTCCATGACCAGGAAGCGGTGGTCGCCGAGGGTGAACCAGTCCCGCACCTCCGGCACCACACCGGTCCCCGACACCTGCTCCAGGGCGTACTTCTCCCGCTCCAGGCGGGCGATCGCGTCGGCCCCGTCCGAGGCCAGCCCCGCGTGCGGCCGCCCCTCCTTCAGGACGACCTTGCGTCCGTCCCGGGTGTCGGTGCCCGCGTAGACCCCGCCGCCGTTGGAGAAGTGCAGCGCCTTCTCGATCCGGTACGGCAGCTCGCCCACCGTCGTGGTGTTCCGCGCCGCCAGATGCGGCTCCAGGAAGGCCGGCAGGGTCACCCACTCAGGCACCTGGAACGACGGCGCCCGCCGGTCCGGCACCAGCCGGCCCTCGCCGTCCCGCACCGCCGGCACCAGTGAACCGCGCTCGTCGACGACGAAGGTGCGCGCGAAGGCGCCGTGGCGGACATACAGCGGACCGTCGTACCAGCGCAGATCGGTGAGGATGTACGGCCCCTCGTAGCCCTTCAGCAGCTCGCCCAGCTCACGCAGTACGAGGTGCAGCTGCTCCTCGTCGGCCGGGTACACGGTGACGAACTTGCCGCTCGTGTCGCGGCCCGCGTACTTGGTGTTGCGCAGGTGCAGCAGGTGCGGGCCCGGCACGAACTTGAACGGGACGCGCCGGGGCACGCAGTAGTCCCACACGATCGCGGCGATCTCCTCGGCGTTCGCCCGGGTGGCCGAGGCGTGGATCTTCCAGCCCTGCGCCGGGCCGGGCACCGGCGAGCCGTCCGCGTCGAGCGGCGTCAGCGTGAGCCAGTCACCGATCCGCGCCGCGTCCCACCCCTCGGGCACCGGGCGCCGCGCCGTCTCGTATCCGGGCGCCGCCTCCTGCCCTCCCACGGACAGCCGGTCCGGCGTCTCGTAGAAGTGTCTGTCGGCGAGCGCGTACACCTCGTACCGCTTGTCCATGCGTCCCCCTCCGTGGCGACGGGAACGAGCCTTCCAGTGAGCCTGTGGCCACGGACAGTCACGCCTGTCACGAGCTCACCGTGCGGAACGCATGCGTCAAGTCATGTTCGGACGGTTTCGAGCGCCGGCTCCCCCTGCGCTCCACGGAACGCCCACAGGGGCTGCGCGGCCGCCGTATACGCGCTGTAATGGCGAATGTGGTCAGTGAGGGCACTGCGGAAGGCGGAAGGCGAACGCCGCGTGCCGAAGTTGCCCTGAAAACGCTCACGACCGATCCCGACTCACCCGAGCGGCTGCGCCGTGTCCTGGAACTGGCGCTCGTCTTCGCCGGGGCGACGTTCGCCGCCGTGTACGCCCCCGAAGAGGGCGAAGACGCGCTGCGCCTGGTGGAGTCGGTGGGCGTGCCGAGGAACCTGTACGGGCTGCGCGACACCTATCCGCGCTCCGGCCGGTCCCCGGCGGCCGAGGCCCTGCGCGCCGGGCGGCCGGTGTGGCTTGGGCCCGACGAAATCGCCGACTGCCCGGAGTCCCGGCGGGCGCCGTCCCGCGAGTTCTTCCTCGCGGCGCTGCCCGCCCGGGGCGACGGCGGTGGGGCCTGTCTTGTCGCCGTGAGCGAGGAGTCGGCCGGCTTCGAACCCGACGAGCGAGCCTGCCTCGAACTGTTCGCCGACGCCGTCTCCCACCCCACCCTCGCCCGGCCCGCCGAGGGCGCCGAGCTGCCCGCGGGCGCCTTCAGCCTCGCCATGGACAGCGGCCGGGTGGACGTGGGGGAGGAGGTCCTGGAGCTGTTCGGGCTCGGTGCCGAGGACGCCGAGGGCTTCGACGGCAAGGTCGAGACGCTGCTCGCACTGACCGTGCCGGAGGACCTGCCCTCGCTGATGTCCGTCGTCGAGGCCGGCCACATGTCCATCGGTGACCGCGAGCTGGAGTTCAGGGTGCTCCAGCCCTCCGGCCCGCCCAAGTGGCTGCGGCTGCGCGGACGTCTCCTGCCGGGCGGCGAGGGCCGGCCCGCACGGCTCGTGGGCACCGTCGGTGACGCCTCCAAGCTGCGCTCCGACGTCACCGACGTGGCCCGGGTGCAGCGCCTGGCCGCGGCCCTCGCCATCGCCGGCACGGTCCGCGACGTCAGCCAGGCGGTCGTCTCCGCGCTGCGGGGCCCGCTGCTGGCCGACCGGATCGCGCTCGCCGAGCTGGAGAACGACCGGCTCGTCGTCACCGTCCTCGACCCGCCCGAACAGGAGGCCTGGCCCCAGCTGTGGCGGCAGGAGTGGCGCAGCGAGTGGCCCGACGCCCCGGTGCGGACGATGCCCACCCTCGCCGCCGCGCTGCGCGAGGGCCGCGCCCAGATCTGGCCCGCCGGCACCGTCCTGGAGCCCGCTCTCGCCGGTGTCGGCCCCGGCGGCCTGGCCGTACTGCCGCTGCCCGCCGTGGGCCGCATGGCCGGCGCCTGCCTGATCGGCTGGGACGCCCCGCACGACTTCGGCCCCGACGAACGCGCCCTGCTCACCGCCTCCGCCGGTCTCGCCGGCCAGGCACTGATGCGTGCCCACGCCTTCGACGCCGAGCACGAACTCGTCGGCATGCTCCAGCGCCAGCTGCTGCCCCGCCGGCTGCCCGAGCTGCCCGGCGCCGTCGCGGTCGCCCGCTACCTGCCGAGCACGGCCGGTCTGGAGCTCGGCGGCGACTGGTACGACGTCATCCCGCTGCCCGACAACCATGTCGCCCTCGTCATCGGCGACGTCCAGGGCCACAGCGCGGGCGCCGCCACCCTCATGGGCCAGATGCGTACCGCGCTGCGCGCCTACGCCGTCGAGGGACACCCGCCCGACGTGGTGGTCTCGCGCGCCAACCGGCTTCTCGCGGACCTGGAGACCGACCTCTTCGCCACCTGCGCCTATGTCGACGTCGACCTGGAGGAGGGCTCCGCCTGGTGCGTGCGGGCCGGGCATCCGCCGCCGGTGCTGCGTCACCCGGACGGCGCAACGGAGATCGCCGAGGCGGAGGGCGGCCCGCCGCTCGGCGTGCTGACACAGGCCGACTTCCCGATGAGCCCCCTCAGGCTGCAGCCCGGAACGGTCCTCGCGCTGACCACGGACGGCCTGGTCGAGTCCGTGGAGGCCGACATCGACGAAGGCATGGAACGCTTCGCCCGCGACCTGGCCGCCTCCGACCCCGCTGATCTCGGACTCGTCGCCGACGCCCTCCTCGGCAACGCGCGCCGCAGCGACGACGTCGCCCTGCTCCTCGTGCGCTACGACGGCATGGCCGCCCGCCCGCAACGCGAGAGCTGGACGGTGTGGCGCGTCCCCCAGGCCGTCGGACACACCCGCCGGTTCACCCGCCGCACCCTGCGTTCCTGGGGCGTCCCGGACGACGCCCTGGACACCGTCCTCCTCGTCGTCTCCGAACTCGTCACCAACGCCCTGGTGCACACCGACGGCCGGGTCCGCCTCGACCTCACCCGCATCAACCACCTGCTGCGCGTGGCCGTCGCCGACTCCTCCCCGCGCACCCCCGTCAAGCCGACCAGCATCAGCTGGGAGGCCACCGGCGGCCGCGGCATCCTCCTCGTCGAGGCCGTGTCGACGGCCTGGGGGGCCATGCCCGTCAGCGGTGGCAAACAGGTGTGGAGCGAGATCGCACTGAGCGGGTGACGACGTCCGGCCCGGACGGGTACCCGGGGCGCCCCGTCCCGAGCGGAGAGGTACGTCATGACCCAGCACGTCAGCGACATCATGACCCGGCCCGGCCCAACACCTGAGCACCCGAACGGGTACATCCGGACCTCGCTCTGCTGTTCGACACTCGCCGCCCCGGTCGACGCGGCGCCGACCGGGGCGGCGGGTTTGCCCGGACCTTCGGTGGGGACCCGGATGCACGGCACGGAAGGACGAAGCCGCCCCGGCCCGGGGTGGGCCGGAAGCAGGACAGGACACAGAAGGAAGATGAAGCGCCGTGACCGCGCAGATCAGTGAGCAACCAGTAGTCCGCAGGCCCGAGACGGGCTGGTCGAGGGCCCGCCGCCTGCGTGGTGTCCGCGCCCTGCGCACCTGCCTCCCGGCCGTCGAGGAGACGAACGTGCCCCGCCCGGCGCAGACCGGCTCCGAGGGGAACATTTTCCGGGGCGAGGACTGAACCCTCCCGCTCCTCCTGTCGTCCTCTTAACCGACGAGCCGCCCGATCGCCATGGTGCGTTCCCCCTTTGTCGGGCAACGCACTAAGGTGAAGCAGATGAAGGCACTCGTGCTGTCCGGCGGCGCCGGCACCCGGTTGCGACCGATCACGCACACCTCCGCCAAGCAGCTGGTCCCCGTAGCGAACAAGCCCGTCCTCTTCTACGGCCTGGAGTCCATCGCGGCCGCCGGGATCACCGAGGTGGGCATGATCGTCGGGGACACCGCCGCGGAGATCCAGGAGGCCGTCGGGGACGGCTCGAAGTTCGGCCTGGAAATCACCTACATTCCCCAGGAACGGCCACAGGGACTCGCCCACGCGGTGCTGATCGCCCGGGACTTCCTCGGCGACGACGACTTCGTGATGTACCTCGGCGACAACTTCATCGTCGGCGGCATCAGCGACCTCGTCGACGAGTTCCGCGGCAACCGGCCCGACGCCCAGATCCTGCTCACCCAGGTGGTCGACCCGCGGTCCTTCGGCGTCGCCGAACTCGACCCGGACGGACAGGTCATCGGCCTGGAGGAGAAACCGGAGCACCCCCGCAGCGACCTCGCCCTGGTCGGCGTGTACCTGTTCACGCCGCTGATCCACGAGGCGGTGCGCGCGATCGAGCCGTCCTGGCGGGGCGAGTTGGAGATCACCCACGCCATCCAGCACCTCATCGACAACCGCTCCGACGTCCGCTCCACGGTCATCAACGGCTACTGGAAGGACACCGGGAACGTCGGCGACATGCTGGAGGTGAACCGGCGGGTCCTGGAGACCCTGGACCGCCGCATCGACGGCGAGATCGACGAGCAGTCCGAGACCATCGGACGGGTGGTGCTGGAGGAGGGCGCGCGCATCGAGAACTCGCGTGTCGTCGGACCCGTCATCATCGGCTCCGGCACCGTGGTCAGTGACTCCTACGTCGGCCCCTTCACCTCCGTCGCGGAGAACTGCCGGATCACCGACAGCGAGCTGGAGTTCTCCATCGTGCTGCGGGACTCCTCGATCCGCGGCGTGGGCAGGATCGAGGCCTCACTGATCGGCCGTCACGTCGAGGTGACCCCGGCCCCCAGCGTGCCCAGTGCCCACCGTCTCGTCCTCGGAGATCACAGCAAGGTGCAGATCCATTCATGAACCTTCTTGTCACCGGCGCCGCCGGGTTCATCGGCTCCACCTACGTGCGTACGCTCCTCGCGTCCGACGAACCCGACGCCCCCCGCATCACCGTGCTGGACAAGCTCACCTACGCCGGCACCCTCGACAACCTCGAACTCGACCATCCCCGGCTGGAGTTCGTGCAGGGCGACATCCGTGACGCCGAACTCGTCGACAAGCTGGCGGCGGACGCCGATCAGGTCGTGCACTTCGCCGCCGAGTCGCACGTGGACCGCTCGATCACCGGTGCGGACGACTTCGTCCTCACCAACGTGGTGGGCACCCAGACCCTCCTGGACGCGGCCCTGCGCCAGGGCGTGCGGACCTTCGTACACATCTCCACCGACGAGGTCTACGGCTCCATCGAGCAGGGCTCCTGGCCCGAGGAACACCCGCTGCGGCCCAGCTCCCCGTACTCCGCCTCCAAGGCCTCCTCCGACCTGCTGGCCCTGGCCTACCACCGCACCCACGGGCTGGACGTCCGCGTCACCCGGTGCTCCAACAACTACGGGCCGCACCAGTTCCCCGAGAAGGTCATCCCGCTGTTCGTCACCAACCTCCTCGACGGGAAGAACGTCCCGCTCTACGGGGAGGGCCTCAACGTCCGTGACTGGCTGCACGTCGAGGACCACTGCCAGGGCGTCGACCTGGTGCGCACCCGGGGCCGCGCGGGCGAGGTGTACAACATCGGCGGCGGCACCGAGTTCAGCAACAAGGAGCTGACCGGTCTGCTTCTCGAAGCCTGCGGCGCGGACTGGGACCGCGTGGACCGCGTCACCGACCGCAAGGGGCACGACCTGCGTTACTCCGTCGACTGGACGAAGATCCGCGACGAGCTGGGCTACCGGCCCCGGCACGACTTCGCGGCCGGCCTCGCCGACACCGTCGCCTGGTATCGGGACAACCGCGCCTGGTGGGAGCCGTTGAAGCGCCGCGCGCAGGGCCTGTCATGAGGTGGCTGGTCACCGGTGCCGGCGGCATGCTCGGCCGCGATGTCGTAGAGGAACTCCGCGGCCGTGACGAAGAGGTGATCGGCCTCGACCGGGCCGCCCTCGACATCACCCGGCCCGAGGCCGTCGAGGATGCCTTCGCCGAGCACCGGCCCGACATCGTGGTCAACTGCGCGGCCTACACCGCCGTCGACGACGCCGAGACCGACGAGGAACGCGCCCTCGCCATCAACGGCGACGGACCGCGCCTGCTGGCCCGTGCCGCCGCCGGACAGGGCGCACGGCTCGTCCACGTCTCCACCGACTACGTCTTCCCCGGCGAGGCCCGCACCACCCCGTACCCGGAGGAGCACGAACCCGCGCCCCGCACCGCCTACGGCCGCACCAAGCTCGCCGGGGAACGCGCCGTGCTGCGGGAGCTCCCCGGCGCGGGCGTCGTCCTGCGCACCGCGTGGCTGTACGGCGTGCACGGCCGCAGCTTCGTCCGTACGATGACCGAACTCGAAGCCCGTCGCGACACCGTGGACGTCGTCGACGACCAGCGCGGGCAGCCCACCTGGAGCGCGGACGTCGCCGAGCGTGTCGCCGACCTCGGCCCCCGGATCGGCCGGGACGCGAGCGGTATCCTGCACGCCACCAACTCCGGCGAGACCACCTGGTACGACCTGGCCCGCGAGGTGTTCCGCCTCCTCGGGGCCGACCCGGACCGGGTGCGCCCCGTCGGCAGCGCGGCCTTCGTCCGGCCCGCACCCCGACCCGCCTACAGCGCCCTGGCGCACGGCCGCTGGCAGCACCTTGGCCTGCCGCCGCTGCGTGACTGGCGTTCCGCCCTGCCCGAAGCCCTTCCCCGGATCCGCAAGGAGTCCCCCGCGTGAAACGCCATGAGTTCCTCCGGGAGCTGCACAAGGTCAGCGCCAACCGCAACTACCTGGAGATCGGTGTCAACGACGGCCGCAGCCTGACGTTGTCCCGCGTCCCCAGTATCGCCATCGACCCCGCTTTCAAGGTGGTCAGCGAGATCCGCGCCGACGTCCACCTGGTGAAGGCCACCAGCGACGACTTCTTCGCCCGCGAGAACCCCCTCGCGCACCTCAAGGGCGGCCGACACCCGGTGCGCAACCTGCGCCGCGGCCGCAGCCCGATCGGCTACTGGCGGGGCACCACCCTCGACCTGTCGTTCATCGACGGCATGCACCTGTTCGAGTACGCGCTGCGCGACTTCATGAACGTGGAGAAGCACTCCGACTGGGCGAGCGTGATCGTCCTCGACGACATGCTGCCGCGCAACATCGACGAGGCCGCCCGCGACCGGCACACCGGCGCCTGGACCGGTGACGTCTACAAGGTCGTGGAGATCCTCAACCGGTACCGCCCCGACCTGGTCACCGTCCTGGTCGACACACAGCCCACCGGCCAGCTTGTCGTCTTCGGCGCCGACCCGAACAACACCGTGCTGGACGACAAGTACGACGAGATCATCGCCGAGTTCGAGGTGCCCGACCCGCAGAAGGTGCCCGAGGCGATCCTGGAGCGGGTGCAGGCGGTGACGCCCGAGGCGCTGGTCCAGGCGCCTTTCTGGCGTCCGCTGGTGAAGGCCCGCAACCTCGGCATCCGGCGCTCCCGGGGCTGGGAGCCGCTGCGCAAGGCGCTGGACCAGGTCGCCGCCGGCCGCTGACCCCCCGGCCACGCAGGTCCTCGTAGCAGGCGGAGCGGGTCCGGTCCGACAGCGGACCGGACCCGCTCCGCCTCGGCGAGCGACGCCTCGGCGGGAGACGCCCAGGTGGGAGACGCCCGGGGCGGGACACCGCGCAGTCGCCCCGCGCGAGGCACAGGTCCTACCCGGTGGCCTCGCGATACTCCTCGCCACGGATCCACCCGTGGAACACGCCCCGCTCGTCCGGGAGCGCCCGGGGCTTCAGCACCCAGGCGCCCTCCGGCTTCCGTGACCGAGCGGGCTCACGCCCTCCTTGCTCTGACCCGGGACGCCGTGGCACGGACCCGGACAAGGACCTTCCGCGCCCGCCGCGCGAGCCGCCCCACGACGCTCGGCCCGGACGGACGTACCACCTGCACTCCGCCCGCCCCGGCGCGCACGGCGAACGGCAGCCCGAGGAAACGTCGCTCGTCCGCCTTCGGCGCCGGACAGAGCGTGACCCGCCGGGCCACGCCCTTGAGCTCACCAACGGGCAGCACGGCCTCCAGCAGCGCCGCCCCGGAGCCGTCCGGGGACAGTGTGCCGGGGATGTCCGAGCAGGCCGGGCCGGTGAGCCCCAGCAGCACCTCGGTGTCGACGGGGACGTACAGCGGCAGGGACGCGCGCAGTCGGTCGCCGGTGACGGAGACGTCCCCGGGGGCGAGCCCGGACAGGCCCAGGCGCTTGTACGCGCGGTCGACGTCCAGGGCCAGATGACCCCGGTCGGTCCAGTACGGCAGCACCACCCGGCCGGCCACCACACCGGCGGAGGCGGCCGCCCGGCTCCTACGGGGCACCGGGCCCAGCCGGCACTCCTTCGTCCAGCCGCCCAGCTTGACGCGTACGAAGACGTCCCAGAGGCCGTTGCCGGGCGCGATGCCGCCGGCCGCGGTGGCGGGATCGACGGTGGCGGTGGCCCGCAGTACCAGCCGGGACCCCTCGCCGTCCTCCACCGGGAGGATCTCCCGGGTGAACTCGACCGGCTGGAAGTACTGCGCGGAGCTGGCGCGTTCGCGCACCAGCAGGTCCGCCGTGGCCTTCCTGAACTGTTCGACGCTGTCGGCGCTCACCTGCCCGACCGCCTCGGTCACATCCCGGGGCGGACCGGCGGGCGCGGCGCCGGCCCGGCCGACCGGGAACGTCATCGGCTGCCCGCCGACCCGGTACTCGGCGGTCAGGTCGACCTTCAGCGCACCGTCCTCCCACCGGACGGGTCCGGGCTCGGCGCGCAGGGCGACCGAGGCCTCCCACTCGGCGAACGCCACGACGTCGTCGAACCGGTCGGCGGCGATCAGGCCGGCGATGATCCGCTGGGCCAGCGGCAGCCCGGCCGCGACGCCGGGCGCGAAACGCTCCACGACGACACCGCGGATCTCCTCGAAGAGCTCCTTGCGGTAGTCCTCGGGCGCGTTCAGCAGACGTCGGCCGCGCATCCGCTCGACCATCTCGTTGCGCAGCCAGCGCCGGTGGAGCCGGTCCCGCAGGGCGCCCGGCTGGGTGTAGCGCTCGACGACGTCGAGGGCCTCACGCAGGTTCTTGAAGTAGCCGACCGGGTCGAAGCGTTGGAAACCCGCGTTGGAGGCGTCGTCGCGTTTGACGTGGTAATAGCAGACGTAGTCGCTGAGCACCGAGACGTTGTCCGCTCGCAGGAACGCCTCGGTGACGAAGACGTGGTCCTCCAGCCGCCGTCGGCCCTCGGGGTAGCGCAGCCCGATGTCGTCGAGGAACGCCCGCCGGAACATCTTGTGCGGGGTGAGGCTGTCGATCAGCGGAGCGTTCTCGACGGTGGCGTGCGGATGGTTGCGGCGGAACAACTCCACCGGCACGGGACGGCCCTTGCCGGCCATCTTGCCGACGACGACGTCGGCACTGTTGGCCACGCCGTAGTCGTACATCCGCTCGAGGGCCTCGTCGCCGAGGTAGTCGTCGTTGTCGACGTACATGACGTACGTGCCCTCGGAGGCGTCGAGGCCGACGTTGCGGGGTTTGCCCGACCAGCCGGAGTTCTCCTGGTGGATCACCTTGACCCGCGGGTTCTCGGCGGCGAGCGCGTCGAGCCGGGCGGGCGTGTCGTCGGTGGAGCCGTCGTTGACGAAGACCATCTCGTACTCGTCGGGCGGCAGCGACTGCCTCAGTAGTGAGGCGATGCAGTCCTCGATGTAGATCCCCGGGTTGTAGACGGGAACAATGACGCTGACCTTGACCGGCATCGGCCTCCGGGCCCCCCTTGAGTCGCTTTCCGCGTGGCGATATGTGCTGCTACGCGTGGGCAGATGCTAACGCCACCGGGCACGCCGTCCACCTCCGGCCCCCCGACAACGCACCCAAGTGGCCCGCTCGGCCCAGCGGGTTGGCCAGCGGTTCCAGGGTCTGAGCCGTCGTCCCGATCTCACCGGGACGAGGGAAGGTCCACTCGGTGCGGGGTCGGTGCCGAGCCCTGACCTTCCACTCGCTCTAGGCTGGTTCCGTGCGTCTGCTCCTGATGTCCGACACTCACCTTCCCAAACGCGCCAAGGAACTCCCCGCGCCGCTGCTCGCCGAACTCCCGCGTGCCGACGTGGTGTTCCATGCCGGGGACTGGGTCGACACCGCCACCCTCGACCTGCTGGAGAGCCGCAGCCGCCGACTCGTCGCCGTGTACGGCAACAACGACGGACCGTCGTTGCGGGCCCGGCTGCCCGAGATCGCCCACGTCGATCTGGGTGGCCTGCGTTTCGCCGTCGTCCATGAGACGGGCCCCGCCCAGGGGCGCGAGGCACGCTGCGCCGCCCGCTTCCCGGACACGGACGTCCTGGTCTTCGGGCACAGCCACATCCCCTGGGACACCACCGCCGGTACCGGCCTCCGGCTGCTCAACCCGGGCTCCCCGACCGACCGCCGCCGCCAGCCCCACCACACCTACATGACCGCGTCCGTCACCGACGGCACGCTCACGGACGTGACCCTGCACCCGCTGCCACCGCGTTAGCGGGCCGCCCGTCCGGGCGCACGCGCAGTACCCGTGAACGAGGGTCCGGGCCGCTCCACGTGCGCGGAAGCGGCCCGGACGCTGCGAGTGTGTGCGCTGTCACGGACCTCCTTCCGACGGAGGGGAGGGGGAGGACTCGGACGCCCTCCTCCGTGCCGGGCGGGTACCCCTGAGGGCGGATTCCACACCGTTTCTCGTGCGCACACTCCCGCGAGCAGCTGCCAACCCCCGATTCCTCCTAGGTGTCGGTCGGGTGGATCGCCCCCGCCGTCGCCGTCAGCGGAGTGCCGCTGCCGCCCCAGCGCAGGGCGATGATCTCGGCGGCGACGGACACGGCGACCTCCTCCGGCGTACGGGCGCCGAGGTCGAGGCCGACCGGCGAGCGCAGCCGGGACAACTCGGCCTCGGTGAGTCCCGCCTCGGCCAGCCGCTCCAGCCGGTCGTCGTGCGTACGGCGGCTGCCCATCGCCCCGATGTACGCGGCCGGCCGGCGCAGGGCCTCCTCGAGCAGCGGTACGTCGAACTTCGGGTCGTGGGTGAGGACGCAGATCACCGTGCGCCCATCGGTGTCGGTGCCCCGGAGGTAGCGGTGCGGCCAGTCCACGACCACCTCCACGCCCTCCGGGAAGCGCTTCGGGGTGGCGAAGACCGGGCGGGCGTCGCAGACCGTGACCCGGTAGCCGAGGAAGTCGCCGATCCGGGCGACCGCGGCGGCGTAGTCGATCGCGCCGAACACCAGCATGCGCGGCGGGGGAGCGAAGGAGTGCAGAAACACGCTGACCGCGTCCTCGCGGCGCTCGCCGCGCGGCCCGTAGTGCCGCGATCCCGTGGCGCCGAGGGCCAGTTCGCCGCGCGCGTCGGCGGTGACGGCGACGTCCAGGCCGGCCGTGCCGAGCGTGCCCTCGATCCGGTCCGGCCACACGGCGAGTGTGGCGCCGCGCGGCGCGGGCCCGTCGGTCACCGTGGCCAGGGTCACCGGGCGGCCCGCGGCGACCGCCTCGGCGACCGCGCCGAAGGACGGGTCGGTCCGAGGGGTGACGGGCCGGACCAGCACGGTGATCTCGCCGCCGCAGGTCAGCCCGACCGCGAAGGCGTCCTCGTCGCTGTACCCGAAGGTCTCCAGACGGGCCTGGCCGCTCTCGACCACCTCCCGGGCGAGCTCGAAGACCGCCCCTTCCACGCAGCCCCCGGACACACTGCCCACGACCTCCTCGTGCGGCCCGACGGCCATGGCCGCCCCCGGGTCGCGTGGCGCGCTGCTGCTGACCGCCACCACCGTGGCCAGTCCGAAGGGTGCCCGAGCCGCGTACCAGTCGCTCAGCACCGGGAGAATCTCACGCATCCTCGGCTCCTCTCACCGCCGCCGTCCAGGGCCGTCAGGGGCGCGTAGCCGGGGGTGGCGCACCTTGCCCGGATCAGCGCGGAACGCCTGGTTCGCCCGCCGACGCAAGCGTCGCATCCGGTTCGCGAGCGGCTCCGGATCGCCACGCTCCCAGCCGTCCGGCCGCAGATCGACGACCGCGCCACGGACCACGCCGCGCCGCCCCGGCCGTCCAGGAACGCACGCAACAGCTCACCGAGCCGGGTACCCCGCTCACGCCGGTCCGGTACGGCCGCCACGGCGCGGGCCAGGTCCGGGCTCCAGCACGTCCACCGCCCGTAGGGAGGCGTGCACCCGTGAGGCGCTCGCGTCCCCGTCGGCCGTGCGCGGGGCCCGGGCGGGACCGAGGGGCGCCGTGACCGGTAGTGGTTGAACGTTATTCCGTTGCCTCGTGACGCCGGAACTGTTGCACTTCACATGACCTTGTCGCCGCACGATCCAGGAGCAGCAATGCGCGCACCGTTCATGTCCGCCCCGGAAGGAATGGCCCCCTCTTCAAAGGACATGACGCTTCGTGCACTTGCTCAACCTCGGAATCCTCGCCCATGTCGACGCGGGTAAGACCAGCCTGACCGAGCGCCTGCTGCACTCGGTCGGTGTGATCGACGAGATCGGCAGCGTCGACATCGGAAACACGCAGACCGACACCCTCGCGCTGGAGCGCCGGCGCGGGATCACCATCAAGTCCGCGGTCGTGTCCTTCGCGCTCGACGACGTGACGGTGCGGGCACGGCGGTCGAGTTCAACGGGAAGGACGACAACCCCTTCCTCGCCACCGTCGGCCTGCGCGTCGAGCCCGCCCCGGCCGGAGCGGGGGTGGACTTCCGGCTGGAGGTCGAACTGGGCTCCATGCCGTACGCCTTCTTCAAGGCCATCGAGGACACCCTGGGCCAGGGCCTGCATGGCTGGCAGGTCGCCGACTGCACCGTCACCCTGACCGACTGCGGCTACTCGGCCCGGCAGAGCCACGCCCACCAGGGCTTCGACAAGAGCATGTCCAGCACCGGCGCCGACTTCCGCGGACTGACCCCGCTGGTGCTGATCGAGGCACTGCGCCGGGCCGGCAGCACGGTCCACGAGCCGATGCACCGCTTCCGTGTCGAGGCCCCCGCGGACACCCTCGGGGCGCTGCTGCCCGTGCTGGCCGCCCTGCGGGCCGTACCGCAGACCACCGGGACACACGGCGACTCCGCCGTACTGGAGGGTGCCATTCCGGCTGACCGGGTACATGAACTGGAGCAGCGGCTTCCGGGGCTCACCCGGGGTGAGGGCGAACTGGAGAGTTCCTTCGACCACTACGCACCGGTCGGGCGAAGCGCGGTGCCGAGCCGGACGCGCACCGACCACAACCCGCTGAACAGGAAGGAGTATCTGCTGAGGGTGACGCGCCGGACCGGCGGATGACACTCCGACCGAGGTGACCGTCGGCAAAAGTGAAACTTACTCATCAGTCAGAAGCTGTTGACTGTTTCACGAAATCGCCGGACTGTAATGGACATGCCGAATATACGCGCGCGTCTGCTCGTTGTTCTGGTTGTCCTCTCCGGATTCCTGACGGCGGCGGGCGTGCGACCCGCCACCGCCGAAGCCCTCCCCGACTCCCTCTGGTTCGACGACACCCCCGTCACCGCGCAGGACGGCCGTTTCACCGACGGCCTCGGCCGCGAGGTCGTGCTGCGGGGCTACAACGTCTCCGGTGAGACCAAACTGGCCGAGAACAAAGGCCTGCCCTTCGCCTCGACCGCCGACGCGAAGAAGTCCGCGACCGCGCTGAGAGCGCTCGGCGGCGGCAACTCGGTCCGCTTCCTGCTCTCCTGGGCACAGGCCGAACCCGTGCGCGGCCAGGTCGACAGCGCCTACCTGGCGGCCGCCACCGAGCAGATGCGTGCGTTCCTCGACGCAGGCATCCGCGTCTACCCCGACTTCCACCAGGACCTCTACTCCCGCTACCTGTTCGATCCCGACAGCTGGTACACGGGCGACGGAGCCCCCCAGTGGGCCGTGGACGCCGGGAGCTACCCGGACGAGAGCTGCGGGATCTGCCTGTTCTGGGGCCAGAACATCACCCAGAACGAGGCCGTGAAGCAGGCGACGTACGACTTCTGGCACAACGCCTACGGTCTCCAGGACGCGTTCCTCACCACCGCCCAGAAGACGATGGCGTACGTCAAACAGCACGTCAGCGCCGCCGAGTTCGCGGGTGTCGTCGGCTTCGACCCCTACAACGAGCCGCACGCCGGTGTGTACGACTCGGGCCAGACCAGTCGCGCCTGGGAACGTGACGTGCTGTGGCCGTTCTATGAGAAGTTCCGTGCCCGGATGGACACCGCGGGCTGGCAGGACAAGCCCGCCTTCGTGGAGCCGAACCTGTTCTGGAACTCCAACATCAGCTTCCAGAAGCAGGAGGGCGGCCTGCTGGACGCCGGTGCCCTCGGCCCGGACTACGTCTTCAACACCCACTTCTACGACCAGAAGGCCATCTCCGGGATCCTGATGCCGGGCAAGGCGGGGGACGGCCAGTACTCGGCCGACTTCGGCACGGTCCGCGACCGCGCCGCGGCCACCGACACGGCCGGTATGGTCAGCGAGTTCGGGCACCCGCTGGCGGGCACCGTCTCCGACAAGGCCCCCACCGTCCTCAAGGCGATGTACCAGGCGCTCGACTCCCGTGTGACCGGGGCGAGTTGGTGGTCGAACCCGACCGCCTCCGGCTCGGTGCTCTCCGGTACGCAGTGGCAGTGGGACATCTACAACGGCCGCCACCACGAGCTGATGAACGGCAACGCCGACAAGGTGCTCACCTCCGGCGACGCCTGGAACGACGAGGACCTGTCGGCCGTACGACTCGACGACTCGGGAACCGCCGTGCTGCGCCAGGACACCCGGCTCCTCGACCGCCTCTACCCGAGCGCGACGGCCGGCACGACGGTCGCGTTCACCTACGAGGACCGCTCCCGGGACGGCACGACGACCCTGAGCTGGAACCCGGTCCCCAGCTCCCTGCCGAACGTCTCGCGGCTGGTCGGCACGGGCCAGTACGGCCTGCTCGTCTGGCGCTCGAACGGCTCCACGGCGCCCTCGGAACTCCATCTCCCGGCATCGTTCCCGACGGCGTCCACGACGGTGGTCTCCGACCTGGGCACGGTCTCGGGCCCGCCCTCGTACACGACCACGACCCCGATCGCCGCAGCTAACGAACCGGGCGGCACCGCCACCCGGCGTCTGCTGCTGACCGCGTCCGACTCGGGCACCGTGCACTACGCACTGGTCACGAATGGAGCGACAGCTCCGTCCGCGAGCCTGTTGAGCGCGGCGCGGGCGGAGCTGTCGTCCTGGGCGGCTTCGAAGATCAGCTAGCGGACGGCCCTGTCCAGTCCGTCGGCACGTGCGCCAGGCGGACGCGCTGGGGGTGGTCGCCGACCGGGACCGAGAGGACCTTCTGGCCTGTCGCGAAGTCGATCGCCGTGACCTGGTCGGCGCCGCTCTCCGAGATGACGCAGTTCTTGCCGTCACCGCTCACCGTGGCCCAGTAGGGCTTGGAGGCGGTGACGAGCGGGCCCTCCTGGAGGGTCGAGCGGTCCACGACGGTCGCGTAGTCGTCCATCGTGCCCGCCACGCACAGCTTGCTGCCGTCGGGGCTCATCGAAATGCCGTGGTGGCGCGAGTCGTTGACCCAGGTCGTGCGGTCCGTGCTGGTCGCGGGGTTCTTCGGGAGGGTCTTGACACGGGTGATCTTGTCCGTGGCGACGTCGTACTCCAGGAAGCCGTTGAAGAACGACACCTGGAAGTAGAGCTTCGACTCGTCCGGGCTGAAGGCGGCCGGGCGGACCGCGTCCGAGTAGTCCGTCAGGCCGATCGCGTCGAGCCGCTCCCGCATGTCGACCACCTTCACCTGCTTGAAGGTGGTGGCGTCGACGACCGTGACCTTGCGGTCGCCCTTCGTCCAGTCCTGCCACGGCTCGTCGAGGGAGGTGTTGACGTCCCCGATGGCCATGTTCCAGATGTACTTGCCGTCCTTCGTGAAGATGTTCTCGTGCGGTTTGTCGCCCGTCGCGAACGAGCCCAGCTGCTTGCCGGTGTCGATGTCCAGCACGTGCACGGTGTTCGCGGTCGAGGCCGAGACCGCCACGCGCGTGCCGTCGGGGGAGACGGCCATGTGGTCGGAGCGGTAACCCGACACGGGGAAGCGCCAGTTGATGTGGCCGGTGGCCAGGTCGATGGAGACGACGTCGGCGAAACTGGGACGGGAGACGACCATCGACCTGCCGTCCGGCGTGGAGTACATGTCGTCGACGAGCTGGTCGTGGCCCTCGCCGACGCCGTTGCGGATGGCCGTGTAGTAGATCCACTTGATCGGATCGGCGTTGATCGCCGCGATCCGCTCCGCCTTGTCCGGGACGACGTTGATCCGGCCGATCTTGGCGAAGTCACCGCTGGACTTGATGACATCGGCGGTGCCGTCCCAGTTGTTGCCCACGAACATCACCTCGCGCAGGGCGGCGGCCGAGGTGTCCGGGGCGGCCGTCGCGGCGGCGGCGGGGGCGGTGACGGTGAGCACGAGGGCGGCGGCTACGGAGCAAAGGTGCCTGGATCTGAAAGCAGGCATGACTGCTCTTTCCTCTGAGAGGGCTCATGAGTGGGGCATGCCAAACGGCACGGCGAATCTGAACACGAGTGGATTCAGAGTCAACTTACTGCAAAGTAAGGAAGGGGTGCCCTTCTCCACAAGACTGCGTACACGACAAAATGGGAGTTCGAACGAAACGTCCGCCGGTCGGGCGGGACAAGGAGGCTCGGTGGCAGGCAGGCTCAGGACGCCGACCGGGCGATACGGCGGCAAGTCGGCGGTGGAGCGGCAGGCCGAGCGGCGCCGCCGCTTCATGGACGCCGCGCTCCAGCTCTTCGGCGACACTCCCGGCTACCGCGCCACCACCGTCGCCGCGCTCAGCGAGGCCGCGGGCCTGTCCACCCGCCAGTTCTACGAGGAGTTCCGCACCCTTGAGGACGTCCTGACCGCACTCCATCTGGAGGTCAACGACTGGGCCGAGGAGGCGGTTCGGCTCGCCGTGGCCGGTGCGGAGAACCTGCCGCTTCCCGAGCGCGCGGCCGCGATCTTTCGCGCGTACGCCGCGAGCGTCACGGGAGACCCGCGCCGCATCCGCATCACCTTCGTCGAGATCATCGGGGTCAGCCCGAGACTGGAGGAACAGCGTCTGGCACGCCGTGCCCTGTGGGTAGACCTGGTGTGTGCCGAGGCCGGGGCGGCCGTGGCCCGCGGGGAGGCGGCGCCCCGCGACTACCGGCTCGCGGCGACGGCGTTCATCGGTAGCGTCAACGGACTGCTCCACGACTGGAACGCCGGATGGGTGGACGCGACCCTCGACGAGGTCGTCGAGGAACTGGTCCGGCAACTGCTGGGAATCCTGCGCCCGCCGGGCTGGGAGCCTCCTGCCGTGTGATCGCCTCGGGGCGGGTGTCCCCGCGGGCTGGACGCCCGTCCGTGCGCCGGCCGGCTCGCGCACGATGTCGAGGTGACCGTTCGGTGTGTTCTCCGCCCGGATTCCTGACACGATCCGGGTGTGACCACGTTGTTCCTGACGGTCGGCCTGCCAGGGGCCGGAAAGACCACGACGGCTCGCCGGCTCGCCGAGGAGCACCGCGCGCTCCGGCTGACGCCCGACGAGTGGATGATTCCCCTGTTCGGCGAGTCGGAGGCCGACGGGAAGCGCGATGTGCTGGAAGGACGGCTGCTCCGGCTCGGCCTGGAGGTGCTGACACTGGGCACCGACGTGGTCCTGGATTTCGGATGCTGGTCCCGTGACGAGAGATCCGCGATCCGCCGGCTGACCGAGTCCGTCGGCGGGACCTGCCGTCTGGTGTATGTGCCGGTGGACCACGAGACCCAACTGGCCCGGATAGCCCATCGCTGGTCGACCACCCCGGAGCAGACCTTCCCGATCAGCGAGGCCGACCTCGTGCACTGGAGAACACGCTTCGAGGAGCCCGACGCCGCGGAACTCGCCGGAGGCGAGGTGGGCGGTCCGCCTCCCGGGTGGCCGGGATGGCCGGAGTGGGCCGCGGATCGGTGGCCTTCCTCGGCGTGACCGGTGGCCGTCCTGGGCATGACCGGTGGCCGTCCTTCGCGTGCGTGTCCGGCCCCACAACGCCCGGTCAGTACGCCTGGTCCGCCAGTCGGCTCACCGGGTCCCGCACGGGCTCGACGCCGTCCTCGGCGCGGATGCGTGCGCCCAGTGCCTATGCCCGCTCCCGTTACGCGGAGTGCCTGGTGGCTCGGACGAGGGCCGCCGCGTGATCGGTGGCCGTCCTTCGCGTGCGTGTCCGGCCCCACAGCGCCCGGTCAGTAGGCCTGGTCCGTCAGTCGGCTCACCGGGTCCCGCACGGGCTCGACGCCGTCCTCGGCGCGGATGCGTGCGCCCAGTGCCTATGCCCGCTCCCGTTACGCGGAGTGCCTG
>NZ_JBFAGK010000004.1:534325-635324 GCF_040660135.1 Streptomyces sp. NPDC050997
TGGTGGCTCGGACGAGGGCTGCCGCGTGATCGGTGGCCGTCCTTCGCGTGCGTGTCCGGCCCCACAGCGCCCGGTCAGTAGGCCTGGTCCGTCAGTCGGCTCACCGCGTCCCGCACGGGCCCGACGCCGTCCTCGGCGCGGATGCGGGCGCCCAGTGCCTCGGCCCGCGCCCGGTATGCGGAGTGCCCGGTGGCTCGGACGAGGGTCGAGGCCAGTGTGTCGGACGTCAGTCGGCGCAAGGGCAGGGCGCGGGGTGCCACGCCCAGGCGGACCAGGCGTGCGGCCCAGAAGCCCTCGTCGAACTGGATCGGTACCGGCACGGCGGGAACCCCGGCCCGCAGGCCGGCCGCGGTCGTGCCCGCGCCCGCGTGGTGGACCACGGCGGCCATCCGGGGGAACAGCACGGAGTGGGGGACCTCGTCGACGGTCAGCATGTCGTCGCCGGTCGCGGTGAGCCCGGCCCAGCCCCGCTGGATGACCCCGCGCAGCCCGGCCGTGCGCAGGGCGCGTACGACGTCGGCGCTGAGTCGCTCCGGGTCGGGCACGGTCGCGCTGCCCAGCCCCACGTAGACCGGAGCGGGGCCGGCGTCGAGGAAGTCCCGTAGCCGGGACGGGAGTTGGGCGTCCTCGTCGTACGGCCACCAGTAGCCCGCCACATCCAGGCCCGCCCGCCAGTCGCGCGGCCGGGCGACCACCAGCGGGCTGAAGCCGTGGAACACCGGCCAGCGCTGCCGCTCCCGGGACCGCAGGGCCGCGCCGGGGCGGGTGCGGGGCAGGCCGAGGCGGCCGCGCACCTCCGGGACGGCGGCGGCGAAGACCTGCTCGACGGCCAGGTTCACGCCCATCCCGGCGGCCCGGTTGCCGACCGAGCCCCAGGAGCCGACGCCCAGTATCGGCGGCGCGAACTCCCGGGTGGGGGCGAGGGGTTGGAGATGGACGCCCAGGCTCGGCAGGGACAGGCCCTCGGCGACGGCGTGGCCCAGCGGGGCGAGGGGGGCGGCCAGGAGCAGCGCGTCGCTCGCCCGGGCCGCCGCCACCAGATCGTCGGTCATCCGCCCGGCCAGCGCCCGCGCCATCGCGACCACCCGCACCAGCTTTCCCACCCCGGTCGCGCTGCGGTGCAGGCCCCGCCCGCGCGAGGACTCCAGTTCCACCCTCGGGTCCACCGGCAGCGGGTGGAAGCGAAGCCCCGCCCGTGCCGCCAACGGCTCGAAGCGGGCGTGAGTGACCAGAGTGACCTCGTGTCCGGCCAGGGCGAGACCGTGTCCCAGCCCGGTGTACGGGGCCACGTCACCCCGGGATCCCGCCGTCATGATCGCTACGCGCACGAAGGTCAGTATGGCGCCGTCGCACCCTCCTCGGGGCGAACGACCCGACAGCACCGGCGACTTCACGCCTGCCGCTTCCGTTGACTTGGGCGGCCCGTGGCTCTACGTTCGGCCCGCACACCGTTCGGATCACCGGGCACAGTTCGGTATGTCGAACGTATGGTGTCGTTCCCCCCGTGAAGGAGCCGCATGTTTCCCCCACCGCCATCGACCGGCAGACGCCTCGTACGCCGTTGCAGAGCCGCCGCCGTACGCGCCCTGGTGCTCGCCCTGACCGCGACCGCCGCACTGCTCTTCGCCCAGCCCACCCCGGCACAGGCGGCGACGACCCGTCAGATACCGGTGGCGTCCGCGCCCATGGGCTGGGCCTCCTGGAACAGCTTCGCCGCGAAGATCGACTACAACGTGATCAAGAAGCAGGTCGACGCGTTCGTCGCGGCGGGCCTGCCGACGGCCGGGTACAAGTACATCAACATCGACGAGGGCTGGTGGCAGGGCACCCGGGACAGCGCCGGGAACATCACCATCGACGAGTCCGAGTGGCCCGGCGGCATGAAGGCCATCGCCGACTACATCCACGCCAAGGGCCTGAAGGCGGGCATCTACACCGACGCCGGCAAGGACGGCTGCGGCTACTACTACCCGACCGGCCGCCCCGCCGCCCCCGGCTCGGGCAGCGAGGGCCACTACGACCAGGACATGCTCCAGTTCTCCAAGTGGGGCTTCGACTTCGTCAAGGTCGACTGGTGCGGCGGCGACGCCGAGGGCCTCGACGCGAAGACCACGTACCAGGCCATCAGTGACGCGACCACCAAGGCCACGGCCACCACCGGCCGCCCGCTGACCCTGTCGCTGTGCAACTGGGGCAAGCAGAACCCGTGGAACTGGGCCCCCGGCCAGGGCGCGATGTGGCGGACCAACACCGACATCATCTTCTACGGCAACAAGCCGTCGATGACCAGCCTGCTGGCCAACTACGACGCCAACGCGCACCCCACTGCCCAGCACACCGGGTACTACAACGACCCGGACATGCTGATGGTCGGCATGGACGGCTTCACCGCCGCCCAGAACCGCACCCACATGAACCTGTGGGCCATCTCCGGCGCCCCGCTCCTGGCCGGCAACGACCTGTCCACCATGACCGCGGAGACCGCCGCGATCCTGAAGAACCCCGAGGTCGTCGGGGTCGACCAGGACACCCGCGGACTGCAGGGCGTCAAGGTCGCCGAGGACACCACCGGGGCGCAGGTCTACGGCAAGGTCCTGTCCGGCACCGGCAACCGCGCCGTCGTCCTGCTCAACCGCACCTCCGCCGCCAGGAACATCACCGTGCGCTGGTCCGACCTCGGCCTGACCAACGCCAACGCGACCGTCCGCGACCTGTGGGCGCGCGCCGATGTCGGCACGTCCGGCACGAGCTACACGGCCTCCGTCCCGGCCGGCGGCTCGGTGATGCTCACGGTCACCGGCGGCACCGAGGCGGCGAGCAGCACGTACACCGGCACGTCGAGCTTCACCGGCGTGGTCGCCGGGAGCACCGGCCTGAAGACCGTCGACGTCTCCTACACCAACAACACCTCCACCGCCCGCACGGCCACCCTCCAGGTCAACGGGCAGACCGCCACCAAGGTCTCCTTCCCGCCGACCGGATCGAGCCCGGGCACCATCTCCGTCGCGGCCTCCCTGTCCAAGGGTTCCGCCAACACGCTCGCCTTCTCGGGAGCGTCGGGCATCGACTCGATCACCGTGCGGCCCCTGCCCGGCGCCAATGGCACCCTGGCCGTCGGCAAGCAGTCCGGGCGCTGCCTCGACATCTACGACAGCACGATCACCAACGGCACCCAGGCCGAACTGTGGGACTGCAACGGCGGCCAGAACCAGTCCTGGACCTACACCTCCCGCAAGGAACTCGTGCTGTACGGCACCAAGTGCCTGGACGCCTACAACCTGGGCACCACCAACGGCACCAAGGTCGTCATCTGGGACTGCAACGGCCAGGCCAACCAGCAGTGGACCGTGGGCACCGACGGCACGCTCACCAACGTCCACGCCGGTCTCTGCCTCGACGCGAACAACAACGGCACGGCCAACGGGTCGCCACTCGTGCTCTGGTCGTGCAACGGCGCCGACAACCAGAAGTGGACGCTGACCTAGTGTCCCCGCCGGGCGAGACGCCCCAGCGGTAGGACCGCGGCCACAGCGGCGCCGCCCAGCAGGCTTCCGGCCGGCAGGCGGCGCCGCAGGCCCTGGTACGGCGTCAGGGCGGGAGACGTGAGGGAGTACGGCGCCCGGAGGCGCTGATCACCCGCCGCTCACGCTCCGAGCTGCCGGGCGGCGGCGGCCACGGTCTGCTCCAGGAGCGTGGCGATCGTCATCGGACCGACGCCGCCGGGCACCGGCGTGATCAACGAGGCACGCTCCACGGCCGAGTCGAAGTCGACGTCGCCGACGTTCCCGGGGTTGTAGCCGGCGTCGATCACGACGGCGCCGGGCTTCAGGTCCCGGCCGTGCACCAGGCGGGGGCGGCCCACCGCGGCGACCACGATGTCCGCCTCGCGGACGACCGTGGACAGGTCCCGGGTACGGGAGTGGCAGTACGTCACCGTGGCGTCGCGGGCGAGCAGCAGCATTCCGACCGGCTTGCCCAGGATCGCGCTGCGACCGACGACCACGGCCCGCCGGCCGGCCGGGTCGACGTCGTACTCGTCGAGCAGCCGCATGATCCCGCCGGGCGTGCAGGACACGAACCCGGGCAGGCCGAAACTCATCGTCGCGAAGGAGGCGAAGGTGACGCCGTCGACGTCCTTCTCCGGGGCGATCGCCTCGAACGCGGCCCGCTCGTCGATGTGCCCGCCCATCGGATGCTGCAGCAGGATGCCGTGCACACCGGGATCGTCCGAAAGGGCTCGTAGCGTGCCGACGAGTTCCTCGGTGGTGGTGGCAGCGGGCAGGGCCACGTGCCGCGACTCGACACCGGCCGTGCGACAGCGGTTCTGCTTCATCCGCACGTAGGTGACGGAGGCGGGGTCCTCGCCGACCAGCACGGTCGCCAGACAGGGCGGCTGCCCCGTGCGCCGGGTGAGGTCGGCCGCGTGCTTGGCGGTCTCCTCCACGGTCCGTCGGGCGAGCGCGGTGCCGTCCATGAGCCGGGCCTGGGGCATGATCCACTCCTGAGCTGAGTCGACGGGATCGCCCAGGCGCACGGCAGTTGTTCGCGGGCCGCTCCCCGGTGGTGCTCCACCTCAGCGCCAGTCACGGCCCGCGACCAGCCTAGGGCCTGTCGTTCGGACGACGCAGACGTGGGGTCCGCACGCACATCTGCCGCGTTGTCGTCGGCTGCTCAGGTCGGCCGGGAAGCACCGTTGCTGTCCTGCGGCCTGATCCGAACGACAGGCCCTGACCTGCGTCGGCTACTCGTCCCAGGCCTGGACCATGGTGTGCTCGACGATCTTCCCGTCCCGCAGCGACAGCATGGACTCGGCGAGGACGTGCACTCCGTCCGGGTACACGCAGGACTCGCTGAAGGCGACCCGGTCGCCCTGTGCCACGATCTGTTCCATCTTGTGCGTCATCTCGCGGCTGCAGAGTTCGTGGTACATGGCGGCGATCTCGTCATGGCCGTGCAGGACCATGGGATGACTGGGCTGGGTGTTGCGGTCCACGATCCGGATCTCGGCGTCGTCGGCGTAGAGCGACACCAGAGTCTCCTCCCTCGGCCCTTCGACGGCCTGGCGCAACGTTTCGGTGTCGAATCCGGAGCCTGTCGCGGTGCCCATGATGAACCTCCTTCGAAGGCCGCGGCCCGCCGGGGAGCGGGCCGCTCGGACCTCTCACTTAGAGACTCCTCCGCCCCGGCGGGCTCGGCAAGCGCAGTCCGCGTGCCGCGGCCGACGAGTGAGCGGCGCGCGGTGCCTGGGTCCGGGACCGGCCCGCCGGCACCGTGGGTCCCGCCGCCCGGGTCACCCGTGTCAGCCCGCGGTCGCCAGGAACTGTGTCGCCGCCAGCTCCGCGTACAGCGGGTCGGCGCCCACCAGTTCACGGTGGGTGCCCACCGCGCGAACCCGGCCCGCGTCCATCACCACGATCCGGTCCGCCATCGTCACCGTGGACAGCCGGTGCGCCACGACCAGGACCGTGGTCGTCCGGGCCACGTCGGCCACCGTGTCCCGCAGCGCCGCCTCGTTCACCGCGTCCAGCTGCGAGGTCGCCTCGTCGAGGAGCAGCAGCCGCGGGCGGCGCAACAGGGCGCGGGCGATGGCGACCCGCTGCCGCTCGCCACCCGACAGCTTGGTGCCGCGGTGTCCCACCAGGGTGTCCAGACCGCCCGGCAGCCGGTCCACCAGTCCGTCCAGCCGGGTCGTCCTCACCACCCGCGTGACCGTGTCGTCGTCCGCCTCCGGGTTGCCCAGCAGCAGGTTGTCCCGCAGCGAGCCCGACAGCACCGGAGCGTCCTGCTCCACGTAGCCGATCGCGGAACGGAGCCGGGACAGCTCCCACTCCTCGAGTGCGCGGCCGTCGAGGGTGATCGCGCCGGACTCGGGGTCGTAGAACCGCTCGATGAGCGAGAACACGGTGGTCTTGCCCGCGCCGGACGGGCCGACGAACGCCGTCATGCCCTGCGCGGGCACGTCGAAGGTCACCCCGTGGTGGACGTACGGCAGGTCATCGGCGTACCGGAAGCGGACGTCGGTGAAGGCGACGGCGGCCGGCCGCGCGCCGGGCGAGGGCAACGGCGCGGGCTGGACGGCCGGTTCGGCGGGCAGCCGCAACGCCTCCTGGATCCGGGCCAGCGCCGCGGCACCCGTCTGGTACTGCGTGATCGCGCCGACGACCTGCTGGATGGGCGACATGAGGTAGAACACGAACAACAGGAACGCCACCAGAGTGCCCACGTCGATCGCCCCGGTCGCCACCCGTGCGCCGCCGGCCGCGAGGACCGTGATGAAGGCGATCTGCATGGCCAGCCCCGCCGTGTTGCCGGCCGCGGCCGACCACTTGGCGGCCCGCACGCTCTGCCGCCACGACTCCTCGGCGGCCGCGTGCAACGTCTGCTCCTCACGGTGCTCGGCACCGGACGCCTTCACCGTGCGCAGCGCGCCGAGGATCCGTTCCAGCGAGGCCCCCATCACACCGACCGCGTCCTGCGCCTGCCGGCTCGCCCGGTTGATGTGCGGCACGATCACGCCGAGGATCGTGCCCGCGCCCAGGATCACCGCCATCGTGACCCCGAGCAGCACCGGATCCACCAGGCCCATCATGACCACCGTCGCGACGAGCGTGAGCCCGCCCGTGCCCAGGCCCACGAGCGAGTCGGTGGTGACCTCCCGCAGCAGGGTGGTGTCCGCGGTGATCCGAGCCATGAGGTCACCCGGCTCCGTGCGGTCCACGGCCGTGATGCGCAGCCGCAGCAGATACGAGGACAGGGCGCGCCGCGCGCCGAGCACCACCGACTCGGCGGTGCGCCGCAGCACGTACGAACCAAGCGCCCCCAGCGCCGTGTTGGCGACCACCAGCACCGACATGACGACCAACGTGCCGGTGATGGCCCGGTCGTGCGACAGGTCGTCGATCAACTCCCGTGCCACCAGCGGAAGCAGCAGCGCGGTGCCACCCGTGAGGAGCGACAGCGCCGCACCCGCCAGCAGCGCCCACCGGTGTGGCCGTACATATCCGAGGATCAGCCGCCACGCGGGCGGGTCGGTCTCGGTCTCTGCGTTGCTCACGGCGCTCCCTCGGGCCTGCGACGGGCGGAGCGTTCAGGCTACGTCGGCGCCGGGCACAGGTTCGCCGGTCCTGGCCATCGCCTGCGCGGGTGGCACGATCGGCCGGCGGCTCGTGATCCCACCCCGTTACTGATCAGTTGGCCGTAGGGTCGCGGCAAGGACGGACACGAGCCGACGGAAGGGGCCGACCTCATGGCGCAGGAAGTACGCGGCGTGATCGCACCGGGCAGGGACGAGCCGGTGCGGGTGGAGACGATCATCGTGCCGGATCCCGGGCCGGGTGAGGCCGTGGTGAAGGTGCAGGCCTGCGGGGTGTGCCACACGGACCTGCACTACAAGCAGGGTGGCATCAGCGACGACTTCCCGTTCCTGCTCGGGCACGAGGCCGCCGGCGTGGTGGAGTCGGTGGGGGAGGGGGTCGACGAGGTGGCGCCCGGGGACTTCGTGATCCTGAACTGGCGGGCGGTGTGCGGGAAGTGCCGCGCCTGTACGCGGGGGCGGCCGTGGTACTGCTTCGACACCCACAACGCCACGCAGAAGATGACGCTGGCCGCCACCGGGCAGGAGCTGTCGCCCGCGCTCGGGATCGGCGCGTTCGCGGACAAGACGCTGGTGGCGGCCGGGCAGTGCACCAAGGTGGACCCGTCGGTGGCACCGCAGGTGGCGGGACTGCTGGGGTGCGGGGTGATGGCCGGGATCGGCGCCGCGATCAACACCGGACAGGTCGGGCGGGGCGACTCGGTCGCGGTGATCGGCTGTGGCGGGGTGGGCGACGCGGCGATCGCGGGCGCGCGTCTCGCCGGCGCGGCACGGATCGTCGCGGTCGACATCGACGACCGCAAGCTGGAGACCGCCCGGGCCATGGGCGCCACCCACACGGTCAACTCCCGCGACACCGACCCGGTGGCGGCGATCCAGGAACTGACCGGCGGCTTCGGCGCGGACGTGGTGATCGAGGCGGTCGGCCGCCCGGAGACCTACCGGCAGGCCTTCTACGCCCGCGACCTGGCCGGCACCGTCGTCCTGGTCGGCGTGCCCACCCCGGAGATGAAACTCGAACTGCCGCTCCTTGACGTGTTCGGCCGGGGCGGCGCGCTGAAGTCGTCCTGGTACGGCGACTGCCTGCCCTCGCGTGACTTCCCGATGCTGATCGACCTGCATCTGCAAGGCCGCCTGGACCTGGGCGCGTTCGTCACCGAGACCATCCAACTCGACGAGGTGGAGAAGGCGTTCGAGCGGATGCATCAGGGGGACGTGCTGCGTTCGGTGGTGGTGCTGTGATGGCCGCCCGCGTCGAACACCTCGTCACCTCCGGCCACTTCACCCTCGACGGCGGCACCTGGGAGGTGGAGAACAACGTGTGGATCGTCGGCGACGACCACGAGGCACTCGTCATCGACGCCGCCCACGACGCGGACGCCATCGCCGAGGCCGTGGGCGGGCGTAGGCTCACCGCGATCGTGTGCACCCACGCCCACAACGACCACATCACCGCCGCCCCCGCCCTCGCCGACCGTACCGGCGCCCCCATCTGGCTGCACCCCGACGACCTGCCGCTGTGGAAGCAGACCCACCCCGACCGCGACCCCGACGCCTGGCTCGCCGACGGCCAGGTCATCGAGGCGGCCGGAGCCGACCTGCGGGTGCTGCACACCCCCGGGCACGCGCCGGGCGCGGTCTGCCTGTACGACCCGGGCCTGGCCACCGTCTTCACCGGTGACACGCTCTTCCAGGGCGGCCCGGGCGCCACCGGCCGCTCCTACTCGCACTTCCCCACGATCGTCACCTCGATCCGCGACCGCCTCCTCACCCTCCCGCCCGACACCAGGGTCCTCACCGGACACGGGGACTCCACCACCATCGGCGCGGAGGCTCCCCACCTCGACGAGTGGATCGCACGTGGCCACTGACGGACCCGGGAGCCACTGACGGACCGGAGCCCGCGCGCGGCCGGGTGACCTGACACGGAAGCCGGGTGACCCGTCCTGAAAAGGCGACAGAGGATGTCCGGCCTACCCCCGATGCTCGACACAACAGCCGGGCATCTGGGAGGCAAGACATGTCACAGCCACTGAAGGACAAGGTCGCGCTGGTCGCCGGAGCGACCCGGGGAGCCGGGCGCGGGATCGCCGTGGAGCTCGGAGCGGCCGGCGCGACCGTCTACGTCACCGGCCGTTCCACCCGCGCCCGCCGCTCCGAGTACGACCGCCCCGAGACCGTCGAGGACACCGCGGACCTCGTCACCGCGGCGGGCGGCCACGGCATCGCCGTACCGACCGACCACCTCGACCCCGCGCAGGTACGCGTGCTCGTCGACCGCATCGCCGACGAGCAGGGCCGCCTCGACATCCTCGTCAACGACATCTGGGGCGGGGAGAAGCTCTTCGCCTGGGACACCCCCGTCTGGGAGCACGACCTCGACAACGGCCTCAGGCTTCTGCGGCTCGCGGTGGAGACGCACGCGATCACCAGCCACCACGCACTGCCCCTGCTGCTGCGCAGCCCCGGCGGGCTGGTGGTCGAGATGACCGACGGCACCACCGAGTACAACCGCGACACCTACCGCGTCAACTTCTTCTACGACCTCGCCAAGACGTCCGTGCTCCGCATGGCCTTCGCCCTCGGCCACGAACTCGGCCCGCTCGGCGCCACCGCGGTGGCGCTGACGCCGGGCTGGCTGCGCTCGGAGATGATGCTCGAGAACTTCGGGGTGCGCGAGGACAACTGGCGCGACGCCCTCGACCAGGTCCCCCACTTCGCCATCTCCGAGACGCCGCGCTATGTGGGCCGCGCGGTCGCCGCCCTCGCCGCCGACCCCGACGTGGCGCGCTGGAACGGTTCCTCCCTCTCCAGCGGCGGCCTCGCCAAGGAGTACGGCTTCACCGACCTCGACGGCAGCCGCCCGGACGCCTGGCGGTACCTCGTCGAGGTGCAGGACGTCAACAAGCCCGCGGACACGACCGGTTACCGGTGAGAGTGTGGCCGGGAACGCGGAGATGGACGCGCGGTACTGCCCAGGTGATCGGCCCGGCGCTACCGTCGACCGCATGACGGACACCACGCGTTTCGAGGGGTACGGGGTTCTGGTCACGGGCGCCGCCCGCGGCATCGGCGCGGCGACCGTGCGGCGGTTCGCCGAGGAAGGGGCGCGGGTCCTGGTCACCGACGTGGACGCGCCCGCGGCCCGCACGACCGCGGCGGCGCTGTGCGACCTGGGGCTGAAGGCCGAAGCGGCGGGCTGCGACGTGGCGGACCGGGCCTCCGTCGAGGCGGCCGTGGCTCACGCGGTCGAGGCCTTCGGCCGGCTGGACGTCCTGGTCAACAACGCCTACAGCTGTGCCCCCGACGCCCCGCTCTTCGAGGAGGAGCCCGACGACGTGTGGGCACGCGACCTGGACGTCACCCTCACCGGCGCCTACCGCTGCGCCCGTGCCGCCCTCCCGCACCTGGCGGCCTCGGGGCGGGGCGCCGTCGTCAACATCGGTTCCGTCAACGGCCTCCAGGACTACGGCAACCACGCGTACAGCGCCGCCAAGGCGGGTCTGGGCTCGCTGACCCGCACCCTCGCCGGTCATGCCGCCGCGCGCGGGGTCCGGGTCAACCTGGTGGCTCCGGGTACCGTCCGGACGACGCCCTGGGAGGACCGGGAGGGCGACCTGGAAGCGGTGCGCGGGCTGTATCCGCTCGGCCGGGTCGGCGAACCGGAGGACATCGCGGCGGCGATCGCCTTCCTGGCCTCGCCCGACGCGTCCTGGATCACCGGCACCACGCTCACCGTCGACGGCGGCCTCACCGCGGTCAACACGGGCTTCCGCGCTGCGGTCACCCGACCCGGACACCCCTGACCGCCTCCAACACCCTCGCGACCGTGTCGAATGTCACCGTTTCGTCGCAGCCAGAGCCGCCCTACAACCGTATGCTCCGGGCACCGGTCTAGCTGGCACAGATCGCAGGACCGTATGAAGGGGAAGGCCATGGGGGACATACGCAGACGGGGAGCCGTCGTACTCGGTATCACCGCACTGGTGGCACCGCTCACGCTCGCGCTGGGCACCGCGCCCGCGCAGGCCGCGAGCTGTACCACGCAGAGCGGGCCATACCAGAAGAAAGTGGAGAAGTTCCTCGGCCGGCCGGTCGACGGCCAGCAGTCCGCCGCCGACTGCAAGGCCATCCAGGCCTTCCAGACCAAGCACGGCATCACACCGAACGCCGGGTACGCGGGTTCCGTCACCTGGGGCGTGATGGACCTGATGAACAAGCAGAAGGCCGTCGGGAACAATCCCAACAAGGACGGCAAGTGCCCGGTCAACAAGGGCCGCATCGCCTGCGTGAACCTGACCCTCCAGCTGAGCTGGATACAGGACGGCAAGACGCTCGTCTACGGCCCGGTACCGGTGCGCACGGGCCGCGACGGCTACGAGACCCGCACCGGTCTGAAGAAGATCTACTGGCGGGACATCGACCACGTCTCCAGCATCTACAACGTGCCGATGCCCTACAGCCAGTTCTTCGACGGCGGTCAGGCCTTCCACTCGGTGGGTCTCAGCATGTGGAACCCGCCGGGTTCGCACGGCTGCGTCAACATGACCAGGACCACCGCCAAGAAGTACTGGTCGCTCCTGAAGAACGGCGACGACGTCTTCGTGTACGGCCGCAAGCCGGGCACCTGATCCGGTACCCGGCCCGCTCCGCTACCAGGGCGCGTCTACTGGGGCGCGTCCCCGAAGTCCGGGATCTCCAGCCTGGCTCCGCCCTGCAGCGCCGAGTCGTGCGCGACGATGCCGGGCAGGGTGTAGCGCGCGGCCACCCACGCGTTCACCGACGGCAGCGAGCGTGTGTTGACGGCGGTCACGAAGTCGTCGACGAGGAAGTGGTGGCTGCCCTCGTGACCGTTGTGCAGGTTGTCGAACTCCCGGGGCAGTCGCGACCGGTCGTGCACCGGCGCCGAGCCCGAGGTGAACGCGGCCCGCAGTTCCGGCGCGATGTGCTGGAGCGACGGATCGTCGGGGGACATGGTGGGCTTGGGCTCCAGCAGCTCGCTGATGTCCTTGACCCCCTTCTTGTCCTGCCACAGCGCGAACGTGGCGAGCTGCTCCATGCTTCCCTCCGTCCCGAAGAACCGGAAACGGGACTCCCTGATGTGCGAGGGGTAGCCGACCCGCCGGAACTCGTTCGTACGGAACGACCCGCCGCCGGCCACCTCGAACAGCGCGCTCGCGTTGGAGAAGTCGTTGCCGAACTGGCTGACCTCCTTGTCGAACACCCCGTCCCCGCGGTCGTCGACCACCCCTATCGCCGACACGCTCACCGCGTGCGTCTGCCAGGCGCCCAGCACCCCGCCCACCGAGTGCGTCGGGTACAGCAGCGGCGGATAGCTTGCCGTCGCCTTCCAGTTCTCGCCGCCGCTGTACTGGTAGGCCTCGTAGAACCCCAGGTCCATGTCGTGGACGTAGTCGCCCTCGGCGTAGAAGAGCCGCCCGAAGGAGCCCTGAGCGATCTGGTTGCGGGCGTGCACAGTCGCCGGGTTGTACTGGCTGGTCTCGCCCATCATGTAGGTCAGCCCGGTCGCCTTGACCGAGTCGATGATCGCCGCGATCTCGTCGGCGGTGATCGCCATCGGGACGGCGGAGTAGACGTGTTTGCCGGCGTTCAGGCCCTGGAGCACCAGCGGGCCGTGGGTCCAGCGCTGGGTGAAGATCGCGACCGCGTCGACGGCCTCCGACTCCAGCATGGCCTGGTACGACGAGAAGGTGCCCGCGAGGCCTTCGGCGGCGGCGAGCTGCTCGGCCCGCTCGGGCAGCAGGTCGGTGACGTAGACGTCGCTGACGCCGGGATGTGCCAGGAACAGCTTGGCGAACTGGCCCGAGAACTGTCCGGCGCCGACGATGCCGAGGGAGAACGTCATATGTGCCGTGCCCTTCAAAGGTGGTGTCACTGATCGGTTCACTGGTCGAGGATCAGATTGATCTGGTCGTTGGTCTGGTCGAGGCTGCTCGGGGACTTGCCGTTGCCGAAGACGTCCTGCATGGCCGGGTGCATCAACGCGAACACGTCGGCCGCGTTGTTGGTGATCGGGAAGGAGAAGGTCGCGGAGTCCTTCTTGTCGGCGACCGGCTTCGTGAAGGCCGTGACGTCGATGCCCTTCTTCTTGTACGCGGCCACCGCGGCCTTCGTGCCGTCGGGCGTGGCCGGGAAGACGATGCCGTAGCCGCCGACGGTCTTCTGGCACGCGTCCGACGACAGGTACTTCACCCACTTCAGGGCGCCCTGCTTGTTGGGAGCGTTCTTGGTGACGGAGTCGGCCAGGCCGTTCATCATCGTGGCGCGCTTGCCGGTGGGGCCGACGGGGGTGAGGGCGGTGCCGACCTTCAGGTCCTTGACGGCGTAGTACGTGGAGATCATCCAGGCGCCGTCGAAGGCTGCCGCCGCCTTGCCCCCGGCGACCTGCGCGTTCACCGGATTGGCGCCGGCGCTGTAATCCGTGAGAGGGGCCATGTAGCCCTTCTTCGCAAGGCCGAAGTACCACTTGATCACGGACTGGAAGGTCTTGCTGTCGTACTGGTACTTGGTGCCCCACCGCTTCTTGTCGGTGTAGGTCCAGCCCGCGGAGGCGGCGAAGTTGCTCCAGGTCGTCTGGCCGTCGCCGTCCCCCGCGCCGGCCGTCGCGAGGCCGTACACCTTGACGTTGTGCTTGTCGAAGCCCGGTTCGTCGCCGCGCTTGCCGTTCCTGTCGACGGTGAGATGGGCGATGGCCTTCTCGAAGGTGCCGCCGTCCTTCGGGTTCCAGGAGAGGGCGTTCAGCTCCTGCGCCGTGAGCCCCGCGGTCTTGACCATCTTCTGGTTGTAGAAGAGGGCGACGGTGTCCCAGTCCTTGGGAGCGCCGTAGCGGTGCCCGTCCTGGCCGCTCCAGTTGGCGGCGAGCCCGGGCTGGTAGGCCGAGTCGTCGATGCCCAGGTCGTCGAGCGGTTCGAGCACCTTGAGGTCGGCGAACTGGCCGAACTTCTGGATGTGGTCGGTGAAGACGTCCGGCTGGGTGCCGGCGATGAAGCTCGCGGTGAGCTTGGTCCAGTAGTCGTCCCAGCCCAGCTGCGTGATATTCACCTTCAGCCCCGGGTTCTCCTTCTCGAAGCCCTTCGCGCAGGCCTGGTAGGCGGGCAGCTGGTTGGCGTCCCACAGCCAGTACGACACCGTGTTCGCGGACGATCCCGCGCCGCCCCCCTTGGCGCAGCCGGCCGTCAGGGACAGCGCCAGCGCTCCGGTCAGTGCCACGACCGTACGAATTCGCATGACAGTCCCCTTACTTGATTCCGGTGAAGCTGATGGAACTGACGATGCGGCGCGCGAAGACGCCGAAGAGCACCACCATGGGCAGCGCGGCGATGAGCGTGGCCGCCATCAGGCCGGACCAGTCGTAGCCGGTCTGCGGCGTCTGCGCGCGGAAGATGGCCAGCGCCACCGTGAGCACCCGCGAGCTGTCGCTGTAGGACACCATCAGCGGCCAGAAGTAGTCGTTCCAGGAGGTGATGTACGTCAGGACGCCCAGCGTGAGGATGGGGGTGGACGCCATCGGCAGCATCACCCGGAAGAAGATCCGGATCTTTCCGGCGCCGTCGAGCAGGGCCGCCTCCTCGACCTCGCGGGGCACGTTCATGAAGAACTGCCGCAGGAAGAACACCGCGAACGGCGTCATGAACATCGTCGGCAACGAGATGCCCAACAGGGTGTCCACCAGGCCGAGTTGTTTGATGAGCACGAAGTTCGGGAGCAGGGTGAAGATCGCGGGCACCATCAGCCCGGCGAGGAACAGCCCGAACATCCTTTCCCGGCCGCGCCACCGCAGGCGCGCGAAGGCGTACGCGGCCATGGCGGAGAAGAAGATCTGGCAGACGGTGATCAGGGTGGACACGAACACCGAGTTGATCAGATAGCGCCAGAACTTCAGACCGCCGCCCGCGCCGCCCTGGGCTATCGCCTCCTCGGTGGACTGCAGACCCAGGGCCCGCTCGAAGCCACCGGTCGTCAGGTCCACGGGCAGGGGATCGCCCGGGTGTGCGGCGAGCGCGGTGTTGGTGGACAGCGCGGTGCGCAGGATCCAGTAGAACGGCAGCAGGGTGATGAGCACGATCGAGGCCATCACCACCCAGGCCATGATCCGGCCGAAGGAAGGCCGGCGCCTGGTGGGCCGTACAGTCGTCGTGGTTGCCACGGTAGCCATGTCGGTGTCTCCTTGCCCGTCAGCCGAGGTCGGTCTGGCCGGCTCGGGTGAGCCGGTACTGGACGAAGGTGATCGCGCTCAGCACGACCAGCAGGGCGACGGACATCGCCGAGGCGTAGCCGAACTGGAACCGACCGAAGGCGGCGCCGTAGATGTAGTACTGGAGCACGTTGGTGGCGTTCGCCGGTCCGCCCAGGGTCGTCACCGCGACCGTGTCGAACACCTGGAACGAACCGATCACCGTCATGATCAGCACCACCGCGAGGACCGGTCGCAGCAGCGGCATGGTGATCCGCCAGAACATCCGCCACTCGCTCGCGCCGTCCACCTTGGCGGCCTCGTACATGTCGCTCGGGATGGCCTGGAGCCCGGCGAACAGCAGCAGCGCGGTGTAGCCGACGTGCCGCCACACATTGATCAGAGCGATGGTCGGGATCGCCCAGGTGTCGTCCGAGAGGAAGGGGATCCGGTCGAATCCGAGCCCCGAGATGATCTCGTTGCCGATACCGAGCTGGGTGTCCAGGATCCAGAGCCAGACGATGCCGGCGACGACGTTCGCCATCAGATACGGCGTGAGCACGATCCCGCGCAGCAGCGCCGACTGCGTCAGCCGCTGGAGCAGGACGGCGATGGCGAGCGCCGAGACCGTCTGCACCCCGATGTTGATCAGCACGTACTCGACGGTGACCTTGAGCGAGTCCCAGAAGATCGGGTCGTTCACCATGCGCACGTAGTTGTCGAGGCCCACCCACTCGGGCGGTGTGAGCAGGTTGTAGCGCGTGAAGCTCAGGTAGATGCCCCGCAGCGTCGGCCAGAGCAGGAAGACCACGAAGCCCAGCAGGGCCGGCGCGATGAATACCGCGGCCAGCCGTCCGTCACCCCGGCTCTCCCCGGCCCGCGCCCGTTTGGTCCTCGGCTTGGCCCGTGCGCCCTCGGCGTCGCCCAGGGGCAGACGCGATGGAGGGCTACTGGAGGCGATGGTCATCGGGAGACTCCCTTGTCCGCGGCGGCTCGTCCTCGGGCACTTACTTTTGCGGCGGAAGAATCCATACGTCAAGGGCTGGGTGAACATCTTTTCCAGGACGCCTGATCGGGCCTAGACTGGCCACGTTGTTTCCATGACGAAATAAATGAGCCGAGGGGAGACTGACCTTCATGACCGCAGGTACCGCCAGCTGGCTACCGCTGAGCGCCGGGGAGCGCTCGGTGGCGATCGAGGTGCTCGTCCACGGCCCGCTGTCGCGCACCGAACTCGCGCGCCGACTGGACCTCTCCCCGGGAAGCCTGACCCGGCTGACCAAGCCGCTGATCGAGTCGGGCCTGCTGATCGAGGCCCCCGAGGCCGGGTCCCAGGCCGAGGCTCGCCAGGGACGCCCCTCGCAGCCCCTCGACGTCGTCGCCGAGTCCCGCTTCTTCATCGGCTTCAAGATCACCGAGGACATGGTCTACGGCGTGGTCACCACCCTCAGGAGCGACATCGTCGCCCGCCATGACCGCCCGCTCACCACCCACGACCCCGCCCGGGTCGTCGATCTGCTCGCCGAGATGACCGACGAACTCGCCCGCGAGCACCCCCGGCTCGCCGGGATCGGTATCGGCGTCGGCGGTCTGGTGCAGGACCGGTCCGTGGTGGGGGAGTCGGCGTTCCTGAACTGGCACGAGATCCCGCTGGCTGCCCTCGTCAAGGAGCGCACCGGCCTTCCGGTGGTCGTCGAGAACGACGTCGCCGCCCTCGTCGAGGCCGAGACCTGGTTCGGCGCCGGCCGGGACCTCGACCGCTTCGTGGTCCTCACCATCGGCGCCGGCATCGGCTACGGCCTCGTCCTCAGCGGTACCCGCGTGCCCTATGCCGAGGAGGACCGCGGCTTCGGCCGCCACTGGATCATCAACCCCAACGGCCCGCTCACGCCCGAGGGCGAACGCGGCAGTGCCGTCTCCCTGCTCACCATCCCCAACATCCGCTACCAGGTACGGGCCGCCACCGGCCGCGACCACACCTACGAGGAGATCCTCGCCCTCGCCGCAGCCGGAGAGCTCATGCCCGCCCAGGTCATCGACGAGGCGGCACGCGCCCTCGGTGTCCTGGTGGCCCAGATCGCCAACTTCGTCCTGCCGCAGAAGATCCTGCTCGCCGGGGAGGGCGTCGGCCTGATGGACGTGGCCGGCAAGGTGGTGGAGGACACGGTCCGGGCCAACCGGCATCCGCTGGCCGCCCCGGTCGGCCTGGAGACCAAGGTGTCCGACTTTCACGACTGGGCCCGTGGCGCGGCGGTGTTGGCGATCCAGGTGCTGGTGCTGGGCCCGGTGGCGGCCTGAAGTCCGGGGCGGGGGTTGGCAGATGGGCGTGATCAGTGACACGATCCCAAATGTCCGGATAGCTCGTGATTACTCACATCGCCTTCACCTCCGGATCCGTATGCTTCACATCATGTCCACCAGTGTTGAACCCGCTACCGAACGATCGGCTGACGCGGTCAACGAGGAGATCAGGGCCCTATGGCTCCGGTCGGGCGGGACACTGACGGGCGAGCAGCGTGAGGAATATCGGCGCCTCGTCCTTGAGTGGGCCACCGCGGCCCCCCAGCCGGTGAAGGCGGCCTGAACACCGCCTCCGACGCCGCCTGAGGCTCCTGTCTGAGGCCACCGCCGGGTATGGGTCCCTGTTCCAAGGGCACCCCTGACCGAATGGGCCCTCTCCTCGCTCTGGCCTCGGCCGTCACCTACGGCATCGTAGACTTCGGCGGCGGCCTGCTGTCCCGCCGTGTCCACTTCGCCGCCGTCACCTTCCTCGGCCAACTGGGCGGCCTCGTGCTCGCCTGCGTGGCCGCGCTGCTGCTGCCCGCCGACTCCGTCCGCTCGGTGGACCTCCTCTGGGGCGCGCTCTCCGGCGTCGGCAGCGCCAGCGCCATGCACTTCCTCAACCGCGGCCTGAGCCACGGGGCGATGAGCGTCGTGGTGCCCGTGAGCGCGGTCACCGGCGTCGCCCTGTCCGTGCTGTGCGGGGTGCTCCTCGGTGACCGGCCCGAATTCCTGGCCTGGGTGGGCATCGCCGTCACGGTGCCCGCGCTCTGGCTGGTCTCCGGCGGCATGGACAGCGGGGCCGTCGGGAGCGTCGGGAGCGGAGCGGCGGACGGCCTGCTGGCCAGCGTCGGTGTCGGCGTGCAGTACATCGCCCTCGCCCAGGCGGGCGCGTCCAGCGGACTGTGGCCGGTGGCGGCGGGCCGGGTCGCCGCCGTCCTCGTCCTGCTGCCAGGCGCAGCCCGCCACGCCGGGCGCCTGAGGATGACACCGGCGTCGCTGGTGCAGGCGCTGCTGGTCGGGGCGGGGGCCGCCCTCGGACTCGTCCTGTATCTGCTCGCCGCCCAGCGGCAGATGCTGGCCGTCGCCGTGGTCCTGGCCTCCCTGTACCCGGCCCTCCCGGTCGTCCTCGGACTCGCCCTGCTGCACGAGAAGATCACCCCCCGACAGACCGCCGGCCTGCTGGGAGCCGCCGCGGCCACCGTCCTGCTGACCATCGGATGATGCCTCACCCGCCGTGGCGGAGGTCAGTTCCATGTGGCCGAGTAGTACTGCCGGTACGCCTTGCGGTCCTGCTCGGAGCGGATGTACCGGGTGGCCGCCAGTGCGACCAGGCTGCCCGCGATGAGCAGCAGTCCCGGTCCCACGTTCCTGCTGTCCGTGAGCCGGGACAGCAGCGGCTCGTCGGTCGTGCCTCCCGCCACCGGGGTCGACGAGCCGGGCGAGGTCGAACCGGCCGCGCCCTGCGCCCCCGAGGCGGTCGGCGCCGGAGAGCCCGAGCCGGCGGCCGGTGTCGCCACGAGCAACTTGACGTCGAGATCCGCCAGCGCCTTCGTCACCGGCTCGAAGAACGTCGTACCGCCGCTCGTGCAGTCGCCGCTGCCGCCCGAGGTCAGCCCGAGCGCGATCCCCTCGGAGAACATCGGGCCGCCGCTGTCCCCGGGTTCGGCGCACACGTTCGTCTCGATCAGGCCGGTGACGGTGCCCTCGGGATAGTTCACCGTCGCGTTCAGCGCCGTCACCTCACCGTCCCGCAGCCCGCTCGTGCTGCCGCTGCGGAACACCCGCTGGCCGACCGTCGCATCGGCGGCGCCCGTGATCTGCACCCCCTTGCCGTCCCCGACGGACACCACCGCGGAGCCGTCGCCCGCCTTCCCGTCGGCGTACTGCACCAGGGAGAAGTCGTTGCCCGGGAAGCTCTGGGTGACCGTCTTGCCCACCCGCTGGGTGGCCTTGGAGTCCTCGAACCAGATGGAGCCGGTGGGGCCGCAGTGCCCGGCGGTGAGGATGAAGTCGCTCTGCCCGTTGGTCACGTTGAAGCCCGCCGAACAGCGTCCGCCCGTCGACAGGATCGCCTGCGCGCCGTTGACCCGGGGCGTGAAGGTGCCCTCGGTGCGTTCCATACGGACGAAGCTGCCGATGCCGCTCGCCATCCGTGTCATCCGCGACCAGTCGTCGGACGACACCGTGCTGTCCCCCCGTACCACGATCTGGTTGGTCCGGTAGTCCATCGCCCACGCCGTGCCCGCCACCCTGGGGGCCGAACGCAGCGTCGTGGTCGCCGACTTGAGCTCGTTCATGCTGTGCGACACGACCTTCGCCTTGGCGCCCGCCTTCTGGACTTCGGCCGCCGCGTCCTTGTCGGTGACCGCGACCACCGGTCGGCCGTCGTAGCCGATCCAGGTGCCCGCCGTACGGGACGGACCGAGCCGTGAGACGAGACCCGTACCCATGTCCCCGGCCTTTTGCGCGTAGGTCCGCGGAACGCTGGTGGCGGGAGTCTCACTGGCCATGGCCCGCGTGACCATGGTCCCTCCCAGGAGGAGTCCGCCGACTGCCGCCAGCCGTGTCACTCGCCGGACGACCCGTCGTCGTGCGTGCCTCATGCATGGCTCCCGAACCCCGAACTCACGGTCAACACCGCGGGGTGCTCCCGTGGTTGAGCACCCTCCTTCCATACGTGGGCGGAGCCGGGCGCGTTCACGGCACGGGGGATCTGTCCTCGTCCGCCGGGGCCAGACTCACCCAGCTGCGCTCGTCGCCCCACACCGACGTGGTACCGACATAGGGCCGCAGCAGGGCGGTGAGCGGGGGATCACCACGCCCGTTCAGCTCGTCCGAGGCGATCTTGCGGGCGATGCCGGCGAGGAAGTCGGCGACCTGCACCCGCGGATCTCGGCGTGCCTCCACCAGTTCGAGCCCGGCGAGACCCACCCCCGCCCGGCGGGTCATCGTCGTGATCCAGGCGATACGTTCCGGCGTCAGCATGTTCTGCCGGTCGTGGACCAGCCGGACCGGGCTGCCGCTCGCGCTCCAGTGGGCGGCCGTGGCGACGATGGCGGGCAGCAGGGGATTGAGGACCGGAACCAGGGTGGGGCCGTCCCCCAGGCCCGCCCGGTAGGCGTCGGCTCGGGGCCGGGCCGCCGCGAGCCGGTCGAGGACGTCCGACACGCCGGTACCGGCGGGTGCCTGCCGCAGGGCGTCCACCTCACGGAAGAAGACCTCGACGGGCGCCTGCGGCTCCCCGTCGTTCCTGACCCGCAGCAACTGGTTGGCCGCCGCGAGGAACTCCCGCCACCGCTCGTCGCCGAACACGCCCCGGCCCGCGCGGAACAGGGTGACGGCCGGTCCCGATCCGGGGCCGAGCAGCAGGTCGACGGCACGGTCCACGACGAAGAACGTCTTCTCCGTGAGGTGCACATGCGCGTGCCCGTGGATCGGCCCGGCCGGTGAGAGCAGCCACTCCAGCACCGCCCGGTGCTTCTCCCGCAGCAGATGGTTCGCCTTGTACTCCTCCGCCGGGGAGCGGATCCGGTCCCGGATCTCCTGCACGGCCGCCGCGGCGTGCTCCACGGGCAGCCGCACACTCGCGTGCGCGAACACGTCGGTGTTCCCGCCGGTGAGGTTCTCCCCGTCCGACCCCGACTCGTCGCAGGCGACCTCCCGGAGTCCGTCCGCCGGCACCGACGTCGCTCCTCGTGCCCCGTTTCCCTCACTCCAGGTCACACCACAGCCCCCTATCTTGTGCCCATGACCAGGATCCCGCACGAACCGTCCGGTGAACCGAATCCCCTGCGCGTTCTCACCCTCGACCGTCTCCGATGTCGTACCAGCATGAAGTGGCGCACCTACCCCGAGGACGTGCTGCCGCTGTGGGTGGCCGAGATGGACGTACCGCTCGCCGAACCCGTCGTCCGCGCGGTCACGGACGCCCTCGCGCTCGGTGACACCGGCTATCCCGCCGGGACCGGGTACGCCGAGGCGCTCGCCGCGTTCGCCGACCGGCGGTGGGGCTGGGGCGGGCTCGCGGTGGACCACACCGCGATCGTGCCCGACGTGATGCTGGGCGTCGTCGAGATGATCCAGCTGGTCACCGGGCCGGGCGATCCGGTGGTCGTGAACCCGCCCGTGTATCCGCCGTTCTTCCAGTTCATCGAGCACATGGACCGGCGGGTGGCCGAGGCCCCACTGGGCGCGGACGGCCGCATCGACCTCGACACCCTGGAGGAGACCTTCCAGCGGGTGGTCGCCGGCGGACGGTCGGCCGCCTACCTGCTGTGCAGCCCGCAGAACCCGACGGGCACCGTGCACACCGCCGACGAGCTCACCGCCGTCGCCGCCCTGGCCGACCGGTACGGCGTCCGCGTCGTCGCCGACGAGATCCACGCGCCGGTCCTCGCCGCCGACGTGGACTTCGTGCCGTACCTCAGCGTGCCGGGCGGTGAGAACGGGCTGTCGCTGATGTCGGCGTCCAAGGGGTGGAACCTGGCGGGACTGAAGGCCGCGCTCGCCGTCGCCGGACCCGAGGCCGCCGCCGACCTCGCCCGGCTGCCCGAAGAGGTCGGGCACGGGCCGAGCCACGTCGGTGTCCTCGCCCACACCGCCGCCCTGCGCGACGGCACCCCCTGGCTGGACGCCCTGCTCGCCGGCCTCGACGACAACCGGCGCCTGCTCACCGACCTGCTCACCGCCCGTCTCCCGGCGATCACCTGTCGTCCCGGCGAGGCCACGTTCCTGGCCTGGCTCGACTGCCGTGCCCTCGGTCTCGGCGACGATCCGGCGGACACCTTCCTGCGCCGCGGCCGGGTGGCCCTCAGCTCCGGGCTCCCCTTCGGCACGGGCGGCGCGGGGCACGTACGCCTGAATCTGGCGACCTCGCCGGAGATCATCGAGGAGGCGGTACGGCGGATGGCGGCCGCGCTCGACCGAGCGTGACCGGCCCTGCCGCGGTCGCCCCGACTCTCCCTCGACGGCCGGTGGATGCCTAGACTGCCGCCATGGACGACACAGCGCTCGAACGCCTGGGCGCGGGCAAGTACCTGCTGCTCACCAGCTACCGGAGGAACGGAGCCTCGGTCGCCACCCCGGTGTGGGTGGTGCGCGACGGAGGCACGCTCGGTGTGTGGACGTTGGCCGACTCGTGGAAGGTGAAGCGGATCAGGGCGCGCGGCGATGTTCTCGTCGGCCCCTGCGACGCCCGCGGCAACCCGACCGGCGACCAGATCCCCGCCACCGCCGAGATCACCGACGCGGCGACCGTCGCCCGCTACCGCAAGCTCCTCGCCCGCAAGTACGGGATCCTCGGCCGCCTCACCCTGCTCGGCAGCAGGCTGCGTCGAGGTGTGGACGGGACCGTCGGCGTCCGGGTGACCCTGGCGCCGTGACACGTGGGGCGAGCCGGCCGGCCCGCCCCACGCGGTCGTCGGACTACGGGGCGTCCAGCACCGTGCCGGTCAGCTCCGGTCCGCCCTCCTGGGGTTGCCCCGAGTCGTCGCCGATCCGGAAGAGCACGGACTCGGCCGGTTCGGTCACCGTGTCCTTCACGGTGGGCACGGTCACCTCCGTGCTGGTCTCACCGGCCGGCACTCCCGCCTGCAGATACAGGCCGTCCGCCTGGGACAGCGGGCGTTCCGGGTCCGGGTCGATGCCGAAGGTGTCCGTCAGCCACTGCGGGTCGACGTCCTTGGTGGACAGCTCCGGGCCCCCGGTGACCGGGGTCGCCATGAAGAAGGGCCATATCTCCACGTC
This sequence comes from Streptomyces sp. NPDC050997, assembly GCF_040660135.1. Taxonomy (NCBI): domain Bacteria; kingdom Bacillati; phylum Actinomycetota; class Actinomycetes; order Kitasatosporales; family Streptomycetaceae; genus Streptomyces; species Streptomyces sp. NPDC050997. The sequence continues at coordinate 557,641 of NZ_JBFAGK010000004.1, forward strand.
CGCGGCCTCGGACAGGGACAGCCGCCACCTCAGGGGCTGGCCCTCGGTCACCCGGTCCGCGAGCGGCGTCACGCTCACCGTCGGCATCGGGTCGTCGTTCCGCACGGTGACCCCGCCGTGGGGCGAGCCGACGACCGCGTTGCGGACCGCCTTCACCGCGACGTCGTACTGCCGCTCGTACGAGTAGCGGGTGTTGCCCTCCACCCGCACCGGTACGTCGATGTCACGGCCACCGGGCCGCACCGTCACGAGCCGGTCCTCGGCCTTGCCGGTGACCGGGTCGATGACGTACACGCGCACCTGACCGCTGCCCTGTCCGGCCACTCGCACCGGAACGCGGTAGGTACGGACGCCGGAGTCGCCCTCCAGCACCGAGGCGCGGCCGATGTCGACGCGCGGCAGCGCGGCCTCCCGGACCGCGGGCGTGCCGGGCCGCCAACCCCACGCGTCCATCAGCCAGGCCTGCCCGGAGCCCGAACGCGGCGTCAGCTCAAGGGACTTGACGTGCTTGAGGTCGAGCCCCGCCCGTGCGGCGGCCTTGAGGGGTACGCGCACCTCGCGCGCCCAGTAGGAGGTCGTACGGTCGCTGCCCGGGAGTCCGTCGACCCGGACCCGTCCGAGGACGGCCCGTCGGCCGGAGGAGTCGGTGAGGGCCACGTCGAGCTGTGTCCCGGTGGTGTTCGGCGGCACGATCACCCGCAGGGCCAGGTCCTTGGCACCGGTGAGCGACAGCGGCGCGGCGGGACGCACCCGCGTCACCGAACCGGGCGACGACCACCGAAGCGCCACGGCACGGCGCGCGGTCTCACGGTCCGTGTCCCATCGCGCGAAGTGCGGGGAGGCCGCGGGGCTCTCGGGGTCGAGGCAGGCGACCGCCGGATCGGGGTCCACCGCCGAGCAGAGCCGGCCGCCGGTCACGGTGACCGGTCCGTCGGGCAGGAACCCGGCGCCGCGCTCGGCGCCGACGGCGTGCGTCAGGACGCGGGCGGGGTCGGCCGAGGGGGCGCGGCGGCCCGAGCCGTCGAGCAGCGGGCGCACCTTGTCGTCCCCGGCGACGAACAGCCGGGCCGCGGCGGCGATGTAGGTGGCGCCGGCCCTGTGCTGCTGGTCGGCGGTCAGCCGGGTCCGGGTGCCCGTCGAGCACACCGGGTCCCGGGGCTGCTCCTCGTCCTCCCAGAAGTCGTCCCAGGAGGGTGCCACGGACTGTCCCGGGGTCCACTCGCTGTTGAAGTAGTTGTGGTTGGCGCCGATCATGTACACGGCGCTGTGCAGGGCGGTGCCCCGGCTCACCCCGCGGGTCCCGTCGACGAAGACCTCGCCCTGGAGGTCGGAGACGTCACCGTCGCAGCCGGGCAGGATCGTCATCGACGGCACGTCCGCGACCGGGTTCTGGCCGAAGATCGTCGGTCCGATGAGCACGGTTCCGCGCACGTGCCAGCGCACCCGGCCGCGGTAGCCGTCCTGGTCGGCGGGCGGCGGGTAGAGGCTGTCCAGGGCGGCCCGGTTCACGCCCTCGCCGCCGCGCGAGTGCCCGACGAGCAGCACGCGGGACAGGTCGGCCTTCGGCGCTGCGCGTACGACGGCCGGTGCCGTGGCCGGGTGGGCGGTCCAGTCGGCCCAGCGACCCAGATGCCGCCGCACCAGCGAGGAGCGCGCCCGGGCGCCGGCGTCCTCGAGGTCCCCGTCCTGGCCGTTGATGCCGTTGGCCGAGATCGACACCGTGACATAGCCCTGGGAGGCCAGCAGCTTCTGGTCGCGCAGATAGCCCTTGTGGCTGGGGATCTCCGTCGTACCGGCCGGGCAGGGCCAGTCGATGTTCACGTCGTCCTCGGTGCCCCCCGGCTTGTAGCAGGTGGGGTGGCGGCCGTGCAGGAAGAGCGCGAGCGGGCGGCTGCCGGTGGCCCCCTTGGGAGCGACCACCTCGGCGCGCATCTCGACCGGCGCGGGAAGGCCGGGCAGCCGTACGGCGTCGAGCTCGTACTCCCCACTGACCGTGCGGTACGAGCCCGGCTTCCCGGGGTCGACGGCGCCCGCCGGGAGCGGGGCGGGCGGCTGGGCGGCAGCCCGGGAGTCCCGCTCGCGGAGCTTGCCGTTCGTATCGGTGGACGCGTCCAACCGGCGTCCACCAGCCAGCACTTGCAGGTCCGTCAGGTCAGCCGACCGGGCCTCGTCGAGGTCCAGCCGGAAGGTCCGCCCGTCCTTCCCCGCCGTCGGCAGGCCGAGCAGTCGGTCGCCGGTATGGAACTCGACGCGCGCGTCTCCCATGGGCACGGGCTTCGGCGCACGCCAGACCAGCTCACGCGCGGCGCCCTCCCCGCTGATCCGCCAACCCGGCGGAAGCCCGCCGTCGGCGGTCGCGGCACTCGACGGCACCGCTCCGGGCGGCTGTTGAGCCTGTGCCAGTCCGGGCGACCCCGCAAGGGCCGCCAGTACCGCCACGGCGGTCACACATATTCGCCGGGCACGGATCAATGTCCCCTCCTCGCAACTCACAACTCACAGCGCAATTCGCCATGCACAACTCGCAGGCGCCGGCGCCCCGTTCGTCACGGAGGCCGCTCGCGTCACAGAGGACGGCGCAGGGTTGCTGTGGGTTGTCTGTGGCGCCGAAGTTGTCGGCGGCCGACGACGCGATCGAGTCGGCGGGGGTGTCGAGGACTAGTCGGACCCACCCTGGGGGAAGCGCTTTCCATGAGCCGAACCACCCGTCACCGCGCCGCCGTCGTCGGCACCGGCCACCGCGCCCAGATGTTCACCCGGGCCCTCGCCGAACGCCCCGGCCACCGCGTCGCCGCCCTCTGCGATCCCAGTCCCACCCGGATGGCCTTCCACAACGGGCTGTTGGCCGCGGCCGGCGAACCCGCCGCCACGCCGTGGGAGCCCGACCGCTTCGGTGACATGCTGGCCGAGGAGGACATCGACGAGGTCGTCGTCACCACCGTCGACGCCGAGCACGACCGCTTCATCGTCCCGGCCCTGAACGCCGGCTGCCGGGTGGTCACCGAGAAACCGATGACCGTCGACGCGGACCGCTGTGCCCGCATCCTCGACACGGTCCGGGACACCGGAAACTCCCTGACCGTCGCCTTCAACTACCGCTTCAACCCCGCCCACGAGAAGGTCCGCGCCCTGCTCGCCGACGGCGCGATCGGCGAGGTCCTGTCCGTGCACTTCGAGTGGCTGCTCGACGTACGGCACGGCGCCGACTACTTCCGCCGCTGGCACCGGGACAAGCACCGCAGCGGCGGCCTCATGGTGCACAAGTCCGGCCACCACTTCGACCTGGTCAACTGGTGGCTCGCCGACGAGCCGCAGGAGGTCTTCGGCTACGGGCGACTCGGCTTCTACGGCCCTGAGGCGGGCCGACGCCACGGACTGCGCCGTGACTACGACCGCGCCCATGGCGCCGCGCCGGCCGCCGACGACCCCTTCGCGCTGGACCTCACGGCGGACGACACCCTGCGCGCCCTCTACCTCGACGCCGAACCCGACAACGGGTACGTCCGCGACCGCAACGTCTTCGACGGCCCCGTGACCATCGAGGACGACATGGCCGTCCTCGTCCGCTACGCCGGGGGCGCGACCATGACGTACCACCTCACCGCCTACTCCCCTTGGGAGGGCTACCGGGTGATGTTCAACGGCAGTGCGGGCCGGCTGGAGCTGGAGGTGGAGGAGAGCCGCTGGCAGCCGCCCCGGAGCCGGATCACCTCGGGCAGCGGCGCCGTGCACGGAGACACGGCCGCCGAAAACGCGGGCGGGGCCCGTCTCACCCTTCGTCCGCTGTGGCGGCCACCGGTCGACGTCCCGCTCGTCACCGCCCACGAGGCCCACGGGGGCGGCGACCCGCGCATGCTGGACGCCCTCTTCGGGCCGGTGGACCCGGGGCAGCCGGCGGACACCGGGGCGGGAACCCACCCGACGGCCACCGAACGGGACGGCGCGCTCGCGCTGGCCGTCGGTCTCGCGGCCAACCAGTGCTTCGAGTCGGGGCTGCCGGTACGGGTGCGCGACCTGGTGCCGGGGGTGTGGCGGGGGTAGCGGGAGGGGTCTGCACGCGGGATGCGCGGGGTCTGCGCGAGGGAGGCTCCCGGGCCGGCCAGGCCGGGGGACGGTCCGTCAGATCCAGGCGCGGTAGGGCTCGTCGAGCAGTTGGAAGACCGGCTCGCCCCGCACCGGGTCCTTCGCGGTGGACAGTCGCACCCGGTCACCGCTGTGGATGCCGATGAGCGGGCCCATGACCCGGCCGCGTACGACGAAGCCCTCGGCCATCTCGATCAGCGACACGTTGCGTGCGGCGGGGGTGTTGCGGTGCACCACGGTGGCATGGCGGACCGTCCCCGTGCCCTCGCCGCGCTCCGTGCGCAGGTCGCTGCCCTGGCAGACCGGACACAGCAGCCGGTGGTACATGGCGGTGGCGCACCAGGTGCAGCGCTGGAAGAGGATGGCCTCGCTGTCGGCGCTCCGGGGGGCCGGGATCCTGGGATCCAGGAGGCCCGCCGTGGAACCGGCTGTCTGACGAGCAACGCTTCCTGAAGGGTGGTACACGCTGGTCAACTCCTTGCGCTCGGCCGGAATCCCTCGTGCGCGGATCACCGTGCACGCACGTGCCCGGCTTACCGTGCCACCGTGCACGCCCTCAGCGTATGGCACTGAGTGTCACTCGTAAAGGCACTCCGTACCCCGAGATCGGTCAGCCGCGCCCCAGCGTGGTCTCGATCTCCTGGACCACCCGCCACAGCGGAGCCCCGCGCCGGGAGACGACGACCACCACGTCCTCGGGCTGCTCGGCGACGAGCGTCACCGGAGTCGCGCCGAAGGTCGACCGCACGTACCCGAGGGCGTGGTCCACCGTGGCGCCCGCGTCGCTCCGCCCGTCCGAACGCAGCCAGGACCGCAGTGCGTTGTTGTGGGCCGCGACCACGGCCGCGGCGATCACGTCGGCCCGCAGGATCCCGTCACGCCGGCCCGCGAACCGCGCCCGCAGGTACTCGGCGAGGGCCCGCTCGTAGCGCCACACCACGGACAGCTCGTACGCGCGCAGGCCCGGCACCTTCTTGGTGAGCCGGTAGCGCTGGACGGAGAAGGTCGGGTTCTCGGCGTACATCCGCAGCACCAGCCGGGCCGCGTCGCAGACCCGCCCCACGGGTTCCTCCGTGTCGTCGCCGGAGGCCAGGAAGTCCGTCATGTCGGTCAGGCAGCGCTCGTGGTCGGGGAAGACCACGTCCTCCTTGGAGGGGAAGTAGCGGAAGAAGGACCGGCGGCCGACCCCGGCGAGCGCCACGATGTCGTCGACGGTGGTCTGCTCGTACCCCCGCTCCAGGAACAGCCGGAAGGCCGCACCGACGAGCGCGTCCCGCATGGGCGGCTTCGCGGCCGCCGCCTCCGCCTTCTCGCCGCGGCGGGCCGCCGCGCTGCTGGAGCTCATGTACGGGAACGTAACACCTGGCCGGGTCGGATGGCACTCAGTGCAGGGAGTTGAGGGAACTGAGTGCTCTGTGTCGACCGAGGTGGCGGACGCTGAACTCCTCACCCGATGGCCACGTATCCCTTGCCGGGGGATGCCGCAGGTCCCTGCGCAGGGACGGAAGGAGAGCAGCATGCCGACACCGCCCGACCAGGGCCCGCCTCAGGACAAGCCGCCGCTGGAGCCGATCCGAGTGCTGCGCCCGCGCCGCACCGACGCCCTCGCCGAACTGATCAGGGAGTACAGGGAGCAGAACGGCATCTACGACCCGGAGCAGCACGGCACCTACGAGGCGGTGGCCGTGCCCAAGGCGTCGCCGCACGTCGAGGAGGAGACGCAGGAACTCCCACCCGTCGGCCCCGACCGCCGCCCGGCCCCCCATGACGCTCCCCGCGACCGGCCGCGGCACCTGCGCCGTACGGCCGTCGTCGGTGCCGTCGCCGCCGCCGCGGTGGTCGGCTTCGGCTGCGCGTTCCTGCTGCCCGGCCGCAGCGACGCGACCGCGGCGCCGGCCCCCTCACCAGCCGCCCCGACGTCGGCAGCGCCCACGCCGACCACCTCGGGCGGCGCGGCCGATCCCGACGGCGCCGGAACCCTCCGTGAAGGAGCCGACGGCCCCGAGGTCACCGACCTCCAGGAGCGCCTGCTGCGCATCCCGGACGTCTACGCGGACGGCTCCACCAGCGGCCGCTACGACGCCACCCTGACCGAGGCGGTCGCCCGCTTCCAGCTCTGGTACGGCATCCGCGGCGACGAGACCGGCGTCTACGGCGACGACACCCGACGCGACCTGGAGTCCCGTACGGCCGGCGGATGACGGACAACGGATGACGGACAACGAATGAGACGGCAGAAGAGAAGGCGGAGCGGAAGGCGTTGAGATGGAGGAGGAGACTGCGGACGCCAAGAGATCGCTCCGACCCGGCATGTGACTCCCGATGCCGTGGTACCCGTGCCGTGACGGGCCGAGGCCACGACATCGGCCGCGCGTGACGGGACGAACGAAGGCGGAGCGGGTATGGCGGGCATGGACGCGTTCATCGACCGGCTGAACCCGGAGATGTGTGTGGTGACCGCGACCGCGGACGGAGAGCGGGCCGGATGCCTGGTGGGCTTCTCCTCCCAGTGCTCCATCGACCCGGCGCGCTTCGTGGTGTGGCTGTCCAGGATGAACCACACCTACCGGGTGGCCCGCTCGGCCCGACACCTCTGCGTGCATCTGCTCACCCGCGAACAACGGGAACTGGCCGAGCTGTTCGGCTCCCGCACCGGCGACCGTACGGACAAGTTCGAGCACGTCCGCTGGCAGGAGGGGCCGGAAGGAGCGATCGTCCTTCAGGACGCGGCGGCCTGGTACGTCGGCACGGTCATGCTGAGCGCCGACGCGGGCGACCACGTCGGCTTCGTCCTCGACCCGGTGGCGTCCGGCGAGCGGGAGGGCGCGGACGACGGACCGCTGCTGCGACTCGACGAGGCGTACACGATCCCGCCCGGTCACCCGGCCGACTGACGTTCCGGCGGCCGTACTCGAACACCGGGCAACGCCTGGGGAAAATGACGGCGACGACGGATCGGCGGACGCCAGCATGGGCACCCCCCTTCCAGGGGTCCTGTACGTCCTGAACGAAGGCCACGCCGATGAGCGGCTCCCGTATCCCGGGCTTGGTGCTGCCCGCCGTATTCCTGCTGGCCCTCGTCGTGGGCGTGTTCTGGTACTGGCGGCACCGTGGAGACGACTGAACCGCGGCGGGCACGGCCGGAGCGGTGCCGCCCGTCACTCCGGCTCGGTCGGCACCCGGATGTCGACGACGCAGACGTCGTCCCGCGGGTCGTCCCGGATCAGGGCGGCGAGCAGCGGTGCCAGGTAGCCCGGGCCGTCGGTGTGGTGGGCGGCGGCAGCCTCCGCCAGCCGCTCCAGGCCGAGGTCGATGCTCTCCGCGGGCCGCTCCACCAGACCGTCGGTGTACAGGATGAGCCGGTCGCCCGGCTCCAGCAGGCACTCCGTCTCCGCGTAGACCGGCGAGGAGCTCGCACCGAGCAGCATGCCGCGCGGGCGGTCCAGGTAGCGCACCTCCCCGTCGCGCAGCAGCAGCGGCGGCGGATGGCCCGCCTGCGCCCACACCAGACGGCGTTCGGCCGGGTTGTAGCGGGCCAGGACCATGGTCGCGGTGCCGTGGGAGTCACGGGAGTGCAGCAGCAGGGTGTTGAGCCGGGCCAGCGCGCCGGTCAGTGACGATCCGGTGATGACCATGCCCTTGGCGGTGAAGCGGAGCTGGGCCATCGTGGCGACGGCGCCTATGCCGTGACCGGCGACATCGCCGAGCACGAACAGGGCGTCGCCGTCGGGCAGTTCGATGGTGCTGAACCAGTCGCCGCCGACGTGCAGCCCCGTCTGGGCGGGCAGATAGACGACCTCGACCCGAAGCCCGGCAAGCCGCACGGGCTCGGTGGGCAGCGGCAGCAGCGCGTGCTGGAGCCGGGCTGCCAGGGTGCGCTCGGCGCGCAGCACACCGTGCTGGGTGAGGACCTCCTGCTCGCTCTCCACGAGGGCGAGTTCCACGCTGCGCTGCGCGGTGACGTTCTGGATGAAGCCGTGCACCTCGACGGGCGTGCCGTCGACGTCCGTCAGCGCCTCGGCGACGACCCGCAGATGCCGGACCCCGCCGCCCGCCCGGATCCGGAACGGCACGTCGAACGGGCGTCCCGCGTGTACGAGCTCCCGGATGGCGCGGGCCAGGGACGGCGCGTCCTGGGGCAGTGCGTGGGCCGACAGCTCGGCGAGGGGGATCGTCCCCTGACCGGGGGCCCGGTCGAAGATCGCGAAGACCTGGGACGACCAGTTGCCCTCGTGCGTGACCAGGTTCCAGTTCGCCCAGCCCAGATTGCCCAGCCGCTGCACGTCCGCCAGCCGCTGCTCCTGCCGGTCCGAGGACTCGCGCCGGATCCAGGTGACCACCAGTCCGTCGCCCAGCCGGGCCGCCCGTACCGCGTACATGGCGAGCTCCGTGATCCCGGACATGACCTCCTGGTGGGCGAACGGTTCGCTCTCGAACGGCTCCCCGGTGGCGAGGGTGCGCAAGCAGCCCTGCCACAGCTCCTCGCCCGCCATGCTCGGGAAGCACTCCAGGATCCTGCGGCCGACCAGATCGTCCCCGGTGCGGCCGACGATGTCGACCGCCTCCGCCGTCGCCGCGTCGATGCGGTAGTCCTCGATCGCCGAGGACGCTGCCCGCATCGGGCTCACCAGGACCGCGGCGCCCGGTAGCGAACCGAACACCGCCTGTGCGGAGCCGGTCGCGTCGGCGGCCTGTACCTGCCGGGTGCCGAACGCGCGCAGCCGTCCGGCGCACAGTTTTGGCACCGCCCGCAGGAGCTCTCGGACCGGCGGCGTGAAGGAGCCGTCGCGCGTGCGCAGGACGCCGATACAGACGTCGGCCGTGTCCCCGGCCGGCAGGGGCAGCCAGGCCCGGGAGCGCCAGCGCTCGGGTGGATCCCCGATGAGCAGATACCGCTCCCGGTCCGCCTCGATGTCCTCCAGCCACTGCGGCTCCCGTGCCCGCAGCGCGTCGAGCGCGGCCACCCCGGTCAGTGGCGGCACGTGGCACCACTGGGCGGCGAGGGTGTCGTCGATGCCGGCGTACCCGATGAGTTCGAGGCCTCCGGTGGCCAGTCGCTGGTAGAGCATGACCCCGTCGACGTCGGCGTCCGGCGCGAGGTGTTCCAGCAGGCACCGGGCGAGTTCCTGCGGGGTGCGCACGCCGACCAGGGCCTCACCTAGGCGGCTGAGGGTGGCGAAGCGTTCGTCCGCGCCATCGGCGTCGTTCGTGCCGTCGTTCGTGCCGTCGGCGTCGGCGTCGGCGTCCGCGTCGGCCCTGTGGTGGGCGGCCCGGACGCCGGACACGGCGAGGGCGGACCGGGACTCGTGCACAGGGCCACGCAACGGGGGCACCAGGCCGCCCAGGGTGATCCAGCACTCCTCCGCCAGCGTGCGGTCCGCGGCTTTGGCCCGCCGCAGCAGCTCCTCGACGGCCTCGTCCGGGTTGCACCTGCTCAGCGCCATCAGCGCGCCCTTGGCCCGTTCCAGGACGGCGGACGTGACTGCCTGGTCCCGCAGCCGGTCCATCTCGGCCCGCTGCCGGGCAACAACCTTGGCCAGTGCAACCATCTCGGGCACGGTACCGGGCTCGGCTGGGCCGGCGGGGTCGCTCGTCACAGGTCGAGCATTGCACATGAGCACGGCTTCGATCGCGGTCTTGTGCCCACAGATCGCACGTTCCGGTCAGGCCGCGGCGCCGGGCCCGCCGACCTGCCCGCGTACGACCGTATACGACATCAACGGCCCGGTGGTGGGAACAGCCACAGCCGCAGCAGGCGGCTGAGCGACGGCATCACCAGGTAGGTCAGCAGGGGCAGCAGCACCAGTGGGAACACGGCGGCGCGCAGCGGCAGCGGCCAGCTGGTGGTGGAGGGAGTCACCAGCCACTGGATCAGCACCGTGAACGGATAGGCGCCGAGGAAAGTGGTGAGCACCATCTTCCACCGGGGCGGGGCCTGCACGGTCGTGCCGGGCAGACTGAACCAGGCCTCCATACCGGTCGTCGACTGGCGCTCGCTGCCGATCTCCGTGGCGATGCCCTCGATCCGCTCGTGCCAGCCGGCGCGCTCGTCCGACTCCAGCCAGGCGGTGAGCCGGCCGGGATCGGACCAGCGCAGCACCGTGTGATAGCGGTGACCGTCCTCGGGGCGCAGCCACGAGACGCCCTCGTTGCCCGGGAACCGTCTGGCACAGTCGGCGATCCCGTGTGTCCACTCCTCGAACTCGCGCTGGTGGCCCGGGCGTACCTGCCAGGTGAGAACTGTGGTGATCGGCTCGCTCCGCCGTACTTGGGTGGTGCTCATGTTCACGACGGGTGCCACATGAGCCGTCAGTCATGCCGCCGCGGGCGCAAGCCGGGCGTCCCGGGCCCCGGCCGTCAGCGACCGGGCGTGTGGTCGACCAGCGCCTGGGTGACCGCGCGGACGCTGCGGGCGATGTGCTGAAGCTGCAGGACCTCCGCCGCGTAGAGCTTGATCGTGTGCTCGATGACCGACTCCGGCAGGCCCAGCGAGGGCAGATCGGCCCGGGCGGTCTGCAGGGCGGTGCGGGCGACGCGGATCTCGTGCTGGACCTGGATCTGCGCGTGCCGGGCGAGCAGCACCGGGTGCCGGATCAGCGCCGGGTAGCTGGCGTAGCGCGCCGGCACCAGTTCGCGCAGCCACTTGGCCGCCGAGCGCTCCCAGTCGTAACTGCCGGGGGCCTTGACCTGGCACGGCCAGTCCCGGTCGATACGTGTGGTCGTCCGCGTGCTCGTCAGGGGCATGGTCATCGCTTTCCCGGTGTGCGGCGTCGTGTGGGGTGGTCCGACTCAGTGGGCGGCCCCGGCCTAGGGGATGGCCGGGGCCGCGAACGGGCGCTCGCGCAGGCGATGCCCGGCCCGGACACCCTGGGCGCCGACGCGGGTAGGAGACGGCGGCTTCGGGTGTCCGTCGGTGTGGAACGTGTCCCGGTACGGCCCGGGGTGCGATCCGTGAGCAGTATTTATATATGCGGTCTGCTTTGCAAGACGCATGAAAACATTCATGAGTGATATGTCACGAAGGGTTCCGCTGTGTCCTGCGGTGTCCTGATGTGGTGGAAGCGGGGCTACTCGCGGAGGAAGAACTGGTGCTGGTCGGAGATCTGCTCGTACTCCTCCAGCCGTGCCTGCGTGCGCTCCGGGTCGGCGTCGGTCATCGCCTGGAGCAGGGCCGCGGCCATCACACCCGGGGCGGCGTAGGAGTCGAAGACCAGGCGGGAGCCGGTGCCGACGGCGAACACGGCGTCCGCCTCGTCGGCCACCGTCCCGAGTGCCAGGTCGGTGATCAGCGCGACCTTCAACCCGGCGCTGCGCGCGACGCGTACGGAGGTCAGGGTCTCCTGGGCGTGCCGGGGCATGGAGAACGCCAGGACCCAGGTGCCGCCGGCCTCCCGCGACTGGAGCAGCGCGTCGTAGGCGACGCTGCCGCCCCGCGTCACCAGCCGTACGTCGGGATGGACGCGGCGCGCCGCGTACGCGAAGTACTCGGCGAGGGACGCCGAGATGCGCAGGCCCAGCACGGTCAGCGGGGTCGAGCGGGACAACTCGCGGCCCACGCCGATCACCTGGTCGGGATCGACGAAGTCCCGCCGCAGGTTCTCCAGGTTCTCGATCTCGGCGTCGATGGCCGCCTGGAGTTCGTTGCTCCCGTTCTCCTCCGCCGCCGCGGGGCCGCCGGCGAGGGCGCCGAGCGCGATCGCCTGGAGTTTCTCCCGCAGCGAGGGGTATCCGCTGAAGCCGACCGCCGCGGCGAACCGCGTCACCGAGGGCTGGCTGACGCCGACGCGCTCCGCGAGATCGGTGATCGACAGGAAGGCCGCCTCGGTGATGTGCTCGATCAGGTACTGGGCGATGCGCCGCTGTCCCGGGGACAGCCGGGGCCGGTCGAAAAGCGTCCTGAGCTGGGACGTCGGGGAGGCCTCCGCCTCCGGTGCGGTCTTTCCCGAGGTGATCGAGGATGCCTGTGCGCGTGCCTGCTGCGGCGATGGCACCGGTGCGCCTCCTTTTTCTCCCACGGAAGTTCAACATAGCCCACCCACCCCGGTGACCAGGGCTTGTGCGGCGTCATCCGGCCGCCGGCGAACAGGGGCGGATACGCGCGCGCCGACCGGGAACCCGCACGGCGGTTCCGGTCGACACAAGGAGCCGCGCCGGGCGACCTCAAGGAGGAAAAAAATGAGCGTGATCAGCGTGCTGGAACATGCCCTGGAGAGCCGGTGGGAGGCGATGTGGGCGCGGGTCGTCGACAAGGACCCCGTCGAACTCCTCGACGCGTTGCGGCACGAGTGCGACAGCAACGTGGTCGTGTGCAGCGAGTCCCGGGTGGTGGTCCCCAACGCCTACGACGTCGTACTCGCCGACGGCGTGCACGACGAGCTCACCCGCCGGGACAGCAGCGTCGGCCAGGAGCTCACCGACACCCTGATGCGGCACGCGGAGCACAAGGGATACGAGTGGGCCGGCCCCCTCACCGTGCACATCACGAGGTCCTCGGCCGTGCCCAACGGCCGCTACCACGTGGCCAGCCGGGTGATGACCCACGTGAGCGCCGAGGGATTCGAGCACGTGACGCACTGAGGCCTGTCGTTCGGATCACGCCGCGGACGCCGGCCCTCAGGTCGGCCAGGAGACACCGTTGCTTTCCCGCGGCCCGATCCGAACGACAGGCCCTGGGAGCGGATCACCGCCGGTAGATCGTGATCGAGTGACCGACCTCGTCGATGGGACGACTGCCGTCGATCAACTCGGCCAGCCGTCCGGTCGCCTTGGCGGCCGAGGAGTCGGACACGACCAGCAGTCCGCGCACCGCCCGCACGGGCACCTCACGCGGATCGGCCGCGTCGATGCCGTAGTACGACGGCACACCACTGCCCTTGTACACGAGCCAGATCCGCTCGCCCCGGTACCGCTCACGCAGCCGGTCGGCGAGCCGGCCCAGGTCCTGACCCCAGTCGACGTTGGAGTCGTGCAGGTGCAGCCGGGTCTCGGCCGGACCGCCGAACGCCTCGTTGGAGTACGGCAGATAGTAGGGGTACGCCCGCAGCGAGCTCACCGCGACGAACAGCACCAGCGCCCCCGTGACGAGGGGCGCCCACCGCCACCGCACGGCGACGACACAGCTCGCGGCCACCGCCAGGAACATCGGCAGGAGGACGGCGTAGCGGGTGCCGAAGTCGCGGGCCCCCTCCATGGCCACGGCCAGCAGCACGGCGGAGGGCACGAGCAGATACGGCGCCGTGGGCCGCAGCCGGGGTACCACGCACACCACGACGGCGCCCGCGGCCCACAGGGCCAGCATCCCGAGCGGGGTCTTCACCAGCAGCGCGACCGGCAGGTAGTACCAGAGGGAACCGGTGTACACCTTGCCGAAGAGGAAGCCCTCCCACGGGTGGTTCTCCAGACCGAACTGGATGCGCATCCCGTCCCGGTACGCCTCCGGGAACGGCATCAGCTGGACCAGCAGCCCGCGCTTCCCGTGCACCACGGGCACGTACTGCACGGGCGACCAGCGCAGCCGCGGATCGACGGCCAGGTACGCCGCCCAGACGACGGCCACCGCGACCAGGGCCACCACGGCGGCGCCCACGGCCGCCCTCAGCAGCGCCCGGCGACGGCCCGACAGCCGGGCGGCCGGAGCGGACCAGACCGACACCCCGGCCAGGACCAGCAGCACCGGAATCGCCGCCAGCGTGCTCATCTTCGTGGCCAGGGCCGCGCCGAGCGCCACCCCGGCGAGCGGCAGGAACAGCCGCGGACGCCGACGTGCCCGCCACAGCAGCCACACCGAGGTCAGCAGGAAGCCGGCCGCCGGGACGTCCAGCGTGGCCAGCGAGCCGTGCGCGACGATGTCCGGGGAGAAGGCGTAGAGGGCGAGCGCGACCAACCCGGCCACCGGCCCGGCGAGTTCGCGGGCGAAGGCGAAGACGACGAGGCCGAACAGCAGGGTCAGCGCGATGACCGGGAGGCGGGCCCACAGCATCAGCCGCCACGGGTCGTTGCCGGACTCGTACAACAGATGCTGCCCGAGGAGGCTCTGGCCCCCGGTGAAGGACGGATCGACGTGCGGGTCGGCGAGCGCCACTCCGGTGGCGATGACCAGTTTGCCGAGCGGCGGATGCTCCGGGTTGTGGCGCACGCGGTGGTCGTGCAGGTACTCGGCGGCCGTGCCGACGTACACCGGTTCGTCGATGGTCGGCGTCTGCTGCACGGCCGTCGTCACCATCGCGGCGGCCATCTGGCCGAGCAGCAGCACCACCAGCAACGGCACCAGCCATCGCCTGCCGGGCCGTCCCGGCGGACGTTCGCCGGGCGCCTCGACAGCTGCCTTCGGGTCCAGGACCGTGTGCGTCACGCGCGCCATCATCCGCCCCGCGGTGACACCGGGCGGGCGGTGGCGGGAGCGATCGAGCGGCGTGTCATGCGCCTACTCTGCACCAGCTCCCGCCACCCGGGGCGTTACCGCTTCAGGAGTCGTACCGACAGACCTTCCGCCGTGTAGACGGGTACGGCCCGCAGGCGGTCGGAGTTCAGCTCGACGCGGTCGAACTGCCCGCGCAGCACCGGGGCCCCGAGCACGCGGACCGTGCGGCCGGCGGTCGGCGGCCGGTCGGCGTCCAGCCGCAGGGACAGCGTGCTGCCCCGGCCCAGCACCGCCCGGCGCGTCACCTCCAGGACCGGCTCCTGGCCCGAGCGCAGGGTCACCTCCAGCGTGCCGGAATCCTGGGTGTAGGTGCCGTGAACCCGCAGCGACTTGCCGAGTTCGAGAGTGCCGCCCTGCACCCCCACGTCACCGTGGCCCAGCGCGTGCGCCGACCCCGCGACGAGGACACCGTCAGCCAGCACGGTGCCGCCCGTGTACCGGTTGTGCCCCGTCAGGGTCAGCGTGCCGGTGCCGCGCTTGGTCAGACCGCCCGGCCCGCCGATGTCGTTGCGCCAGCTGTCCGCCGCCTCGAAGCCGTCGGCCGCCGCGTCGAGCGTGACGCTCACGTCGGAGTCGAAGGCGCCGTAACCGTCGGACGCCGCGAACAGATTCAGCCGGCCCCACTGCTCGAAGCCGTCCAGCAGGACGTACCCGGAGGGCAGCGCGGTCGTCCGCAGGACCTCACGCCGCTGGGCCGCGGTCAGGTACGGCAGTCGCGTCTCCAGCAGCGCCTCCGCGCCCTTCGGTACGGCAAGCGGCTTGTCCTGGCCGTGCCGCGTGAGCACGTACGTCAATCGGGGCTTGACGGCACGGGCGTTGGCGGCCCGGTCCGCGTACGCGTCGGAGCCGTCGGAGTGGGCGTACGCGTACAGCGTGTCCGCCGTCGTGCCGGTCTCCTGCCGGAAGTACGCCAGGGCCTGGGCGCGTGCCGCGGCCTTGAGGTCCGCGTTCGCCGGGTCGGCCAGGGTGGCGGCGGCCAGGGCGGTGGCCATGATCCGGCCGCCGAGGACGTCGACCGTCGAGTGCATGCCCGACATGATCCGGGTGTGGCTCAGCTCGAAGGCGCGCGTCACCAGTTCCTGGAAGCGCTCCGGCACCGCGTACGCGTAGGCCAGTGCCGCCAGGTGGAAGGCGTTGGTGTGGCCGCTGGGGAAGCCGCCGTCGTCCACCGGAGAGGTGTTGCGCTGACGCAGCAGCTGTGTCGCCACGATCACCTCGGAGTCGTAGACGGGGAAGCCGAGCGCGTCGGTCCTCCCGGTGTCGACGACCTCGCTGTCCTCGTTCATGCGCCACGGACGCGGGTACTGGAAGGCGTACTTGCCGGGGTTGCCGGAGGCGAACGGGCCACGCACCGTGTCGACCAGTTCGGCGACCTTGCCGAGCGCCGAGTCGTGCGCGCCCGCGCCGAGCGCGGAGCCGGCCGGGGCGTCGGCCGGTACCGCGTCGTCGATCTTGGTGGGCGGTGTGCCGTCGGGCGCGCCGGTGATCGACGTGACCGCCTTGGCGCCTGTCCTGTACAGGTCGGCCAGCGGACCGAGGCCCGCGATCATCGCGTAGCTCTGGTGCTGGCGGTCGTAGAGGAAGGCCTCCTTCGCCTGCGCCTCGGTGCGTGCCGAGGTGAGCCGGGCGCAGTAGCGCATGTTGGCGCGCAGCACCTCGGGTATCAGCGGCGTGCCGGTGTTCCAGGCGCCGCCGGTCTTCCATACGTCGGCCATGCCGCCGAGGACGCGGACCACGGCGTTGGTCTCGGGCGTCAGGTTCGCGATGACGTTGGTCTTGTAGTCGTCCACGAACGCGGCGGCACCGGCGGCGGCCTTCGCGTCCGTGGCGGCCAGCCAGGTCACGAGGGTGGGCGCGGCCAGCACACCGGCCGAGGCACCCAGGGAGGTCCTGAGGAACCCCCTGCGGTTCACGGCGCGTTCACGGACCGACGAGGGGGAGGGGTGCCCGGCTGATGACGGCATACGTCTGCCTCTCTCGAGTTGTTCGGCCGTAAGGCCGCGGGAAGGAGGTGGAGCGATCGATCGTGACTCATGGTGCGGCACGTGACGTACGCGTCGAACGCGCTTTCCCGAGTTCTACGAGCGAAGATCTACGGGCGAGTTGTGTCGGACCAGGGAGGAACCGGCGTCCGCCACATGTCATACGAGTGAACGGGCCATCGCGACCGCGCCGTCGACCGGCGGTGCGTCCAGGGGCCTCGGGCGGGCCCCGGGCACGCTCGTGGCCAGGGATGTCACGAAGGCTTCGTACAGGGCGGGTTGGGCGAGCACGGTGCTGCCGGCGACCACGACGTCCTCGACCGTGACCCCGCGGTCGGCGAGCCGTCTCACGAGCGCGGCCAGCGAGCGGCCGCCGTCGGCGATCACCGCAGCGGCGAGGGGTGAGCCGGCCTCGGCGGCGGTGAACACCACGGGTGCGTGCCGGCCCCACTCGGCGGAGACGTCGGTGGCCCGCTCCAGGGCCGCGCCGAGTGCCGGTACCTCGTCGACGCCGAACGCGGCGACCAGGCCCTTGGCGAGTTCGTCGGGGGTCTCGCCGCGGTCGTGGGCCGCCCAGACGGACCGTACGGCCTCACGGACGAGACCCGCCGAGCCGCCCTCGTCCCCGAGTACCGCGCCCCAGCCGCCGACCTGGACGGGGCCGTTGTCGGCGAGGCGGCCGACCGCGACGGAACCGGTACCGGCGACCAGGCCGACACCCTGATCGAGACCGGCGGCGGGTACGAGAAGTTCGGCGTCGCCCATGACGAGCGCGGGCGCGTCGAAGTGCAGATGCAGCGCGGTGCGTATCTGGTGGCACTGCCGGGGCGTCTCGCAGGCGTGGCCACCCACGGCGACGGCGGACGGGCGTGCGCCCGTCGGCAGTGCGGAGGCGACCAGTGCCGCGACCCAGCCAGCCGCGGCCACGGGGTCGTGCGGCCGCCAGCCGCTGCTCGGGCGGACGTGGTCGGCGACCAGGTCGTCCCCCGCGAAGGCGCGGAGATGCGTCTTGGTGCCGCCCACGTCGATTCCGACCACGAGAGGGCATGAGGGGGGAGCGTCCGGCACGGGTCCTCTTTCGTCGTTGCGCTTGGCTGCGACGGTAGGCGAACCGTGCCTGGGGCAAGGGGAGTTGATGAACTAGGGAAGCCCCGGGACGGGCTTCTGACGGGCACGGCAGGCGAGTACCGTGACGTTCGTTAGGAAGTTAACTAACGAAGTACAGTGCGTGTCAAGAGGCGTCACGCACTCGACCACCGCAGCGTTCCCACCGGGTCGCCGCGGGGCGGGAACCGCGACGCCAGGGCATCCCATCGCCGCGTCCCGGGGACGATCGCTCCGGGAGCGCGGCCCATGACCCGTGCGGGAGAACTGTGGAACACGACGTGGCGAGAGCCTCTCGCCTGACCGAGAGCGCGAGCGCGGTGTTCGCCGTGCTGGCCGGGGCGGGCACCGCGACCCGGCCGCAGCTCGCGACCCTGGCGGGACTGTCCAAACCGACGGTGTCCTCCGCCGTCGCGGAGCTGGAGAGCGCCCGGCTCGCCGCCCATTCCGGCACCGCCTCCAGCGGCACGGGCCGTTCCGCCGCCGTCTACCGTCTCGGCCCGGCCGCCGGGACCGTACTCGCCGTCGACCTCGGCCCCGCGTTCACGCGGGTACGCGGCTGCGCCCTGGACGGCACCCTGCTCGCCCAGGTCACCGGCTCCCGGGAGGACGCCGCCGACGTGGTGCGACAGGCCCTCGACGCGCTGCCCGAGGGTGCCCCGCTGCGCACCATCGTCGTCGCCGTCGGTGATGTCACCACGCCGCAGCAGCCGGGGACCGGCATGCGTCCCGCGACCGCCAAGGCGGGCCCCGTGTTCGACGCCATGGCCGTCGCGCTGCCGCCGGGCGTGCCCATCCACCTCGAGAACAACGTCAACTGCGCGGCGCTCGCGGAGCTGTACGAAGGCGCCGCCCGCGGCCGTCACACCTTCGGCTACCTGCGGATCGGCGTCGGTGTCGGCCTCGGCATCGTGGTCGGCGGCCTGGTGCTGCGCGGAGCCAACGGCGCGGCCGGCGAGCTGGCCCGACTGCCGTACCCGTGGGACGACGGTCGCGAGCCGCGGCAGGAGGCGCTGGAGGAGTACATCGGCGCACGCTCGCTGCTGCGGCGGGCGGCCGAGGTCTGGCAGGACTCCGACGGCCCGTGCCCCCGTACCGCCGAACGTCTCTTCGCCCTCGCCGGGGAGGGCCGGGCCGCCGCCCGCGCCGTCGTCGGCCGGCATGCCGTGGACGTGGGCCGCCTCGCCGCCGCCGTGACCGCCGTGCTCGACCCGGGACTGGTCGTTCTGGGCGGCAGCACCGGCGCCGACCCGCAGCTCCTGCCCGGGGTGCGGGCCGAACTGGCACGGCTGAGCTGGCCCACCGAGGTGGTCAGCAGCACCGTGGGGGACCTGGGCACGGTCGTGGGTGCCGCCCGGCTCGCGGTCGCCCGGGGAGTCCAAACCGTGACCGAAGCCGCGCGGACTAAGGATTGACGGCCTCCGACTTGGTCTGCCAATGTCCGGACAAGCGCTTTCTAAGTCGGTCGGGACACCGGCTTGGGGTGAGCGTCCCGACCGTACGTGAGGTACGGCAGCCACGCGAGGGCGTGCTCGCGAGGCCACGGCCGTGAGGGCCGGGGACCCCACCCGTCAAGGCGACGCGGCCGGGCGAGGCCGTGCCCCCGGAAAGCGAAAATTCCTGCACCATGCACCCGTGCCGCTTCGGTCGGCGCCGTGCTCCGTCCCCTGCGACGAAAAAGGATCGAAGATGACCACTGTAGGTGTGCGGCGCTCCCGCCGACTCGGCCGCGGCGGCATACGCCGCCTGGTTCCCCTTGCTGCCGTGGCCACGGCAGGTGCCCTGCTGCTCTCCGCCTGCGGGGGGTCGGGATCCGGCTCGGGCGGGAACTCCAAGGCGCTGACGTTCTGGATCTCCACGGTTCCGGGGCAGGACGCGGGCTGGAAGAAGATGGTGGCGCAATACAAGAAGGAAACCGGCGTCAACGTCAAGCTCGTCAACCTCCCCTACGACGGCTACGCGACGAAGCTGCACAACGCCGCGCAGGCGAACTCTCTGCCCGACGTGGCGGCCGTGCCGGCGCTGGACCCGATCTGGTCGAGCAAGCTGATCGACCTCAGCTCCATCGCCAACAACAAGAGCAACAAGATCAACGCCAACTTCCTCGCCAAGGACTCGTCCGGGAAGGTGCTGTCCATCCCCTCGGACGTCACCGCGTCCGGCCTGTTCATCAACGAGTCGCTCTTCAAGAAGGCCGGCGTCTCCGTCCCGGCCTCGCCCCAGAAGACCTGGACCTGGACCGACTTCATCAAGGCGGCGAACAAGGTCCGCGAGAAGACCGGCGCCAAGTACTCCCTCACGTTCGACCAGTCGCCGTCCCGGCTCCGCGCCATGGTGTACGAGATGGGCGGGAAGTACGTCCACGCGGACTCCTCCGGCAAGTTCTCGGTGGACGCGGCGACCAAGAAGGCCGTGAACTACTTCGTCGGACTGAACGACGACAAGACCATGCCGAAGTCGGTGTGGACCAGCGGCGCCGACCCGTCGGCCATGTTCCAGAGCGGTGACGTGGTCGCCTACTGGTCCGGCGTGTGGCAGGTTCCCGCCTTCGCGGAGAGCATCAAGAAGTTCGACTGGGCGAGCGTCCCGACTCCGGCGCAGCCGGTGCAGGCCAGCGATGTCAACAGCGGCGGCATGACGGTGGGCTTCAACAACAACGGCGACGCGGCCAAGGCCGCGACGAAGTTCCTGTCCTGGCTGTACGAGCCGGCCCACTACCAGGCGCTGTGTGAGGCGTCCGGGTTCCTGCCGGTCGAGAGCGGTCTGAACCCGAAGTACCCCTTCAAGTCCGAGGCGGCGCAGGCGGCGTTCAAGCTCTACAACGAGTCGATCCCGCTCTACGCCCCGATCTCCGGCTACTTCAACGGCGCGCAGACGAACTGGGTGCTGAAGGGCAAGAGCCTCACCGAGGACCCGACCAAGACGGAGCTCGGCAAGGCGATCAACGGTCAGCAGTCGGCCGACAAGGCCCTGCAGAACATCGTGGCCGGCTACAACCAGCAGGTCGGCGGCTGAGCGTAGGCCGGCAGGCCCGGGCGGCGGGATCAAGACACCGCCGCCCGGCCTCGGCCGACCACGTGATGCCGGGCTCATGGCGTGAGCCCACCGGAACCCCTCCCACCAGCACGGAGTCAGGAAGATGACAAAACGCGCCTCGGACGTGTCCGTGAGGCCGCCCAGGAGACGCAGCACCTACACCCTCGCGCCGCTCGTCCTCATCGCGGCCAATGTGGTGCTCTTCGCGCTGTTCTTCGTCTGGCCGGCGGTGATCGGGCTCGTCTACTCCTTCACGAACTACACGGGTGTAGGGGTGTTCCAGTTCATC
This sequence comes from Streptomyces sp. NPDC050997, assembly GCF_040660135.1. NCBI lineage: Bacteria > Bacillati > Actinomycetota > Actinomycetes > Kitasatosporales > Streptomycetaceae > Streptomyces > Streptomyces sp. NPDC050997. Next base: position 578,555 of record NZ_JBFAGK010000004.1, read on the forward strand.
GGACTGGACAACTACCACAACCTGTTCGGGGACTCCACCTTCTACGACGCGCTGACCCGGACGCTGCTGTACGCCGTGCTCTTCGTACCGCTGAACTTCGCGGTCTCGCTGCTCACCGCCAACCTGCTGGTGAGCAAGCACGCCAAGGGCGCGTCGGTCGCCCGCGTCGTCTTCTTCATCCCGTGGCTTCTGTCGCCCATCGTCGTGGGTGTCCTGTGGCGGTGGCTGTTCGGTGAGAACTTCGGACTGGTCAACTACGTCATCGAGAAGCTCGGCGGAAGTGCCGTTCCGTGGCAGTCGAACGCGGACCTGTCGTTGATCGTGGTGGTGATGGCGGCATCCTGGGCCTGGACGGGTTTCTCGATGCTGCTGTTCATCGCGGCGATCAAGAACGTACCGGTGTCGTACTACGAGGCGGCCTCGCTCGACGGCGCCGGTCCGTGGCGCCAGTTCATCAGCATCACGCTGCCGAGCATCGCGCCCACCTCGTTCATCGTCATCCTGCTCAACACGATCAACGCGATGAAGGAATACCCGGTGTTCGTCGCCCTCAACAACGGCGGACCCGGCACGTCGAACAACCTGCTTGTCCAGTACATCTATGAGACCGGCTTCAAACGGGGCCAGATCGGCTACGCGAGCGCCGCGTCATTCGTGCTCATGCTCATCCTGATGGCCGTCGCGATCATCCAGCTGATCGTCAACCGGCGGGTGGAGAACCGATGACAACCACAGACATGCCCCGCCCGGTCGATGCCGATCCCGGACGGGCCGTCTCCAAAAAGCGGCCCCGCCGGGCGGGCAGCGGTGGGCTCCGGCGGGCGGTGCCCGCGACGACACTGCTGTGGATCCTGGCGTGCCTTTACGGACTGCCGGTGCTGTGGTTCATCCTCAGCTCCCTCAAACCGGCCAGCGACCTGTTCTCCTATCCGCTGACGCTGGTTCCGCACAACCCCACCCTGTCGGGTTACCTGACCGCGTGGCGCAGTGCCAACTTCTCCCAGTACTTCATCAACACGACCATCGTGTGCGTGATCACGACGATCCTCACGGTGGGAGTCAGCTGCTGCACCGGGTACGCGCTGGCCAAGTACGACAACAAGTGGCTCAAGGTGTTCTTCATCTGCATCCTGGCCACCACGATGCTGCCGTCCGAGGTCATGCTCGCCCCGGAGTTCCTGGTGGTCCGCAACCTCGGCCTCTACAACTCGTTCGCCGGCATCATCCTCCCGGCCGTACTCACCGCGACCGGATGCTTCATGTTCCGCCAGTTCTTCCTGACGGTTCCCGACGAACTCGTGGAAGCCGCACGCATCGACGGCGCCCGCGAACTGTCGATCTTCCTGCGGATCATGGTGCCGCTGTCCCGGCCCATCATGCTGACACTCGCCATCCTGTCCTTCCAGTGGCGGTGGAACGACTACATCTGGCCGCTTCTGATGCTCAACGACCCCGACAAGTTCACCGTGCAGATCGGCATCCAGAGCATCGTCGGCGCGCAGAACATCAACTGGTCGGTACTGCTCGGCGCATCGGTCATCTCCATGATCCCTCTGATCCTCATCTTCATGGTCTTCCAGCGCTACGTCATGAGCGCCGACATCAACGCCGGACTGAAGGACTGACCTTGCCCACCCCGCTCGACCACGAGTTCGTCCGCGCGGTGGCCCGCGCCGCCGACCGGCTGGCCGCCCCGCTGGCGGCCGGCCCGGACGAGGAACCCACCGGTGTGACCCACCGCGTTCTGGCACGCCGGGTGAAGACCCTGGTCGCGGCCTACCGTTCCACGGAATCGGCGCTGCACGGCAGCAGGCAGGCCGTCGCCGCCGCGATGACCCACCTCGGCGCCCTCCAGGCCGCGCAGACCACCACCGGCCTCTTCGCCGGCGGCGACAACGTGCAGTCACCCCCGGACTCCGCGTTCACCGTCAACGACGTGTGCGACGCGCACATCCTCGCCGCCGGCGCGGGGCCGGAACTGCGCGACGTCACGGCCGCGCTCGCCGAGATCGCCGGCGCCGCCTCCGGCAGTCTCCTGACCGGTGGGGTGCACACCCCGAACCACCGCTGGGAGCTGTGCGCGGCGCTGGCCCGGCTGCACCGGTCGTTCCCCGACGACCGGCTGCTCGACCGCATCGAGGAGTGGCTCTCCGAGGGCGTCGACATCGACGCGGAGGGCCTGTACTCGGAACGGAGCGCCAACTACGCGGCCCACGTGTCCAACCCTTCGCTGCTGCTGCTGGCCGACGTCCTCGGCCGTGCCGACCTGCTGCACGCCGTCGAACACAATCTCGCCACCACCCTGGACCTCATCAGGCCGGACGGCACGGTGGAGACCGTCCACTCGCGACGGCAGGACCAGAACCAGCCGTTCCCGCTGGCGCCCTACCTGCCGCACTACCGGCTGCTCGCGGTCCGCACCGGCCGGGGCGACTTCAGCCGGGCGGCGCGGCTGGCGGCCGCCGGTGGCATCGACGACCCCGACCTGCTCGCCGAGACCCTCCTCACCCCGGACCTGTGCCGCGCCCTGCCGGCCCCGGCCGCGGAGACACTTCCGCGCGACCGGTACATCACCACCGCACGCCTCGCCGCGCACGCCTCGGCCACCGCGCACACGGTGGTGTACGGCGGCTCGGACGTGCCCGAGCACCGCCGCATCCGCTCGGGCCTCGCCTGCAATCCCACCTTCCTGCGCCAGATCGCCGGCGACGCCGTCCTCGACGCGGTCCGCCTCTCGCGGGGGTTCTTCGACCTGGGCCCGTTCCGCGCCGCCGACATGCAACAGCCCGCCGCCAACCGGTACCGGCTCACCGAAACTCTCACGGCCGCCTACTACCTGCCGCTCCCGCCGGACCGGCGACAGGACGACGGCGCCTACCGCATCGCGGACGAGGGACGCTTCTCGGCCGCGATGGCCTTCCCGGACCGGCCTCGGGACGAGGTCTCCCACACGACCCGCGTCGAGGTGGACCTGAGGGAAGACGGCGCCGACCTGCGGATCGACATCAGCGGACCACGGGTCCCCTGGGCCCTCGAACTGACCTTCCGGCCGGGCGGCGTGCCAGAGGGCGCCGTACCGATCGGCGACGGACGCTGGTGCCTGACGACCGGGCCGATGACCTACCGGGTCGGTGACGACGAGATCCGGGTCGAGGCCGACGTCGAGGCAGGCGAACCGCTTGCCGGGCCGGACCGGAGCGACGTACTGCGGTACGACCCGGGTCAGGACTACACCGTGGCGGGCGGCACCGATGCGACGACCGGGACCCGCGTCTACATCGGCGGACAAGGCCCGCACACACTGACCGTCGCACTGCACGCCCGCCGGCCCGCACCTGACGTGTGACCCCGACGAACCACGCCATGGCCAGCCCAGGCATGAAGGATTGATCCCCGTGCACCTCACGCACCAGCGCGGTCCCTTGCACGACCTTCCGGACACCCCGCGGGCGTACGACGCCGTCCTCGCCGACGTCACCGAGCAGGCACTGGCCCGGCTCACGGCGGGGGCAACCTCGAACACCCCGACTGCGTCGACGACATCGGCGACACCTCCCTCGGCGTCACCTCCCTGCTGGCGCTCGCCTGGCAGCGCACCAAGGACCCCCGACTGCCGGAGGCGGTGCGCCGCAGCCTCGCCTTCCATCTGCGGGAGCGGGTGTACGTCGACGACAACCCGGGCTACCCGAACCTGAGAGTCCGCGACTCCGGTCTGCCGTACGCCCGTTACACCCTCGCGCCGGGCGCGCACCCGATCGGGGACTGGCCGAGCACGGTGTGGGCGCTGCTCCAGGCGGTCGACGTGAACCGGACCTCGCGATTTCGGCCAAAGCTCCTGTACATGGACCTCCACATCAGGTTCTGGAGTCCGGCCCGGGTAGCTGCCAGGAGGTTCCGGCAGGAGACCGGCGGCGCCCGGGGAAACGCTGGGCTCGAACCACACGTCGACCTGTGTCCCGTCTACTCCTCGTCGGCGAGCAAGTCGAGCGGGAACTCGCTACCGTCCGCCGCCGATCGGGCGGGGCTCGGAGGCCGGGGAGCGTGGCCGCCGCGGCGGCGAGGGCGAGGTGGGAGTTCATGTCCAGCTCGAACCGGCCGTAGGGGTTCACGTGGGTCCAGAACAGCGGGGACAGGGCGCGCCGGTCGGTGTCGGTGAGCCGCTTCTGCCACTTCTCCTCGCTCACGCCGTGCCACGGCTGACCGCCGCCACCGTTCACACCGATCACCTGCCGCACGGCACAAACCCCGTACCCCGCTTACCCACCACGCCGACGCACGGACCTGACTACAACCCCGATGCCCGGCCGGCACCGCCCGGCCGCATCTGCACCGGCGGGAGACCGCGCTCGTACTCCTCGGCAACAATCGCCCTCGTAGAAGCTCCACACCGCCGCGATGATCCGATCGACCGTCGCCGACAACAGGCCGCCCGGGACCGTCCTGGCAGTCGGCGACCACAGCCACGAGGTTGAGCAGGTTGCGCCTGCCGACGATGGCGCGGACGGCCACCGCCCACGACCTGCAACTTCGGCTTCGGAGACGGAGATGCGATCTGGGTGCTGATTCATTCAGTTTCCGGGTCGGACAACGGGTGAAGTCTGATCCCCCGGGGATGTGTGGTTCGGCCACAGTGCCCGGAGGATCCCGGGGAAGTCGTCCGGCGCGCCGGGGTCGAGCAGTGCCAGGTTCAGCAGGTATCCCGGTAGGACCGCGAGGATCACCTTGGCGACTGCTTCGGCCGGGAGAGCGGGCGCGGCGCCTGCGGTCTGGCGTTCGCGTACGAGTTCGGCGAGGTCTCGGGTCATGGTGGCCCCGGCCTGCCGGAGCCGGTCTGCCAGTTCCGGGTTGCGCAGGGCTTCGGACCAGACCATGAGTGCCACCGTGGCCAGTTGGTCGTTGGTGTGCCGGGCGGTGACCTCGTCCAGCAGCGTCGCCATCACCTGCCCGGGCTCGGTCTGGGCTCCGCCGGAGCGCACGGCGGTGTGCAGCGCTTCGGTGACGTCGGCGAGGTTCTGTGTCGCGACGGCGAGGATCATTTCGTCCTTGCTGGAGAAGTACTGGTACACCGTCCCCGGGGACCGACCCGCCTCGGTGCATACGTCATGCATCGAGGTGCGGTGGAAGCCGTTGCGCACGAAGCATCGCCGGGCCGCCTGCAGGATTTCTGTGCGTTGACGGTGCTTGTGTTGCTGACTGACGCGGGGCATGACCAGTCCTTCTGCGTCGAGTTCGGCCGAGTGTCTGGATTCTTTGAGAGCTCGCGCGGTGGAACGCAGCGCTCCCGGTGTGCGCGGGAGAACCCGGCATGGTGCTGCGCGGGGTGAAAGGATGCTCCCTCTGGCTTGGCACGTTGCTCATCGGGGCTCGGTAGGGGGGCTGAGTTCGACGCGCAGCAGGGCGGCGTTGCGCACGACGCCTTCGGGCGGGGCGGTCGTGCCGCCGTCGGTGGTGACGTACATGACCTTGCCTTCGTCTCCGGGTTCGGCGCCCCAGTAGGCGCTGGAGGGACCGACGATCACCGGGTCGAACGGGTCTCCGGCCAGGTGGCGAACCTCGCTGCCGCGGCGCGGGACGAGCGGCACCCGGTCGAGGGTGTTGGCGCGGTGCCGGCTGACGTAGGCGAAGCCGGCTTCCTCGTCGATGCAGAAGTCGTCGCCGTCGGTGAGGGCTGCGACGAACTCCGGGGTTCCGGTCGCGTCGAGTGTGACCGGGTCGACCGGGACGCGCATGAACACCTTCTGGGCGGTGGAGGTGTAGTAGAGGTAGCCGGTCCTCGGCCCGTAGCGCACGCCGTTGACGCCCGGCTGCGGCGGCCACGGGATCCCGCCGTCCGGATCGTCGCCCATGGTGTCGTGCTCCGCCCAGACCCGGGCGGTCGCGCTGTGCGCCCCCGGGCCCAGGTCGACGCGCCAGATCAGGCCGGCGAAGCAGTCGGCGAGGGCCAGCACGCCGGGACCGAGCAGACAGGCGCCGTTGAGGCCGCGCACCCGGTCGTCGAAATCGAAGATGATCACCGGATCGACCGTGGCGCCCGGCGTCCAGCTGCTCAGGTCGAGCCGGATCAGATGGGACTCGTGCGTGGTGTAGGCCTCGGTGAGGCTGAGTACGTATACGTCGGGCTCGACCTCGACGATGCCGGTGACCGGGTGGTCGAAGGTGTGCACGAGTACTGGGTCGGTGAGTGTGCGGGCTGGGCCTGGGACGTACCACAGTTGCTTCTGCAGCACGGCGGTGATCAACACGGAGCCGTCGGCGCGCACGACGAGGTTCTCAAGGAAGAATTTTTCCGGGAAATGGGCGACCGGGATCAGGGTGACCTTGGGAAGCGGCGCGATGGCCATGGCGAACTCCTTACTTTTACTCTGAAAGAGCTGACTTGCAGTGCTCTGTTTACTGGTCGAGTCCGGTGGCGTTCGACGGGACGTCGTACGCCATCAGGGTGAGCGAGACCGCGGTGAACCAGCCCATCAGGACCGTGACGTCGCTGATGCCGGCGTCGCCGAGAAGCTGCTGTGCCCGGCGGAACAGCCCTTGGGGCACCACGCGTGCTGCGGCCAGGGTGGAGGAGAGTTCGTAGACGATCTGCTGGCGCGGATCGTCGAAGACCGTGGGCAGGCCCGCGATGAGGGCTTCGACATTGGCGGGGTCGAGCTTGCCGAGGGCCTCGGCGATCTTTTCGTGCTCGTAGCTGCTGTACGCGGACCTCCAGTGTCCGCAGACGACGCAGGTCGCGATCTCGATCTCAGCCTTCGACAACGTTGACTTCGTCTGGAAGTAGGCGCCGATCGGCGCGATCGTCGTGAGCAGCGACGGATTCGCCGCCCAGATCTTGTGCGGGCCGGGGACCAGGCCGCGCAGCTTCTCGGTGAAGTCGAACGCCTCGCGCATCTGCGGCGGCATCTCCTCGACCGGCGTCTCCACGAAGCGGCCGAAGGTGCCGAAGTCGTCCGGGTTGTCGAGCATGGCCTTGAGTTCATCGGTATTCGGCATGATCAGTTCTCCTCAGGCGATCGGGGTCACGGGGCGCCCGGTCGGCACGTCGTAGGCATTGAGCAGCATGCCGAGCGCCAGATAGTGGATCGTGATGAACACCACCGCGTCGAAGCCGTCCTGCCCCAGCTTCGCGACCGCCGCGTCGTACAGCGGCCCCGGCACCGGTCCACCGCGGGTCAGCGCGCAGGCGATATCCGCGGCGAGCAACTCGTCCTCACTCAGGTCGGCCGGCCGCGCACCGGCGCTCAGGGCTGCGACTTGGTCCGGGCGCAGCCCGGCGCGAACGGCGAGTGCCGTGTGCGCGTACAGCTCGTAGGCGACGTTGAAGCGTCCTCCGAGCGTGAGGATGACGACCTGGCGCGCCCGTTCGCTGATGCCGTCCAGTTTCTGGGCCACACCGATGAACTGGCCCAGCGGCACCGCGAGTTGAGGGAAGTGCAGCATGACTCCCCAGGGCCCGACGAAGGCGCCGTCGGAGTTCTTGACCTCGAAACCCTGGTACTCCTCGGCTTCGGTCATCTTCTCGTAGTTCTCGTAGAGGCGGAGCTGCTCTGAGGTCAGCTCCGCCGGGGACAGGAGCGGTAGGCGCATGGTGATCTCCTTCAGCTCGATCCACGCCACGTAAAGACGAGCGTTCATTCGCCTTGATTCGACCGTACGACCGTCGAGCGCTTGCTGCAAAACCGAGGGCGAGCCCTCGGTTTGCAGCAAGCGGCGTGCATCGTGAAGTTGCGGGTCATGGGTCTGGTCGCGCATCTTGCCGTGCTCGCGCTGGTCGGCGGCCGGTGTGGACGACGAGGGTGACGCGCACGCCGGAGGAACGGATCTCTCCGGCGAGCCTGACGGCGGCCTCCAACTCGGGGCGCTGGGTGGCGCGGGTGGAGATCTTCTCCGAGAAGACGCGGGTGACTCCGGCTTCGGCGAGGGAGTCCAGCTGTGCGTCCAAGGACTGCCGGGCGGTGGAGGCGCGGGCGTATCCGAGACGGACGTGTCCGACCGGGGCAGCGCCGGCGTCCGCAGGCCGGGGCAGCTCGGTCCACACCGAGCCCGGTTTCCGTACGGCGAGGGTCGGGACGCTGAGCACCTTGGCGAGTTGGGGCACGAGCCGGAAGCGGGCCGTGTGGTACTGGATGGCCACATTGCCCTTCCCGGTCCGGCACGGCGAGCCCGCCGGTACGGCACAGGTGGACATCAGGCAGGCGTGCGATTCTACTGTCCTGTCTCAACCAACTCCGGGTTTCGACGCCCGTGCCGAACTCACCCAGGAGCAGGCCGCGTTCGCCCTCGCCGAGGACCCGTGCGGCTACGGCAACCCGGACGCGGGCTGGCGGCACCTGGTCAGCTCGACGGCCCTGGAGGCCGGCCCGATCACGGACGCACCGGACGACCTGCATGGCTTCGCGGTGCGGTACGGCACCGAGGAGCCATGCACGGTGCCCGTGCGGCGGGGCGAGGACGGGCTGACGGTACGGACGGACGCCTTCACGGCCGTCATCGGGGCCGAGGACGCCCACGCGGAGCCGACGCTGTCACTGCGCCGTGCCGGCGGCTGAGGTCATCGCGCGCCGGAGGCCGCCCGGTTCAGACGGGCAGCCCCAGCAGTCCCCAGCCGCGCCGTGCGGTCTCGTCGACCACCTCGGCCCACTGGCGCACCAGGGCGTCGAACGCGTCGAAGTCCGCGATCCATCCCTCCGGGCGTGAGGCGTGGAGGTCATAGGTCTCGCGGAGCCCTTCCAACAGGGCGTCGGCCCGCGCCCAGTGGGCGGCGAGCGCGGTCACGGCGGGCGGTGGGCGGACGAGTGTCCGGTGCGGCCGCCAGGGCTCGGGATCCGAGGGGAAGAGGCCGGCCTCCGGCTCGTCGGCCCCGTCGGCCTCGTCGGCTCCGTTGTCCCCGTCGTCTGCGGAGTCCTCGTCCGCTCCCCACCAGATCAGGCCCACGAGGAAGCCGTCCAGCGGCTCGCGCAGCGCGGGCTCGGCGAACTCCCGAGCCCTGTCCCAGCCGTCCGCCGCCCAGAAGTGCGGCTTGTACGAGCCGAGCGTGCCGCGGAACTCGTACCGCCCACTCCACGGCACCTTCGGAGAGGCGGGAAACACCCAGCCCGCCTCGGGCTCCGTGGCCGGACCGAAGTCGCTCTCGGGACAGCCGGCCTCGTACAACAGGCCCTCCCGCTCAGCCGCCGGCGTCCGCTCCAACCGGCCCCAGTCCGCCGCCAGTACGGTGATGTCCAGCCCCATCCGGCCACCCTACGACGCCCCGCACCACCAGGTCCGCCCGCTCACGGGTCGCCGCGACCAGCCGCGCGTTGCGTTGGTCCGAGCGCAGCACCCAGTCCACCGCCTCCTCGTGGCTCTTGCCGAACTCCTCGTGCCGGGCCACCAGCCGCCGGACGCGCTCCTCCTCGTCCGGCTCGCAGAACCACACCTCGTCCAGTTGCGCCCGGACCCGGGCCCACGCTCCGGTGTCGAGGAGCAGGTAGTTCCCCTCGGTCACGACCAGCCGAGCCGTCGAGGGCACCGGAATCGCCCCCGCGATCGGCTGCTCCAGCACCCGCTCGAAGCCGGGCGCGTACACGACGTCACCGTCCTCCTCCTCGCGCAGTCGCCGCAACAGCGCCGCGTACCCGGCCGCGTCGAAGGTGTCCGGCGCACCCTTGCGGTCCCGCAGCCCGAGCCGGTCCAGCTCGATGTCGGCGAGGTGGAAGCCGTCCATGGGGACGTGCGCCACCCACGGGTCCCCGGAGTCGTTGAGCGCGGCCACCAGCCGCTCGGCCAGGGTCGACTTGCCCGCGCCGGGGCTGCCGGCGATGCCGAGCAGGGCACGGTGGCCGGGCCGGGTGAGGGCGCGGGCCCGGGTGAGGAGGTCTTCGAAGGTCAGCGGCACAGAGCCGAGTGTGCCAAAGATCGGGCGGAACCTGTCGTGAAGGTCCCCCTGTGGCGTGCGCCACCCACTGGATGCGGCCCTGCGGGGAACCGGGTCCTGTATGACGGAGCTCGGACTACCCGAAGACATACTGGCCTGCCTCTTCGACCTCGACGGTGTGGTCACGAGGACGGCCGTCGTGCACGCGGCCGCCTGGAAGGAGACGTTCGACGCGTTCCTGCGGGAACGCGACGGCGAACAGTTCAGGCCGTTCGACGACAGCGACTACGGCGAGTACGTCGACGGCCGCCCGCGCGCCGACGGTGTCCGCACCTTCCTCGCCTCCCGGGACATCGAGCTGCCCGAGGGACGCCCGGACGACCCGCCGAGCGCCCCCACGGTCCACGGACTCGGCAACCGCAAGAACGAACGCGTCCTGGAGAAGATCCGCACCGACGGCGTCGAGGCCTACGACGGCACCCTGCGCTACCTCGCGGCGGTACGCGCCCGGGGCCTGCGCACCGCGATCGTCTCCTCCAGCGCCAACTGCCGCGACGTCCTGCGCTCGATCGACGCCGAGGACCTCTTCGACGTACGCGTCGACGGAGTGGTCGCCGCCGAGCGCGCGCTGCCGGGCAAGCCGCGACCCGACACCTTCCTGGCCGCCGCACGGGACCTGGGCGTGGACGCCGCGCGCTCAGCCGTCTTCGAGGACGCCCTCGCCGGCATGGACGCGGGCCGCTCGGGCCACTTCGGATACGTCGTCGGTGTCGACCGTGTCGGACAGACCGACGCCCTGTACGCGCACGGCGCCGACGTGGTCGTCAAGGACCTCGCCGAGCTGGGAGGCACGGCGTGATCAGCCACCGGTCCTACACCGTCGAACCCTGGGCGGTCCGCGAGACCGACCTCAACCTCGATGTGCTCGCCCAGAGCGAGTCCGTGTTCGCGCTGTCCAACGGCCATGTCGGCTGGCGCGCGAACCTCGACGAGGGCGAACCGCACGGCCTGCCCGGCTCCTACCTCAACGGAGTGCACGAACTGCACCCGCTGCCCTACGCCGAGGCCGGTTACGGCTACCCGGAGTCCGGCCAGACCGTCATCAACGTCACCAACGGCAAGGTGCTGCGGCTGCTGGTCGACGACGAGCCGTTCGACCTGCGCTACGGCCGCCTCGTCAACCACGAGCGCACCCTGGACCTGCGCGCGGGAGTGCTGGAGCGGACCTGCGAGTGGATCTCGCCGGCCGGCTCCCGGATCCGGGTGCGGTCGACTCGGCTCGTCTCCCTCACCCAGCGGGCGATCGCCGCGGTGGCGTACGAGGTGGAGCCCGTCGACAGCCGCACCCGGGTGGTCATCCAGTCGGAACTCGTCGCCAACGAGAGCCTGCCCGAGTCGAGCGGAGATCCGCGTGCCGCCAGCGAGCTGAAGTCACCGCTGGAGCCGGAGGAGGACTTCGCCTCAGGGACTCGGCTGCGCCTGGTGCACCGCACCCGCCGCAGCGGCCTCCGGGTCGCCGTGGCCGCCGACCACGTCATCGACGGACCCGAGGGAACCACCACCAGGAGCGAGAGCGACGTGGACGTCTCCCGGCTGACCGTCACCTCCGTCCTGGATCCCGGACAGCGGCTGCGGGTCGAGAAGGTCGTCGCCCACGGCTGGTCCGGGGTCCGTTCCCGGCCCGCGATGAGCGACCAGGTCGACGCGGCGCTGGCAGCGGCGGCGCACAGCGGCTGGCAGGGTCTGCTCGACGAACAACGGGCGTACCTCGACGACTTCTGGGCCCGCGCCGACGTCGAGGTCGACGGCGACGAGGAGATCCAGCAGGCCGTCCGCTTCGCCCTCTTCCATGTGCTCCAGGCCGGCGCCCGCGCCGAACAACGGGCCATCCCCGCCAAGGGGTTGACCGGATCCGGCTATGACGGCCACTCCTTCTGGGACACCGAGACCCTGGTCCTGCCCCTGCTCACCTACACCGCCCCCGACGCCGTCGCCGAAGCGCTGCGCTGGCGGCAGCAGACCCTGCCCGCCGCCCGGGAACGCGCGACCCAACTCGGCCTCGACGGCGCCGCGTTCCCCTGGCGGACCATCGAAGGCTCCGAAGCGTCCGCGTACTGGCCCGCCGGTACGGCAGCCTTCCACGTCAACGCCGCCATCGCGGACGCGGTCGTGCGCTACACGGCGGCCACCGGCGACACCCGCTTCGAACGCGACACCGGCGTCGAACTCCTGGTGGAGACCGCGCGGTTGTGGCGTTCGCTCGGCCATCACGACCCCCACGGCGTCTTCCACATCGACGGCGTCACCGGCCCCGACGAGTACAGCGCGGTCGCCGACGACAACCTGTACACCAACCTCATGGCCCGCACGAACCTGCTGGCCGCCGCCGACGTCTGCGAACGCCATCCCGAACCGGCCGCTCTCCTCGGCGTCGACGAGGAGGAGAGCGCCGCCTGGCGGGACGCCGCCGAGGCCGTGCACGTCCCCTACAACGACGAACTCGGCGTCCACGAGCAGCACGCCGGCTTCACCCGCTACCAGCGCTGGGACTTCGCGGGCACGAGCGCCGACCAGTACCCGCTGCTGCTGCACTTCCCCTACTTCGACCTCTACCGCAAGCAGGTCGTCAAACAGGCCGACATGGTGCTGGCGATGTACATGTGCAGCGGCTACTTCGAGAAGTACTGCGACGAGGAGCAGATCGCCCGCAACTTCGCCTACTACGAGGAGCTGACCGTACGGGACTCCTCGCTCTCGGCGTGCTGCCAGGCCGTCGTCGCCGCCCAGGCCGGGCATCTCGGCCTCGCCTACGACTACACCGCCGAGGCGGCGCTGATGGACCTCGCCGACCTGGAGCAGAACACCCGGGACGGACTGCACGTCGCGTCCCTCGCCGGCACCTGGACGGCCCTGGTCGCCGGTTTCGGCGGCATGCGCCGGGACGGCGCGTCACTCAGGTTCGGCCCGCGCCTGCCGGACAGGTTCAGCCGTCTCGCCTTCACCCTCCAACTCCTCGGCAGTCGGCTGCGGGTGGAGATCGGTCCGGACAAGGCCACGTACACCCTGGTGTCCGGCGAGCCCCTGACGATCCGCCACCACGGCGGCGCCCTGACCGTGAACGGCGACGGCCCCGTGGTCCGGGCGATCCCGCCGCAGGAGTCCCGGCCGGCCCCCTCGCAGCCCCCGCACCGCATCCCCAACGCCCGGCGATGAACCCCGGCGGGCGTTCTGCTCCGCACCCGGCCCGGCCCGACGGCTTTCGGAGGAGGTGTCAGGCACCTGGCCGAATATGACCCTGCACATTCAGGTATGACAGGTTAATTTAGCCGTGTTTTTCCGTTTATCTGATCCCGCTGTCGGCTCGACGGGCTGCGGGGCCTGGCAATCCTACGAGACGTAGGGATGAAGGGTGGACGATGACGCGCGGCACGAACGCCATGCTCGTCGGTGTGCGACGAGGCGAACCGGCGAAGGTGCCCGGCGCGTCCTGGCGCACGCGTGACGGCCGGCCGCTCGCGATCGTCGCCGGCGCCTTCACGCTCGCCCAACTGCTCCTCGTCCGCCCCGGAATGGGCCTGGGCTGGGACGAGACCGTGTATGTCAGCCAGGTCGGCACCCAGGCCCCGGCGGCCTTCTTCAGCGCACCACGCGCCCGGGGCGTCTCCCTGCTGGTGGCGCCGATCGCGTCCTGGTCGACGTCCACCGAACTGCTGCGCGTCTACCTGGCGCTGCTGTCCGGCCTCGGCCTCTACCTGGCGCTGCGGGTCTGGCACGGACTGTTCCCGACCCGGGTCCTGGCCCTGGCCGGAGCGCTCTTCGCCACCCTGTGGGTGACGCTCTACTACGGCCCGCAGGTCATGCCCAACCAGTGGGTCGCCCTCGGTGCCCTGATCACCGTCGGCTGCTTCCTGCGGGCCCGCGCGGACCGTCTCGACCGGCGCGCTCTGTGGGGGGTCGCGGCGGGCGCCCTGCTCATGGCGTGGATGCGGCCCACCGACGCCGTGTGGGTCACGCTGCCGCTGCTCGTCCTGGTGGCGGCGGCCCGCCTGTGGCGCCCCGCGCTCGCGCTCCTCGGCGGGCTCGTCGCGGGCGCGGGGGAGTGGGTCATCGAGGCGTACGTCAGCTACGGGGGCCTGGGCCGGCGGCTGTCCGACGCCTCCGACATCCAGGGCGGCCTCGGTCTGCACCTCGCTGTCCACGACCAGTTACGCAGCCTGGACGGACGGACCCTGTGCCGCCCCTGCACCGGCCCGCTGCCCAACCCGGCGGTGACGGTCTGGTGGTTCGTCCTCCCGCTGCTGGCCGTCGCCGGACTGGTGGTCGCGATGCGGGCCCGGCGCACCTGGCCCACCCTGGTGCCGCTGGCCTGCGCCACGACGGCCGCCGTGCCGTATCTGTTGATGATCGGCTACGCAGCTCCGCGCTTCCTGCAGCCCGCCTACGCCCTGCTCGCGATCCCCGTCGCCGACGCGCTCCTCCACCTGGTCACCGGGCCGAACGGCAGGTGGCGCCCGGTGGCCGCCGCCGTGGTCGCACTGGGGCTGGCAGGACATCTGGCGGTGCAGTACGTGGTCCTGGCGCACACCGTGGACCGCACGGGCGCCGACCGCCGTGACTGGACCCGCACCGCCGACGAACTGCACCGCCTGGGCATCCGTCCGCCCTGTCTGCTCACCGGACACGAGGCCCTCCCCGTCGCCTACTACACCGGCTGCTCCTCGGCGGCGACCGGCGGGCCCAACGCCAACAGCACCGTGACGGACATCCTGCGCACCGCCCGCCGGATCCCGACCGCCACCCTCGTCCGGCCCGGCGGACCCCCACCCTCGTACGCCCGCGACTGGGACGCCCACCGCTTTGCGGGCTCGGACCTCCGCCTCGCGCCGCCGTCGGCCGGTGACAGATCCCGATGACGTCCGAGCAGGCCGCCGCCGCACCCGCCCGGCGCCGCCTCTCCTTCCCTGGCCCCGGGAATGCTGGTGCTCGCGGTCCTCGTCCGACGCGGGGCGCTGCGCATCGGACCGGTGTTTCCGGCCCAAGTCCACCTGGTAGGACTCCAGTTGTCGGTGCACGGACGAAGGGGGACGGTCATGACGTGGAATGAGAACGGCGGGCGCCTGGGGGAGGAGTTCTTCACCCCGGGGACGTCGTCCTTCACCGATTTCCTGGCCGCACACCGCCCCGAACTCCTGAGCACCCGCCGTGTCCTGCCGGACGGTGTGGTCGCCGCACCCGACCGGGTACCGCACGGCACCACCGTCCTCGCCCTCACCTACGGCGACGGGGTGCTGATCGCCGGCGACCGCAGAGCGACCATGGGCAACCTGATCGCCCAGCGCGACCTGGAGAAGGTGCACCCCGCCGACGACTACACGGCCGTCGCCTTCGCCGGCACCGTCGGCCTCGCGCTGGACATGGTGAAGCTCTACCAGGTCGAGCTGACGCACTTCGAGAAGATCGAGGGCGTCGCCATGACCCTCGACGGCAAGGCGCGCCGCCTGGCCGGCATGCTCCGGCAGAACCTCGGCCAGGCCATGCAGGGCCTCGCCGTCGTACCGCTGCTCACCGGCTACGACGCCTCGGCACCCGAGGGCCGCAAGGGCCGCATCTTCAGCTTCGATGTGGCCGGCGGGCTGTACGAGAAGACCGACTTCCACGCCGAGGGCTCCGGATCGCCGTATGCCCGGGGCGCGTTGAAGAAACTGTTCCGCCCGGGCATGGACCGGCGCGAGGCCGCCCTGGCAGCGCTCCAGGCCCTGTACGACGCGGCCGACGACGACTCCGCCACCGGCGGCCCGGACGTGAGCCGCCGGATCTTCCCCATCGTGTCCGTCATCACCGAGGACGGCTTCGAGCGGCTGCCCGAACCGGAGACGGAGGCGCTGAGCCGCGACATGGTCGAGCAGCGCGGCAGCCGGCCCGACGGACCGAACGCGGCACCGTGACACGGGCCGTGACAGGCGGTTTTTCCTCACTCGTGGGGAAGATCTGCCCCGGGCTTTTACCGCACATGACTTGTAGCCGCCGGGGGATGGCACAAGGCTGCTGAACGCGGCCGTTCGACCCGAAAGAAGGATCCTCCTCCCGATGACGGTCGCCCCTGACTCCGCTCCGCCCCTCCTCCCCGCGACCGCCCCCGAGAGGGGCCCGGCCCGGCACCGCGTCCGTGGCTCCATGACGCGGAAGGAGTGGATCAGGGTGGGCGGGGAGGTGGGCTTCGGGGTTCGTGGTGGTCGAGGAGGCTCCGGCGTGGGAGAACGGGAAATGATCACACCAGTGGCCTAGCGACAGAACGATTCGCCAGGTGAACGGCACGGTGAATGATCCACCGCGGGCCGCGGAACGACGATCCTGGGGCGGAAATCCACTGATCGGCAGACAGGGCCCCGGCGGCCCCGCTGCCTTCCCTGCCCAAGGAGATTCCCTTGCGTGTTCCTCGTATGCTGACCAGCGCCCTCGGTTCGGCCGCCCTCGTGCTCGCCACGATGGGAGCGGTGACCACCGCCGCGGGCCCGGCGGCCGCCGACCCGTGCGGGTTCTATGAGACCGGCTCCGACGCCTACTACAACCACTGCACCTCCGACGGCTCACGGGTCGTCATCAAGGTGGAGGTCAACTGGGCGGCCGACTACGAGCGATGTGTGGCGCCCGGCAATTCCTGGCTGGGCTCCGCGAGCAAGATCGACGGTGCCTACTACGTCGGCCGCACCTGCTGACCGGCTCGCGCCGTGCTCCGTACCGTCCGACCCCGCACGGTACGGAGCACTCGGAGCCGGGGAACCGGGGAACAGGGCTCAGGCCCGCCGTCTGAACTCCTCGCGGCACTGATCGAGCTCTCAGGACCGACGGGGGAGTGATCTCCCGAGTGCCTCACGCCACTTCCGTCCCACGTTCGAGGTTGGGCCTCGCGTACCTGGAAACGCGGTTCAGGACACCGGAGCGAAGCCGGTCGACACTGCGAACGAGGAGGCAGCTCATGGGCACGCAGCCGATGGCGGACGACGCGTACCAGCCCACCGGAAGCAACGAGGAGCAGGAGGACGCGGGCCCGCTCGACCTCCAGGACGCGCTCGACGAGCGCACGTACGACGACACCCTCGACGAGGGTTACTCCCCGCCGCAGAAACCGCTCGGCGTCACCAAACACGGCACCACGGCCGCCGAACAGCACGACGGGGAGAGCCTCGACGAGCGGCTGACCCAGGAGGTTCCCGACGCCGCCGAGCCCGTGGGGGACGGGATCGGCGACCTCCCCGACGGCGAGGGCGAACCGGTCGACCGGGAGGCGGGCACCGACCGGGCGGGCCGGCTCGTCGCCCCGGACGAGGGCGCCCACTCCGACACCACCAAGGAGGCCGTCGCCTCCGACGTGGGCATCGACGCGGGCGCCGCCGGGGCGGAGGAGGCCGCCGTCCATGTCGTCGAGGAAGACGACGACATCGAGGACATCGAGGACATCGACGACATCGACGAGGACGACGAGGAGATCTGAGCGGGCGGGGGGCTCAGTCCCCGATTCGGTCGATCAGGCGGAGTTTGTTGGTGGCGTCCAGGGCGGCGACCTTGTAGGACTCCGCGAGCGTCGGGTAGTTGAACACCGCGTCGACCAGGTAGTCGACGGTGCCTCCGCAGCCCATCACCGACTGTCCGATGTGGATGAGTTCGGTGGCGCCGGTGCCGAAGCAGTGCACCCCGAGCAGGGTCCGGTCCTCGGGCGAGACCAGCAGCTTCAGCATCCCGTGCGAGTCGCCCATGATCTGCCCGCGGGCCAGTTCCCGGTAACGGGATATACCGACCTCGAACGGCACCCGGTCCTCGGTGAGTTGGTCCTCGGTCCGGCCCACGAAGCTGATCTCGGGAATGGTGTAGATGCCGATCGGCTGGAGGTT
This sequence comes from Streptomyces sp. NPDC050997, assembly GCF_040660135.1. Classification (NCBI taxonomy): domain Bacteria; kingdom Bacillati; phylum Actinomycetota; class Actinomycetes; order Kitasatosporales; family Streptomycetaceae; genus Streptomyces; species Streptomyces sp. NPDC050997. The sequence continues at coordinate 596,297 of NZ_JBFAGK010000004.1, forward strand.
GTGCATCCGGGCGACCGGCTCCCCGCACGCGTGGTACGCCGCCGCCCGGCCCTGCTCCATCGAGGTCGCCGCCAGCGCCGGGAAACCGATGACGTCACCAACGGCGTAGATGTGCGCCGCCCCGGTGCGGTAGTGCTCGTCCACCGTGATCCGGCCGCGGGCGTCCGCCGACAGGCCCGCCTTGTCGAGGTCGAGGTCGTCGGTGAGGCCCTGGCGGCCCGCCGAGTACATCACGGCGTCGGCGGGGATCTTCTTGCCGCTCTCCAGAACGGTGAGCGTGCCCCTGGGATGGCGCTCGACGGCGGCCACCGTCTCCCCGAACCGGAACGTCACCGCCAGGTCCCGCAGTTGGTACTTGAGCGACTCGATCACCTCGACGTCGCACATGTCGAGCATGCCGGCCCGCCGTTCGACCACGGTGACCTTGCTGCCCAGCGCGGCGAACATCGACGCGTACTCCATGCCGATGACTCCGGCACCGACGATCACCATCGAGCGCGGCACCCGCTCCAGGGCGAGCACGTTGTCCGAGTCCATGATGGTGCGTCCGTCGAACTCGACGCTGTCCGGCCGCGCGGGCCGGGTGCCGGTGGCGATGACGAAGTGATCGGCGCTGATCAGGCGTTCGTGGCCGGTGACCTCGCGCAGGGCGACGGTGTGGTCGTCGACGAAGCCGGCGGTGCCGGCGTAGAGGGCGATGTGGTTGCGGGACAGCTGGCTGCGGATGACATCGACCTCGCGGCTGACCACGTGCTGGGTGCGGGCGGTCAGGTCGGCGACGGTGATGTCCTCCTTCAGCCGGTAGCTCTGCCCGTACAGATCACGCTGGGAGAGACCGGTGAGGTACAGCACCGCCTCGCGCAGGGTCTTGGAGGGGATGGTGCCGGTGTGGATGGAGACCCCGCCGACCATGTCGGGGCGGTCGACGACGGCGACCCGGCGGCCCAGTTTGGCCGCGGCGATGGCGGCCTTCTGACCACCGGGTCCGGATCCGATGACAAGCATGTCGAAGTCGCGCACGCTTGGGAGTCTGTCAGTCCTGGGGCCCCCTTCGAAAGGGCGAACGGACAAACGACCACGAGTCTCGGGCCGAGCCGGGCCCGACGCGGACGCGGCGGCGCACGCCGCCGGTCGCCCTCGGTTACGGCAGCAGCTTGTCGAGCGCGGCCGGGCCCTCCGCCGCCAGCTTGCGCCTGGCCCATGCCAGGGTGTGCGGGGTGAGGTCCCTGCCGGACGCGAGCACCACGTCCTCGGGGGACACGTCCGTGCCGGTACGGGTGTGCAGCAGGGCGTCCGGGGTGATGCGGTCCTCGGACGGCCCTGACGCGTCGGGCTGTGACGTCGGCATCATGTCTGCTCCTCGGATCCGGATCGTTCCTCGACCCCGGTTTCCCTCACCGGGCCCGATATCACCATTCAACGCCCGGCCGGACCCTGCATCCCGAGGAGTCCCGCGGCCCGCGCCCCACCCCCGAGTGATCGCCCCGGGATGCCCGGGCGATCACTCGGGCGTCTAATGGGCTTTCCGAAGACTCGGCCGGCAGAAAAGGCCAGGGAATGCCAGAAACCCAGACAGCCGAAGAAGGGACAGGGGACGCCGCTCCGGGGGTTCTGCGGCGACTGGGAGAGTGGTGCGCACGGCACTTCGTGGTCGTCATCATCGCCTGGCTGGTGGCTGTCGTCGCCCTCCAGGTGGCCAGCCGAGCCGTCGGCGGGACCTACGAGGACAACTTCCAGCTGCCGGGTGTGCAGTCCACGGACGGCCTGAACGTACTGAAGGAGCACGACCCGCAGGCCGGGGGCTACAGCAGCCAGATCGTCCTGCACGACGACCAGCAGCCCGTGAGCGCGCTGAGTTCGCAGCTGTCCACGACCGTGAGCGACCTCCAGAAGCTCCCCCATGTGCTCTCGGTCCAGAACCCGCTCTCCGTGAAGTCGTCGAAGATCGGCCCGGTGTCGAGCGACGGCAAGACCGCGTATATCACCGTCCGCTTCGACGAGCAGCCCAACACCCTCGGCGACGACTACCTGAACGGCGTCGACAAGGCCGTCCAGCCGCTGCGGTCGGCCGGCGCCGAGGTCGAGTACGGCGGTTCGCTCGGCGAGCTCGCCCGTCCCGACGCGGACGACCGGGTCAGCGAACTGATCGGCTTCGCGGTCGCCATCGTCGTGCTGCTCATCGGCTTCGGCAGCGTCATCGCGGCCGGACTGCCCCTGATCACCGCCCTGATCAGCGTGGTAGGCGGCCTCGCCTGCCTCGGACTGCTGGCCGTCGCCTTCACCTTCGCGACCGTCTCGCCGACCCTCGCCACCATGATCGGCCTGGGCGTCGGCATCGACTACGCCCTCTTCCTGATCACCCGGCACCGGCAGAATCTGATGGACGGCGCCGATCCCGCCGAGGCCGCCGGACACGCCGCGTCCACCAGCGGCCGCGCCGTGCTCGTCTCCGGCACCACCGTGATCATCGCCCTCGCGGGCCTGTACGCGTCCGGGGTGTCCTTCATCGGCAAACTCGGAGTCGCCGCCGCCGTCACCGTCGTCTCCGCCGTCGTAGGCGCCCTCACCCTCGTGCCGGCCCTCCTCGGGCTCATCGGCAGACACATCGACCGCTACCACGTCCGCGAGCCGGTCGCCGAGACCGACGCCGCACCGGGCGCCGCGCCGCACGGCACCTGGCACCGCTACGCCAAGCGCGTCGAGCGCAGGCCCTGGGAGTACCTCGGCGCCGGAGTGGCCGTCATCGCGATCCTCGCGATCCCGGTCTTCTCCATCCAGCTCGGTCACATCGGCGACGGCGCCGACCCGACGTCCTTCACCGACCGGCGGGCCTACGACCTGATGACCGACGCCTTCGGGCCCGGCTCCAACGGCCCCCTCACCGTCGTCATCGACCAGACCTCCGTCCCGTCCGACAAGCGCGCCGACCTCTCCTCCCAGGCCGAGAAGACCCTGAGCGCGGTGCCCGGCGCGGCCACGGTCACCCCGCTGAACCCCACCAGCGACGGCGACTTGCTGCTCGCCACCGTCTACTCCAAACATTCCCCGCAGAACGCCACCACCACCGACCTGACGAACCGTCTCGTCGACCACACCCTCCCCGACGCGGTCTCCGGCTACGACGCCAAGGGCTATGTCACCGGCACCACGGCCGCCCAGGTCGACTTCCGTGACATCGTCGCCAGTCGGCTGCCCCTGATCATCGGCGTGGTCGTCGCCCTCGCCTTCCTGATCATCCTCGCCGTGTTCCGCGGCCTCCTCGTCGCGGTCAAGGCCGCCGTCCTCAACGTCCTGTCGATCACGGCTTCGTACGGTGTCGTGGTCGCCGTCTTCCAGTGGGGCTGGGGCGGGCCCGCGCTCGGCGTCCACGGCAAGGTGCCCATCGAGAGCTATGTGCCGATGATGATGTTCGCGATCATCTTCGGCCTCAGCATGGACTACGAGATCTTCCTGCTCTCCCGCGTCCACGAGGCCTGGCTGCGCACCGGCGACGCCAAGGACTCCGTCGCCCACGCCCTGGAGATCACCGCCCGGGTGATCACCTGCGCGGCCCTGATCATGGTGAGCGTGTTCGCGGCGTTCATCATCAGCGACAACATCGTCGTGAAGATGCTGGGGCTGGGCCTGGCCGTCAGCGTGCTGATCGACGCCACCGTGGTACGGCTGCTCATGGTGCCCGCCGTCATGACCCTGCTGGGATCGCACGCCTGGTGGACGCCGCACTGGCTGGACCGGATCCTGCCGCACATCGACGCCGAGGGGGAGCGGTAGCGGGTGTGACGGTCAGGGGGCCGGTTTCCCGGGCATGAGGACCAGCATCGTCACGTCGTCCTGGAGGGTCCCGCCGTATTGGCGCAGGTCCGTCCAGACGTGTCGGGCCAGCGCGGCCGGGTCATCGGCGGCGAAGTCCGACAGCCGGTCGGTGAGCGGGTAGAACGTGCCGACGGCGTCCCTTGCCTCGGTGACCCCGTCGGACGCGAGGAAGAGCAGGTCCCCGGATTCCAGCGGCACGGTGAGACCGACGGGCGGCCCGCCGTCGGGCAGCCCGAGACCGAGCGGCGGGTGCGGGGCGAGCTCGATCTCGACGAGCCGGCCGTGGCGCAGCAGCAGGGGCCCGGACTGGCCGCACGCCACGATCCGTACCGCGCGCGCGTCCGCGGCGAACTCCAGCAGCACCACCGTCGCGAACAGCTCGGAGTTCGGCGTCCCACCAAAGTCCAGCCGCAGCCGGCGGTCCAGCCGGGCCGCCACCGACTCCGGGTCCGGCTGGTCCAGCACCGCCTCCCGGAACGCCCCCAGCAGCGAGGCGACCGTCGCCACGGCCGACAGCCCGTGCCCCTGTACGTCGCCCATCACGGCCCGTACCCCGAACGGCCCCTCCCGTACGTCGAAGAAGTCGCCCCCGACCAGCGTCCCGCGCTGCGCCGCCCGGTACAGGCCCGCACAGCGCACCGACCCCACCCGCGACGGGAGCGGCGGCATGACGGCAAGCTGCGCCGCCTCGGCGACGGCCCGCTCGGTGACCAGTTGGGCGTCCCGACGACTGCGGACGAACGACACGAACACGCTCAGCGCGGCGACGAAGGCGACGGTCAGCAGATCGGTGCTGCCGGGATCGTTCAGATGGAACGCGGGAATGTTCAGCACGGCCAGCACGAGCCCGCCGAGCACCGCGGTCGCCACGGGCCCGCAGGACAGGACGGCCAGCGGCGGGATGGCACCCAGCAGGAAGCCGATGTCGAGAGGGTCGGGGCTGATCAGGGTCGCCGCGCACACGGCGCCGAGCAGGGCGGCCGGCAGCACCCGCGCCCAGCCCGGCGGCGGCGCGCCGCCCCGCAGCCAGTCCCGCCGGTCCCGCTCGGGGCGTGACCACCCGCCGCGCACTCTGCCCACACCCTCCAGGCTGCTACGACCGCCCCCGCACCGCATGCCGGGGGGCGCCGAGAGGCTGGAAGGGCGTGAGCGCCGGCCGTACCCCGGTGGGTGCCGTGCCCTGGATGTACAGGGCGCTTCGGGTGAGAGCACTCTCACGGCGAGGTTGGGCTCCGATGCTCCGCAGGGCCGTCCTCCCGGTACACGGCACAGCGCGTTTTAATTCGGCCTCGAGGGCCGATCGACCGGTGTACTGTGAGGCGCCACGCCCCGAGACGACGGAAGGAGGCGAGTGCCGTGAAGTCCACAACCACCCAGCGCTCCCTTCCCGTTGGCCCGGCGTGCCTCGTCTGACCGGGAGCGCTCCACGCAGTACGCATCCCGGAGGAATCCGTGACCGATCTGGTCATCCGCGCGCTCGACGAGCGCGACGCCCCACTCTTCGACACCTTGCCGGACCCGCTGAACGCCCGTGAGGGACACCGGCTCACCCGACACCGCCCCGACTGGAAGCGGGTGGCCCTGCGCGACGGCGAAGTCGTGGCGCGTGGCGCCTGGTGGGGTGGCCCCGACGACACCGAGCCCCTCAACGTCAACTGGTTCGACGTGGCCGAGGGCGAGGAGGAAGCGGGCGCCGAACTCCTGCGCACCGCCCCCTGGCAGGTCGAACTCGAGATGAACCCGCCCCCGGGCTGGCGCGAGGACCCGGCGCTGCGTGCCGCGACCGAGAGCCGCTTCACCGCCGCACGCGACGCCGGATACGAGCTCTTGGTGGAACGCTTCCTGTACCGGTGGACCTCGGAGTGCGGGCTGCCCGAGCGGCCCGGACGCCTGGAGTTCCGGTCCGAACCGGACGACGAGGTGTTCCGCGACCTCCTGCGCCGCATCCATTCCGTCACCCTGGACGCCCATGCCCTCAAGGCCATAGAGGAGGGCGGCCTCGACCGGGCCGCCCAGGAGGAACTCGACTTCTTCCACTGGTGCCCGTCGCCCAGGGAGTGGTGGCAGGTGGCACACACCCCGCAGGGCGACCCGGTCGGCATCCACATCCCGGCGCACAACACCGGCGGCCCCTGCGTCGGCTTCATCGGGGTCCTGCCGGACCAGCGGGGAAACGGCTACGCCTACGACCTCCTCGCGGAGTGCACCCACTTCCTGGTCGAGCGGGGCGCCGAGTTCATCGCCGCCGCCACTGACCAGGGGAACTTCCCGATGGCCGGGAACTTCACCAAGGCCGGCTATCCCGTCGTACGGGAACGCGTGCAATTCCTCCCGGGGCGCGTCGGCTGAGACGGCCGCCCCGGCACTGACAGGCGGTCCGGTCCGTCTGTCAGTGCCGGGTGGCATGCCGATCGACGGTGTGATCGGCGGCGGCGGCGACGACGGAGGCGGCGGTGGGCTTCGACGGGCTTCGACGGGCAGGTCCGGTTCCTGCACCGGTGCGGCCACCGCCAGGGTCAGGCCTCGTCGAGCAGGGACTCCGCCGCCGCCAGGATCTCGGTGACCCGTAGACCGAACGCGGCGTCGCACGCGTGTGGGCGTCCCGTGCGGGCGGAGTCGAGCAGGGCGTCCACGGCCCGGGCGACGGCGGACCCCAACTCCTCGGAGCTCTCCGGAAGGGCGGTCACTCCCGCCTCGCCCCGCAGCTCCACCGCGGCGCCCGCCGCCGCGGGCGGCGCGGTGAGGCTCAGCGTCAGGGTGCTCGACGCGCCACCGGCATGGTTCAGGACCAGATGCACGGTGTCCCCGGGACCGGACGCGGCCGCCGCCACCCGCCGGACGTCGCCGAGCACCGGAAGCAGCACGGACAGGGCATGCGGTCCCACGTCCCACAGGGCGCCCTTCTCGCGCCGCCACGGTGAGTCGGCGAACGGGCTGTCGCTCGTGAACACCGAGCCCAGCCACTGCGCCCGGGCGGTGAACCAGCCCTCCACGCCCGCCTGTTCGGTGATCCACGCCTCGGTCTCGACCCGAAAACGGGAGGTGAAGAAGACGACCGAGGCGACGCCCGCGTCCTGGACGGCGTCGACCACCGCCCGCCCCTGCTCGACCGTCATGGCGAGCGGCTTGTCCAGCAGCAGATGACGGCCCGCCCGCGCGGCCCGCGCCGCGAGCGGCGCCTGCACGTCCGGCGGCAGGGCGACGGCCACGGCGTCCACGTCGGCGAACAGCGCGTCCACGTCGTCGTACGCCCGTGTGCCGTGCAGGTCGGCCAGTTCCTTGGCCGCGTCCGGACGGCGGCCCCACACCCCGACGAAGTCCAGCCCTGGGTGTTCGCTCAGGGCGGGGGCGTGGGCTATCCGGGCCCAGGGGCCGGTGCCGAGCAGTCCGATGCGCATTCCGCTGCCTCTCCACGCCGTAATACCTGGTGATGACCGGTTCGGGTGGGGGACCGGTCGAGGGTGAGCGTTTCACACGGGTGGTGCTGGTGCGCAAGCCCTTTCGGGTCCTGACGACGGCCCGGATTCAGCGGCCCGGGTGCTGAATCCGTTCTCATTCTTCTATTGGACCTTCGGGGTGCGGGCCAGGGAGGCTGGAGCGCGTCCGTCGTCGTGGGCGTCCCGTCCGGGTCGTCGGACGCCGTCGGATCCGCCGGACAGCCGAAAGAGGTCGAGGCCATGCACACCCGCCGTATCGGTGACGTCGAAGTGAGCGCGATCGGCCTGGGCGCCATGCCCATGTCCATCGAGGGGCGACCGGACGAGGCCCGCTCCCTCGCCACGATCCACGCCGCACTCGACATCGGTGTCACCCTCGTCGACACCGCGGACGCCTATCACCGGGACGCCGACGAGGTCGGCCACAACGAGACCCTGATCGCCAAGGCCCTCGCCTCCCAGGACCGCGGCCGGGATGTCCTCGTCGCGACGAAGGGCGGCCATCTGCGCCCCGGCGGCGGCAGTTGGACCCTCGACGGCAGGCCCGAGCACCTCAAGGCCGCCTGCGAGGCCTCTCTGCGACGGCTCGGCGTGGAGGCCGTCGGGCTCTACCAGTTCCACCGCCCCGACCCGGGGGTGCCCTACGCGGAGTCCGTCGGCGCGATCCGTGAACTGCTCGACGAGGGCAAGATCCGCATGGCCGGCATCTCCAACGCGGACCCGGACCAGATCCGCCAGGCGAACGAGATCCTCGGCGGTCGGCTGGTCTCCGTACAGAACCAGTTCTCCCCGGCCTTCCGCTCCAGCGAGCCGGAACTGCGCCTGTGCGACGAACTCGGCATCGCGTTCCTGCCCTGGAGCCCGCTCGGCGGCATCTCCCGCGCCGGTGAGCTCGGCTCCGCGCACGCCCCGTTCGCCCGGATCGCCACGGTCCACGGAGTGAGCCCGCAGCGGATCTGCCTGGCCTGGATGCTCGCCAAGTCACCGGTGGTCGTGCCGATCCCGGGCGCGAGCCGGCCCGAGACCATTCGTGACTCGGCCGCGGCCACCGACCTCGTCCTCACCACGGAGGAACTCGCGGAACTCGACGCCGGCTGACCCGTCACGTCGTTCGTTCGTGGCCGGTGCGTGCATGGACTGGCATCGGTAAACATCCGGTCCCTAGGATGGACTCCCTGTCCTGCCAGGCCAGTTGGCGCGGCACGAAGCTGGGGGAATGATGCAGACCGGTAAGCAGCTGTCCACGTCGATCGATGCCGCCGTACCCACGGCCGCGCGGATGTACGACCACTATCTGGGCGGCAAGGACAACTACGCGGCGGACCGGGCGGCGTGCGAGGAGCTGGACAAGGTCGTTCCCAGCACCCGCCGGCTGGCCGTGAACAACAGGCGCTTCCTGCAACGTGTCGTGAAGGTGCTGGCCGCCGATCACGGCATCCGGCAGTTCCTCGACCACGGCTCAGGCCTGCCCACCCAGGACAACGTCCACCAGGTCGCCCAGCGCGTGGACCCGGACACGCACGTCGTCTACGTCGACAACGACCCCATGGTGCTGGTCCACGGCCGGGCCCTGCTGGAACAGGACGAGCGCACCGCCGTCATCCACGCGGACATGCGGGAGACCGACGAGATCTTCTCGCACCCCGAGACCCGGCGTCTGATCGACCTCGACCAGCCTGTCGCCGTGCTGTTCAACTCGGTGATGCACTGCATCCCCGACAGCGACACGGACGGACCCCTCGCGGTGGTCCGCCGGGTCACCGAACGGCTGGTGCCCGGCAGCTTCATGGTGATGTGTCAGCTGGTCAGCGAGGAGCCCGAGGTCCGCGAGTTCGTCACCGACTTCATGGACAAGGCCACCCAGGGCCACTGGGGCCGGGTGCGCCAGGAGAAGGACGTCGCCGGGTGGTTCGACGGCATGGAGATCCTCGACCCGGGCCTGGTGGAGGTCTCCACCTGGCGGCCCGACTCCGAGGTGGTCCCCCGCCAGCTCTCCCACGAGTGGATCGAGTTCGGCGGCGTCGCCCGCATCCTCTGACCCGGCGGTGCCCTGACGTCACGACGACGTCACGACGCCCCGTCATGTGACCTCCTCGGTCCCGTGACGGGGCGTTCGGTGTGCCGGCGTGGGAGCCGGTGGCGCCGCGCTCAGCCGTAGCGCTGCTCCCTCGTCTCCCGCAGCAACCGCAGGGAGTCCCGGGGTTCGAGCGCGTCGTCGGCCAGCCGGTCCAGGGCGAGCCGGTACTCCTCGGTCTCGTCGCGGTCCTCCAGGAAGTTGGCGCTCTTGATGTGCTCCAGATACACCACGTCGGGCAGATCGAGACCGCCGAAACGGAGATAGGTGATCGGGATGGCCGGCGCGGACGCGTTCGTCACGTCCAACGGCACGATCTGCACCGTCACATGGGGGCGCTGGGCCATCGCTATCAGATGGTCGAGCTGGTCCCGCATCACCTCACGACTGCCCAGGACCCGCAGCAGCACCGACTCGTCGAGGATCGCCCACAACTGCGGAGCGTCCCCGCGATCCAGCAACTGCGCGCGGCGGGTGCGCAGTTCGACCCGGCGCCGTACCTCGCTCTCGGCCGCCGAGGGCAGCCCCCGCTCCACCACCGCCCGGGTGTAGTCCGGCGTCTGCAGCAGGCCGGGCACGTACTGGATCTCGAAGGTACGGATCGTGGCCGCCGCCTCCTGGAGGCCGACCAGACGGTCGAACCACTCGGGCATCAACCGCTTGTCGTAGCGCTGCCACCACCCCGGATCGCCCGCGCGCCGGAGCAGTTTGAGGAGCACCGACGCCTCGTACTCGTCGGTGCCGAACAGCTCCAGCAGTGCGCGGACGTCGGGCTCGGCCGGGGGCCGTCGGCCCTTGCCCGACTCGATGCGCGACAGCTTCGCCGGGCTGAACTTCAGGGCTCGCGCCGCCTGTTCCTGCGTGAGCCCCGCGTCTTCGCGGAAACCCGCCAGCTGGACGCCCACCAGCATCTTCAGCAGGGTCGGAGCCGGCTCGGGCCGGTCCAGGTAAGGCTGCAGGCGGGAGATGCGATGTGACTCGGGGGACATCCTGGCTCCCATTAAACCGGCACAGAGATGACTCAGACTATCGCACTGCGTAGTGTCGCACCGTATCTGTTCGAAGACGTAAGGGAGTTGACCGCCGCCTCACAGCAGATGGTCGAACTCGCCCTCCTTCGCTCCGGCGACGAACGCCGCCACCTCGGCGGGCGTGTAGATCAACGCCGGTCCGTCGGGATCACGGGAGTTGCGCATCGCGACTTCCCCGTCGACCAGCGTGGCCACTTCCACGCAGTTGCCCTCGGCGTTGCTGTACCGGCTCTTGATCCAGCGGGCGTTCAGCGAACTCGCCCGTACTCCGTTCCGTACTGGTGGCACCGCAGTCTCCTTGCTGTTCGCGTTCTCCGCCGGGCGGCCGGGTTCCGCGCCCGGCCGCCCGCATGGGACGGCCGGGTTCCCCCGGTCCCTCCAGTCCCACCCGTCTTTCGTGCAATTTCTCGTGCAATTGCACGCGAGCGCTGTCAGCGTGGATAATAGCTACGGCGTCAACCCCCAGGATGGCGCCCCCTCTTGACGTCGCATCAGGGAGATGCCGTGTCATCACCTGCGAACCACGTCCTCCGGCAGCCGGGTCAGGCTGTGCCCGGTGCGGGGGGAGCGTCCCTGGTCAGCGGTTTCCCGTCACAGCGGCGTTCGGCGGGCATCGGTGAGCGGTCGTCCCCGCGTCCGACGCCATCCAGCCCGACACCCCCGAGCCCGACGAACCCGAGCCCGACGAACCCGAGTGGAGCCCCGGACGCCGCCGTACTACGCATCCGGTGCGGCGCGGAGGGATTCGCCCTGGCTCGGTCCTTCACCCGGGACACCCTGCGCCGCTGGTCGCTCGACCACCGCGGCGACGACGCCGCACTCGTGATCACCGAACTCGCGGCCAACGCCGTGGCACACGCGGTACCTCAGGCCCTCGTGAGCGAGGCGGAGGTGTGGCTGGGGATCGCTCTCGAGCCCGCCCATGTCCATCTCACCGTCTCCGATCCCGGCGAGGATCCGCCCGAGTTCACGACCGCCGACGGCGACGCCCTGCTGGACCACGGCCGGGGCCTGTTCATCGTCGACGCCCTGGCCGAGGAATGGGGCTGGACCCTGACGCCCCCGGCCGGCAAGACCGTCTGGGCCAGGCTGTCGACCTGCCCTCCCACCTGACATGACCGCCGTGGAAAGGCCCCACGCCATGCGCACCGCTCCGAAGCACCCGCAGAGCACCGAGCGCACAGACCCCCACGAGCCGCCCACCGGGGTGGCCAGGACCACGCCCCTGACGGCTCTGGACCGGGTGCCGTGGCGCGAGATCCAGGACTCCACCGGCTGCGCCGCCGCCATCCCCCTGCTGCTCAACAGCGTGGCCTGCGGTGACCCGGAGACGGCCCGGGCCGCTCTCGCCGATCTGCGCCGGCGCATCTGCCAGTACGGCTTCGTCGTGGAGCAGGCGACGGCCGCCACGGTCCCCTTCCTGTGGGAACTCGCCCAACTGCCCCGGGTGACCTGCCGAGCGGAGATCATCCAGCTGCTCGGGAACATCGCCGCCGCCCGGCAGTGGGAGAGCACGGCCGCCGTCTACCCGAAGCTGCTCAACCACCGCGAGAACCACGTCGTGTGGGAGCGCAAGGCGCGGCAGGCGGTCCGCGACCGGCGCGGCGCCCTGCGGGGGCTGCTGGCCGAGGAGGACACCGAGATCGCCCGCGCGACCACGGAACTCGCCCGCACACTCGGCGAGTGAGCCCCCGGCCGCCCGACGCGACACTCGCGGTTTCCGCCCGTCATCCCCAAGGGCCGCCCCCTGCCCGAAACCCTCACCACTGCCTGGTGTAGTCCTGGTCCGCAGGGGAAGAAAGCGCTTGCCCTGAAGCCGGCAACCGGGGAGGACCACCGCCGATGGCGTCACCGCCCGAAAGACCCCTCGATCATCGTTACCGAGGCGAACACCCCGTACGCACCCTCGCGTACCTGTTCCACGCCGACCGACACCGCCTGGCGGCGGCCGTCGGCGTCTTCACCGTCAAGCACAGTCCCGTGTGGCTGCTGCCGCTGATCACCGCGTCCATCATCGACACCGTCGTCCAGCACCAACCGATCTCCCGGCTGTGGACGAGCACCGGCGTCATCATGTTCATCCTGCTCGTCAACTACCCGCTGCACCTCCTGTACGTCCGCCTCCTGTACGGGAGCGTGCGCCGCATGGGCACCACCCTCAGGTCCGCCCTGTGCATCCGCATGCAGCAGCTGTCCATCGGCTACCACTCCAGGGTCAGCGCCGGTGTCCTGCAGGCCAAGGTGGTGCGGGATGTCGAGACCGTCGAACAGATGGTGCAGCAGACCGCGGAGAGCGGGCTCGGCGCGATCACCGTGCTGGTCGGCGGTCTTGTCATCATCGCCGTCCGCACCCCGGAGTTCGTCCCCGTCTTCCTCGTCGTCGTCCCCGCCGCCGCCCTGGTCGTGGCCCGGCTCAGGTCCCGGCTGCGGACCCACAACGAGCACTTCCGCCATGAGGTCGAGACCCTCTCCTCCCGGGTGACGGAGATGACCCGCCTCATCCCGGTCACCCGCGCCCACGGCCTGGAGGGCAAGGCGTTGCGCCGCATGGACGGCACCCTGCGCCGGCTGCTGACCTCCGGAATGCGCCTCGACCTCGTCAACGGGCGCTTCGGCTCGCTGGCCTGGGTCGTCCTCAACGTGGTCGGCGTGCTGGTCCTGACCGGCGCCGCCCTGGTCTCGTACTACGGCGTCTGGGGTGTCACCCCGGGCGACGTCGTCATGCTCAGTGCCTTCCTGACCACCCTCACCAACTCCACGACAACGTTGGCAGGGCTCGCCCCCGTCATCACCAAGGGCCTGGAGTCGGTGCGTTCGGTCGGCGAGGTCCTCCAGGCTCCCGAACTGGAGGACAACGAGGGCAAGTCGGAGGTCACCTCGGTGCGGGGCGCCGTCACCTTCCGCAACGTGGGCCACGCGTACGACGACAGCGGCAGGCCCGCCGTACGGGACTTCACCCTCACGGTGACCCCGGGGGAGACCGTCGCCCTGGTCGGCGCGTCCGGCGCGGGCAAGTCCACCGTCCTCAACCTCGTCATCGGGTTCATCCGTCCGACCTCCGGCCGGCTGCTGCTCGACGGGACCGACATGAACAGCCTCGACCTGCGCACGTACCGCCGCTTCGTGTCGGTGGTGCCGCAGGAGTCGATCCTCTTCGACGGCACGATCCGCGACAACGTCGCCTACGGCATGGACGACGCCGCCGAGGAGTCGGTGCGCGCGGCCCTGCGCGACGCCAACGCGCTGGAGTTCGTCGAACGGCTCCCGCAGGGCCTCGACACCCTGGTCGGCGAGCGCGGAGCCCGGCTCTCCGGCGGACAGCGCCAGCGCCTCGCCATCGCCCGCGCGCTGATCCGTGACCCCCGTGTCCTGGTCCTGGACGAGGCGACCTCCGCCCTGGACACCCGGTCTGAAGGGCTCGTCCAACAGGCGCTCGCCCGACTGCTGCACGGACGCACCACGTTCGTGGTCGCGCACCGTCTGTCCACCGTGCGGGGCGCCGACCGCATCGTGGTGATGGGCGACGGCCGCATCCAGGAGATCGGCACTCACGAGGAACTCCTGCGCCGGGGAGGGGCGTACACGGCGCTGCACAGCGGACAGCTCACCTGACGGCGTACGAGCGGCGCACGAACAGCGCACGACGGCAGTAGGCGCGTACGCCGGGCAGGAAGTAATGGAATTGCGCCAATTGTGCGCCGTAACGCACCGGAAGTGAATGCTCCGCCACCGTTCGGGCATACGCAGCGCAAAACTCGAGAGAGGGGCGCTACGTGCTCGTTCCGGACCCGAAGGTCGTCAGAAAGCTGCTGACTCGGTACGCATCGCTGCGGATCGCCCAGGCGGAGAGGGCTCAGGCGGAGAGGGAAAGGGAGGCGATCGCACGTGAACTGGAGGACGTCACCTACACGCTGTGCGTGATGGTGGGGGCCACCGACATCCACGAGGCGGTCGCCAAGGCGGACGCTCTGCTCATCGCCGCCGGGCGCACAGCACCGACCGCAACGGATGTGGACGGGGAGGACGACGGGCTGAGGCTGGCGGTGTGACGCCGTGCCGTCCCGCAGCCGCGGTCCCCGGGACAGGTCTAGGAGGGGAGCGGCTGCGGGACGGGGTCCGTCCTCGCGTGGAACGCGGCGCGGTAGGCCTGGGGTGTGGTGCCGACCACCCGGCGGAACCGCTCGCGGAACGAGGTGGGGGAGCCGAACCCCGCCTGTCGCGCGATCCGTTCGACCGGGTGGTCGCTGTTCTCCAGCAGGTACTGGGCACGACGTACCCGGGCCCGGAGCAGCCACTGCAGGGGAGTGGTGCCCGTCTGCTCCCGGAACCGACGGCTGAAGGTACGCTCGCTCATCCCCGAGCGCGCCGCCAACGCGCCCAGGGTGAGCTCCTGGGCCAGGTTGTCCTCGATCCACTCCAGGACCGGCTCCAGGGCGGAGCCCCGCGGCACGGGCGGAAACTCGTGCACGATGAACTGGGCCTGCCCGCCCTCCCGTTCCAGCGGCATCACCGACATCCGGGCGGCGTGCGCGGCGACGGCCGACCCCAGGTCGCGGCGGATCATGTGCAGGCACAGGTCCAGGGCCGCGGCGGCTCCGGCGGAGGTGAGGATCTGCCCGTTGTCCACGTACAGCACGTCCGGCCGGACGTCGACGCGCGGGAAACGGCGGGCCAGCGCGTCGGCGGCCACCCAGTGCGTGGTGGCGCTGAGCCCGTCCAGGAGTCCGGCCTCCGCCAGCACGAAGGCGCCCACGCAGACGGACGCGATCCGGGTGCCCGCCTCGGCGGCCCGGCGCAGCGCCGCCACCACGGCGGCCGAGGGCGGCGGGGCCTCGGGAGAACGGCCCGGCACGATGATCGTGTCGGCGTCCGCCAGCGCCTCAAGCCCCCGGTCGACCCGCAGACCGAAACCGCCGTCGGCACGCACCTCCGGCGACTCGGCGCACAGACGCACCCGGTAGGGCCGACGGCCGTCGGGCAGTCGTGTCCAGTCGAAGGCCTGCATGGGTGCCGCCATGTCGAACGGCACCACGTGGTCGAGAGCGAGGATCGCCACCGTGTGCATGAACGCAACGATAGGCGGATTCTCGCCATCTTCGCCAACTCCTGTCAGAAGCGGCAATGGAAGGCCCACGTCGCTGAATCCCCCGGTCGGAGGCGTTGGCGAGAATCCGTTGGAAGCTGTCACTTCCGCCTCTGTGTGATCAACGGCGGGCTTCCTAGGGTGGGCCGGACACCGCCGGACCGAGCCCCGAAGGACCACGCCCCGCCATGACCAAGTTCCTGCTGACCCTGCACGTCCTGGCCGCCATCGTCGCCGTCGGACCTGTCACCGTCGCGGCCAGCATGTTCCCGCCCGCCGCCCGCCGAGCCCACCCGGGCGGCGACGGACCGGACGCCGTGGGCGTCGGTACCGTACGGCTGCTGCACCGCATCTGCCGTGTCTACTCCGGCATCGGCCTGGCGGTGCCTCTCCTCGGGTTCGCCACCGCGGGCGCCATGGGTGTGCTGGGCGACGGCTGGCTGGTGACGTCCATCGCCCTGACCGCCGCCGCTGCCGGAATCCTGGTCGCCTTCGTGCTGCCCCGCCAGGACGAACTCCTTGGGCAGTTGACCGCGGACCGGCCCGTAGAGCGCGGCAACACGGTCCAACTCGCCATGTTCACGGGCCTGTTCAATCTGCTGTGGGCGACCGTCACGGTACTCATGATCGTCCGGCCGGGCTCCACGACCGGAGCCTGAGCGCCCACCGCGGTTCGCGCCGGCGTCAAGTCCTCCGGCGGAATTCGTCTACCTGTGGCTGGGGGCGCCTACACTCGGCAGTCGTGCCCGTGCGGATGGGCAGTGACTCGAAAGGCGCGTTGACGGGTGTTCCAGGATTCCCCCATCTACGACCGACTCGTCGCGGAGCGCGGCGACGTCCCCACTCAGACACGCAGGGAGGCCGAGCGCGTGACCAGGGAACTGGAGTACGTCATGCGGCCGCTGCAGTCCTTCGGCGCCGGGCCCGGACCCGGCCCCGGCTCTCATCCCGGCCTGCCCACCGACCGTCCGGCGTCCCAGGGCGCGGGCTGGCAGCGGGCGGCCCTGCCCGGCCCACGCCCCTACTGACCGAACCGAACCGAACTGAACCGGTCCGGACGCCCGGCCCTGACCGGGCCTCAGGAAACCCCGCCCCTGACCGGGCCTCAGGAAACCGGCCCCCACCGGCGGTTCCAGGGACCGGCGCCGGGTCGGGGCCCGAACGCGTGCCCCGGGCCGAACCTCACCGCACCGTCCTTTTCGTTCCGTTGACCCGGCCCGATCGCTCCGGCTCGGGACGCGTCAGCCACTCCGCGACACTCCGCGCGATCGGCTGGCCCGTGTCCACCTCGACGAAGCCGAACTGCCCCGACTGGTTGCACTCCAGGAACCACCAGGTGCCATCCGCGTCCTCGGCGAAGTCGAAGGCGCCGTAGGCCAGTTCCGCGTCCCGGAGATACGCCAGGACGGCGTCGGCGACGCGCGGCGGAACCTCGGTGGGGCGCCACGACGCGGTGTTCACAGCGAACCGGACGTCGACCTCGTCCGGATCCGCGTCGTCGGCCATGGCCTTCCGGGCGGCCAGTAACCGGTCGCCCACCACCGTGAGCCGGATGTCGGCCCGTTTGGCGATCCGCCGTTGCAGCAGCGTGGGGCCGTAGGCGACGGCGGAGAAGTCGGTGTCCGGGTCGACCCTGCTGGTCGGCACCGCGCGCGGCGGATCCTGCGGATGGGCGCCGGACACCGGCTTGACCACGAGGTCCGGGTAGCGCTCCGCGAACTCCCGCGCCGCCTGCGGGAACGTCGTGATGAGCGTGGCCGGCACGGGCAGCCCCGAACGCTGGGCGAGCCGCAGCTGCCAGGGCTTGTGACGGGCCCGGCGGGCCGCGTCGGGATGGTTCATCCAGCGGGCGTCGCTGCTCCGGAGCATGCCGTACAGCGCCTGGGACGCCTCCTCGGTCAGCCAGGAGGAGGGCGCGGGGGCCCGGGCGGCCGGGACTCCGGGCCTGCGCACCCAGACGGAGCGCAGCCCACCGATGCTCACCAGGCGGCCCGCGGCCGAGAGATGGCCGCGGAACGCGCCGTGCACGAACTCACCGGACAGGGCGACTGTGCCGGTCAGGTCGGCGGGGTCGAGCCGGACCACCGGTACCCCCGTGGCGTTGAGGTGCACGACCACCATGTCCGCGGTCACGTCCTCTTCGCTGGTCAGAATCAACACGGTCATATGTCGCAGGCCGTGTTCAGTCGTCGAAGTGCGTCTTGGAGCCCGCGGTGGACGTGGTGGTCCCCAGTTCCCTCATCAGGCCGTGATCGCGGGCTGCGATCCGCCCGTCGAAGGTGACGTTCAACTGCAGTCCGGAGTCGTACGCGTACGGAGTGGTGGCTTCCAACTCAATTGCCGGACGTGCGTAGTTGAGCGTGAACGGTTGCATGGTCTCTCCCCTTACCAGTGCTGCTCGATCGAACGGCGGTCGCCCCGCGGCCCCCCATGGCCGCCGACTTCCTCGGGCTCCCAGAGACTTATACGAATCGAACGGGTGATTGGTTTCCTTACGCTGCGTAATCAGAGTCGGGTCGGCGCCCCGGGCTCGCTCCGGTCGGGAGAGGCGCGAAGGGTACGCAGCGCCAGAAGCAGTACGCCGATGTCGTCGAGATACACCGGGTCGGGCAGCAGGTCCGTCGGCAGAACGAAGTACAGCAACGCGCCCCAGAAGACCCAGCGCGGGCCGGTCGGAAGACCCGCGCGCCGCAGACTGCGCCGGGCCCGCACCAGCCGTACGAGCAGGGCGATCGCGACGGCCAGCGCCAGGGCCGCGAGGATCGCGACGGCGACGAACACTCCGGTGGTCGTGTCCATGGGCGGTCCTCCTCGTCGGGGCGGGCCGCGTCGTGCGGCCGCCACTTCTCGGATTCCCGCTTCGGGCGTCGGTATTGCCCGCCGACCGCGTGCCGCTGGGCCGACGGGGGTGCGACGGGGGCGCATCCGCGCGCCGACGCCCCGCTCATACCACTGGGTCACCCGAGTGGCACGCGGCCGCGGGGGAGCCTAGAAATGGTCGACGTAACATCGCGTGTCGCACGTCGGGGCGTCGACCGCGGGCTCACCCGTCCCCTGGAGCTCAGCATGACCACCGGCACTGCATCACCTGAGTCGAACCCCGACATACCCCTCCCCGAATCGACCGACAGCACCGAACGGGTCGCCCCCGAGTACGCCGGGGCCACTGTCGCCGAGTGCCGCCCGGCGGTGGACGTGTTCCGGCGGCCGGCGCTGCCGCACCGGACCCCGCGGAAACCCCACCGCGGCGCGGCGGCGGTGCGGGTGGCCGCGGTCGGCCGCCCGGTGGAGGTACTCGTCGACCTGATCGGACGGCTGGCCGAGGAACGGCGGGCCTTCGCGCAACCGCCTGATCCGGCGGCGGTCCAGGCGCCGGTCGGACCGGCCGTGCGGGTCGAGGCGGTCCCTGCCGTGCTCGGACCCGGTGCGATCACCGCACACCCGGTGGACACCCCCATCAGCCCCCGCGAGGCGGCGACACCGCCGTGCGAGCCGGCCCGGCTCGTCGTCCTGGCCCTCGTGGTGTGCGGGGTGCTCGGTTTCCCGCTGGACCGGGACGGCGCGTCCGCCCGTGTCTACGGCTTCGCCCTCGCCATGTCGGTTCTGTGCGTGTTCGTGGCGCTGGTGCTGTCCGTACGGTCGACGGTGTCGACGCTCGTGGTGGCCGTCGTGGTCCCGGCGACAGTGGCGGCGGTTCAGCTGCTGGAGGGCAGCCTGGTGCACTCGGCCGGGCTGTCGCGGGCCCTGGACCTCGCCCTCGCGCCGGCCTGGATCGCCGGTACGGCCGGCGTCGTCGCGTCCCTGGCGGCGCTGACCGCCCTGGTCGCCCGCCTGGCATGGCAGTTGCCTCGCGGTACGACGGCCCGGCCGATGGCCGACGCCACGCGCTCCGCGGGCTGACCCGCTCCCCGCTCGCCGTCGGCCCCGGTCCGGGAGCGCGGACGGTGTCGCCGAGCGCGGCCGCCGTGCCGGGACAGCACAGCTAGGGCGTGTCCTTCGTCCTCGCGGTGCCCTTGAACCGCTCCAGGGTGCGGCTCAGCTGCTGGAGCGGGGACGCGGCAGGTGTGGCGGGCGGCTGCGGCGGCTCGGGGAGGGCGGCCGCGGTCTCGCGGTACGCGGTCAGCGCCTCGTGGGCCCGTTCGGCGGCCTCCCGGTACAGGTCCCGGGACTTCGTCATGGCGTCCAGCGCCTCTGCGTACATGGCGACGAGCTCCCGCTGGCGGACGAGCTCCTCCTCCAGGGTCAGCAGTCGCCACCGCTCCCGAAGCGCGGTCACCGCGTCCTCGCCCCCGTCCGGCAGCGGCCTCGACGACGCGGCGAACCGGGTCAGCGCGTCGACCAGGTCCGAGGGCTCCGAGCCGTCGAGGAAGACACTGCGTACGGCGAACTCGTCCTTGTCGCCGTCGGACCGGCCCGGCGCTGCGGGAAGGACCACGGCGCCGCCCCGCGGCACCTGCACGCCGACCTCCTTCAGGGCCCAGTTCACGGCCCGCAGTTGCTGCGGCGTGGCGCGGTGCTCGATCACCCGGTGTCGCAGGCCCTGGGGAAGCAGCGTGGCCAGCGCCCGCCGGCCCCGCTCGTCCGGGGTCATCGCCTCGTGCACGACGACGTGGATGTTCCAGCTGCCGCGCACCGCGTCCCGGAACATCCGACGCATGGCCTTGTCGTCCTCGGGGAGGCGGTTGACGTACCGCAGCCGCAGCCCGGTGGGGATGTCGTGGTCCCACTCGACATCCGGTGCGTCGGGCCAGAACACGGTGGCCGGGGAGGGCCACTGCTGGTCCCACGGACGTTCCGCCTCCGCCGCCAGCACCCACTCCGATCCGGTGTCCGCTTCGGTGTCCGTCCCTGGCAGGACCGTCAGTCCGGCCCGGACGGTCACCCCGTCGGTGACCCGCCAGCGGGCCTGGAAGGCCGGCTTCGGGGCGTCCCCGGCCTCGGACGGTTCCAGGAAGTCGTCGATGGTGCCCGCGTCCTTGCGCCGTTGCAGGGTGCGGCGGATGACGTCCAGCAGGTCGGGGCCGGTGTAGCGGCCACGGGCCAGCCACACCGTCGGAGGATGGGTGGGACGGGCTGCGGGGGAGGTCGGCATGAGTCCATCTGGTGGCGGGGGTACGTGCGCCTTTCAGTATCGTCGCTCGCCCGCGCCGACGATTACCCGGGGGCCCCCGAGGCGGATCGGCGGGCGCTCAGCCGGCCTGGGGCGACGCCTGCGGCGACTTCGCCGCGTCGGCGAGCTCGCCGGTCACGTCGGCCGTCCGGGCCGAGAGCGGCGGCTCCACGCCCACCCGGGTGCCGAAGTCGTCGAACCGCAGGGTCGTCGTGCTGGTCACCCGGGTGACCAGCACGGTCCGTCGGCGAGCTGTCCCGTGGCGGCCGCAGGGTGAGACGCACGGTCTCCTGCCGCAGCCGCCCCTCCTCGTCGAGCCACAGGTCCACCGGAACCGACGACGTACCCAGCCGGCTGCACAGTTCCCGCGCCCGACCGCGGTCGCCCCGTGCCAGTGTCGACACATCGATGTTCACTCGATAGTGAGTGGTCCGGAGCGGGTGGTCCGGGTGCCTTGACCGTCTCCGTGCCGACCTCGGTCACCTCGCCGGAGCGCCGCTCCGGTACCTCGCCCGGACGAGAGCGTCGAGTGGCCGCGTACCGAGGTGCCGGGCGGGGAGTTCGCGGCCGTTGTGGTCGAACCCGGGGCGCGCACCGTACGAGCGGGGTGTGTGACAGCCGCTCCAGTCGGCGGGCGTTCACTCCTGCCCCGCACGACGCGGGCCCCGCACAATGGCTCACCGAACAGGGCCCGCCCACCATCCGCATTGGGGCGGGCCCTGTTCACCGGCGTGGGCGCGCCGGCTGACGCGTTCCTACGCGCCGCTCGCCCGGAGCATGTCCTCGCGCTCGACGATCTTCACGCGCTCACGACCCTGCGGCTCGCCCAGCGCCTTCTCCGCGGCGTCCAGCCGGTACCAGCCCTCCCAGGTGGTGTAGCGGACCTCACGCTCGGTGAGGAACGCCTCCACGGCCTCCGGCGCGGGCGACGCCGGCGTGTGCAGACGGCCGCTCGCGAAGTCGTCCAGCAGGTTCGACACCGTCTCGTTGGCGTCGCCCTTGGTGTGCCCGATCAGACCCACCGGCCCGCGCCGGATCCAGCCGGTGACGTACGTCGACTGGAGGTGCTCGCCGCTCTCCTGGACGACCCGGCCGCCCTCATCCGGGACCGTGCCCGAGACGATGTCCCAGGGCAGCTTGGGCAGTTTGTCGGAGAGGTAGCCGACCGCGCGGTAGACCGCAGTGACGTCCCAGTCCTTGAACTCGCCGGTGCCCTTGACGTTGCCGGTGCCGTCGAGGGCGGTGCGCTCGGTGCGCAGGCCGACGACCTCGCCGTTCTCGCCGAGGATCTCGGAGGGCGACTCGAAGAAGTGCAGGAACAGCTTGTGCGGCCGGTCGCCGACGTCGCGGATGGCCCATTTCTCCAGGGTCTTGGCGACCATGTCGGCCTGCTTGTTGCCGCGCCGGGTCTCGATCGAGCCCTCGTCGTAGTCGATGTCCTCGGGGTCGACGATCACCTCGATGTTGGGGGAGTGGTCCAGCTCCCGCAGCTCCATCGGGGAGAACTTCGCCTGTGCCGGGCCACGGCGGCCGAACACGTGGACCTCCAGGGCCTTGTTGGCCTTCAGGCCCTCGTGGACGTTCGCCGGGATCTCCGTCGGCAGCAGCTCGTCCGCGGTCTTGGCGAGGATGCGCGCCACGTCGAGCGCGACGTTCCCGACGCCGAGGACGGCGACCTTCTCCGCCTCCAGCGGCCAGGTGCGGGGCACGTCCGGGTGACCGTCGTACCAGGAGACGAAGTCCGCGGCGCCGTACGAGCCGTCGAGCTCGATGCCCGGTATCGCGAGCTCGCGGTCGGCCGTCGCGCCCGTGGAGAAGACCACGGCGTCGTAGAACGCGCGCAGGTCGTCCAGGCTGATGTCGGTCGGGTAGTCGACGTTGCCGAAGAGACGGATCTGCGGCTTGTCGAGCACCTGGTGGAGGGCGGTGATGATGCCCTTGATGCGAGGGTGGTCCGGAGCGACGCCGTAACGGATCAGCCCGAACGGGGCCGGCATCCGCTCGAAGAGGTCGATGGACACCCCGGGTTCGGTGGCCACGTCGGACTTGAGCAGGGCGTCGGCGGCGTAGATCCCGGCGGGGCCGGCTCCGACGATGGCTACCCGCAGGGGGCGGGGCATGATCAGTTCCCTTCGAGTGGCGACAGATCGACTCGACGGGAAGCCTAAGCTAAGGCAAGCCTTAGTTGGTACGGGGGTCCAGTCTATGAGCTCATAAGGCTACGTTATGAGCGGGAGGGCAGGTTCTGCTCGGCCCAGATGACCTTGCCCTCGGGCGTGTAGCGGGTGCCCCAGCGCTCCGTGAGCTGCGCGACCAGGAACAGGCCGCGTCCACCCTCGTCCGTCATGGCCGCGTACCGCAGATGCGGCGAGGTGCTGCTGCTGTCGAAGACCTCGCAGATCAGGGTGCGGTCGTACAGCACCCGGACCTGGATGGGGTCGGCACCGTAGCGGATCGCGTTGGTGACGAGCTCGCTCAGGATCAGCTCCGTGGTGAACGTCAGATCCTCCAGGCCCCATTGGGTCAGCCGCCGGCTCACCGAGGCGCGTACCTCCGAGACGGCCACCGGGTCGGCCGGCACCCGCCACTCGGCGATCCGGTCGGCGGCCAGGGCCCGGGTGCGCGCCACGAGCAGGGCGATGTCGTCGCTCGGCTTGGCCGGCAACCGGGAGTCGAGGACGACACGGCAGGTGTCCTCGGGAGACTGGCCGGCCCGCTCCAGCGCGCCGCGCAGGATTCCGAGCCCCACGTCGATGTCGTGCTCCCGGTCCTCGACCAGCCCGTCCGTGTAGAGCACGAGCCGGCTCCCCTCGGCCAGTTCGAGATCGACCGTCTCGAACGGCAGGCCGCCGACCCCGAGCGGCGGACCGGCCGGCACGTCCGGGAACTCCACGCTGCCGTCGGGGTGGATCAGGGCGGGCGGCGGATGGCCGGCCCGGGCGATCGTGCACAGCCGGGACACCGGGTCGTAGACGGCGTACAGGCAGGTCGCGCCGGTCACGGGGGCGCTGGCGTCCCCCTCCTCCGTCTCGTCCTGGTCGATGCGGGAGACCAACTCGTCGAGGAGGGCGAGCAGTTCCTCGGGGGGCAGGTCCAGCGCGGAGAAGTTGTGCACCGCCGTGCGCAGCCGCCCCATCGTGGCCGCCGCGTGCAGCCCGTGCCCGACGACGTCCCCCACCACCAGCGCCACCCGGGCGCCGGACAGCGGCAGTACGTCGAACCAGTCGCCGCCGACGCCCGCCTGCGCGGGCAGATAGCGGTAGGCGATCTCCAGGGCGTTCTGCTCGGGCAGGGTGCGCGGCAGCAGACTGCGCTGCAGCGTCACCGCCATGTTGTGCTCGCGTGTGTAGCGGCGCGCGTTGTCGATGGAGACGGCGGCCCTGGCCACCAGCTCCTCGGCGAGGGCCACTTCCTCCGGGTCGAACGGCTCGGGCTTCTCGGACCGCCAGAAGGTCGCCACCCCCAGCACCAGGCTGCCCGCCCGCAGCGGTACCGCGATCAGCGAGTGGATGCCGTACTCCACCACCTGGGCGGAGCGTTCGAGGTCCTGTGCCCGCCAGCCCGGGGCCTCGCTGAGCCGCGGCTCGACCACGGCCTGCCCGGTGCCGAAGCTGCGCGCCTGCGGGGAGGAGTCGACCAGCAGGATCTGTTCGCCCACCGGATACAGCGGCGCGTCCTTGCGGATCCCGCTCATCGCGGTACGGCGCAGTCGGCGCGCGGCGTCCGGCTGGCCGCCGCTCAGCACCGTGTCGAACAGGTCCACGGTGGCGTAGTCCGCGAACCGGGGCACGGCCAGTTCCGCCAGTTCCTCGGCGGTACGGGTTACGTCCAGGCTGGTTCCGATCGCCACCCCGGCGTCGTACAGCATGTTGAGGCGCTCCCGTGCCGCCTCGGCGCGGCCGGAGAGCGCGCGCAGCTCCGTGGAGTCGCGCAGGGTGGCGACGGTGCCGGGAGGCCCGCCCTGGCTGTCCGTGGTCCGTTGGTTGATCGCCAGCAGCCGGTCCTTGACCAGGTGCACCTCGTCGGTGGCGACCCCTCCGGAGGCCAGCAGGTCGGCCGTGTCGGGCGGCAGACCGAGGTCCCGCACATGCCGGCCCTCGGCGTCGGCGGGCAGGTCGAGCAGCCGGTGCGCCTCGTCGTTGGCGAGCAGCAGCGTGCCCTCGACGCCGACGATCAGCACGCCCTCCCGGACGGCGTGCAACACCGCGTCGTGGTGCTCGTACATCCGGGTCATCTCGTGCGGGCCCAGGCCGTGTGTCTGCCGCAGCAGCCGTCGGCTCACCAGCGCGGTGCCCGCGGTGGCCAGGGCGAGGCCCGCCGCCGCGGCGGACAGCACCAGCGGCATCTGCCGGTTGGCGGCGCCGCCCACATTGGCGGTGGTGATACCCGCCGACACCAGGCCCACGATCGTGCCGTCGTCCGCCCTGACCGGCACCACGGCCTGCACGAGCGGTCCGATGGTGCCGTCGATCTCCTCGGTGACGACGTGTCCGGCCAGCGCCGGGGCGAGGGTGCCGACGAACCTCTTGCCGATGCGGTCCGGCTTGGGATGCGTGTAGCGGATACCGTCGGTGTTCATGACCACGATGAAGTCCACCTTCGTGGCCAGGCGGGCCGCCTCCGCCCGCGGTTGCAGGATCGCCGTCGGGTCGGAACTCCGCAGCGCCTGGGCCGTGCCCGGCGCGTTCGCGAACGCCTCGGCCACGGCGGCCGAGCGATTGCGCGCCTCGTTGGTGCTGTCGCGGCGGGCCTGCAGCACCAGCGCGACGACCGCGGCCACCACCAGCAGCAGCACGATCACCACCTGCAGGACGAAGACCTGTCCGGCGACGCTGCGGCCGCTCAGCGCCGCCCGCAGTCCCGACGCCTGTCCCCGCCGTGTTCCGTCGGCGCCGCGCGGTCCGGTGGGCGGGCCGCCCGGCGCCGGCCGCGCCCGGTGCTTGTTCACCCCCGGAGCGCGGTCGGGCGCGTGGTGAGGGCGCGGACCGCTGGGACGACGGGTCGACCGGGCCCCGGATCGACCCAAGAGTCGGACCATGTCCCATGTCTACACTGCCGCGCCCGGAGAGGCGAGGGGCGTCACACCGCGTGACAGGCCGGGATGCCGTCGTCGGCGACGGACCGACGCCGGTCCGTCGCCCTCACCGCGTGATGCGGCGGGCGAGCAGAAGCGCGATGTCGTCGGGGCGGTCGACGGCTTGCCGGGCGGTCGCGGTGAGCCGGTCCGCCAGGCCCGCCAGCGACCGGCCGCCCGGCCGCGTGACGGGCGCGCCCACCTTGGCCAGGGCCACCCGCAGGTCGCTGATGCCGTCGTCGATGTCGCCGCCGGGCCGTTCCACCAGCCCGTCCGTGTACAGGGCCAGCACGGCGTCGGGCTCCATCCGCAGTTCCGTCACCGGGTAGCGGGCCCGCGGGTCCACCCCGAGCACGACCCCGCCGGGCAGGTCCAGGACATGGGTGCGGCCGTCCGGCCGGCGCAGCAACGGCTGCGGATGTCCCGCGCGAGCCGCCCGGGCCACACCGGTGGCGGGGTCCAGACGGACGTAGCAGCAGCTGGCGAACAGCCCCGGATCGAGGTCGATGAGGAGACGGTTGGTGCCGCTCATCACCTCGTCGGGCGGCCGGTCGCCGAGCGCGAACGCCCGCACCGCGCTGCGCAGTTGACCCATGGTCGCCGCCGCCTGCACTCCGTGCCCCTGTACGTCGCCGATGACCAGCGCCAGACCGTCCCCCGCCTCGATGACGTCGTACCAGTCACCGCCCACGTCCATGCCCTGTGTGCCGGGCAGATAGCGGCCGGCGGTCTCCACCTGAGGATGCGACGACAGCCGCTGGGGGAGCAGGGCCTGCTGCAGTCCCCGGGCGAGCGCGGCCTCCGTCTCGTAGCGCTGCGCCTTCTCCATGGCGTGGGCGATCAGCCCGGTGAGCGCGGTGAGCACCGTACGTTCCTCGGTGCTGAAGCTGCGCGGGCGGTCGAAGCCGAGGATGCAGGAGCCGACCGGGCGGCCGGAGGCGATCAGGGGCAGGAAGGCGTGGGCGCCCTCCGTCGCGGCCGGCGGGATGTCGGCGTAGGTCGCGGTCAGCTGCTCCATCGAGTCGAAGAACAGCGGGCGGCCCGTGGTCAGCGTCTCCACACCGGGCAGCCGGGCCTCCAGGCCCACCCCCTCGAACGGGGCGAGGAACCCTTGGGGGAAGCCCGACTCCCAGGCCAGGTGAAGGTGCCGGTCCTGCAACAGGTAGATGGCGAGCCGTCGGCCGCCGAACGCGGGCAGCAGCTCGCGCATGACGACCGCGGACACCTGCCGGGCGGTGACCGCCTCGGTGAGCGCGATGGCGAGGACGATGGGCCGGTACGCGGGCGCCGTGGATGCGGCGGTGTCGTCGGCACCGGTCCCGCCGGGGGCGATGTCGGCGGAGGCGGAGGCGTCGGCAAAGGCGTCGTCCACCATCCGGCTCGCCGGGCTGAGTGTGCAGGTCAGCCGGTCCTCGCCGGGATGCACGGTGAGGGACAGCCAGTCGCCCTCGGACGGCCGGGCGGCGGGATCCGGGTCGGGCTCCGGTGGCCGCCGGACGCGGAAGTGCACCGAGTCCGGCGCCAGCAGGGCGCCGCGCAGATGGTCCTCCACGTCGGGCCGGTCGATCCACGGCACGGTCTCCCACAGCGCCCGGCCGAGCAGCTCGGTACGGGACCGGCGCAACAACTGGGCGGCGCGCGGATTCGCGTAGACGACCAGACCCGCCCGATCCAAGGAGAACACACCGTCCGGCAGTAGATCGGCCGCCGCGTCGGCCACCGCGGCGGGGCCCGGATCGAGGACGATGCCCTTCACGATCCCGGTGCCGGCCCCCGTGCCCGACAGGTCGGCCGCGCCGTCCGCGCTCCACAGGTCCATCAGCCGCAGCGCACCGTCCGCGCCCCGCAGGTACAGCGGCAGGGTGGGCGGCCGGCCGGCCGCCGTGCCCCGCAGCGCGGCCAGCACCAGATGGGTGTCCGAGGGCGCCACGGCCCGCGCGAACTCCTCGGCGGTGCCGGGGAATTCGTCCGGGGGCACGCCCAGCAGGAGGTGCAGGCCCTCGTCCACGGTGACCGTCTCCGTCGCCGGTTCCCACGCGAAGCGGCCGAGGCGCTCCACGGGCGGACGCGTGGCGGACAGGCGCACGTACAGCGGATCGTCGTCCCAGACGACGCACTCACCCCGGTCCTGAAGACCGCGCAGGGCGATCTGGAGTTCATCGGCCACACTGACCATGCTGTCCCGGGCGGTCAGCAGTTCGGCGGCGTCCGCGACGGAGGGGCGCAGGACGGCGAGGACACCGAACGGCGTCGCCTCCGCTCCGACCGGCACGTACAGCGAGCCGAACGGGAACGGCAGGCCGGCCGCGAACTGGGGATAGCGGCGCATCGTCTCCGTCGCGTTCGGCAGGATCACCTGGACGCCCCGCCGGTAGGCGTCCGCGACGGGGAACGGGCTGTCCGCGTACAACCGCCACCAGGGCCGGAACAGGGGGCCGGGCAACCCGCCGAGTACGGCGAGCCGCAGCAGCCCGGGTGTGCCGGACCGCAGGTAGATCCCGCCCGCGTTGCCGCCGGCCGCGCTGATCGCCGCGATCGAGGCGTCGATCAGCAGCGCTGCCAGCCGTCCCTGCGTCGGATGTGCCTCCTCGGCGCTCCCAGTCATCGGCCCTACCTCGTCCGTGCGCCGTCACCCGGGCGATGACACAGCCAGAATGCGCCACCAGCCCCCCGTCGCGCATCCGCTCGGACGAGGTCGGCGCACGTCACCTCGACATCACCGCACGCACCCCACGGCCCGCGGAGTGTTCTCCGGGCACGGCCGCGTGACACATCTCGCTCCGCGCTCCGTTTGCGGCGGGCCTGAGTGAGCAGCCGATCTTGTGGCACCCCTGGCCGGCGGAAAGGAATCCACGATGGCGGCCGACGAACCCGATACCCAGCAGATCGCTGCCGATCCGGCGGCGGTCAAGCGTCACCGCACCCTGTTCAGGGCCGTACGACGGCGCAGGAACCCGCCGTTGCGTCGGACGGACATCACGGTGACCGACGAGGCGGCCGTGAAACGCGCGGTGAAGGCGGCCTCGCTGGGCAACGCCATGGAGTGGTTCGACTTCGGCATCTACAGCTATCTCGCCGTCACCCTCGGCCATGTCTTCTTCCCGTCCGGGAACGACACCGTCCAGCTGCTGTCCTCGTTCGCGACCTTCGCGGTCTCCTTCCTGGTCCGCCCGATCGGTGGCATGGTCTTCGGACCGATGGGGGACCGTGTCGGCCGTAAGAAGGTCCTGGCCCTGACCATGATCCTGATGGCGGTCGGTACCTTCGCCATCGGTCTGATCCCGTCGTACGCGGTGATCGGCTTCTGGGCCCCGGTCCTGCTGATCCTCTTCCGCCTGATCCAGGGCTTCTCCACCGGCGGCGAGTACGGCGGAGCCTCCACCTTCATCGCCGAGTACGCGCCGGACCGGCGCCGCGGCTTCTTCGGCAGCTTCCTGGAACTGGGCACGCTCGCCGGATACGTCGGCGCGGCGGGCCTGGTGACCGTGCTGACGACGGTGCTCGGCGATGCCGGGATGGAGTCCTGGGGCTGGCGCGTGCCGTTCCTGGTGGCCGGGCCGATCGGACTGGTCGGCCTCTATCTGCGGCTGCGGCTGGACGAGACGCCAGCCTTCCAGAAGCTGGAGGACGAGTCCGTCCACCGGGCCTCCGAGGCCGCTTCCACCGTGGAGACGACGGGCAAGGGCGACCTCGCGACCGTCTTCCGGGAGCAGTGGCCGACGCTGATCCTGTGCGTCTGCCTGGTCGGTGCCTACAACATCACCGACTACATGCTCCTGTCGTACATGCCGACGTACCTGTCGGACGAGATGGGCTACTCCGAGACGCACGGCCTGCTCATCCTCATCGCCACGATGGTGGTACTGATGCTGGTCGTGAACCAGGTGGGCTCGCTCTCCGACCGGTTGGGCCGCAAGCCCCTCCTGATGGCCGGGATGCTCGGCTTCCTCGTCCTGTCCGTCCCGGCGTTCCTGCTGGTCGGTCAGGGCAGCCTGGTGGCCGTGTCGTGCGGCATGCTGATGCTCGGCCTGTCGCTGGTGTGCCTGCTCGGCACGATGTCCGCGGCGCTGCCCGCCCTCTTCCCGACCCAGGTGCGCTACGGGGCCCTGTCCGTCGGCTACAACCTCTCCGCCTCCCTCTTCGGCGGCACCACCCCCCTCGTGATCACCGCGCTGATCTCCGCCACCGGCAGCGACCTGATGCCCGCGTTCTACGCGATGGCCGCCGCCCTGGTCGGCACCGTCTCGGTCGCCTTCATGAAGGAGACGGCCCGCAAACCACTGGCGGGCTCCCCGCCCGCGGTCGCGACCCCGGAGGAGGCGGCCGACCTGGTGGAGAGCCGGGCACCGGCACCGCGGTTCTGAACCCGGCCCAGGACGGGCGTCAGCCGCACGTGTAGCAGCGGGCGACCACTCCGCGACGGACCGTGCATGGAACGACTCTCTTCGCAAGGCGGGCCGGGCTCCGGAGTACCGAATTGACCCGAATGGCGCTCCCGCCGGGAGACGTGGCGCACGGCGGGGTCTCCTGGAGGGGCAGCCGTCGAAGGAGGTGTCCCATGTACGAGATGTGCGTAGGTCCGGAGACCGGGACAGGGGCGCTGGTGTGGCACGTACTGGAGCGCCACCGGGGCAGCAGCCTGTGCGGCGTCGACCTGCCCGCCGGGCCCGGTGCCCGACCGTCGGAAGGGACCGACCGTCACTGTCTGCCCTGCATGGCGCGCTTCCAGGAGTGCCTGGAAACGGGCGGCGGGAGCTCGCGTTGAACCGGCGGGCGGCCGCCGGCCGGCCCCGCGTCGGGAGAGTCTGACGCTACGGGCCGGTTACGGTGCCCTCACACCTTGATGGCCACCGGGTGTGCTCCTCATGATGAAGGCATGACGACTGGCTTGCGGGCCATGACCCGACTGGCGGACTGGCCGGACCTCGTGGAGGCCCGGCCCAGTTGCGGCACAGGTCGCGCGCTGCGCTGCGAAGGTGCCGAGATCGCGCACTTCCATTCGGGCCGGATGGCCGACGTGCATCTGTCGGCCCCGGCCATCTGGCGCCTGAGGGGTGACCTGAAGGGCTCGACCGCCCTGCGGCTGGTGCCGGGCTCCGCCTGGGTGACCGTCCGCCTGGAGTGCGAGTCGGACATCGATCTGCTGTTGACGCTGGTGAGCGTCGCCCTCAAGGCCCACCTGGGGAGCACGGCCGGTGACCCGGCCCAGTCAGCGCGCTGCAACGACCACCGTCGTGTCACGATCGCGCGGTGAACGGCCGATGGCGCCCCGTCAGCCGTGGAAGTTCACATAGCCGTTGTGGTCGGGGTCGGAGCCGCTCCTGGTGTACGCGTGCACGTCGGCGCGGCTGCCGGAGGGCTTGTAGAAGTAGATCGTGTCCTCGTCGTTGTTCCAGAGGAAGTTGCAGTTCTGGCGGTAGACGACGTTCTTCGCGTCGGAGTCGGTGCCCCTGCCGCCGCGCAGTTTCACGTAGTCGCCCGGCTGCAGCGAGTGGCTGTTCGTGAAGGTGAAGCGGTTGCCGACGGCGTCCTTGACGACATAACCCTTGAGGTTGACGGTCGTCGAGGACGAGTAGTTCTTGATCGTCAGGTACTCGTTCTTGGTGTTGCCGGTGGTGCAGTTGTTGGAGTCCGAGCCGGGCGCGTCGTACTGAACGCCCTTCAGCTTCAGGGCCGACGAGTACTCGGCGGCCTGGGCCGGCGCGGCCGCCACGGCGGCTATCAGCCCGGCGGCGGTGGTGGTGGCCGCCAGGACATGGCGCATACGCATGGGAAATCCCCCCGGTGGTGCGAGCAGAGCGGCGTGAGCTTACCTCCTTCGTGAACAATTCATGTAATGAACGTGTAGAAAATGTGAAGTGAGCCGATCTGCGAGGTGCGGGATACCCGTGACGGAGAGGAAGGCCGGTAGCGGAGCGGAAGGCCGGTAGCGGAGAGGAGCCCGGGTGGGCACAGAGACGAAGGCGGGCGGCCAGGGCGACAACCCGGCGGACGCGACCGAGGGAGCCGACCCCAGACGGTGGAAGGCCCTGTGGGTGACCCTGGTGGCCGGCTTCATGAGCCTGCTGGACGTGACGATCGTCGCGGTCGCCCTGCCGTCCATGCAACGGGACCTGCACGCCTCGGCACCCGCCATCCAGTGGGTCGTCTCGGGCTACGCCCTCGCGTTCGCCCTGGTCCTGGTGACCGCCGGACGTGTCGGCGACGCGATCGGCAGGCGCCGCATCTTCCTGCTGGCGCTGACGGCGTTCGTGGTGTGCAGCGCGGCGGCGGGCGCGGCCCCCACGATCGAGCTGCTGGTCGCGGCCCGGCTCGCCCAGGGCCTCGCCGCGGGCTGTCTCGCCCCGCAGAACTCCGCCCTGATCCAGCAGATGTTCCGGGGCGCCGAACGCGGCCGGGCCTTCGGCCTGTTCGGAGCCACCGTCGGCGTCTCCAGCGCCGTCGGCCCGGTGGTGGGCGGACTGATCCTCATGCTCGCCGGCGGGCCCCAGGGATGGCGCTGGATCTTCTACGTCAACGTCCCCGTCGGCGCGCTCGCACTCGTCCTGGGACTGCGGCTGCTGCCGAGGCTCGCTCCCGGCCGCGGTGAACGACTCGACCCGCCCGGCGTCGCCCTGCTCGGCTGCGGCGTCCTGGCGCTGATGCTGCCGCTCGTGCTGGCCGAGTCAGGCGGCGTCCGACGGCTGTGGTGGCTCTTTCTCGTCGGCGCGGCGCTCCTGGTGGTCTTCGCCCGCTGGGAACGGCGCGTCGCCGCGCGCGGTGGGCAGCCGCTGCTCGATCCGGAGCTCGTCACAACCACCCGCGGCTACGCGGCCGGCGCCGCCATCGCCACCCTCTACTTCGTCGGCTTCAGCGGTGTGTGGCTGGTCTTCGCCCTCTACTTCCAGAACGGCGAGGGGTACTCGCCGCTGCGCTCCGGGCTGGCCGTGACCCCGTTCGCCCTCGGGTCGGCGCTCGCCGCGCTGGTGGCCGGCCGGCTGGTCGAGCGGCTCGGCCGGCTGCTGACCGTGTGCGGACTGGCCGCCGTGACCGTCGGGCTGGGCGGGGCCGTCCTGAGCCTGGGCCTCGCCCCCGCCGGCCTCGCGGTGTGGCTCGCGGCCCCCGCCCTGTTCGTCGGCGGCCTGGGCAGCGGCTGTGTCATCTCGCCCAACGTCACCATGACCCTGCGCGATGTCCCGGTACGGATGGCGGGCGCGGCGGGAGGCGCCCTGCAGACCGGACAGAGGCTCGGCGGAGCCGTCGGTACGGCCGCCCTGCCGGGCCTGTTCTACCTGGTGCTCGGCGCCCACGCCCACGACTACCGGTCGGCGGTCGTGATCGCCGTGGGCTGCGGCATCGCGCCGGTGCTGGGCGCACTCGCGTTGGCCGTGCACGACTGGCTGCGGGACCGCAGGGCGCGCCGGGAACCGTGCCCGCCGGAGGCGTCCCACAGCCCCGTGCACGCGAGCCAGGGCTGACCTCCGGCCCGCCGGGGGAGCGGCGATAGGGTCCCGGCATGGTTCATGCGGACGTGGGAATCGTGCATCCCGGCTCCATGGGAGCGCAGGTGGCCGCGCAGGCCGTCGCGGTCGGAGCCAGGGTCTGGTGGTCGGCGGAGGGACGGTCGGACGCCACCCGGGAGCGGGCCGCAGCCCTGGGACTGAAGACGGCCCGAAGCATGGCCGAGCTGGCCTCCGAGTGCGCGGTGATCCTCAGCGTGTGCCCGCCGGCCGCCGCCCTGGACGTCGCCCGCCAGGTCGCGGCGACCGGCTTCGACGGCGTCTACGCGGACGCCAACGCGATCAGCCCCCGCCGGATGGAACAGATCACCCGGGTGGTGCGGGAGAACGGGGCGACGGTGGCCGACGGCGGCATCACCGGGCCGCCTCCCCGTGAGGCCGGCACCACCCGGCTGTATCTCTCCGGCGACGACCGGGCGGTGGAGACGGTGCGGGCCCTGTTCGACGGCACTCCGCTGACCCCGGTCGTCCTGGCCGGGCCGGTCGGCCGCGCGTCGGCGCTCAAGCTGGCCTTCGCCGCCTACAACAAGATCTCGTACGCGCTCGCCGCCGAGGCCAGTGCCCTCGCCGCCGACCACGGTGTCCTCGACGACCTCCGAGACCTCGCCGCGCACCTGCTGCCGGGCACCCCGTTGGCCCGGCCGGAGCAGCTGGCGAGCGCGGGGGCCAGGGCCTGGCGGTGGGAGCCGGAGATGCGGGAGATCGCCGAGGCCTGGCGCGGCAGCGGCCTGCCGGGCACCTTCGCGGACGCGGCGGCGCACACCTTCGACCAGTGGCAGGACCACAAGGACGACCGGACCGTGACGGGCGATCGGCTGATCCGCGACCTCATGCCCGGGCGGCCGGACGACGAGTCGTGACGGACGGCCGACCGGCCGCACTCCACGGGCCGTCCGGCGGCCGGGTCAGCTCCACAGCGGATACCTCACCACGGGCGCCAGCCGCTCCGGCCTGCCCTCGGGGTAGGTGAGCGTCATCCGGGCGTAGTGCCGCAGATCGGGGTGCCTGGTCCAGCGCTCGGCACGGTCGAGCCGGACGACGACCGGATACGAGCGGAACGTGCCCGCCGCGCAGTAGGGATCGCAGTCGTTGACGAGGTTGCGGCCCTTGGCCACCGCCGTGTGGGCGTTCCAGCGCGACCAGCGCAGGGAGGTGAGACGGCTGTTGCCGTCACCGCAGGCGAGCAGGAAGTCGGCCGGGCGCACGTGCGCCTTCCGGAAGCAGTCGACCAGCACGGTCGCCGTCGCCCGCTGTGCCGTGCCCCGCGCCGGCGGCGGCGCCTTCTCGGGCGCGGCGGAGGCCGTCCCCATCACCGCCGCCAACGCCAGGGCCGCAAGGAGCGTGGCCGACTTGGTCACCCCGTGTGCGCGCATCTTCGCTCCCCGCCGCTCGGCCCCGCGTCCGCCTGCTCCGACGTACCGACGCTACGACGGTGACCGGGGACGCACCACTCGTACGGAGCTACGACCAGAGCTCTGCCGTACCGCGGCGGGGCGGTACGGCAGAGCTCCGGTTGCCGAGGTGTCGGAGCGGTCCTAGTGGTCCGCCGCCTCGTCGGTCACATCCGTGACCGTCCAGCGCTGGTTGGAGCCGGAGTTGGGCTGCCAGGTAGTGACGGCGGCGCCCTCGTTCGTGGCCTGGCCGCCGACCTCCAGCGCGCGTCCGGTGCCGGCGTTGACCAGGGTCCAGGTGTGGTCACCGGTGGTCGACATGATCCACTCGGTGGCCGGGTCCCGCTTGCCGGTGTCCGGCTCGACGACGGGCACGTTGTCGCGGACGGCGAGCCGCTTGCCCTCGGCCGGGTTGGCGAAGACATACCGCTGACGGTTGCCGGTCTCGCCGTGGCGGGCGTCGAGCTGCCACTCCTGCGCGACCGTGCCGTTCGCCGAACCGATGACCAGGTTCGTCCCGTTCGCCGCGACCGTCACCGCCTTGCCGCTCTGCACGCCGGTCAGGGCGTAGGAGTGGCCCTTGGTGAACAGGCCCGCGTCCTTCGCGACGCCCGAGACGCCCTTGACGGCGAAGGAGGTCACGGACTGCGCGGGGACGGTGTAGGTGGCCTTGCCGTCCACGACCTTGACCGGGGCCTGCCGCTGGAGCTTGCCGTCGGCGCTGGTCACCGTCGGCGTGACGGTCGCGTTGCCCTTGATCGTGCGGAACTTGGACAGGTCGATGGTGACCGCACGGGGGGCGGTGGTGCTGTTGACGTGGACGAGCGAGGCGCCCTTGCCGTCCTTGGCCACGGCGGCGGCGCTGGAGGTGTCGTCCACCTTGATCAGCTTGTCGCCGGGCTTGATGAAGTGCGTGAAGTTACGCGCCGTGTCGAACTTGGTGTTCGTGTAGATCGGGCAGGACTCCAGGGTGTCCTTCGAGGTGCAGCTGAACGGGAGCTGGATGCTCCCCCAGTTGCCGCCCTTGGCGGACTCGCCGCCCGGCTTCATGTTGTCGTAGTCCTCGACCGGCTGCCAGAACACCCAGGCCGTGGGTTCCAGTTCACGCAGGTCGTTGACGATCTGCTGGGCGAGTCCGAGGCCCGGCCGCATGTCGGTGAAGCTCTGGCCGTCGCCCCAGTCGCCCTCGACCTCGCTCATCCACAGCGGCTTGTCGGCCGCCTTGGCCAGGTCCCGTACGGTGGTGCGCTGCCCGGTGCCGTAGGTGTGGACGTTCATCTGGTCGACGAGGTCGCGCGACGCCTGCGAGTAGGTGTTCCAGTTCTGCGCGAAGATCGAGGGGTTGGTCTCGTCCATCGCCGAGATCTCCGACGTGACCTTCGCCTTCTTCAGCGCGGGCGCCAACGCGGCGAGGACCTTCTGCTGGAGCTCGGGGCCGATGTGGGCGCCCTCCTGACGGCCGCCGACCGGCTTGCCGTCCGCGCCCAACGTGGTGCCCCAGTAGCCGGTGTTGGGCTCGTTGAACGGGTCGACGGTGTCGACCTTGATGCCCTCCGCCTTCTCCAGCCGCTTGGTCGCGCCCGCCATGTACGCGGCGAAGTCGTCGACCGAGTCCGTCTTCAACTGGTCGGTGTTGGCGTTGAATCCGCCGGAGACGTAACCGCTCTCGGTCATGAACCACGGCGGGGAGTTGCTGAACGTCTCCCAGTGGTCGATGTCCTGCTTGATGCGTTCAACCCACCAGCGCTGGGTGGCGTCGGCGTTCTTGTTCCAGTCGGCCGGGTCGTCGGCGCTCCACCAGTCGGTGTCCTCGCGGGTGGTGCCCGCGGGCGCCTTCCACCAGCCCTCGACGGCGCCGCCGGCGCGCAGATAGTCGTTGACGTCGGGGGCGTTGCCGCCGCCGATGTTGTACCGGGCGATGTTCAGCGCCAGGCCGTCGTCGCCGAAGAGGAGCTTCGCGAGCTTCTCGCGTATCGCCGGCGGGTAGTCGCCGGTGGCGTTGGCGAACCAGACCAGGCTGGTGCCCCAGCCCTCGAACTTCTCCTGCTTGTACGACGGATCCGGCTGCACGGTGACGGAGGCGATGGCCTCGGTCTGTGCCTGCGCGGGGACGCTGAGCAGGGCGGCCCCGGTGGCCAGGGCCGTCAGGGCGGCGGCTGAGAGGAACCGTCTGCTGCGGGTACGGCGTGCCATCTGTGCTCCCAACTGGAGTGTGGTCGCTGTGATGACCCCTCCCGCCACGGAGCGGAAGGGGACTGCCCCCGAACGGGTGTTGTGCCGTTCGAGGAGTCCTGCGTGCGGGTGCGGTGTGATTGCTGCGGGTGGGTTGTGGTTACGGGGTCTCAGCCGGCGGGTTGTCGCAGTACGGCGACGTCCCTGGGGCCGAGCATCAGCGTGCCGTCCTCGTCGGCGCCGCCGACGAGGACCTCGCCGGGCAGACCGGCCACCGGTACGGCGTCGTCGGTGCGGTTGACCAGGAACAGGAACCGGCTGTCGGTGCCGCGGCGCACGGTCAGTTCGACCAGGCCGCGAACCTCCTCGGGCAGTTCGCTCGCCACGCCGGCCGGCCCGAGCAGGCGCGGCAGCAGGGCGGTCAGACCTGTCACGCCGAGCCGCGTGGAGACATAGGCGGCCGAACCGCCGCCCGTCGCACGCCGGGTGACGGCGGGGCCGCCGGCCTGTGGGCCGGTGCGGTAGCGGGCCAGTACCTCGGTCCGAGGGTCGGTGACCGTGATCCGGTCGGTCCACAGGCTGCCGGTGCTCGCGTCGTCCAGCTCGACGGTGTCCCCCTCGAGCAGCGGCCCGAACTCCTCGATGCGCAGGCCGAGCAGATCGCGCAGGGCTCCCGGGTAGCCGCCGAGCCAGACGTGGTCGTTCTCGTCGACGACCGCGGAGAAGTACGTGGTGATCAGGTGACCGCCCTGCTCGGCGTACCGGGTGAGCTCCTTGGCGAGGTCGGAGGGCACCAGGTGCAGCACCGGCGCGATCAGCACCTGGTGGCGCGACAGGTCGGCGCGGGTGGTGATCAGGTCGGCGCGGATGCCGAGGGCCAGGAGCGCCGAGTACCAGTCGAGCGCCTCCTGCCGGTAGTCGAGCAGGGAGGTGGGGTGGGAGTCCTGCTCGCTCGCCCACCACGACTCCCAGTCGTAGACGATCCCGACCCGGGCCGGCTCCCGCTCGGAACCGGCGACCGGGGCGAGCGTCCCGAGCGTGGCGCCGAGTTCGGCCACCGCCCGGAACAGGTCGCTGTCCGCACCGGCGTGCGGGACCATCGCCGAGTGGTACTTCTCGGCGCCGGCCGCCGACTGCCGCCACTGGAAGAAGCACACCGCGTCGGCGCCGTGCGCGACATGGAGCAGCGAGTCGCGGGCCAGGTCGCCGGGCCGCTTGGCCACATTGACGGGCTGCCAGTTGACGGCGCTGGTGGAGTGTTCCATCAGGAACCAGGGGCGCCCGCCGGCGATACCGCTGGTGAGGTTGGCCGAGAAGGACAGCTCGTCGCGGTCCTGGGGGCCGGGGAGGACGTAGTGGTCGTTGGAGACGAAGTCGATCTCCTCGGCCCAGTCCGGGTAGTTCATGCCCTTGGTTCCGGGCATCACCATGAAGTTCGTGGTGACGGGCACGTCCGGCGTGATCTCGCGCAGGAGGTCCCGTTCCGCGCGCAGGTGATCCTTCAGCGCGTCCGAGGAGAACCGCTTGAAGTCCAGCTGCTGGGTCGGGTTGGGGTGCGAGGCGGCGAGCCTCGGCGGCAGGATCTGCTCCCAGTCGCTGTAGCGCTGCGACCAGAACGCCGTCCCCCAGGCGTGGTTGAGCACTTCGAGCGTGCCGTAGCGGGCGCGCAGCCAGTCGCGGAAGGCGCGGGCCGCGTCGTCGGAGTAGTCGTAGATGTTGTGGCAGCCCAGCTCGTTGGAGATGTGCCAGGCGACCAGGGCG
This sequence comes from Streptomyces sp. NPDC050997, assembly GCF_040660135.1. Taxonomy (NCBI): domain Bacteria; kingdom Bacillati; phylum Actinomycetota; class Actinomycetes; order Kitasatosporales; family Streptomycetaceae; genus Streptomyces; species Streptomyces sp. NPDC050997. Next base: position 634,742 of record NZ_JBFAGK010000004.1, read on the forward strand.
GGGTGGTCCCGGTACCGGTTCGCCATCTCCCGGACCAGGCGCAGGGCGTGCTCGCGGAAGACCGGCGAGGTGGGCCGCCAGTGCTGGCGGGCGCCCGGCCACACCGTCTCGCCGTTCGCCGTGACCGGCAGGATCTCCGGGTGGGCCGTGCTGAGCCAGGGCGGCGGGGAGGCGGTGGCGGTGGCCAGGTCGACCCCGATGCCGCCCGCGTGCAGCAGGTCCATGACCTCGTCGAGCCACCCGAAGTCCCACTCGTCCGGGCCCGGCTGGATACGGGCCCACGAGAAGATCCCCACGGACATGACGTTGACCCCGGCCTCCCGCATCAGCCGGACGTCCTCCTCCCACACGTCCCGGGGCCACTGCTCGGGGTTGTAGTCGGCGCCGTAGCCGAGACGGGGGACGGTGTCACCGTCCGCCCCGCGCGGGCCGGACAGGAGGGTGGAGATCATGGCGGTCCTTCCGGATGTGGTGCACGGGGGCGGCGCGGTCGCCACCGTCCGTGGGCTGGGGGTGTTCGCCCGGTTCGGCGCCGGCGGCGGAAAGGCACAGCACGACGAGACCAAGGAGCGCGTGGTCGAGT
>NZ_JBFAGK010000005.1:0-55073 GCF_040660135.1 Streptomyces sp. NPDC050997
CCGGCCCCCCCCCCCCGCCCCCCGGGGCGGCCGTGACACGCGGCCCGGAGCCCGCAGCGGGCGGGTCGCGTGACCCGGTGCCCGCAGCGGGCGGGGCGCACGGCCCGGTGCCCGCAGCGGGCGGGTCGCGTGACCCGGTGCCCGCAGCGGGCGGGGCGCACGGCCCGGTGCCCGCGGCGGGCGATGACGGGGCGCACGGCCCGGTGCCCGCGGCGGGCGGGGCGCACGGCCCGGTGCCTGCGGAGCGCCCGCCTTTCGCGCTCTCGGCTTTCCCGATCGGGGGGATCCCCATCGCCCCGGCGGCGCGGCTGTCCGCGGCCGGGGCGGTGTAGGTCGGTCAGCCCGCGAAGGCCGGCTGTGGCAGGCCCTTGCCCGCGCCCGGGACCACCAGCAGCGACCCCGCCACGGGGTGGGGCGCGTCCAGGCCCACCCGGGCCGTCGTGATGTACAGGTCGGTCAGGTCTGCGCCGCCGAACGCGCAGGCCGTCACCCTGGGCGTCGGGAGTTCGATCACGCGGTCGAGGTCGCCGGCGGGGGTGTAGCGGCGTACCGCAGCGCCGTCCCACAGAGCCACCCACACACAGCCGTCGGCGTCGACCGTGAGGCCGTCGGGGAAGCCCGCGCCGTCCTCGATCTCCACCAGGGGCCGGCGGCCCGCGGCCCGGCCGTCCGTGAAGTCGAAGACGTCCACGCGACGGGTCGGCGAGTCGATGTAGTACATCAGGCGGCCGTCGGGGCTCCAGCCCGTGCCGTTGCTGACGGCCACGTCGTCGAGGACCACATCGACCGTGCCGTCGCCGGTGGTACGGGACAGCGTGCCGCCGCCGGGAGCCTCGTCGTAGCGCATGGTGCCGGCCCACAGGGAGCCGTCGGGGGCGACGGCGGCGTCGTTGGCCCGGCGGCCGGGGACGGGCTCGTGGCGCAGCCAGCGGAACGTGTCGTCGGGGTCCAGGAGGCCCACGCCGTCACGGAGGTTGAGGACCAGGCCGCCCGTCGCACGTGGCTTCACCGCGCCGACGTGCTGCTCGGTCGTGCGCGTCGTGCGGTGGCCGGACACCGGATCGTACGTGTTGATCCGGGAACCCAGGATGTCGATCCAGAGCAGCCGGCCCGCCGCCGCGTCCCAGGTCGGGCCCTCGCCCAGGGTCGCTTCCGCGCGGACCGCCACCTCGTACGCGTACGTCATCCCACCCTCCGGTGACCGAGGCGCTCCGACAGTTCGACGGCGCCCTTGGCGGCGAGCTGCTCCAGCTCGACGCGGCGCTCGTCGCTCCAGCGGATCATCGGGACGGAGATGGACAGCGCGGCGACGACCCGGCCGGTGCGGTCCTGGACCGGCGCGGCCACGCAGGAGACGTCCGGGTTGGACTCCCGGCTCTCCACGGCGATCCCGCGTTGCCGGATCTCGGCGAGGGCCTCGCGCAGGGCGTCCGGGTCGGTGATGCTGTTGGCGGTCATCGCCATCAGGGCGGTGTCTTCCGGGATGCGCGCGGAGAGTTCGTGCTCGGGGAGCGAGGCCAGCAGCATCTTGCCGACGGAGGTGCAGTGGGCAGGCAGTCGCCGTCCCGCCGCGGAGACCATGCGCACGGCGTGCGTGGAGTCCACCTTGGCGATGTAGATGACGTCGGTGCCCTCCAGGATGGCCACGTGCACGGTCTCGTCGCAGGTCTCGGCGACGGAGCGGGCGACCTGCTGCCCCTCGGCGGCGAGGTCCAGCTGCTCGGCGTACCGGCTCCCGAGCTGGTACGGGCGCACTCCGAGCCGGTAGCGTCCCGGCTGGCCCGGCACCTGGACGATGTAGGACCGGGCGGCGAGTGTGGTGACCAGCTCGTGCACGGTGGTGCGCGGCAGCTGCAGTCTGCGCACGATGTCGGGGGCGGAGAGCGTCCCGTCCCCGTCGAGGAAGAGCTCAAGAATGTCGAGAGCCCGGGTCACCGCAGGTACAAGGCGTCCCACGACCGGTCCCCTCCCTTGTTTCTCAGGCGCCTGTGTTCGAGATTTCAACAGACGATCGGCATGACGAACACAGGCTAGTCATAGAGCTTTACCCGGGCAATGGGCAGGCGGGTCACTTCCGCCCCACTGGTACAACCTTTTCTCCGCTCCACGGTCTCACTCGTGGAGATGTGGTGATGGTCTTTGATCACCTTCATGAGCTCCTTGGGCGGAGCTCGCCGAGCCGTCGTCGAGCTGTGGAGTGGTTGATGAAGCGGGATTCCCTTGTACTGCGCCGGGTGCGTCTGAGACATGGCGTGGCGACGGTCGCTCTGGTGGCGCTGAGCACCGGCGGCGGCTGGGCGGCGGTGCCCGCAGCGGCCGGCACCGCGGCCGCGGGCGCGGCGTGCGAGCCGACGGCGGGCTTCGCGGGCTGCCGGCTGTTCGACTTCACCGGCGCCAAGGCGAACTTCCAGGTCCCGTCCGGTGTGAACTCCCTGGACGTGCGGGCGTGGGGACAGGGTGGCTGGGGCGGCCACAGCGTGACCGGCGGCGCGGGCGCGTACACCGCGGGCACCCTGAAGGTCGCGCCCGCTGAGACGCTGTCCGTCGCGGTCGGCGGGTACTCCTACGGAACGACGTTCGGCGACGCGCTCGGCGGTGCCGGTGGCGGCGGCGACGCCAAGGCCGGCGGCAACAGCAGCGCCATCCGCACCAGCGGCGGCGAGGCGCTCCTCATCGCCGGCGGCGGAGGCGGCTCCGGCAGCACCCTGCCGGGCCCGGCCTACGGCGGTGCCGCCGGCGGCGAGAAGGGGCAGGACGGCTCCGAGCCGGGCTTCGGCGGCAAGGGCGCCGACAAGGGCGTCGGTGGTGCGGGGGCCGGCAACGGCGCCGCGGGAGCCGACGCCACCGCGGGCGGCCGCGGCGGTGACGGCGGCAAGAGCCGTTACGGCGGTGGCGGCGGCGGGGCCGGCTACGCGGGCGGCGGCGGTGGCGCGGGCTCGGAGGACGAGAAGGCCAGCGGCAGCGGCGGTGGCGGCAACAGCTACACGAACCCCGCCCGGGTGACCGACGCGCGGCTGACGAGCGGTGTCCGCAACACGCCGCCCGCGAAGGACGACCCGTTCTGGTCGAAGGCGTCGGAGCCGGAGACCCAGGGGGTGGCCGAGGGCGGCGTCAATCTCATCGGCGGTAGCGGCCGCGTGGTGGTCCAGTGGAAGGGCGCCGTCGCACCCGCCGCGCTGAACCCGGCCTCCGCCGCGGAGCAGTCCGTGGAGCCGGGTCACGAGGTCCCGCCGGTGGCCGCGGTGGTCCGGGACAAGGACGGCGGCCCGGTCGAGGGCGTCTCGGTGAAGCTCGCGATCGACGACCCGGCGAACCTGGGCCCGAACTTCGGCGAACGCGAGAACACCAGGTCCGTCGTGCTGGCGACCGACGCCGAGGGCCGCGTACAGACGCCGCCCATCTACACCAGCGGCAAGAAGGGCGACTTCACCGTCCACGCGACGGCAGCGGGTCTGGCCACGGACTTCACCGTGCACGTGAAGAACCTGGCCGACGAGGTGGAGGCCGTCGCGGGCGACGAGCAGCAGGCCGAGGCGGGTCAGCCCTTCGCCGAGGCGCTGGAGGCCCTGGTGACCGACTCGGGCAAGCCCGCCGCCGGCGCCAAGGTCGACTTCATGGTCGAGGACGACAGCATGACGGGCCCCCGGTTCGAGAACGGCGGCATCGGCGTCCAGGCGGTCAGCGACGCCGAGGGCAGGGCCACGGCGCCGGAGCTGGTCGCCGGTGCGGCGACGGGCACGTACACCGTCACCGCGAAGGTCGGCGGCGGCGCCTCCGTCAGCTTCACCGTCGAGGTGGTGGAGAAGACCGACGACGACCCGTCCGCCTCGCCCAGCCCCAGCCCGTCCGGCTCCGCCGGCAACGGGACCGGCGGCACCGGCGGCACGGGTGACGACGGCGGCTCCGGCACCGGCGGCTCCGGCGGCGACGACTCGACGCAGTTCATCGGTGACAGCCTGGCCTCCACCGGCGCCGACGGCATCGGCCTGCTGCTGGTCGCGGCGGCCGGCCTCACCGCGCTGGGTGTCGCCGCGGTCCGTTTCTCGCCGCGGCTGCGGGTGAGGTTCCAGAACCGCCGGTGATCGGCTGACGCCGACGGTCCTACGGCGACCGGGGCGCGGGGTGCGGGGCGCGGGGTGCTCGACAACGCCCCGCACCCCGGTCGTCTCACGTACCGCCCAACGTCCCCCGCAACCGCTGTGCCCGCAGCACCAGTTCGAGTTCGAAGCGCCGGTCGGGGTCGTCGATCTCGGCGCCCCACAGCTCGCGGATCTGCCGGAGCCGGTAGCGGACCGTCTGCGGATGGACCCCCAGCCGGGCCGCCACCTCGGGCGCCCCGCCCCGCGTCTCCAGCCACGCCAGCAGGGTCTCCGCGAGCCGTCGGCCGTGGGTGGGGCCGCAGTGGGCGAGGGGGGCGAGGCAGCGCAGGGCGAGATCGTCGAGGAGTTCCTCGGGCTGGAGCAGGACCAGCGCCTCCGTGTGCTCGGTGCAGTACAGGACCTCGCCCGCCGGAAGCAGCCGCCGTTCCATCAGCCGTACGGCCGCCTCGGCCCAGTGCAGTGACTTCGCCGCGTCCGCGAGGGGCACCGGGGGGCCGATCGCTCCCGCCCACCCCGTCAGCGCCCGGTGCAGCAACTCGGGGCGGCCGGCCGCGTCCGGCTCGGGTACGACCATGCGCGGCTGCTCGTACTCCATGTCCAGCAGCACGCCCTGCCCCACCCCCTGTCCCACGGCGGGCGCCACCGCTTCCCGGGCCGGCCGCAGCAGCACGCCCACCGCGACCTTCTCCGGCAGCGGCCAGCCGATCCGGGCGGCGCGTTCGGTGAGGGCGTCGGCCGGGTCGCCCCGGTGGTGCTCGGCGAGCAGCAGCTCCATCAGGCGGCGCTGCAGACGTAATCGTTCCCCCGCCTGGCGGGCCGCCGCCTCCGCGTAGCCCCGTACGGACTGGTCGACCAGTCCGTCCAGGTACTCGTAGCCCGCGTCCACCAGTTCGTACATCGCGGGCGGCGGGATCTCGACGCGCTGGCCGATGTCGGCGAAACAGCGCCAGGCCAGCCGTACGCCCATGCGGTAGATCGCCTGGAGGGAGTCCAGGCTGCGGCCGCCCAGTCCCTCGCCCCGGCCGAACTCCTGGAAGACGCCGGGCGGGACCGTCGGACGGCCCGCCGAGTAGTCGGAGTTCTCCAGGTGCTGGACGAAGACCTCGATGGCGCGGCGGATGCCGACCAGTGCCATCGGCTCGCCCGACTCGTCGAGGACGACGGGCAGATGAGGGTACTCGTGACGGATCTCGCGCAGGATCTCCTCGGCGAGCGCGGGCGCCTCGGCCAGCGCGATCGCCGCGAACCGGCGCACCTGGGGCCGGGGGACGTCGTGCCAGGCCGAGCGGGTGACGGTTGCCGGGCGGGCCGTCACGGGTCAACTCCCTTGGTCTGTCTGCTCGTAGGTGACCAAGGGGGTGTTCGGCTGGTCCGGTGTCGCTTCGAGCAGCGCGACGATGCCGAGTGCCGCGCCCACGGCGAGGGCGGCGCCGAGCGCCATGGTCAGTGCGGCGGTGAGGAGTCTGGACATCGCAGGGTCAGCCTCTCTGTCCGGTTCGATCCGGAGGTCGGTGCCCACCCCGACGTCCCACCCTGCCTGTCGGCCCCAGTGTCGACAGGACATTGACACTCCGTCAAGGGGCGCCTACGGTCCTCGGCCCATAGAGCGGCCCGAACTCCGTCATCTCACGCCACTGGAGTGCCCGGATGCGCCGTACCGTGTCACCTCTTTCTCTGATTCCGCTGGGCCTCGGCACGTTTCTGCTGGTCCTGGCGCCTCTGCTCGTCTGGTACGTCGAGCCACGAGCGGCCGTGAACCCCCTCGACATCGACACCACCGCCGTCTACGAGGGCACCGGCAGCGTCTTCGACACCGAGGAGCTGGAGACCGTGTCCGACCAGCGGATCACCGTCACGCAGCGGGTGCGGGGCAACGTGGCCGAGAGTGAACGCAGCGGCCGGGCCGCCGTGTGGGACGTGACGACCACGGTCGACACCGACAAGTCGCTGCCGGCCGCCGATCCGCACGACGCCCTGGAGTTCGTCCCGCACCGCTGGGTGATGGACCGCAGGACCACGAAGCCGGTGCACTGCTGCCAGGAGAAGCCGTACATCGAGGGCGAGGCCTATCTGAAGTTCCCCTTCGACGTGCACAAACGCTCGTACCAGTGGTGGGACAACTCCCTTGGATCCACGGTCACTTTGCGCTACCGGGGTACCGAGAAGGTCCAGGGGTACACGGGTTACCGGTTCACCGGCACGGTCCCGCCGTCGAAGACGGGCACCAGGCTGGTGCCCGGCAGCATCGTCGACCAGCCCGGCCGACCGCAGGTGCTGGCCGAGGAGTGGTACTCCAACCACGGCATCGAGCTGGTCGTCGACCAGACCACCGGCCGGGTGATCTACGCACAGGTGGGCCCGAAGCGCACCCTGCGGGCACCCGGCGCGAAGAAGGACGCGGTGGTGCTGCTGGACAGCCCGAAGCTCGCCTTCACCACCGGCACCCAGAAGGAGGCGGTGCGGCAGGCCGAGCGGGACAGCGGTCAACTGCGCGCGGTGGGTGAGACCTTGCCGATCGGTGCGGCTGTGGCCGGATTCGTCCTGGCGGCCGTGGGGGGCGTTTTGGCGGTACGGGGACGTAAGCGCCCTGATTCCCGGGAAACACCTGATACGTCCCGAGTTCCTCTCACGATGTGATGTGACGTCAGCTCTGACAAAGCCAGAAATTGTCACCTCCGTGAGTAGCCGTGGCGAACGGCTGGGCGAAAACTGTCCACCCCACCCGAGCACAGCCCACCCACACCCTTCTCGCAGAAAACCAGGAAGCCCCCTCCACAGGAACAGCGCTTCAGCCCCCACGATCGGTTCCACACCCTCAGACGAGTTGGAGCGCTCATGCCCCAGCACGTGCCGTCTTCGCTGCGCGCCGCCCGCCCCAGGGCGTCGCAGCACCCCTCGGCGCTCCCCCCACCTCCGCGCCGAATCGTTTTCCTCGCCCATCGAGATCTGGACAACCCCGCCGCCGGCGGCTCCGAGCTGCTGGTCGACCGGCTCGCCGACGGACTGACCCGGCTCGGCCACCAGGTGACCCTGCTGTGCGGAGGACCGGCCTCCCCCACTCTCGGCTCCGCCCGAGCGGGAGGGGCCCCCGTCCGCGACTACCGGGTCGTGTCGGCGGGCGGCGAGTTCGGCCACTATCTGCGCGCCCGTTCCGCCTTCGCCCGTCAGGTCGGCGACTGCGACCTGCTGGTCGAGGTCTGCGACGGGATGCCGTACCTGGCGCCGCTCTGGCATCGCGGCCCCACCCTGTGCCTGGTCAACCACGTCCACACCGACCTGTGGAAGATGCGGTTCGGCGGCCCGCTGGCGCCCGCCGCCCGGATCGGCCGAAGACTCGAACACTGGGCGCTGACCGGTACCGCCCGGCACCAGGGCCTGCTGGTCGCCGTCTCCCCCTCCACGGCCCACGCGCTGCGCGGGATCGGCGTCGAACGCGACCGCATCCGCGTCGTGCACAACGGGGTGGAGGAGCCGGGCCCGCGATCCGAGCGCTCGCCCGAACCGCTGTTCGTCGCGGTGGGCCGGCTCGTCGAGTACAAGCGGATCGATCTGCTGCTGAGGCTGTGGGAGCGGGTGCGGCCGGTCACCGGCGGCCGGCTGCTGATCGTCGGCGACGGACCCGAGCGGCAGCGCCTGGAGCAACTCGCCGGTCCTGGCGTGGAGTTCACCGGCCATGTCTCCGAGGCGGAGAAGCACCGCCTGCTGTGCGCGGCCTGGCTGCTGCTGCATCCCTCCGCGGTGGAGGGGTGGGGCCTGGTGGTCACCGAGGCGGCGGCGCGGCAGACTCCGTCGATCGCCTTCGACGTGCCTGGTCTGCGGGACTCGGTGGTGGACGGTGAGACGGGTGTCCTCGCGCGGGGGGAGTCGTCTTTCGCGGCGGCCTGGTGCGTGTTGACTCTGTCGGTTCGGCGGCGGGAGCGGATGGGCGCGGCTGCCCTTGAGCGGGCGGGGCGCTATCGCTGGGATCGGACGGTGAGACAGTTCCGGTTTGTCGCCTCCGAGGCGGTGCGGGGTGGCGGGCCATGACGCCTATGCGGCGGAGCGGTGAGGCCGTGTCGCGAGTGCGGGGCCGTCGTGGCTGGTCGCGCCCACGCGGCGGAGCCGCAAATGTCACAGCCCCGCGCCCCTATCGGGGCGCTGTGCCGCGCCGGGGTTTGAAAGATCCCTCTGTTCGGCGTTCGGTCGCTCTCTTTCGGGCTTTTCTGCGCGAGCAGGACGAGCCCGACGCCTGTTACTCGTTGCTCGCTCGGGATGCTGTCGATCAGGTCGAGGCCTACGGCGGGGTGGTGGCCGGGCGTACGGTCGTGGATGTCGGGGGTGGTGGTGGCCACTTCACCGAGGAGTTCCGCAGTCGTGGTGCCTTTGCGCACCTCTTCGAGCCGGACGTCCGGGAGTTGGGGGAGAAGCCGCCCGCTGGGACGGTGATCGCCGACGGGTATCTGCTGCCGCTGTACGACGGGGTCGCGGATGTCACCTTCTCGTCCAACGTGTTGGAGCACGTGGCCGATCCGCAGACCTTCCTGAGCGAGCTGGTGCGGGTGACCCGGCCGGGCGGGCTGATCTATGTGTCGTTCACCAACTGGCTGTCCCCGTGGGGCGGTCACGAGTGGGCGCCCTGGCACTACCTGGGTGCCGAGCGGGCCCGCGCCCGCTATCGGCGCCGTACCGGAAGGGCCGCCAAGCACACCCTCGGCGAGAACCTGTTCGCCGTGCACATCGGCCCGACCCTGCGGCAGGTGCGCGCCCGCGACGACGTCCAGATCGTCTCGGCGCGCTCCCGCTACTGGCCGTTCCTCGCGGAGACCGTCGTGAAGGTTCCCGGGATCCGCGAGGTGGCCACCTGGAACCTCCTCCTCATCCTCCGGCGGTGTCCACCATGACGACGTCCACGGTCCAGACCCCTCCTCCGGCGGCCGTCCCCGCCACCGCGATCATGTCGGGCCCGCCTCAGGGCCCGAGGTCACGGCGCTGGCTGCTGGGGTTCTGGGCCGTGGTGTTCGTGCTGTTCCTGGCGGTCCACCCGGGCCGGCAGACCTTCGACACCAAGCTCGGCGTCACCACCGACCCGGGCCGGTTCCTGGGCGCCCTTGGCCAGTTGTGGCACGACCAGGGCTCGTTCGGCGGGATCCAGGACCAGTACGTCGGCTACGTCTGGCCGATGCTGCCGTTCTACTGGCTGGGCCACGCCGTGCGGTTGCCGGTGTGGCTGGTGGAACGGCTGTGGCTGTCGCTGATCGTGTCGGTCGCATTCTGGGGTGCGCTGCGGCTGGCCGAGCGGCTGCGCGTGGGCACCGGGGCGTCCCGACTGCTCGCAGCCGTCGCCTACGCCCTGTGGCCGGTGTTCACCATCGTCATCGGCTCCACCTCGGCCGCCGCGCTGCCCGGCGCGTTCCTGCCCTGGGTACTGCTGCCGCTGGCCGACGAGCGCCACAGCGCCCGGGTCGCCGCCCTGCGTTCGGCGCTGGTCGTCCCCTTCATGGGCGGCGTCAACGCGTCCTCGACACTGGCGGCCCTGCTCCCGGCCGGTCTCTACCTCCTGTCCCGCCCGCCCGGCCCCAGACAGCGCAAGCTGATCGCCTGGTGGGTGCCGGGCGTGATCCTGACGACGGCCTGGTGGTGGATCCCGCTGCTGCTGCTCGGCTTCTACGGCGAGAACTTCCTGCCGTACGTCGAGAGCGCCCGGACCACCACCGAGACCATGTCGGCGACGGAGGCGTTGCGCGGCGGCGGGAACTGGGTCGCCTATCTGCACCTGGTGGAGGCGTGGCTGCCGGCGGGCTGGACGGTCGCCTCCTCGGTGATCGTGATCCTCTGCTCGGCGTTCGCGGCCGGCCTTGGCCTCGCGGGACTGGCCCGGCGGGACATGCCGGAGCGGCGCTGGCTGGTGCTGACCGTGCTGACGGCCGTACTGGTGCTGCTCGCCGGGCACGGCGGCGCGTTCGGCGCGCCCTTCCACGGGGTGGTGCGGGACTGGCTGAACGGCGGGCTGGCTCCCTTCCGCAACATCTACAAGTTCCAGGTCGGTCTCGCCCTGGCACTGGTGCTGGGCCTGGCCCATGTGGTGGGCGTGGCGGGCGAGTCGCGCGGTGCCCGTCAGATCCGGGGCCGCCGGTTCGCGCCCCTGATCGCGGCGGTCCTGATCCTCCCCGGCCTCATGTGGCCGTATCTCAACGGTTCGATCCTGAACCCGGGTTCCTTCCAGCAGCTCCCCAAGTACTGGCAGGCCACGGCCGGTTGGCTGGAGAAGTACTCCCCCGACTCGCGCGCCCTGGTCGTCCCGGCGACCGCGCACGGCATCTACGCCTGGGGCTCCCCCATCGACCAGCCCCTCGACGTGCTCGCCGACTCCCGCTGGGCGCAACGCGATTACGTCCCCTTCGGCACCCCCGGAAACCGGCGCGCCATGGACGCGGTGGAGGAGTCCCTGCTGACGGGCGGTCAGGTTCCGGGGCTGGCCGACTACCTGAGCCGGGCCGGCGTGTACTACGTCGTGGTCCGTAACGACCTCGATCCGGACCAGATCGGCAACGTGCCGACGTCGACGGTGAAGCGGACCCTGGAACAGTCCGGCTACGAGCGGGTGACGGGTCTCGGCCCGCTCATGACCGGCGGCCGGATCGCCCCCGGCACCCCGCTCCAGGTGGAGGGCCTGTATCCGAGGCAGCGGGCGGTGGAGATCTACCGTCCGGCGAGCGAGGACGTGCCGCGTCCCGGGCAGGCCGGGCTGACTCCGGTCGCCGACACGGCGGTGGTCTCCGGCGGACCCGAGGCACTGCTGCCGCTGGCCTCCGAGCTGCGCGGCCGGGCGAGCGTCCTGACCGGAGACAACCACCCCGGGCTCGGCACCCCGCCGCTCCAGGTGGTCGGCGACGGGCTGCGCCGCGCGGACACCCGCTTCGGCCTGGTCAACGCCAACACGTCGTACACGTACACCCGCGACGAACGCAACGCGTCCGGTGCCGCCCAGGACGCCGGCGAGAAGCCGCACCAGATCCTGCCCACCACGGGCCTGGACCACCAGACGGTCGCCGAACTGCGCGGCGCCCGCGCGGTCACCGCCTCCTCGTACGGCAACTGGCTGTTCCACCTCCCGCAGTTCGACCCGGTGAACGCCTTCGACGGCAACCCGGACACGGCGTGGGCGGAGGGCGTGGCGGGTTCACCGGACGGGCAGTGGCTGCGGATCGCCTTCACCGACGACGCGTACGACATGCCGTCGTCCTTCAAGGTCACGCCGCTGCCGCAGGAGAGCGTGCGGTCGGCGGCGACCCGGGTGCGGGTGGAGACGGAGAGGGGGTCGCGCGACAGCTTCCTGCGGCCGGACGGCTCGACGCAGAGCGTCAAGGCGCCTCCGGGCGCGACGAGTTGGATGAAACTGACGATCACCGACTCGGTGGCCCGCCGGGCCGGTCTCGCGGGTGCGGGCTTCTCGGAGATCGACCTGCCGGACGTCCAGGTGACCCGTCTGCTCCGGCTGCCCACGGACGCCGCGCGCACGGACGCCTCCGCCGAGGTCGTCTCCCTGCACCGCACCGCCGACCCGGCCGGGTTCTCCCCGACGGGTACGGAGGCGGGCCTGCACCGCGCCTTCTCGACGGCCACGGCGGGAACGTACGAGGTGAGGGCGAGCGCGGTCCCGGTCGCCGGCGAGGAACTCGACGAGCTGCTCTACGAGGTCGCGCCCGACCAGCGCGACCGCGTCACGGCGACCGCCGACTCCACCGCGATGCTGGGCGCGGGTCTGTCGGCCCGCAACCTCACCGACGGCGACCTGACCACGGCGTGGATCGCGGGCGACCGTCCGACCGTCCATCTCCGCTGGACCGGCAAGCAGCCGATCAGTGAGATCGTCCTGGCCCCCGCGGGCGGTCTGTCCAGCCGGCCCACCGAGGTGGACATCAGCTCCCCCGACGGCGCGGCGATCGCCGGGGTCGACGAGAACGGCGCGGTCCGCTTCCCGGCGATCACCACGGACCGCCTCGACATCACGATCACCGAGACGGCCCCGATGACCCTGCACAACCCGGTCGCCGACGAGGACCTGCAACTGCCGGTCGGTCTCACGGAGGCGTATCTCCCCGCCCTCGACCGCTATCGCACACCTCAGCCGAAGGCCGACCGGACGTTCTCACTGCCGTGCGGCAAGGGGCCGGTGCTGGCGGTGGACGGTGAGCTGTACCAGACCGGCGTGAAGGGACGGGTGCGGGACCTGACGGAACGCCGACCCGTGCAGGTGACTATCTGTCAGTCAGGGGATTCTAAAGACCAGTTGGAGCTCACTTCGGGTTCGCACCGAGTCGAGGGCGGGGACGCCGGGCCCCTGGCCCTGACCGACGTGACCCTCACGCGCGGCACGGTGACGGAGCCCGCGCCGGCTAGTCGTGAGCTTCGGGTACGGGACTGGCTGGGCGACCGGCGCGAGCTGACGGTCGGCTCGGGAGCCGCGTCCTATGTGACGACGTACGAGAACTACAACGACGGCTGGCGGGCCACCCTGAACGGCAGGGAGCTCACCCCGCTGCGGCTGGACGGCTGGCAGCAGGGCTGGCGGATCCCGGCGGGAGCGGGCGGCACGGTGAAACTGTCGTACGAGCCCTCGACCACGTACGACGCCGGGCTGATCGGCAGCGGGGTGGCGCTGGCCGTCCTGCTGGGCCTGGCCCTGTGGCGGCGCCGCGCCCCCAACCCGGACGAACCGCAGCCGCTGCCGCCGCCGCCCGGCCTGTGGCTCGGCACGGTGGCGCTCACGCTGGTCGCAGCGGTGATCGCCGGGTGGTTCGCGCTGCTGGTCCCGGCCCTGGCGCTGCTGGCGCATCGTCGGCACACGCTCCTCGTCCCGATCGCGTTCGTCGCCCTCGCGGGGGCGGGGATCGCGGCGGCGACGGGAGCCGGAGAACCGGTGGGCACCGAGCAGGGGGCGTTCGGGCACACGGCCCAACTGCTGGCGTTGATCGGGCTGTTCGCGGCACTGGTGAGTGTGCGGGAGCCCAGTGACGGAGGCGGTCCGCCGCCTGAGTCGGAGGCGCCGACCCGGCAACTGCCGCCGGTCCGGGTCGAGAAGGGGAAGGCCGAACCCGTATGACGTCCCGAACCCGTACGACGTCCCGAACCCGGACGACCACATCCACGCGCACCGCGTTCCCACGCGTCCCGTTCCCGGTCGTGGACGAGGTCGCACGGCACTGTCTCCAGGAGGAGGAGCCGGAGACGGTCCACATCGAGGTGCATCTGCCGGGGCGACTGGATCCGGCGCGGCTGCGGAAGGCGTTCACTGAGGCGCTGCACCGGCATCCGCGGATCCTCATGCGGGAGGCCGCGGGGCACTGGTACCGGCGCCGGTACGAGTGGGAGCTGACGGCGGAGCCGGACCTGGAGGTGGTGAGCTTTCCCGCGCCGGGCAGGGACGCGTTGCGGGACGCGCGGACCCGGGCACTGGTGCAGGCGCCGCCGCTGTCGTTGTCGCCGCCGATCCGGCTGGAGGTGGTGGAGGGGGCGGGACGCGCGGAGGGCAGTGAGGCGACGGACGTGGTGGGCCTGACCCCGGGCAGTCGTGCGGCCGGGCCGCAGGCCGTTCCCCGGCGCGAGGCGACGGTCCTGTTCCTCACCATCAACCACACCGCCCTCGACGGCCCGGCCTGCCTCCGCGTGCTCGCCACCGCCGCCGAGCTGTACGGCGGCCGGGACAACTCCCCCGCCGCGCCCCCCACCCGAGCCCCCGAACCCCCGCGGCCTCCCGAGGACACCCCCTCCAACTGGTCCCGACCCGCTCGGGTGGCCGCCGGCGCCCCCGAACTCTCCCCCGGCAACGGCCTCCTCGTCGCCGAACTCCCGCTCCCCCACCGGCCCAAGGGCTCCCCCTACACCGTGAACGACCAGCTGATGGTCACCACGGCCCTCACCATCGCCCACTGGAACAGGGAACACGGCGCCCACCCCCGCCCCCTGCGCATCACCATGCCCGTCGACGACCGCCCCCGGGACACCACCATGCCCATCGGCAACGGCACCCGACTGGTCGAAGTCCCCTTCACCCCGGACGAGTTGACCCGGCCCACACCGGCCGACATGCCGGCGCTCCTGCACCGCACGGCGACCCGTACCCGCGCCCTCAAGTCCCTCCCCCGCCCCCAGCTCGGCCACGGCGCGTCCCTCCTCACCGCCCCGGTCACCCCCGTGGCCTGGCGCGCCGCCCTCACCCGGGGGCTGCGCAGGGCCGCCGCGCCCTGGACGTCGACGACCCTGCTCAGCAACATCGGCCGCGTCCCGTACCCGCTGGACTTCGGCGCGGAAGCGGGCCGCGCGCACGCCGTCTGGTTCTCCGCGCCGGCCCGGATGCCCCGCGGCCTCACCGTCACCACCGCCTCCACCGCGGGCCGCCTCCATCTCGCCCTGCGCTGGTCGCGCTCCCTGCTCGGCCACGGCGACGGAGCCCACCTCCGCGACCTCTTCGAGCACTACCTGCACACCACGGAGGTCAGCACATGACCACCACCGCCCGCCAACACCCCAAGGACCTACGGGACTTCTACGAGAACCCCGACGTACCCGTCGCCTCCGGCGCCCCCCGCTCACTGCGCCAGGCCCGCATGCTGGCAGCCGCCCTCGGCCCGCCCAGCGGCACCGACGCGACCCGCACGACCCGTACCGTCCTCGACATCGGCTGCGGCGACGGCACCGCCGCGGCCACCGCCGCCCCCTTCCTGGCGGGCCACCGTGTCATCGGCGTCGACTGGTCCCAGGACGCCCTCGAACGCGCCCGCGCCCACCTGACGAACCCGATCCGCGGTGAACTCACCGGCCCCGGGCTCCCGTTCGCCGCCGACTGTGCCGACGCCGTGCTGTTCAGCGAGGTGATCGAGCACCTCGTCGACCCGGACGCCGCGCTCGACGAGATCCGCCGCGTCCTGCGCCCGGGAGGCCACCTCATGCTGTCCACCCCGAACCTGGCCGCCTGGTACAACCGCGCCCTGCTGCTGGGCGGGGTGCAGCCCGTGTTCTCCGAGGTCAGCCTGCGGGCCGTGCACGGGCGGCCGGGCCGGGAGGTGGTGGGACACCTGCGGCTCTACACCGCCCGCGCCCTGCGGGAGTTCGTCACCGCCGCCGGCTTCGAGGTCGTACGGCTCGAAGGCGCCCCCTTCCACGGGGTACCGCGCCCGCTGCGCCCGCTGGACCGGCTGGCCTGTGCCAGACCCGCCCTCGCGTCGATCCTGCTGCTGCACGCGCGAAAGACCTAGGGGGCACGGGCGATGTGGTGGGGAGTGGCCGCGGCCCTGCTGGCGAACGTCCTCTACAGCACCGGATTCGTCCTGGAGAAACGGGCCCTGGCGGCCCTGCCGGAGGTGAGCGTCCGGCGACCCGCCCGGCTCCTCGGGCTGGTGCTGCGCAGCCCGCTGTGGATCGGCGGGTCGCTGGCACTCGCCTCCGGGTTCGCCGCGCAGCTCGCCGTGTACCGCACGCTGCCGATCGCCGCCGCGCAGGGCATCTTCGTCTCCGGGCTGGTCCTGCTCGTGCTGCTGTCCGCCCGGCTGCTGGGCGAGGAGACCACCGGCCGCGAGAAGTACGCGCTGGGCGCGATCCTGCTCGCGCTGCTCATGGTCGTGCTGTCGCTGAACGAGGACTCCGACCGGGTGAGCCAAGGAGCGCCGTACCCGTTGATCCTGCTGGTGTGCGTGCCGTCACTGGCGGCGGGCGTGTGGCTGTACAACGCGGCCGAGCGCCGCACCCGGCACCGCCACCGCGCGCCGACCACGGGCGTGGAGTACGGCGTGGCGGTGGGCCTGCTCTACGGCGTCAGCTCGCTCGCCATCAAGGGCGTGTCGAGCCGTCTGACGTCGAGCGGGCCCGGGGGCGCGGTCCTCGACCTGCTGCGCTCCCCGTACCCGTATCTCCTGCTCTTCACGGGCGCGTTCGGCCTGGTCATGTCGCAGGCGGCGCTGCAACGCTGCCGGGCCTCGCTGATCGTGCCGGTGTGCACGACGGTGACCTCTCTGTTCACGGCGGTGCTCGGCACGCTGTCGTTCGGCGAGGCGCTGCCGCACGACCCGCTCAGGCTCGCGCTGCGCCTCGCGGGCACCGCGCTCGCCGTCTCCGTGCTGCTGAGCATGCCGAAACACGACACGGTACGCCAAACCCCCGTCACCGCCAAGGAGTTGACCCCACCATGAAACCCGACGACCCACTCCTGAAGATCCTGGCGTGCCCCCTCGACAAGGGCCCGCTGCACCTCGTCGTACCGGACGATCCGGCCCGCGGCGAGGCCCTCTACAACCCGCGGCTGCACCGCCGTTACCCGATCGTGGACGGCATCCCGCAGCTGCTGCCCTCCTCCGGTGAGCAGGTCACGGACCACGAACACGAGGACCTGCTGAAGCGGATGGCCCCATGACGGGCCCCGCGCGCACCTGGGCGGCCCGCCTGGCCCCCCATCTGCCCACCCGGCTGGTCGCCGCGGCGGCCGGAGCCGTCTACCCGCGCTTCGAGCCGGAGCTGGCACGGCTCGCCGACCTGTGCCCGCCGGGCTGCGGCACGGCGGTGGACGTCGGCGGCTGGTACGGGCCCTGGACGCGGCGCCTGGCCGGACGCGCCCGCCGGGTGGTGACGGTGGAGCCGGTGCCGCATCTGGCGCGGCTGCTGACCTCGGCGGCCCCGGCGAACGTCCGGGTGATCCAGGCCGCGGCCTCGGACCGTCCCGGCACCGCCCGGCTGTGGCTGCCGTCGGACGACGCGGGCGACCGGGGGGTGTCGTCGCTGGTCCGCCGCGACATCCACGGCCGTGCGCTGGACGTGAGCTGTGTGGTCCTGGACGATCTGGGGCTGCGTGACGTGGGCTTCATCAAGGTCGACGTGGACGGCGGCGAGCTGCCGGTGCTGCGCGGGGCGACCGGTCTCCTGGCCCGCGACCGCCCCGCCCTCTTCGTCGAACTGGAGTCCCGTATCCAGCCGATCGCGCCGGTGGTGACGTATCTGACCCTGCTCGGCTACGACGGCTGGGTGCTGCCCCGCGACACCTGGGTGCCGCTCGCCGGGTTCCCCCTGGAGTCCCACCAGTCGACGGCCTCGTACGTGGTCACGCACGGTCTGCTGCGCCGCGTCCTGCCCTTCCGGGACCGGCCCCGGTACGTCAACTCGGTGCTGTTCCTTCCCGACGGCCGCCGTCCCGGTGAACGGCCGGTGCGCGACGATGAACGGCATGCCCTCAGGAAACAGTCCGAGTAGTCCTTTCACCCCGCTCGACTTCCAGCTGGTCCTGCTGCGCCGCATGGCCGACCACAATCCGGACCTGGTCGAGGACGCCCGCCATGAGCTGGGCGTCTCGATCGCGGACATGCGCGAGGCCAACAAACGGTGGCAGGCGATGATCCGCTCCCCGCGGACCCGCGCCGCCGCCTCTCGCTACCGCTCCATCCTCGGCGAACCGGAGTCCGTGCTCACCCGCACGGTGGGCGACCTGAAGTGCGAGGCCCGCCTTTGGCCCCTGCCCCTGTGGCCCGGCCTCCGCTTCGAGATCCTGCTCGCCCCCGACGGCACCGTCTGGAACGAGTGGCTGATCCGAGCCCCCGGCACCGAGGGCCCCGAACCGCGCACCCTCGACGACCTCACCCCCTGGTCCTGCACGGTCGACGAGACCGCCCGCGCCTTCCCCCCGGCCCGCCCCCTCCAGGGCACGGCCCCGACCCGCTGGGGCCTGGCCTTCACCGCGCCGGACGCGCGGGGCGTGCGATGGGAGTGCGCCGCCGAGTTCACCTGGGGGTTGTTGCAGCGGGTGGCGGTCAACGACCGGGCGTCGGCCGACGGCTAGGCGCGCCTGATGGCGCCACGGTAGACCACGGGCCGCCACGGTCCAGGGGCAGTTGGGACGGCTATCCGGCCGCCGTGAGGATCGCCGCCACGACCGCCGGCACGGACCGCGGATGCAGGTCCAGGAACAGGTTCGGTTCCACCAGCTCCAGCTCCATCACCCGCGGCTCCCCGTCCTCCCCGTCCACGAGGTCGACCCGGGCGTACAGCAGCTCGGGGGCGTCCGGTACGGCGGCCAGGGCGCGTTCGGCGACGGAGAGTTCGGCCGGGGTCGGGGTCCACGGCTCCAGTCCCGGGTGGGCGACCTTGTCGGCGTCGTAGGCGGTGCCGGAGGCGAGGACGGCCCGCTTGCGGCTGGCGTGCAGCAGCCGCCCGCCGTAGAACTGCAACGCACGCTCGCCGTGCCGGTCGATGCCCTTCATGTACGGCTGCACCATCGCGGTGAGCCCCTCCTCGTGCAGGTGCGCGAGATGTCGTACGGCGGTGTCGTGCTGCTCGGGCGTGTAGCGGGCGGCGAACCGGGCGCCGGCCCCGGACGTGGGCTTGACGACGTACTCGGCGTCCGCGGGGAGGTCGACGGGGTCCCCGGGAGCGAGGTACCGGGTGGGGACGACGGGCACTCCGGCCGCCGCCAGCTCCCCGATGTACCGCTTGTCGGTGTTCCACCGCACCACCTGGGCCGGGTTGGCCAGCCGCGTCAGCGCGCCGCACTTGAGCGCCCACGCCACGAACTCGGCGGCCCGCCAGCTGTAGTCCCAGGTGGACCGGATCACGGCGAGGTCGAAGCCGGCCCAGTCGACCCCGGCGTCGTCCCAGATCACGGCCTCCGCCTCGGCCCCGGCCGCCCGCAGCGCCGCCAGCAGCACCGGCAGATCACGATCCTTGCTGGGCTTCGGCCGGGGGTCGTAGGTGACGAGGGCTATGCGGGGCACGGCGGGCTCCTTCTCGTACGGTGCGCGACTGGCAGGCTATCCGCCGCCCCCGCAACCGCGACCACCCCGTTGACCTTCCCGCGGATCTCCTCGGCGGCGGCCCACAGTGCGCGAGCTGTTCCGGCGGCGGCGACCCTGGTGATCTGACCCCGCCAGGCCGCCCGCTCCCGCTCGCTCTACCGTTCCTCCTCCGGCTCCCAGTCCAGCAACCGCACCTTCGCCACCGTCCGCACATGCTGGCGCATCGCCGTCGCCGCCTGCCGCGGCTGCCGCGCGGCGATCGCGTCCAGGATGGCCTGGTGCTGGGAGAGGGACCGGGTGGGGCGGCCGGGCTGGCGGAGGGATTCGGTGCGGCTCTCGGCGATCTGGTCGGCGATGGAGCGCATGAACTCGGCGAGCAGGCTGCTGTGGGCGGCCGCCGTCACCGCCGCGTGGAAGAGGCGGTCGCCCTCGATCCCGTGGCCCTCCGACTCGATCTCCCCGGCCATGTGCGCGAGCGCGGACCGCATCGCCGCCAGGTCCTCCTCTGTGCGGCGCTCGGCGGCCAGTTCGGCGAGCTTCGTCTCCAGGGCCTCGCGGGCCTCCAGGACGTCCGGGAGACGCCGGCGCCGCTCGACCATCCGCTCGACGGGCTCGACGTCCAGGCTGTCGCGGACCAGGTAGGTGCCGCCGCCGTGCCGTGCCTCCACCAGGCCCTGTACCTCCAGGACCACGATCGCCTGCTTCACCGAGGCCCGGCTGACACCCAGCCGCTGGGCCAGGTCGCGTTCAGGTGGGAGACGGTCGCCGGCCTTCAGACCGCCCTCGGCGACGTACTGCCGCAGCCGGTCCAGCACCTGCTCGTAGAGGCGCTGTTTCGTCATGGGGCGCAGGGCGTCGGTCACGGGTCCCCCTCTCGTCGGGAGCGTAACACCGGTGCACTCGTGGCCGAGTGGCTGAGCCAATTTCCGCGCGACCCCTTGACGGGCGCCCGGAGCGCACCCACTCTGATCGCCAAACGCCCTCCAAGTGGCTCAGCCACTCAGCCACCTTTCCTGTGCCCCGCTACCGCTCCGGGACCCAACGACGGGAGCCCGTATGTCCCCCGAACTCGTCTCGATCCTTGTTCTGGTCGTGGTGTTCGTCATCGCCACCACGCGCTCCGTCAACATGGGCGCGCTGGCCTTCGCCGCCGCCTTCGCGGTCGGTGAACTCGTCGCCGACCTCGACGCGGACGGCATCTTCGCCGGCTTCCCCGGCGACCTGTTCGTCGTTCTGGTCGGCGTCACGTACCTCTTCGCCATCGCCCGCGCCAACGGCACCACCGACTGGCTGGTGCACGCCGCGATCCGGCTGGTCCGGGGACGCGTGGCGCTGATCCCCTGGGTGATGTTCGCCCTCACCGGCACGCTCACGGCGATCGGCGCGGTCAGCCCGGCCGCGGTCGCCATCGTCGCGCCGATCGCCCTCAGCTTCGCCACCCGCTACGGCATCAGCCCCCTGCTCATGGGCGCGATGGTGGTGCACGGCGCCCAGGCGGGCGGGTTCTCCCCGATCAGCATCTACGGCACGATCGTCAACGGCATCGTCGAGCGCGAGAACCTCCCCGGCAACGAGATCGCCCTCTTCCTCGCCTCGCTGTTCACCAACCTCGTCATCGCGGCTGTCGTGTTCGTCCTGTTCGGCGGACGGGCGTTGTGGGCACGGGGGGCGGTGGCGGCGGACGAGGCCTTCGGGACGCAGGACAGCGCGGAGAAGGAGAAGGGGACCGCCGGGGCCGAGAAGGGGACCGCTGGGGTCGAGAAGGGAGCAGTCGGGACCGAGAAGGGCGCAGTCGGGACCGCTGTGGACGCCCCCGACCCCGCCCGCCTCACGCCCGCCCGCATAGCGACCCTCGCCGCCCTGGTCGCCCTCGTCGTCGCCGTCCTCGTCTTCGACCTGGACGCCGGACTGACCGCGATCTCCCTCGCCGTCGTGCTCAGCGCCGCCTGGCCGGACGACAGCCGCGCCGCGGTGGGCCAGATCGCCTGGTCGACGGTGCTGCTGATCTGCGGTGTCCTGACGTACGTCGGTGTCCTGGACCAGATGGGCACCATCAAGTGGGCCGGTGAGGGCGTCGGCGGCATCGGTGTCCCGCTGCTGGCCGCGGTGCTGCTGTGCTACATCGGCGCGATCGTGTCCGCCTTCGCCTCCTCCGTCGGGATCATGGGCGCGCTGATCCCGCTGGCCGTGCCGTTCCTCGCGCAGGGTGAGATCGGGGCGGTCGGCATGGTGGCCGCGCTCGCCGTGTCGGCGACGGTCGTGGACGTGAGCCCGTTCTCGACGAACGGCGCGCTGGTCCTGGCCGCGGCCCCGGACGTCGACCGCGAGCGTTTCTTCAGGCAGTTGATGGTCTACGGAGGCATCGTGGTGGCGGTGGTACCCGCGGTGGCGTGGCTGGTGATGGTCGTGCCGGGCTGGGGGTAGGCCGACAGACCGCGACAGCCGGTGTCCGTTCAGCAGTTAAGGAGTACGACGCGTGTCCTCTCTCTTCCCGGCCCTGACCGACCGCCTGACCGGCGGCTCGACCGACGGCTCGGCCCACGGCCCGACCGACCGCCCCGCCCTGCGGTTCGGCGACCGCTCCCTGACGTACCCGGAACTCTCCGCCGCGGCCGACTCGCTGGCGCGCCGGCTCACCGGCCACGGCCGGGTGGCCGTCTGGGCGACTCCGGAACTGGAGACCGCGGTCGCCGTGGTGGCCGCGCTGCGGGCCGGTGTCGCCGCCGTACCGCTCAACCCGAAGTCCGGGGAGAAGGAGCTCGGGCACATCCTGACCGACAGCGCGCCCGCCCTGGTGCTCTCCGCGCCCGGCGACGAACTCCCCTCCGCCCTACGGGACTTGACTCGCGTCGATGTCGGCATCGACCTCGGCGCCGACGGGGCGACCGGCGGCCCGCTCCCCGACACCCACGCGTCCGACGAGGACCCCGCCCTCGTCGTCTACACCTCCGGCACCACCGGCCCGCCCAAGGGCGCGGTGATCCCCCGCCGGGCGATCGCCGCCACCCTGGACGCCCTGGCCGACGCCTGGCAGTGGACCGGCGCCGACGTGCTGGTGCACGGGCTGCCGCTGTTCCACGTCCACGGCCTGGTCCTGGGCATCCTGGGCCCGCTGCGGCGCGGCGGATCCGTGCGCCACCTCGGCCGGTTCACCACGGAAGGCGTGACGCGCGAGCTGACCGACGGCGCGACCATGCTGTTCGGCGTTCCGACGATGTACCACCGGATCGCGGAGACCCTCCCCGACGACCCCGCGCTGGCCAAGGCCCTGAGCCGGGCCCGGCTGCTCGTCTCCGGCTCCGCCGCGCTGCCGGTCCACGACCACGAGCGGATCACGACCGTGACGGGGCAGCGCGTCGTCGAGCGGTACGGCATGACCGAGACGCTCATGAACACCAGCGTCCGCGCGGACGGCGAGGCACGCGCCGGAACCGTCGGCGTCCCACTGCCGGGCGTGGAGCTGCGACTGGTGGAGGAGGACGGCTCACCGATCGCGTCGTACGACGGCGAGACCGTGGGCGAGATCCAGGTGCGCGGCCCGAACCTGTTCACCGGCTACCTCAACCGCCCCGACGCCACGGCCGCCGCGTTCACCGCCGACGGCTGGTTCCGCACCGGGGACATGGCGGTGCGCGACCCCGACGGCTACGTCCGTATCGTCGGCCGCAAAGCCACCGACCTGATCAAGAGTGGCGGTTACAAGATCGGCGCCGGGGAGATCGAGAACGCGCTGCTGGAGCATCCCGGCGTCCGGGAGGCCGCGGTCACCGGGGAACCGGACGCCGACCTGGGCGAGCGGATCGTGGCCTGGGTGGTGCCCGCCGACCCCCAATCACCCCCAGGACTCGCGGAGTTGGCCGACCATGTGGCCCGGCGCCTCGCCCCGCACAAGCGCCCCAGGGTCGTCCACCACCTGGACGCCCTCCCCCGCAACGACATGGGGAAGATCATGAAGCGGGCGCTGAGCCGTGGCTGAGCGACTGACCGCACGCGAGACCCTGACCCTCGTCACCGACCAGGGCACCTTCACCGAACTCCCGTACCCGGCACGGGATGGCGGCCCCGACGGGCCGCTCGGCTGGCAGGGCTACGACGCCTCGCGCGAGCGTGCCGCCGAACGCACCGGCGAGCAGGAGTCCGTCGTCTGCGGCACCGCGCACGTCGAGGGCGTCCGCGCCGTCCTCATCTCCTTCGAGTTCGGCTTCCTCGGCGGCTCGCTCGGCGAACGCACCGGCGACCGGCTGGAGGCGGCGTACACGTACGCGCGCGAACACCGCCTGCCGGTGGTCCCGTTGATCGCCACCGGCGGCAGCCGGATGCAGGAGGGCATGTTGGCGCTGACCCAACTCCAGCGGGTGGCACGGCAGTCGACACTCACCCGGGAGGCGGGCCTGGCGCAGATCGCGGTCCTGCGGGACCCGACGACGGGCGGCGGCTGGGCCACCCTCGGCGCGGGCGCCGACGTGATCCTCGCCCTGCCCGGCGCCCAGGTCGGCTTCGCGGGCTCCCGGGTCCGCCCCCCGGACGCGGACCCGGCGGCGTACACGGCCGAGGCGCAGGTGGCGGCGGGCTCGGCCGACGCGGTGGTGGCACCCGAGGAGCTGCGCGGCACCCTGGGCCGGTGGCTGCGCCTGCTGACGGCACCGTCCCAGGAACCCGCGCCGGTCCCCGCCCCCCTCTGCGCGACGGACCTCCCGGCCACCGGCTGGGACGCGGTACGAGGCGCCCGCGCGCCGGAACGCCCGTGCGCCGAACGCTACTTGGACGCCTACTTCACCCATCGCCTCCCGATCAGCGGCGACCGCTGCGGCGGCACCGACCCCGAGGGCGTGCGGTGCGGCTTCGGCGAGCACGCGGGCCGTACGGTCGCGTACGCCGCGCAGACCGGGACGGCGACCCGCCCGGCCGGTTACCGCACCGCCGCCCGGCTGATCCGCCTCGCGGACCGGCTCGGCATCCCCGTGCTCACCCTGGTGGACACCCCCGGCGCGGCCAACGACGCCGAGGCCGAACGGCAGGGCGCGGGCGCGGCGATCGCGGATGTGTTCGGCGCGGTGGCCGCCGCGCGCACGCCGGTCACCACGCTACTGATCGGCGAGGGCGGTTCCGGCGGCGCCCTGGCCCTGGCCGCACCCGGCAACACCTGGGCCACGCCGGACAGTTACTTCTCGGTCATCGCCCCCGAGCTCGCCGCGGCGATCCTGAAGCGTCCGGAGCGGGAGGTCGAGTCGACGGCGGACCAACTCCGCATCCGTCCACAGGACTTGGCTGAACTGGGCGTGGTCCGGCATGCGCCACGCGACAACGTCACGTACCGTCCGTAACAATGGAGGCGCTCAGCGCTGCGAGAGCGGCGCGGGCACGGTACGGGACGTACGACAGGACGACGGGGGCGCCGTGGAACGCTTAGTGGAGTTCGAGACCGCCGATGGTGCCGTGGTGTCGGTCGAGTCCGCCGAGGAACGGTCCGGCTCCCGGCTGGTGTCCCGAGGGGACGGCACGGTCCAGGCGACCCGCACCTTCGAGAACGCCCTCGAAGGGGTGCGCTCCGCCGCCTCCTCTGCGCTGCGCGTCTTCCGGGACGGCGCGCTGCGGCCGGACGGGATCGAGATCGAGTTCGGGGTGAAACTGTCCGCCGAGGCCGGCGCGATCATCGCGAAGGGGACGACGGAGGGACACCTGGTGGTGAAGCTGAGCTGGTCGCCGGGGGCGGCGGCGGAGACCGGCACGTCCGCATCCACGGCGGCGACGGTCACGTCCACGGCCGCAACCGATACGTCCGCGTCCACGGCGATCGGTTCGACCCTTCCCCCGCCCTCCTCGCCACCCTCCCGAACCTCCCCGTCCGTCCCGGAGCCCAGTACGGCCTCATGAACAGCGCCGAGTGGCACGCCCGGATCGAGTGCGGGGGCGAGGTGGCGGGGGCGGGCTTCCTGGTGTCCCCGAGCAAGGTGCTGACCTGCGCCCATGTCGTGCGGAGACAGAGCGCGGGGCTGACCGTGACGTTCACGGAGCGCCCCGGATCCCCCGCCGTCCCGGCCCGGGTGGTCGCCCACGGCGGCTGGGCGGGCGGTGACACCGACCCCGGGGACCTGGCGGTGCTTGAGCTGGACCGGGAGATGCCGATCGCCCCGGCCGCGCTCGCGCCCGTCGACACCGCACACGGCGTGACGGCCCCCCGCAAGCTCGTCGTGTACGGCTTCCCGGTCGGTTTCGACGAGGGCACCCTCGCCGAGTACCGCATCACCGCACCGCAGTTGATCAACCGGGAGTGGATCCAGCTGGAGGCCTGGCAACCGGGCGGCCAGCCGCTGGCCCCCGGGTTCAGCGGCTCGGCGGTCACGCTCGTCGACACCGGCGAGGTCGTCGGGATGGTCACGGCTCAGGGCGCACCGGGCGTGTCCAACGGGCGGATGATGCCCACCGAGGTGATGGTCCGGTACTGGCCCGACCTGGAGGGCCTGGTTCCCACCGCGGACCATGCCGCCGCCGACCGGGCGCGGCTGCGCGGGCTGGTGGAGCGGGCGGTCCGCGCGGGAGTGGAGTGCGATCCGGTACGGCTCTACACCGCGGCCGCCGACCCGTTCGACCCGCTGCCGCCCGAGGAGGGCTTCGACTCCCTCTGGTCGGCGGCGCTGTTCGTGCTGTGCGAACTCGACGGGCCCGGCGCGGCCGGCACGGTCGCCCGTTTCGCCGACCGGCTGGAAGCCCTGTTCCGGGCCCCCGTGCCCGCCGAGCCGGAGGCTGCCCCCGACTGGTCGCCCATCCTCGTCGAGCTGGCGCACAGCGGCGCCGGTGACGACCTGGTCCGCGTGGAGGTGTCCGCGTACAGCGGAGGACACCGCCACCCCGTCGACTCGGACACGGTTCCGCAGCCCAGGCTGCGCGCCTACGTCCAGGACCGGATCGAGGCCGCGTTCCGCTGCCTCACGCCCGGCGCCGACGAGTTGATCGCGTTCGCGCTGCCCCGGGACTGGCTCGACTGGCCGGTCGACCGCTGGGAGAGCGCCCCGGACGACGACACCCCGCTCGGCTGTCTCTATCCGCTGGTGGTCACCGACCACGCCCGCCGCAAGACCAGCACCCGGCATGTCCTGACCCGCGCCTGGAAGCGTCTGGACTCCTCCCCTGGCGCGCGGGTGTACCGCGTCGAGTGTGCGGGCCCGGAGGAGCCCGGCCGCCTGCGGATGCGGCTGCGCAGAGCCGACGCCTGTCTCGCCGGTTTCGCCACCGCACCGGCCGCGGCCCGCACCCGCCCGCACTTCGACACCTCGCTCACCGCCCCGGCCCCGGTGATCATGTGGTCGCGCGGCGGCTGCGGCGGCGGGCAGGACACGGACTGCGAGGGGGCCGGCGGCTGCACCGGCAAGTCGTTCCTGGACGAACTCGACGCCCACGTCGCCCATGTCCCGCCCGCCGAACTCCCCCGGCACGTCCTGGCGTTGCGTGAGGAGGCCGACGCGGAGGACGGCCACTGGGCCCGCGACATCCAGCTGCTGTGGGACGACCCGCGCTGTTTCACCGACCCGCACGACAGCACCGCGCACGTCAGATCCCCCGTGACCTGACCGGCGCTCAGTGAGCGGCTCTCGGTGAGCCGCCCCAGGTGGCCCTCTCCGCGAGCCGCCGCCACAAGAACCCCCACGGTTGCCCCCGCGAGAAGGAGCCCGGAGACCACCCCATGGCGCACTGGTCCGTCTACACCGGCAAGAGCGAGCCGCACGACGGCATCGACGAGCTGCCCGCCCCGCCCCCGTGGCGGGCCTTCGACGGCGGTCCCGCGCTGCCGCCGCCCGCCGAGGCCGACGACGAGGCCGCCGTCTCCCCTGACCGTACGCATCGCGCGAGGACGTACGTCGCCACGCCCGAGAGCGTCCAGCTCGTCAACGCCGCGCTCTGCCTGCGCCGCCCGCTGCTGGTCACCGGCCCGCCCGGCACCGGCAAGTCCTCCCTGGCGTACGCCGTCGCCCGCGAGCTGCGCCTCGGCCCGGTCCTGCGCTGGAACATCACCAGCCGCAGTTCCCTCGCCGACGGCCTCTACCAGTACGACCCCCTGTCCCGCCTGTACGCCTCCCGGCCCGGACCGGAGAGCGAGCGCCGTGGCCGGGGCGGTGTGGAGGACCATCTCCGTCTCGGCCCCCTCGGCACGGCCCTGCTCCCCTACGAGCGCCCCCGTGCCCTGCTGGTCGACGAGATCGACAAGAGCGACCTCGACCTGCCCAACGACCTCCTGAACGTCCTCGAAGAGGGCCAGTACGAGATCCCCGAACTGGTCCGCGCGGCCCGCCACTCCGCCGACGACGGCGGCGCCGAGGTCCTCGCCGACGGCACGGACAGCCCCGTCACCCTCACCCGCGGTCGGGTCCGCTGCCGTGCGTTCCCCTTCGTCGTCCTGACCAGCAACGGCGAACGCGAGTTCCCGCCCGCCTTCCTGCGCCGCTGCGTCCGCCTCCGGCTGCGCCGCCCCGACCGGGGCCGGCTGACCGACATCGTCCGCGCCCACCTCGGCACCCCGGACGGCGAGGCCGAGCCCCTGATCACCCGCTTCCTGGAGCGCGCGGGCAGCGGCGAGCTGGCCACCGACCAGCTCCTGAACGCCATCTACCTCACCGGAGTCGCCGGCCTCGACGCCGGCTCCCGGGACGAGCTGGCCGAGCAGTTGATGCCGTATCTCAGCGCGACGGCGGACGGCGATGGCTTCTGAGCGGGAGGGCTCTCGAACGGGGGCGGAAGGGTCGACCATCGGTGACACCGGTGACACGGGTGTCACGGGTGTCACGGGTGTCACCGGGGCCCCCTCCCCCGTCGCCCGGCTGTCCGCCGTACTGGCCGCCGCCGCGGGCTCGACGGAGCCGACGCCGCGCGAACTCGCGGAACTGCTCTGGCTGGCCGGGCAGTTGGACGGTGCGGAGGGCGAGCCGAGCCCGTCGGTAGGGGAGTCCCGGCCCGCGCGCCCGGCACCGGACACCCCCGCCGTCGTACCGCCGCCCCGGCCCCCGTCCGAACAACCCCCGCGACCGCCGGGCCCCTCCCCCGCCACCCACCACGACGGCCGGATCCCGCTGCTCCTGCCCACCCCGGCGGCACCAGCCCCCGGGGCGAACGGCGGCGGCAGCCACCTCCTCGCCCCCGCGCCGCCGATGCTGCATCGCCCCCTGGCGCTCCAGCGCGCCCTGCGCCCCCTCAAACGCACGGTGCCCTCGCAGCGCACCCGGGTCCTGGACGAGCGGGCGACGGCCGACCGGATCGCCCGGCTGGGCGCGCGTCCCGAGGCGTGGATGCCGGTGCTGCGGCCCGCCCCCGACCGCTGGCTGCGCCTGAACCTCGTGCACGACACCGGCCCCACCATGCCGGTCTGGCGCCCCCTGGTCCGTGAACTGCACGCCGTTCTGGCCCAGTCGGGCATCTTCCGCACGGTCAGCCTGCACCCGGCGGGCCCCGACGGCCGGGCCCACCAGGTCCCGGACCTCGACGACGGCCGTACGGTCACCCTGGTCGTCAGCGACTGCATGGGCCCGCAGTGGCGTCCGGGCGAGGCGGGCGCGCGCTGGTACGGCACCCTGCGGCACTGGGCGGCCCGCATGCCGTTGGCCGTGGTCCAGCCGCTTCCCGAACACCTCTGGTCCAGCACGGCGTTGCCCGCCGAACCGGGCCTGCTGACGCCTCCGGCCGCCGCGGCCCCCTCCCGCACGCTCACCTTCACGCCGTACGACCCCGAGACCCCGCCACCGCCCACCGCCGCCGTCCCGCTCCCGGTCCTGGAGCCGGGCGCGCCCTGGCTCGCCAACTGGGCCGCGCTGCTGGCCGACCCGGGCAGCGGACGGTTCCCGGGGGCGGCGGCCTGGCTGCCGGGCCTTCCGGGGCACCCTGCCGAACCGGCCCCGGACATCACCGAGTCGGACCCTCGGGACCTGGTGCTGCGCTTCCGCGCGACCGCGTCGCCGGAGGCGTTCCGTCTGGCCGGCCATCTCGCGCTGGCGGTGCCCTCCGTGCCGGTGATGCGCCTCGTCCAACGCGCGGTGGACCGGGACCCACGCCCGCAGCATCTCGCGGAGGTCATCCTCAGCGGCATGCTGCAGGCCGTTCCGGGCCCCGCCGGATCCTACGAATTCCGAGCGGGCGTACGGGAGTTGCTGCTGCGCTCACTGCCGCGTACCGCCCGGGGCCGGACCCGGGAGTTCCTGGCGCGGGTCGGCGGACTGATCGACGAGCGGGCGGGGCTCGCGGCCGGGGAGTTCCGGGCGGCGACGACGACGGGCGGCGAGTCCGCCGACGCCGGTTCGGTGTTCGCGACGGTCAGTGCGGAGACGGTACGGCGGCTGGGCGGGGGCGGGCCGGAGCAGTTGGTCGCGGGACGCTACCGGCTCGTCGGGCACCGGGGCCCGGGTCAGCGGATGTGGGAGGCCGTGGACGCGCGGACCGGGGAGCGGGTGGTCGTACATCTGTATCCGGAGCAGGCGGCGCGGCATCGGGAGCGGTTCCTGCGGGAGGCCGCGGCGCTGGCCGAGGTCGACAGTCCGTACGTGGTGCGGGTGCTGGACTTCGGCGTGGACGGCCAGAAGCCGTATCTGGTCGCGGAGTTCGTGGACGGCGTGACGCTGAGGGAGGTGGCGGAGGGGGACCGGACCCGGCTGCCGTTCGCGATGTTCGCGCGCCTGGCCCATCAGGGAGTGGCCGGGCTGGCGGCCCTGCACACCCGCGGACTGGTGCGCGGGCAGCGGGGCGTGCTGGGGCTGCTGCTGCGACCGGACGGCACCGTGCTGATCAGCCGGTTCGCCCTCGGCGAGCAGTCCCTGGGGATGGACCAGGATGGGGACTACCGCGCATTCGACAGCATGCTCCGGCAGACGGCCCGACGGGTGATGGCGATTCCGCCGGAGCATCGGGAGCTGGTGGAGCGGATCGGCAACGGCGACCTCGCCGAACCCGCCCGTGTCGCGGCCGAGGCGTTCGCGGACGTCGAGCCCTCCGAGTCCTACCGGTTCGCCCTGCTCGGCGACCTCCGCATCACTCACCAGGGCTCCCCCCTGACACCGCCCTCGCCCGACGTACAGGCTCTGCTGTGCATGCTGCTCCTCAGGCACGGCCGCCGCCTGACCTACGCCGAGCTGGCCGAGGGCATGTGGGACGACCCGCCCGTGGGGAGCGAGGCCGCGCGTCTCATCGACTCCCTGGCCGCGCAGGTGCGGTGGCTGGTCGCCCCCGGCACCCTCGCCGCCCTCGTCGACGGGTACGCGCTGCACTCGGCGGACCATCACATCGACGTGGACCTGTGCGAAACGCTCAGCCGGCGCGACCCCGACCAGGCCCCCGAGCACCGGCACGCCCGGATCCGCCAGGCCCTGGAGCTCTTCCACGGCGACCCCCTCGACGGCGTCCCCGGCCCCGCCGCGCGGGAAGCCCGCGTTCGCCTGCGCACTCTCCGCGACCAACTCACCGAAGAACTCACCCAGTTGGAAGCCGCCACTACTCACCGCTCCACGATCGTCTTCGAGAGCGACGACCTGAGCGGACACCCCGAGGCCCGTATCTCCCTGGAGTACGCGGTGCACGAGTTCCTGTCCCGCGGCACCCGCGTCACCCACCAGCACGAGGTGCACGTCCGCGACAACGGCTACCTCGTCCACGCCGACCCCGGGACCTATCTGCTCCCCGTCCTGGTCGCCGTGATGCGCGGACTCCCCGACGCCTTCGCGAGGCTGGCCGATCCACCGCCACTACGGGTGACGTTCTGGGACGGCCCCACCCCGCCCCCGGAGGTGGCCGCACTCCAGGAACGCGCGCCCGCCGATCTCCTGGTCGTCGTCCCGCCCGCCCTGTACGAACAGTTCGCGGCCAGTTCAGCCGCGCTCGGCACCCGGCGTTTCCAGCCGCTGCACGGCGACGGGCCACGGCCCGCCCCGCCGCTCGCCTGGTACTGCACGCTCGCCCCTTCGCAGCCACAGACCGACGACCGCGACCTGGTCCACGGCCCCCTGATCACCCACGATCTGCCCGGCCTCGGCATGCCGGCGCCCGGCCGCACCGCCATCGTCCACACGCAGCCCGACGGTCCCCTCACCCTCCTCAACCCGGCCCGGCCGCACGGCACGCACGCGCCCAGGGCGACGACGTACTACGAGGTCGACCTCACCACCCACCAGGCCTTCCACCAGGTGTCCCTGCCCAGCTCCGGCAAGGGCGCCTTCCACGCCGCCGTGGAACTGTCCTGGCATGTCGAGGACCCGGTCGAGTTCGTGCACGGCGAGGTGCCCCGGGTCTCCGAGGCCCTGCTCGAGCATCTGCTTCTCGCGGCCGGCCGGATCACCCGACGCCATCCGCTGCGCCGGGCGGGCGCGGCCCAGCGGGCGGTGAATACCGGGCTGAGTACGTCGTGGCCGGTGCCGGGGCTGGCGGTGTCGTGCTCCGTGCAGTTGACGCCGGAGGGCTCACCGCCTCCCGTGCCGCAGCGGGCGGCGCCCGCCCGGCGTCCGCTGTCCGACATCCTCGGCGAGACCGAGACCGTGCTGCTCGGCTTCGACGGGCCCCTCACCCGCCTGTACTCGGCGCGGACCGCCCGCGAGGCCGCGCTCGAACTGCTCTCCGTGGCCGTCGAGCACCGCGACCCCGAGGACGCACTGGCAGGACGTTCGCTGCCGACCCTCGGCGGCACCGGGCGAGAGGTGTTCGTGCACCCCCTGGACGTCCTGCGGGCCTTCGCCCAGGACCGGCTCGGCCCGGCGCTGCGGGACCGGCTCGACCGGATCGAGCTGCGGGCCGTCCCGGACGCGCCCACGACCCACAACTCCCCCGCCCTGGTACTCGCCCTGCACGGCGCGGGCCGCCGTGTCCTGGTGGTCACGGACGTCGGCGCACAGGCCGTCCACCGCTACCTGGAGCCATACCGTCTCCCGCTGGCCGGAGTGCACGGCCGCGCCGACGATCTCAGCCTGCTGACGCCGCACCCCGACTGCCTTCTGCGCGCCCTGCGCACCCCCGACGCTCCCGACGCCCCCGACGCCCCCGCTGCCGCGAGCGTGCTGATCGGTTCCACGGTCGCCGAGCTCAGCGCCGCCCAGCAGATCGGGCTCCGTTTCATCGGCCTGGCCCGGAACCCGACCGTGGACCAGAGTCTGCGCGAGGCCGGCTGCGAGATCACCGTCCCGTCCCTGGCGCCGCTCCTGGAAGCGGCCCGCTCTCTCTGATGCCACCCTCTGTGGCGAATTCACCACGGACAGAGCGGCCGAAACCCCCATTCAGCGGCACCCCGCCCGGCCCACCACAAGGCGCGCCTCCTCCCACGCCCCCCGCACGATGCTAAGAGACCGCCGCTCGGCGGCCCACGGTCTGTGCTCTCGGGAGGACCTGCCATGACCGCCAGTCTGGAGCAGCTGCGCCGCTGTCACTTCGCCGTGGACCTGGGTGCGGCGAGGACGCGGGTGTACGTGAAGGGGGCCGGGCTCGTCGTCGACCAGCCGTCCGCCGCCGCCGTGAACACCCGTACCGGCGCGCTGATCGCGGTCGGCGAGTTCGCGGAGAGAATGACGGGCCGTACGCCCCACTACATCCGCGTCGTCAGGCCCGTCTCCGGCGGCACGGTGGTCGACATCGAGATGGCGCAGCGCATGCTGCGGCACCTGCTCGGCGACAAGGTCCGCCGCGCCCTGCGCCGCAGGCCCCGGCTGCGGGCGGCCGCCTGCACCCCGCACGACGCCGACCCGCTGGCCCAGCGCGCCGCGATCGAGACGCTGGTCGGGCTCGGTGCGCGGCGCGTGGAGCTGGTCGACACGCTGATCGCCGCCGCCGTCGGCTGCGGACTGCCCGTGGAGCGGCCCGAGGCCACCATGATCATGGTGTGTGGGGCCGCCGCCACCCAGGTCGCCGTGCTCTCCCTCGGGTCGATCGTGACCGCCGAGCGCGTTCCCGTCGGCGGCGAGGCCGTGGATCACGCGATCGTGCAGCACCTGCGGCACGAGCACGAACTGATGCTGCCCAGCCAGTCCGTACGGCCGCTGCAACTCGCCCTCTCCGCCAACGGCCTGACCTCGCAGGGTCCGACCTCGACCGAGATCCACGGCCGGGATGTGGCCACCGGTCTTGCCCGTTCCGTCCAGGTCGACACCGCCGCCGTCCGCGACGCGATCGAGACTCCGCTGACCGCCGTGCTCGACGGCATCGGCCGGGTGCTGCGCGACTGCCCGCCCGACCTGGTGGCCGACCTCGCCGACCGCGGGATCATGATGGTCGGCGGGAGTGCGCTGATCCCCGGGTTCGACCATATGCTGCGGCAGGCCACCGGCATGCCGGTGCACATCGCCGAGCGGCCCGACGTGTGCGCCGTGCAGGGCCTCGGCTACATGCTGGAGGGCAAGATCGCGCCCCTGACCCTGGCCCCGCTGACCGGCTGAGCCACGTACGGATCCCATGCACGGACACCGCGTACGGACACTGCGTACGGACACTGCGTGCGGATCCCGAGCGCGGACGCCGCATGACCGGTGCCGCCGCCCTCCCCGGCGCCTCCCGCGCCCCTTGCCTTCCGCGCCTCCCCGCGCCTTCCGCGTCGGCTGACGGTGTACGACGACGGCGACCTGGCGGTCCGTCCGCTGGGTGAATCACCGTACCGGGCAGGTAGATTGACGTGCCGTCAGACGGCGAACCAACACCGCACAGTGGTCCCGTCCGCCCCCGTGTGCACCCGCACCAGGTCCGAGACGAGGTTGACCATGAGCAGCCCCCGGCCGCCGCGCTGATCGCGGGACGCGGGCCGGCGGCCCGCCAGCTGATCCGTCAGCCGCCCCTTGTCGCGCACCTCGCACACCACGTTCCCGTCCTGGCCCCACACCCTGAGCGTGCCCGAACCACCGCCGTGCACCACGCTGTTGGTGGTCAGCTCGGCGGTGACGAGCGCCAGGTCCTGCAGCCGTACGCCGGTCAGGCCGAGCTGGGCGGCCACGTCGGTGGCGATGTGCCGGGTGTGCGAGAGCGAGGCCGCGTCGAAGGCGAAGGACGGCACGTCCGGGACGAGCGCCAGCGGCTCGTTGTAGCGGGCGACGACATCGTCGGGGTCGTAGGCTCCGCTGCCCGACTCCGGTCCGGCCCCGGCGTGGATGACCGTGGGGTGGGTGACGTACGCGTCCGCGATCACCTGCGGGGCCAGGCGCCGGGTGTCGTAGGGACACAGGATGCTCACCGCGCGGCCTGTGAAGGCCGCGTTGATCAGCGCCTCGTGCTGGACGCAGGCCGGGTACTCGGTGTCGCTGCGGCCCGCCCAGATCGGCTCACCGATGATCCGCACCCGGCGGCCGGGCGGCTGGGCGTCGGCGAAGGCGCGCAGGACGCCGGGGATGATCCGGCCGGGGTTGCGTCCGGCCTCCCGCATG
The DNA here is from genome assembly GCF_040660135.1 of Streptomyces sp. NPDC050997. Lineage (NCBI taxonomy): Bacteria > Bacillati > Actinomycetota > Actinomycetes > Kitasatosporales > Streptomycetaceae > Streptomyces > Streptomyces sp. NPDC050997. The sequence goes on from NZ_JBFAGK010000005.1 coordinate 34,213, forward strand.
TCCATCAGGCGAACGGCGTCGGCGTCGGCGCCTAGCCCGTCCCGGATGAGGGCGAGGTTGTCCCCGGGCACGGCGACCGCCACGGGGTCGCCCGCCTCGAGTCCCGCACGGATGAAGGACACGGTGCCCGCGAGGTACTCCCGCTCGTCACCGTAGAACAACGCCGGGTGGATGAAGGGGTCTCTGGGCCCGTCGGTGTCGCTGGGCTCGTCGGAGGCGAGGGGCGCGACCGGCTCGAAGGGCTGGGTCGGCTCGAAGGGCTGGGCCACGGTACTCATGACTTCGCCACCTCGATCGACGCCAGGTCGGGCCAGAACATGTCCAGCACGCGTCGCAGGCCCGGCGGGGGCCCGTGCAGCACCATCCGCCGCCCGTCACCCAGTTCCTGGGCGGCGGCGGCCAGCGCCCCGACGCCCGCGACATCGACGAACGTCACGGCGGACAACTCCAGGTAGTACACATCCCCGTCCTCGCGCACGACCTGCTCCAGCGCACGCTCCCACACCTCGTGCGTCGCCAGGCCCACTTCTCCCGCCACGCGCAACCCGCTGCGCGTGGTCAGCGGGGACACCGTCAACTCCGGCGCCGCGGCAACGACCCCGGACGGTGTCTGGTACCGGATTCCCACACCGTCTCCCCACTCTTCCCGGACTGAGCGCACATACCCACGTATCCCCCTGACATTCCTGCGCAAGGTGTGTAGCCCACCGTACGGCGGGCAGGCGAACGGTCAGCACCCCATTGCCCTAGGGAAACACGGTGGCGACGGGGCAGGCACCGTCATGAAGACTGTCCGGAAACTATAAGGCGGGGACATGACCTCAGCGGCACACACACCTCTCGTGGGGCGAGCAGACGCCCTCGTCATCGAGAGTCGCGTGGACGCGGGCCGAGCGCTGTTCGCTCCACGAGGAGAACTGGTCCGCGGCTGCGCGGACATCCTGACCGAGAAGCTGACCGAACTGCCGGCCGGCGTCGATCTGCTGGAACTGGACATGACCGGGGTGGTCTTCATGGACACCGCGGGACTGCAGTTCCTGGAGACGCTCGGCGACTACACCCAGCTGCACGGGGTGCCGGTGGCGACCGTGAACTGGGGCGGTCAGCCGCGCCGCATCCTGGAACTGGCCGGTCTGGACACCACCGACCCGCTGCACGCCACGCGCGCCGCGATACCGCGCCCGTCGTCCTCCTCGGCGGTGGCCCTGGAGCGCGCGGAGCGGCTGCGACTTCTTGAACGGGAGGTCGAGCAGCTGCGCCAGGCCATCGCCTCCCGCCCGGTGATCGACCAGGCCCGCGGCATCCTCATGGCCACCCAGGACTGCACCCCCGACGAGGCCTGGACGATCCTGCGACAGGCCTCCCAGCTCTCCAACACCAAACTCCACGCGGTCGCCGCGGCGGTCACCGCCAGCACCGGGAGCGACGGCTCGCCGCCCCCGGAGCAGGTCCGTGCGGCATTGAAGACAGCGATCGCCCGCCGCGGGCACTGAGCCCGAGGCCGGGGCCGAGGTCGACCTCGCCGTACACCCCCGGCGGGATCAGTACGGCAGCAGCCGCCCCGAAGGCGTCCTGCGGTCGATCGTCATATCGCGCGGAGCGGCGGGCCTACGGCTGACACGCACCCTGGTCTGACGGTTCATGACGCCCTCCTCAAGCCTTCGACCGGTACGAGATGTGCCACCCCGCACCCGACGCGACCAGCCAACTCCTCGCGGATGCCGGGCACATCGTGCCCGGCGGGCCGAGGCCGGCCGTGCTTCGTCTTCGATCCCATTGCCCCCGGCATACCCGCCGCGCCCCCGGCTGACTCCTGTCCCGCGCGACGCTCCGACCGGAGGGCGGGTGATGTAACGCTCCGGAAACCTTGACGCGCACGATGCCGGATGCCACGATTCCGGCGCTGCGATGTTTACGTAAACACCGATCACTTGTTCGAATGTGTTTACGTGAACACCACAGCGCGACCGGTGGACCGAGGAGGAGGGCCCCAAGGAGGAGCGGATGGCTGGTTTCCCTGGCCGTTTCCCAGGCCGGTTCGCCGGCTGGTTCGCCCTGCCTGCACGCCCTGCTGATTCCTCGCCACGCCGCCCGGCCGAAAATCCGTCACCCCCCAGGCCCCCGGCACCCCACCGGTCCTCCCCGACGGCCGCTCCTGCACGCGCAGACTCCCCCACGCGCCGAGCCGCCATCTCCTGAAAGGGCAAGCTGATGAGCAAGACCTCCGGCAGAACCCGCTTCACCCCTCGGCTGCGTGCCGTCTTCGTGGCCGTCGCCATCGCCGCGGTCAGCGGCACCACGCTGGCCGGCAGCCCCGCCTCCGCCGCCGCGCCGCGCCTGGACCCGACCCAGTTCAAGGGTGTCAACTGGGCCGACCCGCGTGACAACTTCGCCGACGACCCGGTCGTCCTGTCCGGCCTGTCGCTCTCCGACGGCTACCGGCAGACGTACGCGAAGGCGACCCGGATCATCTCGGCGTTCCGCGCCAACCTCGGCGCCAACACCGTGCGGCTGCCCATCAACCCGTACACGGTCGACGGCTCCTACTGGAAGTCGTATCGCGGGGTCATCGACGCCGCCTCCGACCAGGGCTTCAAGGTCATCGTGTCCTACTGGGAGGGCACGGGCGCGCAGAAGGACGGCTTCATCGACGACGAGGCCACCTACTGGCCCATGTGGAAGACCGTGGTCAACGCGTACAAGAACGACAGGCGCGTCTACTTCGAGCCGATGAACGAGCCGCACGGCTACACCGAAGCCGCGTGGGCCGACATAGCCGCGAAGTGGCTCGCGACCTATCCGTCGGTCCCGCGCGACCGGGTCTTCGTCAGCGGCGCCGGCTACAACGACCACGTCACCTCGGTCTGCGCCGACCCGCGCCTCAACGGCACCTACCTGTCGCTGCACCACTACGGGTTCTGGAAGGACTACGCGACCTACGACCAGTGGGTGGACGACCTCAAGGTGCGCATCGGCGACTGCGCGAACCGGACCGTGGCGGACGAGTTCGGCGCCCCGATGACCACGGGCCTCGACTACAACAAGCCGGACGCCTCCAACAACTTCGTCAACTACGTCCAGGCCGTCACCGACACCTTCCGCGAGCTCAAGATGGGCTCCGTCTACTGGCCGGGCCTGCGTACCGACGACACGTACTCCCTGCAGACCCTCACCGGCCCCGCCTCCCGCCCGTGGCTCGCCACCACCAACCAGTCCGGCGCCGACCGCCTCGCCTGGGCCTGGGGCCGAGGCAAGCCGGTCCAGCCCTGACCGAACCGACAGACCTGTGCGCGACCTGCGCGACCTGCGCGACCTGCGCGACCTGGAGAGGCTCCGCCCCGTGGCCCGGGGCGGAGTCCTTCCCCTGTTCAGGCTGCGCCACGGCTCAGGTCTGCTCCACCGCCGGCACCGGCACGGACACCGTGCGCGTGCCCCAGTGAGTGGTGCGCGCCTGGGTGAGGGCCCAATACATGGCGGGGCGGACGACGAACAGGTTGAGCAGGGTCACCAGAGGAGTGAGAAAGAGCCAGGCGACAAGCTTCTGGCCGGCCGTCAACTCGGGGCGCATAGCCGCGTACATGCCGGTCTGGGCGTAGGTCATGATGAGCCAGTAGCCGAGTCCCTGCAAGAACAGCAGCTTGTCGTCGGTGTGGTAGGGCAGCACGAACAGCACCCAGGCGTACAGGATCGGCATGGTCGCGGTGACGACCAGACCGTAGAGGCGGAAGAACAAGGGAGCCGCCGAGAAGTTGGTCAGCTCCCAGCCGACGTAGCGCCAGTACGACTTGAACCATCGCACCCGCTGGGTGAACAGTTCGTTCAGGTCGGTGGGCATGTTGCTGTAGACCCAGGCCTCGTTGACGGCCACCACCTGGCCGCGCTGGAGCGCGTAGTGCGTCAGGCGCCGGTCGTCCCCCGCCGTACCGGAGCTGATGTAGTCGTCCAGGTTGTCCAGGACGAGTTCCTTGCGGTAGACGGCGAGAATGCCGGACGTGGGCGCGACAGCTCCGACCTGGGAGCGGGCCATGCGCGTCACCAGGCACCACGTGACGATCTCGACGTCGATCACTCGGGTCAGCAGGTTGTGCGCGCGATTGGAGACCAGCGTCAGTCCGGTGCACGCCTGCACCCGCACGTCCGACATGGCCTTCAGGCAGTGCCACAGACCCATGCGATGCACGACCGAGTCCGAGTCGACGGTCATGATGAGGTCGTACGTCGACGGGTCGACCGTCCGCAACACGTGCGCCTGGGCTTCGCGCTTGCCCGCGTTGTCCTGGCGGTGCCAGGTGACCAGGGGATGCTCGAACGGGACCACGGGAATCCTGGAACCGTCGTCGACGACATGGATCGCCTCGGGCGGACGCACCTGGTCGATGAGCGCCCACACGGTCTTGTGCAGGGCCTCGGCCGGCTCGTTGTACGCCGGGACGATGGCCAGCACCCGGCCCTCATGGGCGGGCAGGTGGGCGAAACTCCGGCCCTTGACCACCGCGGCCAGCGAGTAGACGAGTACGGCGGTGACGGCGCAGTAGAAGACCAGCGCGGTTCCCCAGGGCTGGGTGCTCCAGTACAGGTGGTAGACGAGGGTCCAGGCGGTGGCCGCCAGAGCGGCGGCCACACAGACCCAGGTCTGCCACGGGGCACGTCGGCCCCGCTTGGACTTGTGGTCGGACACGTCAGATACGTCCTCGCTGGTGCCGGGTGACGGTCCGGTAGGTGAAAGCGCCGACCAGGACGAGCGTCACCGCGATGGCGAGGATCCAGTTCAGCGAGACGCTCGCGCCGAACAGCGTGATCGCTCCCACTCCGGTTCTGGCGAGTGCTCCGTCGTCGTAACCCATGATGTTTCCTTCCTCTGGCTCACAGCCGCTTGATCGCTGTGATGGATGCGGTGCTGGGGCAGGTGGGCACGCACGGCGGTCCGCGTGCGCGGTGCCGTGCGGCGGCTGTGCCCCTCAGAGGCGCTCGATGTGCGGGGCAATCGCCATGACGCCCCGGGTGTCCAGCACGTAGGCCGATTCCGCGGCGACCTGGGCGAGGTCGAACTCGTCGTGCGGGGTGAGCAGTACGACGGCGTCGAAGTCCCCCACAGTCACGTCCGTGTCCGTGTCCGCGGCGGCGGCGGCGAAGGGGATGTCCCGGCAGCCGCCGTCCGGCAGATAGGGGTCGACGACAGTGACGTCCGCGCCCATGTCGCGCAACCGTTCGACGACCTGCACGGCCGGCGACTGACGGGCGTCCGCGGTGCCCGGCTTGTAGGCGGCGCCCAGGGCGAGGATGCGAGCGCCGTGGACGCTGCGTCGGAAGCGGCGGCTGAGCGCGTCCTGCAGGCGGCGTACGACGTAGTCGGGCTGGCTGTCGTTGATGTCCTGGGCCAGCTCGATGAGCCGGAAGGTCTGACCGTGCTGCGTCTTGACGTGGTGGCTGAGGTAGACGGGGTCGATGGGCAGGCAATGCCCGCCGACGCCCGGCCCGGGCAGGAACTTGGTGAATCCGAAGGGCTTGGTCGCGGCCAGCTCAAGGGTGTGCCACACATCCACGCCCAGCGTGTGCGCCATCCGGGACAGCTCGTTGACCAGGGCGATGTTGACGTGCCGGTAGGTGTTCTCGAAGACCTTCGCCAGCTCGGCTTCCTCCAGTCCGGAGGCGGGCACGGTGACCTCGGTGACCGAGTCGTAGAAGTCCTTCACGCGCCGCAGACAGGCTTCGGTGAGTCCGGCAACGATCTTGGGAGTGTTCTCCAGCCGCCAGAGGGCGTTCCCGGGATCGATGCGCTCGGGGCTGAAGCCGACGTGGAAGTCCCGCCCCGCCACCAGGCCCGACCCCTCCTCCAGCAGAGGAATGAGCACGTCGCGGGTCGTGCCGGGGTGCGTGGTCGACTCCAACACCACGGTCGCGCCCGGCTCCAGCCGCCCGGCCAGTTCACGGGCGGCGTCGCGCACGCAGCTCAGGTCCGGGGTGCGGTCGGTCAACGGCGTGGGCACGGTGACGACGGCGACGTCGAAGCCCTTCAGGTCCTCCGGATCCGCGGTGGGCACATAGGCGCCCGAGTCCAACAGACGGCGCAGGCGGGCGGAGTCGATGTCCTCCACGTAGGACGATCCCGCGGCCAGCTGCTCGCAGCGCCGGAGGTCGGGCTCGTAGCCGGTCACGGTGTGACCGGCCTCGGCGGCCCGGAGAGCCAGGGGCAGGCCGACATACCCCTGCCCGAGAACACATATCTGCATGGTGGTTCCTCACCTTGAGCCGGCTCGCGGACATGCGCGGGCCGGAAAACGGCGCCCCTGAATGCGGTCGCCTGTTCCTGAGGCAGGCGGCCGCGGCGTCGGGTACTGCGTGATGTGCTGTGCGGGACGGGCTTTGCTGCAACACCCCGTCGGGTTGCGGCAGCGTCCCTTTTGAGTCATCGGCGGCTCAACAACCGGTCCAGGCCCCCTGCCCGAACGTGCGTCAGACACGCACCGCGATCTTCACAAATCCCCCTCGTTTGTGGACCTTAAGCGTTCAACAAGTTCCTCGAAAGCGGAAGACCTTTTACCGATTTGATACCTACGAATCAGCCACGTGATTCACGCCACGACGTCCGACACACCGTCATGTCCAGCGAGAACAGTCGGTTCTGACACCCCATGAACCACCGCTCGCACCATGTGCGCGGTACACCCAGGGCAGGCCGGGCAAGGGCCCCCGACAAGTGAAGGAAGTGAAGGTTTGCGCTAAAGGATCTTCACAACTCTCCTCCTTGCGTGGGCTTCGCAAGGGTGCGGCAGCCCCATCAGTGGCTGGAAGGGCTGTTGCCGTTCCGCAATGTGAAGACGGTTGCACTCCGGAACAACGCGCGCCCCTCGCGAGCCCCCGTGCACCACCGGCGCACTCCAGGCGGCAGGAGCAGCGCGATGCCTCGAACGGCCCCCTGCTCAGACCCTCGCCGGAGCCGGTCCGACCAGCTCGGACAGGACGTCGTCCATGGTCACGAAGCCGAGGACCGCGCCCCTCTCGCCGGTGACCGCGGCCAGGTGGCTGCCGTCGGCACGCAGGGCGGTGAGGGTGTCGTCCAGTGGGGTGTCGATACGGACCCGGGTGACCGGGTGCGGTGCGGTGCGCGGGAACGGCTGGTCGCGGTCGGCGACGCCGAGGGTGTCCTTGATGTGGAGGTAGCCCAGCACGGTGCCGCCGGGGCCGGTGACGGGGAAGCGGGAGTAACCCGCGTCGGCCGCGGTCCGCTCCAGCTCGGCGGGGGTGACGGTGTGGCCGACGGTGCGCATCCGCTGTGCGGGGACGAGGATCTCGCCCACCGGGCGCGTGCCCAGTTCCAGGGCGTCGCGCAGCCGTTCGCCGTCGGCCGGGCTGAGCAGTCCGGCCTCGCTGGAGTCGACGACCATACGGGCGAGCTGGTAGTCGGTGAAGACGGACTCCACCTCGTCCTTCGGCTCGACCCGCAGCAGTCTCAGCAGCGAGTTGGCGAAGGCGTTGATGCCGAAGACTACGGGCTTCAGGGCCCGGGTGAGCGCCACCAGGGGCGGCCCGAGCAGCAGCGCGGTGGGGACGGGCGCGGCCAGGGCGATGTTCTTCGGGATCATCTCGCCGATCAGCATGTGCAGATACGTCGCCACGGTGAGCGCGATGACGAACGCGATCGGATGCACCAGGCCGTCAGGAACGCGGGCCGCCTCGAAGCCGGGTTCCAACAGGTGCGCGATGGCCGGTTCGGCGACCGCGCCCAGCACCAGTGAGGAGACGGTGATGCCGAGCTGGGCGGTGGCCATCATCGCGGAGATGTGCTGAAGACCCCACAGGGTCATCCGGGCCCGCTTGTTCCCCTCCTGGGCGCGCGGTTCGACCTGGCCGCGGCGCACGGAGATCATGGCGAACTCGGCGCCCACGAAGAAGGCGTTGGTCAGCAGTGTCAGGGCGCCGATGGCGAGTTGCAGGACGGTCATCGGGACTCTTCCCCCGCGTGGGCCGGCACCGAGGCCGGTTCGGTGATGCGGATCCGGTCGGCGCGATGGTGTTCGACGTCCAGGACGTCGAGCTGCCAGCCGCCGAGGTGCACGGTGTCCCCCTTGGCGGGGATGCGGGCGAGGCGGGTGGCGATTAGCCCGGCCACGGTCTCGTACGGCCCGTCGGGCGCCGTCAGTCCGATGCCGGTGAGCTGGTCGAGGCGGACGCCGCCGTCCGCCTCCCACACCGCGCGGCCCTCCGCCGTGGCGGGGGTGGGGAGCAGGTCGGGGATCTCGAGGGGGTCGTGTTCGTCGCGGACCTCGCCGACGACCTCCTCGACGATGTCCTCCATGGTCGCCACGCCCGCGGTGCCGCCGTACTCGTCGATGACGACGGCCATGGTGCGCATCGCTCGCAGCCGCTCCAGCAGCCGGTCGGCGGGCAGACTGTCGGGCACCAGCAGGGGCTCGGTGGCGAGTTCCGTGACCGGGGTGACCGCGCGCCTGTCCGGCTCCAGGGCGAGGACGTCACGGATGTGTACGGTGCCGACGACGTCGTCCAGGCTGTCGCGGTAGACCGGGAAGCGGGACAGGCCGGTGGCGTGGGTGAGGTCGGCGGCGTCCGCGGCCGTGGCGTGGGCTTCGAGCGCCTTGACGTCGACGCGCGGGGTCATCACGTTCTCGGCCGTCAGCTCGCCCAGGTGCAGGGTGCGGACGAACAGTTCGGCGGAGTCCGCCTCCAGGGCGCCCTGGGCGGCCGAGTGCCGGGCCAGCGCGATCAGTTCCTCGGGGCCGCGCGCGGAGGCCAGCTCCTCGGCGGGCTCCAGGCCGAAGCGTCGTACGAACTTGTTCGCGGTGTTGTTCAGGTGCCGGATGAACGGGCCGAAGGCGGCGGTGAATCCGCGCTGCGGTCCGGCGACCACCTTGGCGACGGCCAGCGGCCGGGAGATCGCCCAGTTCTTCGGCACCAGCTCGCCCACCACCATCAGCACGACGGTGGACAAGGCCACGCCCAGCACGCTCGCCACCGACGAGGCGGCACCGCCCAGGCCCAGTGCCGTCAGCGGGCCGCGCAGCAGCGCCGCGAGCGACGGCTCGGCGAGCATGCCGATGACCAACGAGGTGACAGTGATGCCGAGTTGGGCGCCGGAGAGCTGGACGGTCAGCCGGCGTACGGCCTTCAGCGCGCCCTCGGCGCCACGCTCACCGGCCTCGACGGCCCGCTCCAGGTCACCGCGCTCCAGGGTGGTCAGGGAGAACTCGGCCGCGACGAACACCGCGCAGACCAGCGTGAGCAGGAGGGCCAACAGGAGCAGCAGGAGCTCGGTCACCGCGCCACCCCCGATCCCTCAGTGGCCGCATGAAGCGGTCGACGGGGTGTGGCACGGCTGGTACTGGGAGGCTCACCCATTGCGGTACTACGGCTCCTTTTCGGTACGACTGGGGCACCCATAGTAAAGGACAAGCAAAGCCCGCTTCCACCCGCCCGCGGTCGAACACGCTCGAGGTGACCGAGCCCACGGCACGCCGACTGGTGCGGAATCCTTGTGGATCTTCGGTGGCGACCGCTGCCGTCGGCCGGGCGTAGACTCATGTCGCGTCGAGTCGCGTGCCGCTGAGCCGCTGAGCCCCGATCTCGCAGCCGCGTGAGTACGGCGCGCTTCCCGTACGGATCCACTCCGGGCCGCCGCTTTCGTCGCGCCGGCCGCCGACGTACCGATTCCGGATCGCGTCGGCCCTCAACAGCACGATCCCCTACCGTCGGGCGCCTGCCTCCAGGCGCCGGACTGCCAGGCCCATGGTCATCACAGCGGTTTTCGGCCCGTCCCACAGGCGCGCCGTCCGGCCGCCATCGAGGGGACACTCATGAAACTGAACGAACTGCTGGACGGGTACGCCCACGAGGTTCTCCACGGCGACACCGACACGACGATCAGTGCGGCGCCGACCTTCGACGCCCACCGCGTGACTCCCGGCTCGCTGTACATCGCGGTACCCGGCCACCGCGAAGGCGGCCCGGAGGCCATCGGGCGTGCCGTGGCGCTCGGGGCGGCGGCCGTCCTCCTGGAAGGCCCGGACGCGGACGGAGCCGAGGCCGCCGACGGCGTCTGCGTCGTACGCGTACCGGACGTCCGCGTGGTGGCCTCGGTGGTCTCGTCCCGCTACTACGGCGAACCGGGCCGCGCCATGGACGTAGTGGCCGTCACCGGCACCAACGGCAAGACCTCGGTGTCGTACATGGTCGAGTCGGTCCTGCGGATCGCCGACGGCGCGAAGGTCGGCGTCATCGGCACCTCCGGCAGCCGCGTCGGCGACGAACGGGTGCCGATGCCCCGATCGCTCCTGACCACCCCCGAATCGCCGGACCTGCAGTACCTGCTGGGCTACATGCGCGACCAGGGGACGGGCAGCGTGGTGCTGGAGGCCACATCCATGGCACTGCTCACACACCGGGTGGACGATGCCCATATCGACGTCGGCGTCTTCACCAACCTGACCCAGGACCACCTGGACGACCATGGCTCGATGGAGAGCTACGGCAAGGCCAAACTGCGGCTGTTCCAGGGGCTGTGCCGCCGTGCGGTGGTCAACGCCGACGACCCGATGGGTGCCACCATCCTGCGACTGATGCCGGGTGCGGCGACCACGTACGCAGTGGACGCGGAGGCGGACTACCGGGCGGCCGACCTGGTCATGGACTCCTCGGGCAGCCGGTTCACCCTGCACCACCAGGGGCGTACGTATCCGGCGACGATCCCCGTCCCGGGCCGGTTCTCCGTGTCGAACGCGCTCGCCACCATCGCCGCCTGCCACCTCCTCGGCCATGACCTGGGCGCGCTCGTCGCCGCCCTGCGGCTGATGCCGCCGGTCCCGGGCCGTTTCGAGCGGCACGTGACCCCGCGGGGCACCTCCGTGGTCGTGGACTACGCACACTCCCCGGACTCGCTGGAGAAGATCCTCACCGCGATCAAGGGCTTCGCCACGGCCCGGATCATCACCGTCTTCGGCTGCGGCGGCGATCGTGACACCACCAAACGTGCCGCCATGGGCGAGATCGCGGGACGGCTCTCCGACCTGTGCGTCCTCACCTCGGACAACCCGCGCACCGAATCCCCGGGAGCGATCCTCGACCAGATCGTCCCCGGTGTCACGGCGACCGGCACCCCCTTCGAGTGCATCGCCGACCGCCGGCAGGCCATCGCCTTCGCGTTGGCAGCCGCCGGGCCGGACGACATCGTCCTCGTCGCCGGAAAGGGCAGTGAGCCGCACCAGATCATCGGCGAGGAACTGATTCCCTTCAGCGACATGGCCGTCGTCCGCCAACTCGCCCACGAGGCCGCCGAGACGTTTCCGCGAGCGCTCGCCCTCGGCAGCTGAGAGCCCCCGGGAGTACGTCGGGGAATCCTTTCGCGTCCATCCGGAGTGGTTTGTGACGTTGCGTTGGTGATCAGGGCGGTATCGCGCGATCTGGTGGGTAATCTCGCGCTGCCACTGGCCGAATCACCTTCCGCGAACAGCGGACGCAGCTGACTCAGCAGACTCAGGAGAAGAGCCATCACCGAGCAGAAGCCCGGAGAGGCTGGGACCGCTCCGGGAAACCAGCCCCAAGAGGCCGACCAGTTGAGGGACATGCTGCGTCGGCCCGAGTACCGGCGGGCGTTGGTGTTCTGCGGCTTGCTCGGGATCCCGGTGTCGTTGATCGCGTTCTGGTTTCTCGTCCTGCTCCAGGAGCTGGAGAACCTGATCTGGGTGGACTGGCCGCACGACCTCGGGTGGACGGATCCGCCGTCATGGTGGCCCCTTCCCCTGGCTCTGGTGTCGGGTCTGGTCGTCGCCCAGGTCGTTCTGCGGTTCCCCGGCCGAGGAGGACACATTCCGGCGGCGGGCCTGCACTCCGGAGGGGCGTCGAAAGCCGCTGTACCCGGTGTGGTCGTCGCCGCGTTGGCCAGCCTGCCACTGGGCGCCGTTCTCGGGCCCGAGGCACCGCTGATCGCCCTCGGCGCTGGTCTGGCGCTGGTGTTCCGGGATCTCGTACGCGCTCCGGCGACCGAGGCGAGCACGGCGCTGCTCGGTGCCGCCGGCGCCGCGGCAGCCATCTCCGCGATCTTCGGCAGTCCGCTCGTGGCGGCCGTGATGCTCATGGAGGTGGCCGGAGTCGGCGGACCGCAACTGTTCACGGTGATGCTCCCGCCCTGCTGTCCAGCGGAATCGGCGCCATCGTGTTCACCGGCTTCGGCCACTGGACCGGGCTGAAGACCGGAAGCCTCAGCATCGGGCTGCCCGCTCCCCCGCTCCTCGACACCGGGGACGTGGTGTGGTCGGCGCTGATGGCGCTCGCCATCGGGGCGGCCGTCCACTGGATCATGGTGGGCGGACGGATCACGGCGCGTTTCGTGTCGGCGCACACGTTGCGCGGCACGGTGCTCTGCGCACTCGCCGCGGCGGGCTGCGCGGCGCTCTACGCGGTCGTCACCGGCCGTTCGCCGTCCGAGGTCTCCCTGTCCGGCCAGGCCACCCTGACGCAACTCGCCGGGAACCCCCATGCGTGGTCGGTCGGCAGTCTGCTGGCGGTCCTGGCGTTCAAGGGCGTCGCGTACGCGCTGTGCCTGGGCAGCCTTCGCGGCGGTCCGACCTTCCCGTCCCTGTTCCTGGGCGGAGCGGTGGGCGTCCTGCTGTCGCCCCTGCCGGGACTCGGCGTCGTGGCGGGTATGGCGGCGGGTATGGCGGCCGCGTGCGCCGCCGCGCTGCGGCTGCCCGTCAGCACGGTGGTGCTGGTCGTCCTCATCGTGGGCAACTCGGAAACGGTACCCGTGATCGTCCTTGCCACCGTGGTGTCGTTCGTGACCACGGAGCTGCTGCCACAGGGGCCGGGGATCCCCGCGTTCAGGGCGCGACCCGGTCGAGGGCCTCGTCCAGCGTCGTCGCGGCCGTGATGAGGGAGAGATGGGTGAAGGCCTGGGGGAAGTTGCCCAGTTGCTCCCCGCTGGGGCCGATCTCCTCGGCGAACAGGCCGACATGGTTGGCGTACGTCTGCATCTTCTCGAAGGTGTAGCGGGCCTGCGGGAGGCGTCCCGCGCGGGCGAGGGCGTCGACGTACAGGAACGTGCACAGGCTGAAGGTCCCTTCGCAGCCGCGCAGTCCGTCCGGGGATGCCTGGGGGTCGTAGCGGTAGACGAGGCTGTCGGAGACGAGGACGCGGTCCATGGCGTCGAGGGTGTTGAGCCAGCCGGGGCTGCGGGGGGACAGGAATCCGACCCGGGGGGCGAGCAGCAGGGAGGCGTCCAGGACGTCGCCGCCGTAGTGCTGGACCAGGGCCTGCTCCTTCTCGTTCCAGCCGCGCTCCATGACCTGTTCGAGGATGTCGTCCCGGGCCCGGGTCCAGAGCGCGGTGTTGGCCGGCCTGCTGAAATCGTGGGCCAGCTTCAGACCGCGGTCGAAGGCGGCCCAGCACATCACCCGGCTGTAGGTGAAGTCCTTGCGTCCGCCCCGGGTCTCCCAGATGCCCTCGTCGGGCCGGTCCCAGGAGTCCGCGAGCCAGTCCAGGGTGGCGGCCAGGCCCTTCCACCCGTGGTAGCCCGCCCGTTCGCCGACCTGGCGGCCCTCGGCCAGCGCGTACAGGGCCTCGCCGTAGATGTCGAGCTGCAGCTGGTCGGAGGCGGCGTTGCCGGCCCGGACCGGGAAGGAGCCGCGGTAGCCCTCGAAGTGGTCCAGGATCTCCTCGGTCAGATGAGGGTCGCCGTCGACCCGGTACATGATCTGGAGGGGTTCGTCGTCCGGTCCCTCGTGGGCGGCCAGCCGGTCGCCGAGCCAGTGGGTGAAGTGGGTCGCCTCCTCCACGAAGCCGAGGTCGAGCAGGGCCCGCACCGACAGGGAGCCGTCCCGCACCCAGGTGTACCGGTAGTCCCAGTTGCGCTCACCGCCGACCTGCTCGGGCAGACCCATGGTGGCGGCGGCGACCGGCGCGCCCGTCGGCGCGTAGGTGAGGAGTTTGAGGGTGATGGCCGAGCGGTGCACGATCTCGCTCCAGCGGCCGCGGTAGCGCGAGGTGCGCACCCACTTCTGCCAGAAGCCGATGTCCTCCCAGAGCTCTTCGGTGATCCGCTCGGTGGTGAGCGGCGGTGGCGCCTCCCCGCCCGGCGCACAGACGGTGAACACCACGGCCGCCGACTCTCCGTCGTTCAGGGTGATGGCGCCCCGGACGTCCTGCCCGTCCCGTTCGAGCGGGAAGCTGCTCTGAAGGTAGGCGGTCATTCCCGGGGCCCGGAACGTCGCGGTGCGGGGGGCCAGGTCCAGTTCGTGGGTCGCGCGCGCGTAGTCGAACCGCGGCCGGCATTCGAGGCTGTAGCGCACGGTGCCACGAACCGAGCGTACGACGCGCACCAGGCGGTGCCGGTCGGTCGCCGTCGGGCCCGACTGGACAGGCATGTGGTCGATGATCTCGCCGACTCCGTCGGGGGACATGAAGCGGGTCACCACGGCGGCGGAATCCGGGTAGTAGAGCTGCTTCCAGGTCCCCTCGGGGTGCTCGGGCGCGAGCCGGAAGTAGCCGCCGCCGTCGTGGTCGAGCAGGGCGGCGAAGATGCTGGGCGAGTCGAAGCGTGGCGCCGCGAACCAGTCGATCACGCCCTGGGATGTCACGAGAGCGGCGGTCTGCAGGTCCCCGACGAGCCCGTGGTCGGCGATGGGCGGGTAGCGGTCCATGTCGGTCTCCCTTTCAGGCTGCTTCAGCCGCTACCCGGCCGGTACGGAAGGGGTGCGGTTCCGGGTGTCGCCGAGCAGTCGGCCGGAGGTCGCCGAGCAGGTGGCCGGAGGTCGCCGAGCAGGTGGCCGGAGGTCACCGCAGTCGCTCCGCGATGTGGTCGCCGACGCGCAGGGCGTTGGCGATGGCGGTCAGCGAGGGGTTGACCGCTCCGATGCTCGGGAAGAAGCTCGTGTCGACGACGTAGAGGTTGTCGAGGTCGTGGGCCTTGCAGTTGACGTCGAGGGCCGAGTCGGCGGGGTCATGGCCGAAGCGGACCGTGCCCGCCTGATGCGCGGTGGCACCGATGGGCATGCCCTTGTGCAGGTAGATGCTGTGCGAGAGAAGACGGTGCTCGTGCATGCCCAACTGGCCCAGCATGTCCTGCAGTTTGTGCCGCAGGCGTTTCAGCCCTGCGGTGTTGTTCTTCTCGTCGAGGGCCAGGTGGATGCCGCCGTCCCGGTCCAGGGTGACGCGGTTGTCGGCGAGGGGCAGGTCCTCTCCGCACAGCCAGAAGTCGACCGCGTGGTGGGCGAGCACCTCGAACGGCATGTCGGGGGCGACGGTCCCGGCCCAGCGGGGCGCTTCTCCGTGGATCTGCTCGGAGTCGGACTTGCCGAGCATCTGGATGCCGCCGAGGGGGTATTCCCAGTCGTCGGATCCCAGGTACCAGTCGTGCAGCGCCAGGGTCTTCTGGAACCTGGTGTCGTTCGGTTCCCTGGACACGGCCATCAGGGCCAGGTTGTTGTGCCGCATGTAGTGCCGGCCCACCACGTCCGAGCTGTTGGCCAGGCCCCGCGGATGCCGGTCGTCCGCCGAACGCAGCAGCAGGACGGCGGAGTTGACGGCGCCGCAGGCGACGACCACGATGTCGGCGCTGAACTCCACGGTTGTCGGGTCCCCGTCCCCCACCGTCGCGACGACCGAGGTGACACTGCGGCCGGTCGCGTCCGTGCCGAGACTCCGTACGTCCGCGTGGGTGAGCATCTCGACGCCTGGATGTTCGAGGGCGGGGTCGACGCAGATGACCTGCGCGTCGGACTTCGCGCCGACCAGGCAGGGGAAGCCGTCGACGCGGTCGCAGCGTATGCAGGCGCTGGTGTGGGTGGCCCTGCCCCGGTCGTCCTGGGTGAGGTTCACGCCGATGGGGAGGTGGAAGGGGTGCAGGCCCCGCTTCTCCAGGTCGTGGCTGAGTTGCTGGATGCGCGGCTCGTGCTGGACCGGCGGGTAGGCGTACTGGGCGCTGGTGGGGCCCTCAGTCGGGTCTTCGCCGTGCCGGCCGTGGACGAGGTAGAGGTGTTCGGCCTGCGTGTAGTACGGCTCCAGTTCCTCGTAGCTCAGCGGCCAGGCGGGCGACACACCGTCGTGGTGGCGCAGTTCCCCGAAGTCCTCGGGGCGCATACGGAAAAGTGCGGCGCCGTAGAACTTGGTGTTGCCGCCCACGTAGTAATTGACCTCGGGCGGGAACTGGTTTCCGTCTTTGTCGTACCAGAACTCCGGGGCGCGGTATTTCCCCTTGACGAAGACCGCGGTGGATTCCCAGTTGTCGCGTTCGCGGGGCAGATAGTCACCGCGTTCGAGAAGGAGGATCCGTTTTCCGGTGGGTGCCAGCCGGTGGGCGAGAGTGCCACCGCCCGCACCGGTGCCGATGATGATGACGTCGTAGTGCCGCTCGTCGGTCATGCCGGCCACCGTCCTCGGAACGCGCTCCGGTCCTGCCGGTCGAATAGGTCGATAAGGCCGAAAAGGCGCATTCGGCCCGAGCACCAACGTATCTCCGGGGGATAGTTCCGGCGAGTTGGACTGTTCGGGTGAGCACCAGCCGGCCGCCCGGCCAGGGCTCATCGGCCGTCACAGGATCGCGAGCGGATTGACGGGGGATCCGGTCGCCGCGGGCAGCCGGAGCGGGGCGATCACGCAGAGGAACGACCAGCGGCCTTCCTGTGCGCAGATCGGCGTGAGGTCCTCGAACCGCAGATGGTCGAGCAGATGCAGTCCCATCGCGTGCACGGCGAGCACATGCACCGGGAACGCGACCCCCCGCACCGCGCTGGGGGCCGAGTCGTTGTTCCCGTCGCCGCCCAGCACGGCCACCTCCCGTTCGGCCAGGAACTCCAGGGCGGTCGGATGGAGTCCGGCACGCGCGCCGGAGACGTCCCAGGGGCCCAGCTCCTCCCGCCGCCGGCGGTGTCCGACCCGTACGAGGAGGATGTCGCCCCGGCCGACCCGGACCCCCTGCCGTGCCTCGGCGGCGGCGAGGTCCTCGGCTTTCACCTGCGCTCCGGGTTCGAGCCAGGGGACGCCGTGCAGCCGGGGGATGTCGAGGAGGACCCCGCGTCCGACGATGCCGTCGCGGGCCAGGCCGACCGACAGGGCGCTCGACCCGTCCGGTGACAGCGCCTCCGCCGCCGGTACGCCGCCGTACAGGGTTCCGTCGTAGACGACGTGGCACAGCGCGTCGAGGTGGCTGTCCACATCGCCGTGGATGTTCATGGCGAAACGGTCCCGCGCGAATTCCAGGCCGCTGGTGCCGGGTTCTCCGTCGGCCGGCGCGGTGAGCCGGTGCTGGGCCGGATCGGCGTTGTCAGGTCCGCTGTGGGTGTCCACGGGAGCGGCGAGCGACACCGTACGTCCCGTTCGCACCTCGCGAACGGCCGCCAGCACCTGTTCCTCGGTGATCGTGTCCAGGGCGCCCCGCCGCGAGCCGCCACCGGGGGCCTTGGCGCGCAGATGTCGGTGCAGGTGCCGGAAGTCGGTCTCGCTCAGCTCGCTGGGCGGCCACATGTCCCCACCTTGCGGCAGGTGGTGGGTCCTCGCATGCCGAGTTGCCGAGTTGCCGGGTTCAGGGGCCGCCCCGTTAATGGATGGGCGACCGGCCGGCGCACCGCACCGATCCGCGGAGGTCCGGATGGACATGATCCATGTCCGAGCGGTGTGCCCGCCGGACCTCACGGAACGCACCATGGCCCTGTTGAACGCCGAACCGTGCGCCCTGAACCTGATCCTGCGGACAGGCGGCGTACGCAACCCGGACGGTGACGCCATCGAGTGCGACGTCCTGACCGGAGCCGCGAACGAGGTGCTGCGCGGCCTGCGGGGCCTCGGGCTGGAACAGCGTGGCTCCATCGTCCTCGATCCGGTGGACACGGTGTTCTCGGAACCCGCGGCCAGGGCCGGGGCCGAGGAGCTCGGGGCCCGGTTGCGCGCGCCCGTGTGGGAACAGGTGGAGGCCCGGATCCGGGCCGAGGGCAGATACCCCCCGAGCTTCTATCTCTTCCTCGTCATCGCCGGACTCATCGGTGCGGTGGGCATCATCACCAACTCCCAGATCCTCATCGTCGCGGCCATGGTGGTGGGACCCGAGTACGGCGCCATCACCAGCATCGCGCTCGGCATCGACCGCCGCGCCAGGCCGAGCATCGAGCAGGGCCTCATGGCACTGCTCGTGGGGTTCTCGCTGGCCGTTGCCGCGACTCTCCTCTTCGCTCTCCTCGTCCGGGGGTTCGGGCTGCAGCCGGAGGCCTTCGAACTGGGGCTGCGACCCGTCTCGAACCTGATCAACACCCCCAACTTCTTCTCGGCCGTGGTGGCGGTGCTGGCCGGGGTCGTCGGCATCGTCTCGCTGGCCGAGGCCCGCACGAGCGCACTGCTCGGCGTCTTCATCTCGGTGACGACCATTCCGGCGGCGGCCGACATCGGGGTCTCGCTGGCGTACGCCAGCTGGGACGAGGCCTGGGGTTCGCTGCTCCAACTGCTGCTCAACATCGTCGTACTGATCGTGGTCGGTACCGGCACGCTCAGGTGCCAGCGGGCGATCTGGCGCCGGGTGGGCGCACGCCGGCACGAGCGCGCGGTCAGTCGGACGGAGTAGCGGCGGACGGCGTGTCAGGAGTGCCGCTGTCCAGGAACTCGCGGATCGCGAAGGCGATCAGCACGATCACCAGCGTCCACACCACGACCGCCACGGTCGGGTAGTCCCAGGTGAACAGGACAACCGCGGCGACCACCAGGATCACCCCGCCGATCCACTGCTTGTAGCGGTGGACGAACCGGCCGACCGCCCCCAGCGGGAGCCCCGCCGACACGGAGACGTCCCGTAGGGCGCCGATGGCCTTGCGGCAGCCCGTACGGGTGAGGACGGCGACCCTTGTCGGGCCCACCAGGAAGGCGCCGATGGCCGTCACCAGAGCCACCGCACCGACCGTCCGCACGCCCGCGCGCAGGAACTTGACCAGCGAGTCGTACACCGCGCCGGCGGCGGCGTCGGATGCCCCGGCGGGCAGATGGTCGAGGTAGACGGATCGTAGGACGCTGAGCGTGATGCCGAGCAGCAGCATGGCGGCGAACACCCCGAGCGCGACCCCGATCAGGGCCCGGCGGCGGTGTACGGCCAGGTAGACGCCCGCGGCGGCGATCAGTACGACGATGAGGGGGAGCCAGCTGCCGATGATCTCCAGTACCCGCAGGTACCACTTGATCTTGCCGACGTCTTCCGACGCGAACACCACGAACTCGGTGTGGACGGCCGGGATTTTGGCGGCCGGTTTGAAGCCGGCGCTGACCAGTCGGTCCTTGACCTGGGCCACGATCGGTCCCAGGTCGATGGCGACCTGACCGTTCTTGACCACCACCGCGCTGTCGGACTCGCCCGTGAGGGCCTTGTCGATCGCGCTGTGGGCCCTGCGGTTCGCGTTCACCCAGACGGTGTCGAAGGCCTTGCCGGCGACCACCCGCTCCACGACGTCGCTGACCAGGCTCTTCAGGCCGCTGGTGATCGGGCCCTTCAGGTCGCCGAGCAGTTCGGCCGCCTTCGGCGGGGCTCCCTTCTGCTTCGCCGCCTGCTCCAGCTCCTTGACCAGTGCGTCCACGTCGACCTGCGCCAGGACCGCCGTGGTGACCCGGTTGGTGATCGCCTTCTGTACGTCCGGGTTGCTCGCCAGCGGCCCGACGGTGGCGACGTAGCGGTCCGTGTCCCGCACGATGCTGTCCGCCCAGACCGAGACGACTGCCAGCAGCGACAACAGCGAGGCGAGAAGCAGCAGCAGGAACGACCCCGTCGACCGGAACCGGTGGTGCCGTGCGGCCGGTGACCGCTCGGTGCTCTCCAGAGCCCTCACCCGGTTCCGCAGCTCGTCCAGCTCGTCGCGTTCCCCTGCCGAGGACCGCTGCTCGCCGGACGGGCCCGATGGAGGTGTGCCGCTCGTCATGGTCACAGGAGACCCGCGCTGATCCGGTCCCGCGACCTGGACGGGGCTTACGGGTTGAATACCGCACTGAGGTGCGGCGGCTTCCGTCCGGTGATGCAATGGCATTGGCAGGCAGGGGGAATTCTCCCTGTCATGACCGGCGCAGGGGTGAAGCCATGAACGATGAATTCGCCGAAATGGGACCGATCGACTATGTGGTCGTCGAATTTCCCGGCAACTGAATGACGGGCGAGGGCTTTCCCCTCCTGGTCGACCTGGTGGATCGCGGCCTCATCCGGATTCTCGATCTGCTGTTCGTCAGAAAGGAGGAGGACGGATCCGTGGTCGGCCTGGAAACCGCCGACCTCACCGGCGACGGGGCCCTGGACCTGGCCGTCTTCGAGGGCGTCTCCTCCGGCCTGCTGGGCCAGGACGACCTCGCTGAGGCAGGTGCCGCCCTGGAACCCGGCAGCTCCGCCGGGATCCTGGTCTACGAGAACCTGTGGGCCGCGCCCTTCGCCACCGCGCTGCGACGCGGCGGTGCGCAGCTGGTCGCCTCCGGGCGGATCCCGGTGCCGGCCGTCCTGGCCGCGCTGGACGCCACCGATCCCGACGGGCCGTCGACGTAGTGCCTCCGCCACCGCGGGCCGTGTTCCCAGGGCCCCGCCGCGCGTCCCCGCGCTGATCGTGCCGCTCAGCAGGCCGTGTGCTCACCGAAGCGGTCCAGGGCGGCCCGCACGCGGGTGAGTTGTGCCGGAAGATCAGCTGTGGCGTCCGTCGACGTAGTGTCCGCCACCGCGGGCCGTGTCCCGGGGCCCCGCCGCGCCTCCCCGCGCTGATCGTGCCGCTCAACGGGCCGTGTGCTCACCGAAGCGGTCCAGGGCGGCCCCCACGCGGGTGAGTTGTACCGGGAGATCGGCTGTGGCGTCCGTCGACGTAGTGCCTCCGCCACCGCGGGCCGTGTTCCCGAGGCCCCGCTGCGCGTCCCCGCGC
>NZ_JBFAGK010000005.1:55171-181768 GCF_040660135.1 Streptomyces sp. NPDC050997
GCTGATCGTGCCGCTCAGCAGGCCGTGTGCTCACCGAAGCGGTCCAGGGCGGCCCGCACGCGGGTGAGTTGTGCCGGGAGATCGGCTGTGGCGTCCGTCGACGTAGTGCCTCCGCCACCGCGGGCCGTGTTCCCGAGGCCCCGCTGCGCGTCCCCGCGCTGATCGTGCCGCTCAGCAGGCCGTGTGCTCACCGAAGCGGTCCAGGGCGGCCCGCACGCGGGTGAGTTGTGCCGGGAGATCGGCTGTGGCGTCCATGGTCATGCCCGGCTCGTCCGGTTCCAGCGGCTCCAGCGTCTCGAACTGCGAGTCGACCAGCCGGGCGGGCATGAAGTGACCGGTGCGACGGGACAGGCGGTCCCATGCGGTGTCCCGGTCCAGGGCGAGGTACAGGCACCACAGCCGTGCGCCCGCGGCCGTACGAAGCCCGTCGCGGTAGGCGCGCTTGAGGGCCGAGCAGGCCACGACCAGCCCCTCGCCGGCGTCGACGGAGTGACGGATACGGTCGGCGAGGGCCCGCAACCAGGGCTCGCGGTCGGCGTCGTCCAGTGCGCGGCCGGCGCTCATCTTGGCGACATTCGCGGCGGGTTGGAAGTCGTCGCCCTCGACGAAGGGCAGTCCGACCAGCTCGGCGAGCGCCTTGCCGACTGTGGTCTTCCCGGAGCCGGACACACCCAGGACCAGCACGATCGGCGGTCCTTGGGCGGCCCTGGCCCCGGTCACGGACGCTCGGGTTCCCGGCCGGCCGCCGTCTGCCGCAGATCCGCCTCGGTGAGGGGCTGGAGGATCCCGCGGGTGTCCAGCCGGTAGAGGAGGACGAGGAACGGTCCGACGAGTACCACCGCGATGACCGTGACCAGCATCAGCCAGCGCAGCGTCGTCGACGCGCCGGCCGCCTGGGACACGGTCAGCGAGGTCGGGATGAGATAGGGCCGCTGGGCGAGCCCCCACGCCACGACGACGGCGGCCACGCTCCCGACCGCGGTGATCCTCGCCCATCCCGTCGCCGTGCGGTACAGCAGCCCTGCGGTGATCACCGCGCAGGCGACGGCGACCAGGACCAGAACGAGACCGATTCCGCTGGTCAGCCCGTCGTAGACGTAACGCGCGTCGTCGTGGGTCACGGCGAGCCCGACGATCGCCAGCACCGCGACGGCGACGAGGCCGCACCACGCCCGCAGCCGGAAGTAGCCGACGAGGTCGGCGGCATCGAAGCGGCGGGCGTCGGCGGTGAGGAACACCGCTCCGAGGAACGCGGTCGCGGCGATGGTCAGCAGCCCGGCGATCACGGAGGTCCCGTTGGACCAGGCCTCGGCGGACGCCTTCGTACCGGGAGCCACCCGGCCCGTGGCGAGCCCCCCGACCGCCGCTCCGAGGAAGAAGGGCGTCACCAGCGAGGAGATGGCGAAGACAGCGCCGTAGACCCTGCGCCGGGCGAGACGCCGCGTGGGCTTGCGCAGGGCGAAACCGGCGCCGCGCAGGACGAGTCCCACGGCCGCGAGGGCCAGCGGGAGCCACATGGCCGAGAAGATCGTCTGGAACAGGACCGGGAAGCCGGTCCACATGATGACCAGGATGAAGATGAGCCAGACGTTGTTGGTCTCCCACACCGGTGCCATGGCGTGGTCGATGAGCCACCGGGGCCGCTTGCCGCGTTCGGCTCCGCCCGCGAGGAGGTCCCAGAACCCGGCGCCGTAGTCCGTGCCGCCGGCGCAGGCGTAGGCGGCCACTGCTGCCAGCAGCACCCAGGCGACGACGTCCTCGATCATCCGTGGCCCCCCTCGCCGTCTCCGGTCGTGGACAACGGGCGGGGCCCGTAGGGCGTGTCGCCCTCCAGGTCCTCGGCGGCGCGTCCCGCGAGAGCGTCCTCGTCGGCCCGCCGCCATCGGCTGCTCATCTTCAGCAGGATGGTCAGGAAGGAACCGAGGACGAGTACGTAGACCACCACGACGATGCCGAACATCGTCCACAGGGACGCCGCACGGGTGTCCGTCACCGCCTCCGAGACCCGCATGTGCTGGTAGACGATCCACGGCTGCCGGCCCACTTCGGCGGTGATCCAGCCGCACTCCACGGTCAGCAGACAGGCGGCGCCGGCAAGCGCGGCGCACCGGAAGAACCACGGCGATCTGGGCAGGCCACGGCGGCGCAGCCAGCACCAGCCGTACCAGAGCGCGAGCAGGATCAGCAGGCTTCCGATGGTCACCATGATGTCGAACGCCCAGTGCGCGATGGTGGCCTGAGTCGCCGTCGGGCGGTCGCTCGCGGGGACCGACGACAGTCCGGTGACCTTGGTGTTCGGGCTGAACCCCGCCAGGATCGAGTCCAGTTGGGGAATCTTGATCCCGCCGGAGATCGATCCGTCGGGATGCAGGCGCCCGAACATGTACTCCGGCACGTGGGTGTCGGTCTTCCAGACGATCTCGGTGGCCGCGAACTTGATCGGCTGCTTGTGGAAGACGGAGCGGGCGATCGAGTCGCCGAGCACGAACTGCACGGGCGTGAGAATCGCGGCGACCGAGAACGGCACGGTGAAGCCGAGCCGGTGGTAGCGGTCCCGGCGGCCCCGCAGCCAGCCGACCGCGTACACCCCGGCGACGACGTACCCGGCGGTCAGGATCACGCCGACCACGAAGTGCCAGTACTCGGGGCCGAACATCGGCGTGAAGACCGCCTGCCGCACGTCGACGTCCACGGGGTTGCCGGACTCGTCGAGCGTGAAGCCGCGCGGGGTGTTCATCCAGGCGTTCGCTGCCACGATGCCGAACGCCCCCATCAGGGCGGCCAGCGGCAGGGGCAGACCGAGCCAGAAGTGCGTCCACGGCTTGAGCCGGCGCCAGCCGTACAGGTAGATGGCGATGAGGATCGCTTCGAGGAAGAACGCCCACGCCTCGACACCGAAGCCGAGGCCGAAGACATCGCCCCACCGGCCCATCAGGCCCGGCCACAGCAGACCGAACTCGAAGGAGAGCACCGTGCCGGTGACGATCCCGATGGCGAACTGGACGGCCATCACCGCCGACCAGCGCCGCGCGAGCAGCAGGGCGACGGGATCGCCCTTGCGCAGCCCGCGGTAGTGCATCAGGAGAGTGATGGCGGGCAGGGCCACGCCGAAGGGCACGAGCAGGATGTGGGCGCCCAGGGTGAAGGCCATCAGCTCCCGGGCCGGCAGAAGCTGTGCGGGGCCGCCCGCCAGAAGGTCGTGGATCGCGCTGTTCACATGGGCCTCGGAGGCTCGTACCGGACGGCTGCGGGGAAGGCGGGTTCAGCCACCCGTGGCGAAACCGGGGAACAGCGTCATGCCGCCGTCCACGTAGAGCGTGGTCCCCACGACGTAGTCGAAGAGGTCGGATGCCAGCGCGGCCACCGCGTTCGCGATGTCGTCCGGGTCCCCGACACGGCGGTAGGGCACGAGTCGCAGAAGATCGGCCTCGGCCTCGGGGGTGTCCCAGGCGCTGCGGTTGATGGGGGTGCGAATCGCTCCCGGGGCGACGGCGTTGACCCGGATCCCGTGCGGCGCGAGTTCCTGGGCGAGGGTCGTCATCAGCATCTGCACCCCGCCCTTGGACGCGGCGTAGTTCGCGTGGCCCGACCAGGGAATGAGCTGGTGGACCGAACTCATGCAGATGACTTTCCCGGCGGAACGGGAGACCTCCGGGACGACACCACGCCGCATGAACTCCTTGGCCGCCTCGCGGGCGCACAGGAACTGTCCGGTCAGATTGACGTCCAGCACCTTCTGCCACTGGTCCACGGTCATCTCGGTGATGGCGGCATCGCGCTGGAGCCCCGCGTTCGCCACCATGACGTCGATGGTCCCGAACTCCTTGACCATGCGGGACACCATGTCGACGACCTGGTCCTCCTGCGACACGTCCGCCTCGTGTGCGTAGGCACGGACGCCGAAGGCCTCGATCTCGCGCACCGCCTCCTCCGCGGCGTCCCGCCCCGCCACGTAGTTCACCACCACATCGGCGCCCACCCGCCCCAGGGCGATCGCGGTGGCCTTGCCGATACCGGAATTCGCGCCCGTCACCAGCGCCTTCTGTCCTTTGAGGAGCGGGTAGGCAGGGGGCTGGCGACCGTCACTGCCGCTGGTTTCCACTCGTGTCTCCCTCTGAGTGCCGGTGCGGAAATCGAGTTATCCGCCCGACCACGAAAACACGGGTGAGCCAATACGGCTCGGTGGCGCGTCCCGGGTCAGCCGCCCGGGGCGCTGTCCCGCGCCGAACGGCGGAATACCCCTTCGCCGGGTTGCCCTGAACGGCGCGGTCGACTAATTAGGCGCGAGCCTCCCGGCCCTTTCCGACGCACAGCGCCCAGATGACGAAGGCATCCACGGCGATCAGCACGATGGACCAGACGGGTTGGTACGGCAGCCACATGAAGTTGGCGATCATCGCCAGGCCTGCCAGGGCGATTCCGACCACCCGGGCCCACGTCTGCCCACCGAACAGGGCGGCGCCCGCGAGGACCACCAGGACGCCGAGGACGAGGTGGATCCAGCCCCAGCTCGTCAGGTTGAAGTTGTAGGCGTATTCGTTGGTGGTGACGAAGACGTCGTCATGGGCTATGGCGGCGATTCCCTGGAATATCGCCATCAGCCCACCGAAGATCATCATGACCCCGGCGAAGCCGGTCCAGCCGGCCACCCACGCCCCTTCACCGATACTCCTTGCACCGTGTTCGTGCATTCCAGTCGTGGTCATTTCGGCTCCTCCCACGTAGACCTCGCCACTGTGATGTGGCCGCGGCCGATGGCCCATATATCAGCTTGGCATGAGAATCGCAGTCCGGCAGCACGCCGATATCCGCGCAGGGCTGCGCCGAGGCCGAGATGCGGGGAAATTCATTCGGTGATCCAATGGAAGGGACCGGTGTGCCCGAAATCGCGCGCCGGCCCGGGGAGCTGTTTGTTTTTTATGCCTTGTACGAGAAGGGAACCGCCGTGCCAGGTCTTATCCGCGGGGTCGCCCGCACAGCCGTGGTGGCCGGTACAGCGACCGCCGTGTCGAACCGTGTGTCCCGCCGCCAGCAGGGGCGCTGGGCCCAGCAGGACTACCAGGAGGCCCCGCCGCGGTCGGAGCCCCCTCCCGCCCAGCCACCCGCCGACATGACCAGCAAGATCGATCAGCTGAAGCAACTCGGGGAGCTCAAGAAGCAGGGTGTTCTCACCGAGGCCGAGTTCGAGGACCAGAAGAGCAGGATCCTCGGCTCCTGAGCCAGGGCTTCTGAGCCGGGGCTCCTGAACCGGGGATCCTGAGCCGGCGCCATGCGCTTCACGCCAGGCCGTTGACCAGCCCGGTGAACAGGGAGGGCAGGCGCGCCGCGGTGGGGACGATCAGGTGGGCGAGTCGGGGGCGGGCGCGCAGGCGTACCAGGGTGTCGGTGAGCAGGCGGTGGCGGCGTGAGGCCCTGCGCCAGGCCTGCTCGTAGTCCAGGGGCCGGTCGTCGCGGACGCAGCGAACCAGTTGGGCGGCACCGGCCAGGGCGAGGGAGATGCCTTCGCCGGTGAGCGCGTCGACGTATCCGGCGGCATCGCCGACCAGCAGGACCCGGCCCGCCACCCGGCCGCGGACGCGTTGTCGCAGGGGTCCGGCGCCGCGTACGGCCGAGGAGGCGCGGGTGGGCAGGCGGGCGGCCAGCGCTGGAAAGCCGGTGAGCTGCACGTCGAACGGTGCCCGCTCGCCGGTCAGGATGGCCACGCCGAGCAACTCGGGCCCCAGCGGGGTGACGTAGGCCTCGGCTCGCGCGGACCAGTGGACCTCGACGTGGTCGGTCCAGGGCGCGACGGTGAAGTGTCTGCGCAGCCCGTAGCGGGGTGGGCGCGGGTCGGGCAGGTCCAGGCCGAGGTGTCGGCGGACGGGCGAGTGCAGACCGTCGGCGGCGACGAGGTAACGGGCCGTCAGCCCGGCTGCGGTGACGCTGCCCGCGTCCTGCCGGACCGTCACCGCGTCGACCTTGACCGGATGCACCGGGACGCCCAGCTCCACCGCCCGCCGGGCAAGCGCCGCGTGCAGGTCCGTACGCCGTACGCCCAGGCCCGGTCCGTGGCGGAAGCCGGCCTCGGCGTGCCGGGTATCGCCCTTGGCGTCGAGGTACCGGATGCCGCGCAGCGGGTGCCCGGGCGGGGCGACGCCCAGTTCGGCGAGGGCCCGCACCGCGCCCGGCATCAGCCCTTCGCCGCAGGCCTTGTCGACCGGCGTCGGCCGGGGTTCGGCCACGGCCACGTCGAGTCCGGCGCGCGTGGCGTGGATCGCGGTGGCGAGTCCGGCCGGCCCGCCGCCGACGATCAGCAGGTCGAGCATGGCGAGGTCGCGGAGGCCTCAGGCGGGGCGGACCGGGCCAGTGCCGCGTCCTCGCAGCGGAGCCGGACGGCCAGCAGGGGCAGGTTGAGCAGGGTGAAGCAGGTCGCGGTCAGCCATGCCCCGTGGACCAGCGGCAGGGCGAGTCCCTCCACGACCACGGCGAGGTAGTTGGGGTGGCGCAGCAGCCGGTAGGGACCGGCGCTGACCAACGGCAGGCCGGGCACGACGATGACACGGGTGTTCCAGCGCGGTCCGAGGGTGCTGATGCACCACCAGCGCAGCGCCTGCGCCCCGAGCGTGAGGGCCAGCATCGGCCAGCCGAGCAGCGGCTGGAAGGGCCGCGGGGCGAGCTGGGTCTCGACGAGGCAGCCGACCAGCAGTCCGGTGTGCAGGGCGACCATCACCGGGTAGTGGCCGTCGCCGTACGACACGCCGCCGTGCGCGCGGCTCCAGGAGGCGTTGCGGCGCGCGACGACGAGCTCGGCGACCCGCTCGGCGGCCACCAGCAGGATCAGTACGGTGTAACCGGTCATTCCTCACCTACCAGCGCAGGAGCACGAGTTCGGAGCTGAAGCCCGGCCCGAGCGCCAGCATCAGGCCGGGGGTGCCGACCGGGGGCGGGCGCAAGGTCAGGGTGTCGCGCAGGATGTGCAGCACGGAGGCGGAGGAGAGGTTGCCGACCTCGGCGAGGGAGCGCCAGGTCAGCTCCAGCGGGTCGGGCCCGAGGCCGAGTGTCTCCTGGAGCGCCTCCAGCACCTTGGGGCCGCCGGGGTGACAGACCCAGCCGGTGATGTCGTCCGACTTGAGGTCATGTGCGGACAGGAAGGAGCGCACCTCCTCGCCCAGGTGGAGCCGGACCAGTTCCGGCAGGTCGTAGCCGAGCACGATCGTGAAGCCGCTGTCGCGGATGTCCCAGCCGAGGGCGTCCTCGGTACCCGGATACAGGCGGCTGCGCGTGGCGACGACCTGGGGTCCGGCGTACTCCTCGCGGCGGGGATGGTTCCGGCCGACGGCGACCAGAGCGGCGGCGCCGTCACCGAAGAGCGCACCGGCCACCATGTTCTGCGCGGAGGTGTCGCCGCGCTGCAGGGTGAGGGAGCACAGCTCGACCGAGAGCAGCACCGCGACCTGGTCGGGGTGGCCCCGCAGGTAGTCGTGGACCCTGGCCAGCCCGGCGGCACCGGCCGCGCAGCCCAGCCCGAAGACCGGTACGCGCTTCACGTCCGGCCGCAGTCCCAGGCGTCCGGCCAGCCGTGCCTCCAGTGAGGGGGCGGCGATACCGGTGACCGAGGTGGCGAAGACGAGGTCCACCTCGTGCGGGGCGAGCCCGGCCTGGTCCAGGGCGGCTCGCAGTGCCTCCTCGGCCAGCCGCAGGCCCTCCTTGATGAACAGGTCGTTGGCCTGGCCGAAGCCGTCCAGCTGGGCGTACCGCTCCAGCGGCAGGGCGAGATGGCGGGTGCGGACACCGGCCGAGGCGTGCACCCGGTCCAGCACACCGCGGTCCCGCTCCGGGGCCCCGGCTCCGGGCAGGCACCTCGCTGCGAGTGCGTCGGTGATCTCGCGCTGGTGGTATCGGTGGGCCGGCAGCACTCCATGGACAGCGGCGATACACGTCATTCGGCAAATATAGGGATGACCATGACGAAACCTCGCTCAGCGCGCATCGTCGGTATTTCGCGTGTGTGGCAGCGGAGGGAGCGAGCCGACCGCGCCTGGGGCCTGGCCGGCCGATCATGCGCAGACGCGGGGTGTGGCACGCACATCTGCCGCGTTGTCGTCGGTCGCCGACTCCCCCACGCTCGACTGCGCTCGAGCGGGGGACCCCCATCACCCCGCTCACCGGCACTTCGCAGGCACCGCCGCCTTCCTGCGACTTGATCGGCCGGGCAGGCCCTAGCATTCAGCGCGTGCGCAGCGTCGGAACCTCGGTGGCCGCCCCAGCCATGGCAGAGCCTCGCCGCGGTTGGCCCGGGCGGGCCGTCGGCCTGCTGCTGGCCGCTCACCCCGCGCCCTCGGCTGTCGTGACCGCGGTGGTCGCCGCGCTGGCCGCCGCGTCCGGGCGGGGCGGCGCCGGTACGGTGCTGATCGCGGCGGCGGTCCTCACCGGGCAGCTGTCGGTGGGCTGGAGCAACGACCTGATCGACGCCGACCGGGACGTGGCCGCGACCCGCCACGACAAGCCCCTGGCGACCGGAGCGGTATCCGCGCGTGCGGTGACGAGCGCGACGGGCTGCGCCCTCGCGGCATGTGTGCCGCTCTCCCTCGCGAACGGGTGGCAGGCGGGAGGCGCACACCTGTTGGGCGTGGCCGCGGCCTGGTGCTACAACCTCGGCGTGAAGCGCACCGCCTGGTCGTGGCTGCCGTATGCCGTCGCCTTCGGGCTGCTGCCCGCGTTCGTCACCCTGTCCCTGCCGGGTACCCCGTGGCCGCACTGGTGGGCGTCGGCCGGCGCCGCGCTGCTGGGGGTGGGCGCCCACGCCGCGAACGTCCTGCCGGACATCGACGACGACCTCGCGGCGAACGTCCGCGGCCTGCCCCAGCGCGGTGGCCACCGCGGCGCCCGGACGTTGGCGGCGGCGGCGCTGGCAGCGGGCTCGGCCGTGCTGGTCCTGGGCCCGGCCGGCCCCGTCGGCGTCCCCGCGCGAGCCGGGCTCGCGGCGGCCTGCGCGCTCTCGCTCACCGTCGCCCTGTGGCCGGCCGGGCGGAGCCGGGCGCCCTTCCTCATCTGCCTGGGTCTGGCCGCCTCCGGCGTCGCCCTGCTGCTTCTCAGCGGTGCGCGTCTCGCGTAGGCCTGTCCGGAGCTTGGCGGCGCTTGCGCCGGAGGAGGGCCAGGAACAGCCCCGCGGCGGCGGTGAACGTCGCCGTCGCCTCGGCGAGAGCGGACGCGGTCTTCTCCGGATACCAGAGCGGGTCGTACATGTCGGGCAGCGGCCCCAGGGTGCCGACGTCTACGTACCGGTAGAGCAGCACCGCGCCGAGGCCGGCCGCGGCCACCAGCAGCGCGTACGCCCATACGAGGGGCCGCGTGCCGAGAACGACCAGCAGCAGGGCCGCCAGTGCCGCGGCGCCGGCCTCGACGCGGAACAGGTCGCCCTGGCCGATCGTCCGGTTGACCTGGTCGTAGGTCGCGGCGAGGTCTGCGTGCACGTAGGCGTCCACCGCGAGACCGGCGGCTGTGAGCAGACGAAGAAGCCACAGGCAGGCGCTCAGGGCGGGTGTCCGCCGCGCCTGGGGCGGCACGTCCGTTTCGGATCCGATGACTGTCATCGATGCCTCCTCTGTCACCCCCCAAGGAGGGGTACGTGTCAGGACATCCCCTTGTTCATTCGCGTTTCGACCTTTTTGAACAGGTCTCGCTCACCGGGGCCGGAGTTCGACGAGGAGCCGGCCAGAGCTGGTGACGACGTCCATGCGGGCGATGTCCCGCACGCTGAGCGAGGACGATCCCGGGACACTGACCGCGGTGGCGTAGCCGGACGTCCAGCCGGCGGCCGTCTCGGTGTGGCCGTCGCGGGCGTGCACCACCAGGTGACAGACGGCCGGGGGCAGCCCTGTCAGACGGAGCCGGATCGACGTGCCCGTGGGGTCCGGGGTGAGCACAGCGGACGCGGTCACATGTGTGGCCGGGTCGGCGGCGGAGACCCTGACCGCCGAGGGGACTGCCGCCGGTCGCGGGTCCTGCGCGCTCAGGTAGATGCCGACACCCGAGACGGCGGCCGCGACCGCGAGCACACAGGCCACCAAGGCCCGGCGGACCCTTGTGCGCCGCACCACCCGGGACACGGCCCGAGCCACGCCGACCGACTCGGACGCCGCGGCCGGGGCGGTCCGGGCGGGAGGGGCGTGCGAGGTCTGCCCGGCCTGCGAGGTCTGCGAGGTCTCCGTGACCTGCGAGGTCTCCGCGGCCTGCGCCATCCGCCGCGGCTCCTCGAAACGCAGCTGCGGCAGGAGCCCGACCAGCGGCGCCAGCTCCATCAGCTGGGCACGACAGTCCGCGCAGTGGGCCAGGTGCCGCTCCACCGCCGGGCGCTCCGCCGACTCGAGCGCCCCCAGCAGGTAGGCGCCAAGAGCGAGGCTCTCGCGACACGCCATCGCGTCGTCACCCCATCTCCACCCCCCGCCCAAACAAATATGCGGACATACGTGAACCAATTGACACTAATCAACGTATCGAACTACAGACCCGTCCAACGACGGGCCGGTGGACCAGCCCTCCGCACACCTAGCGGCAGGGGGTTCCAGCGGAAAGAAGGACGTCATGAACCGCGCCGCCATCATCGCCGCGACCGCGACCGCCGTCGCCGCCTTCGCCGCCGGATGCGGAAGCTCCGGCACCACCAACTCATCACCTCCGCCCAGCAGTTCGGCGTCCGCCACCGCCGGATCCGCCGCGCTGCGGGCACACAGCTCTCCCCTCGGCAAGATCCTCGTCGACGGATCCGGCCGCACCCTGTACCTGTTCAAGGCCGACAGCGGCACCACCTCGCACTGCTACGGCGCCTGCGCCCAGGCATGGCCGCCCGACACCACCACCGGACGCCCCAGCGCCCAGGGCCTGAACGCCGGCATGGTCGGCACCACTGCCCGCAGCGACCACACCACCCAGGTCACGTACAACGGCCACCCCCTCTACCGCTTCGCCGAGGACGCCAAGCCCGGCGACATCACGGGCCAGGACAGCACGGCCTTCGGAGGCGAGTGGTACGTGGTCAGCCCCAGCGGCACCCCGATCACCGCCGCCGCACCCAGCCCCTCCTCGACAGACTCGGGAGGCGGCTACCACTACTGACCGCCGTAGGACCGAACCGTCACACAAAAGCCGTGAAGCCTTGGATTCAGGGCTCGAGGGCCCTGTTGACATGAGGGCGGTGCAACCTTCTGTTGAAAATTGTCTGGGACATTGTCCGACTGCGTTAGCTCCTGTAGCACTGTGCGCGGAGGCGTTCCCTCCATCCCCCCGTAGCACCGGGAGAGCGCATGCCCCAGTCCGTTCGGCACCGTGCACCCAGGCTGGGTCGCGTGGTCCTCACCGCATTCGTGCTGCTGTTGTCCGCCACGGCGAAGGCCGGGGCCAACGAGGTCGGCGCCGCCGACACCGCCACCACCGTCACCGTGGACGACTCCGTCCAGGGAAGTGGCCGGGACCAGTTCGACTACCACGGTTCCGGCTGGGGCCACGCGAGCGGCGAGGGCGCGCCCGCCAATCCCTACGAGGGCACCAACAGCTGGACCGAGACCACCGGCGACTCGGTCGACTTCGCCTTCACCGGCACCCAGCTCACCTTCCGCGCGGTCACCGACCCCGGCCATGGCATCGGCGCCGTCTCCATCGACGGCGGCACCCCCGTCGACGTCGACCTCTACAGCGCCGGCCGCACCGGCGACGTCCCCGTGTGGACCAGCCCCACGCTGTCTGACGGCCCGCACACCTTCACGCTCACGTCGACCGGCCGGAAGAACGCCGCCTCCAGTGGCACCGCGCTGACCGTCGACCGGATCGACTTCGTCGGTGAGGCACCCGTTCCGGGCAAGACCGACGTCGCGGTGGACGGCTCCGGCACCGGGCGCACCTTCGACGGCATCGGCGCCATCAGCGGCGGCGGAGGCAACTCACGGCTGCTCATCAACTACCCCGAGCCGCAGCGCAGTCAGATCCTGGACTACCTCTTCAAGCCGGGCTACGGCGCCGCCCTGCAGATGCTCAAGGTGGAGATCGGCGGCGACACCAACTCCACCGACGGGTCCGAGCCCAGCATCGAGCACACCAAGGGAACGGTGCACTGCGACAGCGGCTACGAGTGGTGGCTGATGGAGCAGGCCAAGAAGCGCAACCCGCACATCAAACTGTACGGCCTCGCCTGGGGCGCCCCCGGCTGGATCGGCAACACGAGCAACTCCTCCGGGGGCGGCGACTTCTGGTCCCAGGACATGATCGACTACCTGACCACCTGGCTGGGCTGCGCCCGCCAACACGGCCTGGACATCGACTACCTGGGCGGCTGGAACGAGCGCGGCTACGACATCGCCTGGTACGAGAAGCTGCACGCGACGCTCGCCGCCAAGCACCTCCCGGTGCAGATCGTCGGGGCGGACTCGGGCCTGGACGTCGCGGACGACATCGTCAAAGACCCGGACTTCGCCAAGTCGGTCGACGTCGTCGGCGTCCACTACCCCTGCGAGGGCGGCGACGGCGGCAGCGCCAACACCTGCGGCAGCTCGGCCAACGCGCAGGCCACCGGCAAACCCCTGTGGGCCAGCGAGAACGGCTCCCTGGACGAGAACACCGGCGCCGGCGCCCTGATCCGCTCCATCACCCGCGGCTACCTCGACGGCAAGTTCACCGCCTACCTCAACTGGCCGCTGCTGGCCGCGATCTACCCCAACCTGCCCTACAACACGGTCGGCCTCGCGGTGGCGAACCAACCGTGGTCCGGGGCGTACGACATCGGCACCAGCCTGTGGACGACAGCCCAGGTCACCCAAGTCACCCAGCCGGGCTGGAAGTTCGTCGACAAGGCGAGCGGCTACCTCGACGGTGACCGCACCAACGGCAGCTACGTCACCCTCAAGTCGCCGGACAACTCGGCGTACAGCACCATCCTGGAGACCTCCACCGCGAGCAGCGACCAGACCGCCGACTTCAACGTCACCGGCGGACTGCCGACCGGCACGGTGCACATCTGGGCCACCGACCTCAAGTCCGGTGGCACCTCCGGCGGTTTCGTGCACACCGACGACGTGACCCCCCAGAACGGGCACTTCTCCGTCACCCTCAAACCCGGTCAGGTCTACTCCCTGACCACCACCACCGGCCAGAGCAGGGGCAAGGCCGTCAGCCCGCCGCAGGGCCACCTCGCGCTCCCCTACAAGGACTCCTTCGAGCAGAAGACCCCCGGGCGGGAGGCCAAGTACCTCTCCGACATGCAGGGTTCCTTCGAGACAGCGCCGTGCGGAGGCGGACGCTCGGGCCAGTGTGTCCGGCAGATGGCCGCGCAGCAGCCCATCGAGTGGCAGGACGACAGCGACGCGTTCGCCCTCCTCGGTGACACCGACTGGAAGAACTACACGGTCAGTTCGGACGTCTACCTGGAGCAGCCCGGCACGGTCGAACTCCTCGGCCGGGCGGGCGAACAGCAGCGGCCGCAGTCCCACCAGGCGGGCTACTTCCTGCGGGTCGGCGACACCGGTAAGTGGTCGGTGGTCAAGAGCGACACCGGCGGCCGGCTGACCACACTCGCCGACGGCACCACCCGGGCGCTCGGCACCCGCAGCTGGCACAAGCTCGGCCTGAGCTTCAGCGGCACCACGATCACCGCGAGCGTCGACGGCAAGCAGGTCGGCGCGGTGGACGACTCCGCGTACGCCTCCGGGCAGGTCGGCATCGGCGTGGTCGGCTACCAGACCGACGAGTTCGACAACCTGAGCGTCACCCCCGTACGGCAGGCTGTCGAACCCCCGGCCACAGTCGCCGCGGACCTGCCGTCGACCATCCACCGGGGTGAGTCGGCCACCCTCAAGGCCACCTTCACCGTCCCGGCGTCGAGCGACGCGGCCACCGGCCTCACCCTGCGGCCCGGTGCCCCGGACGGCTGGACGGTCGCCGCCACCACACCGACGACGTTCTCGAAGGTCGCACCGGGCCACTCGGTCACAGCGAGCTGGACCGTCACCGCCCCTACGGCCGCGACCACCCCCGTGTCCGTCACCTTCTCGCCACTCGCCACCTACGTCCGCGGCGGCGTGCAGCACTGGACGTACGGCACCGCGAAGACCGAGGTGCCGATCCCGGCGCCCACCGGGAGCCCCTATCTGAGCGACCTGTCGTTCGTCTCCAGCAGCAACGGCTGGGGTCCGGTGGAACGGAACACCTCCAACGGCGAGCAGGCGGCGGGCGACGGACTGCCGATCACGATCCGCGGCACCGTCCACGACAAGGGTCTCGGTACCCACGCCAACAGCGACGTGGCGTTCTTCCTCGGCGGCGACTGCAGCCGGTTCACCGCCACCGTCGGCATCGATGACGAGGTCGCCCCGTACGGCTCGGTCACCTTCTCGGTGACCGCGGACGGCCGGACGCTGACCACGACCCCCGTCCTCACCGGCACCTCACAGCCCGCGCCCCTGGACGTCGACGTGTCCGGTGCCCAGCAGTTGCACCTGGCGGTCTCGGACAGCGGCGACGGCAACGCCCACGACCACGCGGACTGGGCCGACGCCCGGATCACCTGCGCGGGGTAGGGCGGGACAGCACGGCCCCGAGCGGGCGGCGGCCTTCACGGCGCCGCCCGCTCAGTGGTCGGGCACGGGGCGGACGGTGAGGATCTGCTGCGCGTGTCCGACCGGGCCGTTGATGTCGTGCAGGACGGTGCGGGTGAGGCCCTGGTCGGTGGGGCCGAACGTGACCGTGGTGTCCAGGCCGGTCCAGTGGCCTTCGGGCTGACGATGGAGGTGGACGCTCAGGTCCACGTTGGGGAACATCCAGGCGGTCGGCGGCTGTCGTACGGCGATGCCGTTGGCGGTGTCGACGAGGGCGATGTAGGACGCGAGCGGGCTACCGCACTCGCCGGCGACCAGGTCGAGGCGGGTGGAGATCCAGGCGGTCGTTCGACCCGGCTGGGGTGGCACGAGCGGGCGGACGTCCAGGGAGGCGATGTACCCCCAGGGCCACACCGGCGCCATCGACCACGGGGTGCGGCCGGGGCGGACGGTCTCTCGGGACCACCCTCCGAGGGTGCCCCGCGGGCCCTACGTCCGTTCGTTCCGGTCCGGGCGTACCAGGAGTCCGCGTTCCAGGGCCACGACCACCGCGTGCGTACGGTCGCTGACGTCGAGCTTGGCGAAGACGCGCAGGAGGTGGGTCTTCACCGTGGCCTCCCCGATGATCAGGCGCTTGCCGATCTCGGCGTTGGAGAGGCCGTCGGCGACCGCGTTCAGGACGTCCAGTTCCCGGCCGGTCAGGGACACGGGGGCGGGCCGCCGGATGCGTGCGACGAGGCGTTCGGCCACCTTCGGGGCCAGCACCGTCTCGCCCCGGGCGGCGGATCTGATGGCGTCGACGAGTTGCTCGCGGGTGGTGTCCTTGAGGAGGTAGCCGATGGCGCCGGCCTCGACGGCGCGCTCGATCTCCACATCCGTGTCGTACGTGGTGAGGATCAGCACCCGGGTCGGCGCCCTGCCTGCGACGATCTCCGCGGTCGCGGCGACGCCGTCGAGGACGGGCATGCGCAGGTCGATGAGCGCCAGGTCGGGAGCGAGGGTCTCGACGAGTTCGACGGCCTCCCTGCCGTTGCCCGCCTCCCCCACGATGGCGACGCCGGGTTCGGATGCCAGGAGGGCGACGACGCCCGCGCGCATCACCGTGTGGTCGTCCACCACGATCACGCGAATTCTGTCCTGCTCCGCCACGGCCGTCTCATCGGCTGTGGCCTGGTCGGTCGCATCGGCCATGTCAGTCCTGACTGTTCGTGGGGATCATCGCGAGGACGCGGGTTCCGTCCCCGAGGGAACTGGTGACGGCCAGGTCACCGTCGAGTTCGGCCAGCCGTTTGCGCATTCCGACGAGGCCGAAGCCGTCGGCTTCGTCGACCACGAAGCCCCGGCCGTCGTCGGTGATTTCCAGTTCGATGCCGTGCGGATACCGGGTCAGGACGACTCCCACCGTGGTGGCGGCCGCGTGCTTGCGCACATTGGCGAGGGATTCCTGGGTGCAGCGCAGCAGCGCGATGCGGGTCGTCTGGTCGCAAGTGACGTCCGCCAGTTCGGTGGTGACGGTGAGCCCGGTGTCCTGGACGAACCGGTCCAGGGTCCTGCGCAAGGTCATGGCCACCGAGCCCGCGGCGACACCACTCCGCGGAGCCGATCCGACCAGCACACGCGCCTCGGCGAAGTTCTCGCGTGCGGTCCGCGCGATCGACAGCAGCTGCTGGTCACACTTCTCGGCGTCCGTGGCGATGGCGGAGCGGGCCGCTTCCGCGAGGACGATGATGGAGGCGAATCCCTGGGCGAGCGTGTCGTGGATCTCGCGGGCGATGCGTTCGCGTTCGGCCACCGCCCCCTGCCGCTGGTGGGCCTCCGCCAACTCCCGCTGCGTGTCCTCCAGTTCGGTGGCCAGCTGCTCGGTGCGTGCGTTGTTCTGTGCGATGAAGCGGTGCAGCCAGAGGCCGAGGGCAACGGCCGCCGCATAGGCGAGAGCCGTGAACACGTTGTTCCCGCTGAGGAATTGATGGCTCCAGCCCTGTCGCAGGGTGCCCCCGAACACGGTGGTCGCCGCGCCGACGCCGCTCAGGACGATCGAGAGACGCGGGCCGCGCGCGAAGACCCAGAAGTGCGGAAGGGAAACGACGTAGAACGCGGCGGAACCTCCCAGCAGGTAGGAGATGCCTCCCATGACGAGCGAGAGCAGTACGAGGAACACCTCGGGGCGCAGTACGGGGTTGCGCGGCAGGGTGAGGACGATGGCGTAGCAGAGAGCGATCAGGGACAGCAGGCCCAACGACCAGTATTTCTTGGCCTCTTGTGCGTCCAGTACGGCGCCGGCCGTGGGCAGCAGGCCGAGAAGGACCCAGGAGATGGTGTTCCAGAGATGGAACATGCCGGAGGCGTGACGGTCGTCGGGCTGCGGCCGCTGATTCATTGACTCAGCTTACTTTTTGCAGGGAACGGGAGGCCTGGATGGTGCTCTGAGCCCGGTGAATCCCGTGTGACGGCCACCAGTTGGCCTCTCCGAGCAGCAGCATGAGCGCGGGCAGGATCAGCATCCGGATGACGAACGCGTCGAGCAGTACGGCGACCGACAGGCTGAAGCCGATCTGCTTCATCTCGATCAGGTGCAGGGCGGCGAAGCTGGCGAACACGGTCACCATCACGACCGCCGCGCTGGTGACCACGCCGGCCGAGCTGCCGATGCCCTCGATCACGGCCTTGCGGGTGGGCACCCCGTTCATGGCGGCCTCCCGCACCCGGCTGATCACGAACACCTGGTAGTCCATGGACAGGCCGAAGAGGATGACGAAGAGGAACAGCGGGACGCGGGACCCGATCGAGCCGGTGGAGTCGAAGTCGAGCAGCCCCTCGGCCCACGTGTGCTGGAAGACAAGGACCAGCACACCGAGCGAGGAGGCGGCCGAGAGCAGGTTGAGCAGAATGCCGACCACGCCGAGGACCAGCGAGCGGAACGCCCATACCGTCATGACGAAGGTGACCAGCAGCAGGGCCCCGATGATCAGCGGCAGCTTCTGCTCCTGGTGCGCGGGGTAGTCGGCGTAGCGGGCGACATCTCCGGCCACCGCGGTCTCTACGCCGGCGACCTCGCCGACGGTCTCGGGTACGAACCTGTCGCGGATGTCCTTGAGGGACGACTGGGCCTCATCGGTGCTCACGTAGTACGGCACTTGAAGCTGGAGCATGCTGATCCGCTGGTCCGGCGAGGTCGACAGCTGGGGGGTTCCGCTCAGCCGCGGGTCGTTCTCGACGTTCGCGGCGAGTTCGCGCAGGGCGGCGGTCACCTCGGGCGAGCGGTCGGCGTCCGCCCGTACGACGATCTGGTGCATGGACTTCAGCTCGGGGAAGGCCGCGTTGAGACGGTCGTACGTCTGCATGGCGACGATGGCGCGCGAGTGTGTCTCACGGCCCATGTCGGTCAGATTCAGGCCGAGCACCGGGGCCGCCAGGGCGAGCATGGCGAGGACGGTGCCGGTCAGGATGGCGGCGGGGTGCTTGCTGACGGGGCGCAGTATCGCGGTGGTGAGGCGGCCGGGACCGGTCTTGGGCTGCTTCCGGGGCCGTACGGCCTGGCCGCGCTTCGCCGCCCGGGCCTCCCCCCGTACCGCGCGGCGCTCCGCTCGTCGGCCGAGCTTGGCGAGCAGGGCCGGCAGTACGGTCAGCGAACTGAGCACGGCGACCAGGGTGACGACGATCGCGCCGGTGGCGATCGAGGAGAAGATCACGTCGTCCGCGAGGAACAGGGTGGCGCTGGAGACGGCGACGGCGAGGCCGGAGAGCACGACCGCGCGTCCCGAGGTGGCGGCGGCCAGCTCCACGACGGCCTGCGGGCTGAGGCGGCCGCCCGACCTGGCCCGCTCCTCCCGTTCCCGCTTGAGGTAGAAGAGGGTGTAGTCGACGCCGACGGCCAGACCGATCAGCAGGATCACATTGGTGCCGATGCCCGCGTCCGGGAAGACGTGCGACGCCAGCATCGACAGGCCGATGGCCGCGGCGATCGAGGAGAGCGCGAGCAGCAGCGGTACGAGCGCCATCACGACGGAGCTGAAGACCAGCAGCAGGGTGATCAGCGTGACCGGCAGCGCGATCACCTCGGTGCGGGACAGGTCGTCACCGCGCAGCTTTTCGACGCCCTTGCTGATCGAAGGGGATCCGGTCTCCTCCACCCGCAGTCCCGGGTTGGCCTTTCGCACCTCGGCGGTCTGCGCGAGCAGCGCGTCGACGTGCTTCTTGCCTTCCAACTCCGGGCCCTTCATGGTGACGTCGACCCGTACGGCGGTTCCGTTCGCCGCACGCACCGGGGTGGCCACCGAGCGCACCTCGGGCAGCCCCCGCATCCGGTCGGCGACGTCCTTGGCGGCGGCGTCGGCCGCGGTCAGGTCGAGCCGGCCGGTCCCGGGTCGCGCGGTGATCAGGACGCGTTCGACGGGGCGCGGCTGCAGTCCGCCCTCGGCGGCCATCGCCTCCGCCCGGCCCGCCTCACCCACGCCGAAGTCCTCCGCGGTGGCCGGGTTGCCTCCGACCGTGATGCCCACGCCCAGGCAGAGGACCACGAACAGGAGCCAGCAGACGATCGCGCGCCACGGGTGTCCGGCGCTCCAACGAGCCATGCGTACAGGGAGATTCTTCATGGCATTCATGCTGGTCGTCGGGTGTTCGCGCCGACAGCCTCGACAGGTTGAACCTGAGGTCCACCAACTGGTGGACCCGGCCGGATCGGCGCACCGAACTGCGGCACGATAATTCGAACGGACTTAACATGTCCGGGCTTTGCCCAATTCTGGCTCATTGCTTGTTTACTGCCCAGGCTATTTGTGATCCGGCGATCCGGTGATCGAAAAGACGCGGGGCATAGTTGCAGGTCAGTAGCGCGGCGACGGCCGGATCTTCTCCCGTTCCCCCAACGTTCAATTCGGCGTTCCTGCTTGCGCTTTATGCATTCCCTAAGGTCCCTGAAGGCTGTGAAAGAAGGGACCCATGGACACACTCCTTTCAGTCCGGGCGCGCGGGATCACCAAATGTTTCGGCGACGTCGTCGCACTCGACGGCATCGACCTGGATGTGACCCAGGGTCAGATACACGGTTTGGTGGGGCCGAACGGCGCCGGCAAGACGACGTTGCTCGGCCTCCTGCTGGGCCTGGCCGTCGCCGACAGCGGTCGTCTCGAGATCCTGGGTACGCCAGTCGGACGGGCGCTCGACGCTCCCTTCGGTGTCGCCGGTTTCGTGGACGGGCCCGGACTCTATCCCTCGCTCACCGCGAGGCAGAATCTCGCCGCGCTGGCCGATCTGCGCGGTGGCGACCCACGGACAGCGGGGATCGACGACGTGCTCGACCAGGTCGGGCTCACCGAAGTCGCCGACGACCGGGCCCGCGGCTTCTCCCTCGGGATGCGCCAGCGGCTCGGGCTCGCCGCCGCCCTGCTGACCAAGCCCCGGCTGCTGGTGCTCGACGAACCTGCCAACGGCCTCGACCCGGCGGGGAAAAGGCACGTTCACGGTGTCCTCGGCCAACTCGCGGCGGACGGCACCAGCGTCGTGCTCTCAAGTCACCGCATGGACGACCTGGAGGCGCTGTGCTCCGAGGTCACCATCCTCGCGACCGGACGAGTCGTCTTCTCCGGACCGCTCGACAAGCTGGCCACCGAGAACCGTGAACTCGACTACCGGTTGCTCACCTCCGACGCGCGGGCCGCCCGCCGGGAGGCCGCCGGCACGGCCGGGATCCATGTCGTGGACGGCGCCGGGGCACGGCACGGCGCCGGCGAGGGCCTCGTCGTACGGGCACTGCTGCCCGCTCTCGACGAACTGGTCAAGCGGCTCGTGCACGCGGACATCGCGGTGCGCGAGCTCACCCCCGTGGTGTCGCCGCTCGAGGCCGCGTTCCTCGCCCTCACCGAACAGCAGGAGACCGGCAGATGACCGCGACCGTAGTCAAGGACCGGGTCAACGAGCGTGCTGCCGTTGCCAGTCGCGTCACCGTACGGCGCGGCTACCGCTTCGAGCTGGTCAAGCTGGTGTCGCAATGGCGGATCCGCCTGCTCGTCCTCGCCTGCTGGATCGCGCCGGCGTTCTTCGTCGCCGCGGTGAGCCGGCAGAGCACGCTCCCCACCGACACCCTCTTCGGTCGCTGGATGCACGCCACGGGGTGGGCCGGGCCGTTGGTGATGCTCGGTTTCGCGGGCACCTGGGCGCTGCCGCTGCTGACCTCGGTGGTCGCGGGTGACGTGTTCGCCTCCGAGGACCGGCTCGGCACCTGGCGTCATCTGCTCGTGGCGGTCCGGTCGCCTCGACGGATCTTCGTGGCGAAGGCACTGGCCAGCCTCAGCGTCATCCTGCTGCTCGTGGCCGGGCTGGCCTGTTCCAGCGCGGTCGGCGGGGTCGTCGCGGTCGGCAACCAGCCGTTGGTGGGCCTGGACGGCCACCTGCTGGCGCCGGCGGACGCCGCCGGAAAGGTCCTCCTCGCCTGGGTCTGCGTGCTCGCCCCGACCCTGGCGCTGGCCGCGATCGGACTACTCGGGTCGGTCGCGCTGGGACGGTCCCCGATGGGACTGCTGCTGCCGGCGCTCGTCGCGCTCGCGATGCAGATCGCCCAGATGCTGCCGCTGCCCGTCGCGGTCCGCCTCGCCCTGCCCGGCTACGCGTTCATCGCCTGGAAGGGCCTGTTCACCAGCCCGGCACAGCTCGGCCCGCTCCTCATCGGCATCGTTGTCAGCCTGGTGTGGGCCGGGCTCGCGACCGCGCTGGCCTATCTGCTCTTCCTGCGGCGCGACTTCACCGACCTGACCTACGACGGCTCGGGGCGCCGCGCGATCACCACCGGACTGCTGCCACTGGTCGCACTGGTCGCCCTCACGGTCACGGTCGTCGCCGTGGCGACCCCGTCGGCGGGTTCCGGGATCCGGCAGAACAAGGTGCAGCGGTCGGTCGCCACGGCTTTCGCCCACCTCTACCGCCTGCAGACCGAGCAGCTGGACCGCCCGGACGTGACCGAGGCGCAGCTGCGGGCCACGG
Organism: Streptomyces sp. NPDC050997; assembly: GCF_040660135.1. Lineage (NCBI taxonomy): Bacteria > Bacillati > Actinomycetota > Actinomycetes > Kitasatosporales > Streptomycetaceae > Streptomyces > Streptomyces sp. NPDC050997. The sequence goes on from NZ_JBFAGK010000005.1 coordinate 76,711, forward strand.
CGGCGTGCAACAAGAGCGCCGGCCACGTCACCGCCGAGGGACCGGGCAACGACTGGCGCTGCGTCGTCTCCTGGCATCTCCCCGACGTCGAGGCCGTCGGCACGGCCGTCTACCAGCTCGACGTCACCTCCGACGGGCGGTTCGTCGCCGACGGCGACGGGCCGAAGGAAGTGAACGGCTACTTCCTGGTGCGGACCCCGATCGGGGACGCACCCAACCCGCTCTGGCAGTTCGACGGCAACGTCGAACTGCTCGCCACCACCCCGAAGGGATAACTCCATGCAGGTCACACGCCGTCGCAGGCGTGCCGAGAAGGAACGTTTCAGCCTTCTCGGCAGACGCCTCGGCCGCCGGATACCCCTGCTGACGACGGGCACCACCGCTGTCGCCCTGGTCGCCGCCGGCACCGCTTTCGCCCAGACGAACCAGTTCGGCACCGACCAGGTCGGCCAGGTCACCGATCGCGGCCAGGTCATCTCCAGCAACCAGTACATCGCTCCGTACGGCGATCGCCTCGTCGTCAACAACGGCAAGATCATGTCGTCCTCGGTCAGCCCGGACGGCACCCACCTCGCGGCCGCGGTCACCGACGGTGGGGCGGCGTTGTCCATCGTGGACCTGAAGAGCTGGAAGGTGCAGCAGCTGGTCAGCGCCTCCGCGTCTTCGAACCCGCGCATCAGCAACACCAGCGTGGGCCAGGAGGGCCCCACCTACTCGCCCGACGGTACGCAGCTGTGGCTGGGGCAGACCGACGGCTACACCAGGTTCACGGTGAACCCCGACGGCAGCGTCGCCAACCCGACGTCCGTCAGCATTCCGGCGGACGGGGCCAAGCACGCTCTGGTGGGCGAGGCGGTGTTCTCGCCCGACGGCTCCACCGTGTACTCCGCCGTCAACGGCCAGAACCGCGTGGTCGCCATCGACGCCTCGACCGGGACCGTCCAGCGGAGTTGGGCCGTGGGCAACGCCCCGCGTGACATGGTCAAGGTCGGCGACAAGCTCTACGTCAGCAACGAGGGCGGCCGTCCGGCGAAGCCCGGCGACACCACCATCAACTCGTACGGCACCCAGGTGCCGGCCGACCCGAAGACGGCGGCCACCACCACGGGCACGGTCAGTGTCATCGACCTGGCGAACCTGTCCGCCGCCGTCGGAAGCATCAACGTCGGTCTGCACCCGACCGCGTTGTACGCCAAGAAGGGCGCACTGTTCGTCACCAACACGGCCACCAACGACGTGTCGGTCATCAACACCGCGAGCGACAAGGTCGTCCAGACCATCGCCACCCAGCCGTGGCCTGAGGCGTCCGTGGGCTACGAGCCCGACGCGGTGACACTCACCGACGACGGTCATCTGCTGGTGACGCTGGGCCGTGCCAACGCGGTCGCCGTCTACCGGTACACGAGCCCGCAGGAGCCGGTCAGTTACGTCGGTCTGCTCCCGACGGACTACTTCCCCGCGGAGATCGCCACCGTCGGCAACCAGGTCGTCGTCTCCAACACCCGTGGCATCGACGCCCGCCGTCCCACCACCAGCGCCGGGCACGCCACGCACGACACCACGTCCAGCCTGCAGCGGTTCACGCTGCCGAGCGACAGCGTCATCAAGTCCCAGACGGCCAAGGTCTTCCAGCAGAACGGCTGGACCGGCGGCTCGGTCACGCGGGCCGAGGGCACGAGCCACGCGAAGCCGGTTCCGGTCCCCCAGCGGCTCGGCGACCCGTCGACGATCAAGCACGTCTTCCTGATCGTCAAGGAGAACCGGACCTACGACCAGGTCTTCGGTGACGTCCCGCAGGGCAACGGCGACCCGTCGCTGGCGGAGTTCGGCGAGAACGTGACGCCGAACCAGCACGCGCTGGCCGAGCAGTTCGGGCTGTACGACAACACGTACGACATCGGCACCAACTCCGCCGAGGGCCACAACTGGCTGATGCAGGCCGACGACCCGGAGTACACCGAGTCCTCGGCCGGTGAGTACCAGCGCAGCTACGACACCGAGGACGACGCTCTCGGCCACCAGCGGACCGGCTTCCTGTGGACCGGCGCGCAGGCCGCCGGGAAGTCCGTACGGGACTTCGGTGAGTTCCAGCAGTTCCTGACCAAGCCGGCGGACGCGAGTTGGCAGAACCTGTACTGCGACTCCAAGAACATGGCGGCGACCGGGCAGGGCACCGCCTACCCGCTGAACTCGTCCTCGCCGATCCCGTCGCTCAACAGCGTGTCGGTGCCCGGCTTCCCGAAGTTCGACACCAGCGTCCCGGACATCTACCGGTCCGAGATCTGGAAGCAGGACTTCGAGAAGAACGGGCCGGCGAACCTGAACATGTTCTGGCTCTCCAGCGACCACACCGGCGGCCCGGCGAACGCGCCCGCCCAGGTCGCGGACAACGACCTCGCGACCGGCAAGATCGTCGACGAGATCTCACACAGCTCGTACTGGAAGGACTCGGCGATCTTCGTCGTCGAGGACGACTCCCAGGCCGGCCTCGACCACGTCGACGGCCACCGTGCCCCGATCCAGATCATCAGCCCCTGGGCCCAGCACGGCACGGTCGACAACCACTACTACTCGCAGATCACCATGATCCGGACCATCGAGCAGATCCTCGGGGTCCACCCGATGAACCAGAAGGACAGCGCGGCCACCCCGATGCGTGGGGCGTTCACCCCGCGCCCGGACTACACGCCGTTCAAGGCGCTGCCCAACCGGACCTCGCTGACCGCGGGCCTGTCGACCCCGCCCGCCTGCGGCGTGGACACCCCGGCGCCGCAGGACCCGAACGCGGCCGCCGTGCCGTCGGCGAAGGTGCCGGCGGACAAGCAGGCGCTCGCGGCGCAGTGGGAGACGTGGAAGTCGAAGCAGCGGCTGACCGGTCCGAGCGCCGTGCCCGACTTCGCGAACCCCGCGCAGATGAACCACTTCACGTGGTACGAGACACACGGCTGGAAGAAGCCGTACCCGGGCGAGGACAAGATCTTCGCCCCGAAGGACGTGCCCGGCGCCTACATCCCGTCGTCGGAGTCCGACGGCTGACGCACGCTGATCACCACAAGGTCCCTTGGCCGGCGGTGACGCCGGCCAAGGGACCTGGGAGAAGAGAGCTCAGTCGTCCCGTCCGATGTTCTCGCTCGGCAGGAACGTCTGGCGGGCCCACAGGCCCAGCAGTGCCGTCCCGCCGACCAACAGCGGCACCGGGTCGCCGGCATGAGGTGCCAACGCGTATCCCAGCGCCGTGACCGTGCAGACGGTCAGGGGAATGAAGGCCGCGGCTCCCTCTATCCCCGAGCGCAGCGCGGGCCGACCCGCGGCCAGCACACTCGCCCCACCCGGCACCCATGGACTGACAGCAGCCACCAACAGCCCCGCGGTGACGCAGACGTCGGCCAGTTGGGAGGACATCGCCTCAGGCCCAGGTGCGCCGGCCGTCCACAGTCGCAGGCTGTCGCCGATCAACGTCAGGGAAAGTCCGGCGACGCCCACCCACAACGTGGCCCGCTGGTCGCCCCGTACGAGACGTAGCAGTGCGAGCAGAAAACTGAGGAACACGACTTCCGACGTCCACAGGACGCCGACCATTCCCGTCTCCAGCCGCCAGCCGTCACCGGCTCTCCCCAGGAGTACCCATCCCGCCAGGAACACGGCCCCGGCCGTGACGGCCCCGTCAAGCACACGCCGAAGCCACGCGTGCGGACCCGTACCGGCATCGGCCGCGACTACCAGACCGGCCGCCCCCAGGCCGACCGCCATGGTCACCCCGGTGAGCACCACCAAACCGACCGATCCCCGCACGTCCGGTTCCCGCGCCGGTTGAGCCGACAGCACGGCGATCGCCGTCCGGTAGGCACCCCCGGCGGCCGCGGAACCCGCCAACAGCAGCAGCCGCGTCCGCACCCGCCCCCGCGCGCCCCGGACGCGGAACAGGAGCGAGACCGTCAGCAGCCAGCAGCCGACCGACATCCCGAGAGCCATCATCCGTGCCGCCCGACTCTCGACGGCCCACCGTCCGCGCACCACACACCCGTACTGGTCCAACGGCAGCGACTCGTGTGGATCCTGCACACGTCCGGAACCCTCCCCAAGCCCAACATCAGGTGCGCCTTCAACCGCCCGCGCCCGCGATGCCTCCCGTACGGCCGCCGGAGCCGTGCACGACCGTATGAGACTCACCACCTGCACAAAGCAGAAAAGTCAGCTGATTCACTCGTGTTGCGTAAGTGGGTTTAGGGGTGCCGGTGCCGACATCGCGTCCACCGCCCGGCACATCGCAGTGATCTGCATCATCACAGCCTGTTTCCCGTGATGTCGGTCGGTCGGGGCGCGCTGGACAGGTCGGGCCGCGCTGGGCGCGTCGGCCGCGGTCGCCTTCGCCGCCCCGGACGTTCGTCGGTCGGCGGCGCGGGCCTGTCGGGCTCGACGTACTACACCAAGGGCGCCATCACCGCGCACTGGACGACCACCACGCCGGGCTCGCTGATCTCCAGGTTCGAGCTGCTGGTGGACGGGAAGGTCGCCGCCACCGCCTCCGGTACGGCCGCCTCGGTCGGCGCCGCCCTGCCCCTGGGCGGCCACACCGTCGCCGTACGGGCCGTGCACCAGTCCGGCAGGACCGCGACCACCGCCGCGCTGAGCGTGGTGGCGGAGACGACCGCGCCGACCTTCACCACCACGCCCAAGCTCTCCCTGCGGACCGGCACCGTGAACACGACCGCCGTCCCGGTGACCCTCGGATGGAGGGCCACCGACGACAAGGCGCTGAAGTCCGTGCAGTTGCTGTCCCCGACGACGGCCACCTTCGGCCCGACCACGACCAGCTCCAGCCGCACCGCCAAGTCCGGTGCCGCCTCCACCTGGTCGATGAAGGCGTCCGACCACGCGGGCAACACCCGCACGTCGTCCCCCTCCTTCACGCCGGTGATCCTGCAGGAGACCTCCGCCGCCAAGTCCGGTACCTGGACCAAGACCTGGTCCGGCAGTGCCAAGCACACCGTCAGGATCGTCGTGGTCGGCACCAGCGGGCGTCCCGCCATCACGACCGACGGCCTCGTCTACCTCAAGTAGCCGTCCTGTTAAGCCCCGTCGGCAGGTTCGATCCAGAGGTTCCTGAAGCGGACCTTGTTCCCGTGGTCCTGGAGCCGGATCGCGCCCGCCGCGGCCGATTCGGCGTCGCCACCGCCGGTCGGGCCGTCCACCGCGACGTTGTCGTGGACTGTCCTGCCGTTCCACACCACGGTGATCCTGGCGTCATCCGTCTTCTGGCCTGCGGCGTCGAAACGGGCCGCACGGAAAACGATGTCGTACGTCTGCCAGGTTTCGGGTGCGGTGGCGGCGTTCAGGTCGGCGGCCTTCTTGGTGTAGATGGCCGCGGCCTCGTTCGAGGCGAGTTTCTCCACCCCGAAGGAGTCCAGGATCTGGATCTCGTACCGCTCCTGGAGATAGATGCCGCTGTTGCCGCGGTCCTGCCCGGTGACGTCGTCCGGCAGCTTCGGCACCCGGAATTCGGCGTGCAGCCTGAAGTCGCCGAAGGACTGTTTGGTGCGGATGTCGCCGCAGCACACCTCGATGGAGTCCTCGGCGCTGTGCGGCCATTGGGCGCTTCGGCCGTCACTGTGCTGCCATGCGGTGGCGAGGCTGCCGCCGGAGAACAGGTCGATACGGCTGACCGGTCGGCGCACGTCGATCATGTCGAGGTTGACATTGCCGGTGTCCTCGGGCCGGTAGGTGTACGTGATGGTGTTGCGTCCCTTGCGGAGGGCGAGCCGCTCGGTCCGGGTGGACCAGCGGTTCCAGGCGCCGGTGGAGGGGAGGCTGGTCTGCCGCGCCTGTCCGCCGTTGACGCTGACGCTGATCGTCTTCGTGCCGGTGAAGGGGTTGGGGCCGTTGGCGTAGCGCAGGCCGATGTCGTAGCCGCCCTTCGCGGGTGCGTCGACCTCGAAGGTGGCGGTGGCGCCCTCGGCGTTGAATCCGTCGACGAAGCCGCCGCCGGTGTAGCCGGCATGCTCGGTGTCGATGTCCGCTCCGCCGGACAGACGTGCCGATTCGGCGTCGTACGAGGTGATGGGCTGCTCGGGACCGGGGCGTGCGTTCAGGGTGTACCAGGCCTCGGTGGACCAGAGTTGCTCACCGTCCACCGAAGCGAAGGGGCGCGGCGAACGCACATGCACCACCCGGTCGGTCTTCAGGCCGGGGATGGTGAGCCGGACCATGCGACGGTCGTCGGATATCCGGGCCGCCGCGACGGGAAGGGCCTCCTCGTCGACCTTGGGGCCCCCGTACGCCGGGGTGGGGGCGTAGCGCCACTGCTCGACCGAGTAGGCGCCGCTCGTCACGGCAGCGGCGGTCTCCTCCGACAGAGGCTCGGTGTAGGTGATTTCGAAGCCGTCACGGGTGGCCCGCATGGTCTTGATGTCGAAGACGCTCTTGCCGTTCGGCGTGAGTTTCTGAAGGCCGAAGCGGAGTTTGCCTTCCTGGCCCCAGTTCCCGTCGGCGCCCAGGCCGCCCGCGTAGATCGCGCCGTCCGGTCCGGTGCTGATGCGGGTGATGCCGGCCTCGAGGCCCTGTGTGTGCCGGAACACCGCGCCCTGGTATTCGCCGTCCACCTTCTCCAGGTCGGCGCGCTGGATTCCGCCGTAGGTGACATCGCCGAAGAGCATCTGCCCGGCGAAGGGCCCCTTCTTCAACAGCATAGGTGTGCTGGGTGAGTTGGCGATCTCGTTCTGCGGCAGCCAGAGCACCGGCTTGGTGACGGTGGCGTTCTCGAACGGGCCGTCCGGGTTGGTGTGGTGGTTGAAGAACCGGCCTGGCTTGATGTGAACCAGTTTGGAGGCGGGCAGCCAGCCGCCCTGGTTGTCGGTGACGAAGAGCTCGCCCTTGGGTCCCCGTCCGATCCCGTTCGGTGTGCGCAGGCCGCCGGCCAGGTAACTGACCTTTCCTGTCTTCTTGTTCACCTTGATGGTGGTGCCGCGGTTGGGGGCGGGCTGCGGATCGGTCGTCGCGCCGCCGTAGTTGATGGCGACGGACAGGTTCAGATAGAAGTTCCCGTCCTCGTAGAGCAGTCCGAAGGCGAACTCGTGGAAGTTCCCTCCGTACGGCCACTCGGCGACCTTGCGGATCTCGCCCGCGGTGTTGTCGCCGTCGGTGTCGGACAGCTCGGTGAGCTGGTGCTTCTCCGAGACGTACAGCTTTCCGTCGACGTACTTGATCCCCATCGGCTCCTTCAGGCCATCGGCGATCTTCTTGTAGGTGACCTTCTCCGGACCGGTGTCACCCGTGACGTTGTCGAGGATGTACACCTCTCCCTGCGTCTGGGTGCTGCCGCCCCACGTGGTCACGGCGAGCCGGCCGCCCGGCATCCAGTCCATCGCCGAGACCTGCGGCTCGAAGCCCTCGGGACGCAGATCGGTGAGGGTGTAACCCGGGTTGACCGAGGTCAACGGGAGGCCGTCGCCGGGGGTGTCATAGGTGCCCTCGCACTCCTTACGGCCGGGGGCGGTGACCCGGACGACACCGGCGTCGGTACTGAGAACGGAGTTCGGGACGAGGGTGAACTCGTCGGCGCCCGGCGGCTTCCACTGGAGGGTGACCTGCTGTCCGCCACCGCGGTCGAAGTGGTCGATGCGCAGGGCATGGTAGCCGGGGGTGAGCGTGACCTCGCCGTCCTTGGGCTCCGCGCCGTGCAGTCCGTCGTGGTCGATGACCTTCTCGTCGCCGAGGAAGAGGCGGGAGCCGTCGTCGCTGATCAGACGGAAGGCGTACGTGCCGTCAGCGGGAACACTGATGTTGCCGATGATCTGCGACACGAAGTTGTCGGTGAAGCCGAAGCCCTCGGTGGAGGACCAGTCGACGGTGGGGATCAGTCTGTCGACGTTGGGCGTCTGGGCGGGCTTGAGGTCGCAGAGCTCGCTCAGCGGGGACTGGAGGTCGAAAACACGGAGGGTGACACCGGGTTCCTGGGGCGGCAGATCCGCGTACGGCTTCTCCCCGGCGCCGGCGACGGGGGCCATGAGGCCGCCCGCGAAAAGGACCGTGAGAAGTAACCCGGCGGTTCTTCGTGCTCTACGGCGGCTACGGCGGTTACGACGGGGGCTCGGGGACTTGCGTGGCGTCACTCTTCCTCCTGCTGGGCGCTGCGAGGCGACGCGCCGGGGTGGCCGCGTCCGCGGAGTGGAGTTCGTGCACGTACGAGTGGTACGGCGGCGTTCCGCGGTGATGCACGCGGACTTCCGCACGAAAGCGACGCCCAGCGTACGAACGGCATACGAAACCGTCCATACTTTGTCCTCAGAAAGGAGAAACTGGTGGAGAGTGGGGAGCAGACGGCCCGGACAGCGCGCCCCGGTTCGCCTGCTCCGGGCCTGCCAGGATCAGGGACTCAGGATGTGGGGCCTCAGGATGTGGGGCCTCACGATGTGGGCCAATCCAGCTGCAGCCTCAGCCGTACCTCGGTCACGCTCACGTCCTGCGGAGCGCCGAACGCCCGAACCATCAAGCCGGCGTTGAGGTCGGTGACCTCCAGAGCCAAGTGCTCGGCCCCTACCCGCAGGTCGATCCTTGCCACGGGCTGGCCCGAGAAGTCCGGCATGCGGTGGATCCGCGCCGCCGGGTAGTTCAGGCTCGTCAGCTTGTTCCGCATCTCCTCGTACGTGGCTGTGTCCGTCCGTAAGAACGCCCCGCTGATGCGCAGTTGGTGCTTCTGGGCGGCGCACACCTCGCTCGAGGTCAGCGGCACCGGGTCGACCAGGATGGGCTGAGTGGTGTCGGGGGTCGGCTGCGCTGCCGTGGTGCCGGCCAGGGAAGTTGACGTCACGTCATCGACGCCGCTGGATACGTCCGGGTCACAGTTCTGCGAGAGGAGGCTCGCCATCTCGAGGAACCGTGCCTCCGCGTCGTCGTAGCTCGCCGCGACGGTGGTGACCTTGGAGGTCTGATCGGCGGTAGCGTTCTGCGCGCCGAAGCCTGCCAGGACGACGACGCCGCCGAGCGCGGCCGCCAGCAAAGGCTTCGGGAGGAAAAATGATCGCATATCCGTACCATGCAGGCTGCTGACGGCCACTCACATGAGTACCCGTACTCAATCCGCCGGAGCATCAGCTCAGCAGCGAGCCTCAGTGGCGGTGGTGGTGGCGGTGGCGGTGGTGGTTGTGGCGGTGGCGGCCCCCACGCGCGCGTCCCCGCGACCGCCGGGCGTCTCCTGGGTGCTGGACACAGCGCTGGATGCAGGCGGGTGATGGGGCGTCAAACGCCGTTGTCAGTGCCTCCCCATAAAATGAAGGCATCACTCGGGGAGCCTCGGAGGGGGAGCACAAACGTGTCCGCAAACAAGATTCAGCACAAGGTGAATCACGTCGCGCTGGTAGTGGACTGTTCGGGTTCAATGCGTCCGCACGAGAGTCAACTCATTCGGGTTGTGGACGAGTTCGTGGCGGGGTTGAAGTCCGAGTCCGACAGCCTCGGCCACGAAACACGGATCAGCCTCTACTCCTTCGACCACAGGGTGGAGAACCTGGTCTGGGACATGGACGTGAAGCATCTGCCGTCCATGCGAGGGCTGTACCAGGTCAACAATGGCGCTACGGCACTCATCGAGGCTTCTCTGAAGTCTCTGGACGACCTGGGCCATATCTGGGAGGAATACGGCGAACACAGCTTCCTCCAGATCGTCGTGACGGACGGTGAGGAGAACGCCTCCGGCGGCGACAGGCGGCACGACGGCGACATGACCATCCTCGGCCCCTGGCTCGACAAGATCACGGCGAAGATGAACGGGCTTCCGGGCCACTGGACTTCCGCGATCCTCGTTCCGAACTCCCTGGCCAAGCGCACCGCCCAGAACTACGGATTCCCAGCCGGGAACATCGCCATCTGGGATGCGGATTCCCAGAAGGGCGTCGAGGAGGCGATCGGCACCGTGCGCGCCGCCGCCACCAGCTTCCTCCGCGGGCGTGAGCAGGGGGTGCGCGGCACGAAGAACCTGTTCGCCGTCGGCCAGGACATATCGGTTGACGAGGTGCGAGCGAACCTCGAACCGATTCCGGCTGACAGGTACCGGCTCCTGAAAGTCGACAAGGAAGTCGAGATTCGCCCCTTCGTCGACTCTCATCCGGGAGTGACGTACGAACGTGGTTCGTGTTACTACCAGCTGGGCGCCCGGGCTCAGGTTCAGCAGAACAAGGAAGTCATCGTGGTCGAGAAAGACACCGACCGCGCCTATACGGGCGACGCGGCACGCAGCCTTTTGTTCGGTACGGGTGTCCAGGGAACCGTCTCCGTGAAGGCGGGGAACAACCCCAAGTTGGAGGTCTACGTTCAGAGTCGTTCGGTGAATAGGAAACTCAAGCCCAAGACGCGTCTGCTCATCATGCTCTGAAATCAATGAGCGAAGAGCGGGGTGGCCCGGCTGGGCGGACCGGCCTGTCGCGGGACGGCCGCGGACACCGCGGAGGCGCCGTGCCGGGCCTCGTCCGCGGCGATGAGCGCGCTCGCGGTCAGGGGCGGGCCGTCGTTGTCGGACGCGGCGGCCATCAGCCGGGCCGCCGGCTCCGCTCCGGTCTCCGGCGGGATGATCAGCAGGTCCCAGCGGCCGGTGCCGTAGGAGAGCAGCAGCAGCTTGTGCGGGTCGATTTCCGGGGTGAACCAGCCGACCTTGACGGTGTGGCCGTCCACGGGAATCTGGCGCGGGATGACCGGCCACCACATCGGGTTGACGGCAATGCGAGTGATGCGCCCCCACAAGGGGTCCAACACGTCGGTCAGCGAGGGCAGTTCGCTCAGCAGGTCTCGGGAGCGGGGCCACCAGGCACCGTCGAGGAGTCCACGGGAGGTGCCGTCGGTCTTCAGGGCGAGACGCGCGGCCGGGGCTGCGACGGGCTCGGGGTGCGGCAGGGGTGAGTGCAAGGTCGCCGACATGGTGCGGACCCGTCTCCGGGCCGCCTCCACGGCGACCCGGGTTTCATCTCTCGCCGAGAACGACCCGGCGTGAAAGCCGGTGTGCGAAATGCCCTCGGTACTGTCGACACTACTCCGTGCTCGGCCGCGACGCGCAGTAGTGGCCGACTAGATGCGGAGCAGTCGCTGGGTGATCTCCCGGTACTGCCTCAGTGTGTTCCGGAGTTCGTCGGACTGTGCGTCGGGGTCCTGGTCCTGCCAGTCGGCGCGCAGGAGACGCCGTCGTTCCGCGAGGGCGTTCACGAGCTGGGCGGTGGCTTCGTCGTAGGCGCTCTCGGCCTCTTCCAGCGCCTCGTGCGGGGTGTCGGCGAAGGTGTTGATGGCGTGCCGGAGACGCTGGACGATCTTGTCCTGTTCGCCCGACGAGAGCAGCGGCTCCGGGCCCGGGCTGCGGCGCCCGGCCGAGCCCGGGGTACGGCCCGCGGACTGCTGGGCGCGCGCCTGGTCGTACATCATCGGGGGCCGCTTCCGTTCCGCCTGAAGGCGGCCTTGGTCTTCTCGACGGCCTGTTCCATGCTTCCGGAAACCCGGTCGACCCTGCCTCGGCGTTGCAGTCGCCTGTTGCCGGTGACCCGGCCTAGCTCTTGCGTGATCCTGCCCTTGATCGTCTGCGCCTGGTTGCTGATGGTCCGTAGCGTCATGCCGGCCTCACTGTTGTCCGGTGGGTGGGTTCTCGCGGGGTCTGGGCGAGGCGGTCGGGGAATGCTTCGCCGTGAGTTCCGGAGTCGCATGGCCCTGCACCGTGCTGCCGGTCCGGGTCCGGCGACGGCCCGTGTCAACGCGGTGGCCACACGATCCGGGCCGCCTCGTCACGGCCGGGGCGGTGACTCCGATGGTCACATCTCCACCGCCAGTCGGCCGAGCTGTTCGGTGCCGGCGTCGTACGACGTGGAGGGGTCGTCGCCCTGTTCCGCCGCCATGAGAGCGGTAGCCGTCGACTGCGGGGCGGTGGTCGCGCTTGCGGCGGCCATCAGCCGGTCGGCCGAGGTGGCGTTGGTCTCCGGCGGAATCACCAGGAGGTCCCAGCGGCCCGACGTTCCGGACAGCAGCAGGATCTTGTGCGGGTCCAGTTCGGTGGTGAACCAACCGACCTTCACCACATGGCCGTTGACGAAGATCTTGCGCGGGATGATGGGCCAGTAGCGGGGGTTGACCGCTATACGGGTGATCCGTCCCCACAGCGGGTCCAGTACGTCGGCCAGCGTGGGGAGTTCGTGGCTCAGGTCACGTGAGCGGGGCCACCAGGCGCCGTCCAGCTCGACCTGTCCCGGGGAGGGGCTCACGGGCTTGAGGGCGAGGCGTGCGGCCGGCTCCCTGAAGGGCACGGCGCGTACCGCCTGATGGTCGGTGATCGCGGACATCATGCGAACCCGTCCCCGGACCTCTGCGCGTGGGCAGCTGTCCGGTGTCGTTGCTCACCAGGAACGACACCGGAATCGGGGCCGGTGCGCGAAGTGCTCCCGATGACCTCACGCTACTCCCCGAAGCGGCCGAACGGGCCCCTCCCGGAGATCCCCTCACTTCCGGCGGCCGTCCTTGCCCAAGCAGCGGCTGGCCTCCAGCCAGGATCGCGCCGGTTCTGCCGCACGGGTGGCGTCCACGGTGAGCTGGAGGCGGGTCCCTCCCCCGTTCCCCTTGGGCACTCATCCGCGGACCGGATCCTTCACCCTGCCCCGGTGTGCCCCCCGGGTCTCCGCGTGTGACCAGCGAGCTTTCCGAGATCAAGGGTGCGGCGAACTCTCCGGCGCGGTGTCCGCCCTGCGGCCGGGCGCGGCAGGCGACCGGCGCCCGCCGCGCGGCGACTCGGGACGGCGGTCGGAGGACGACTGCACGCCGGATGCCCCGCTCGCTACGGTCGCGACGCCGCCCGGGGCGCCTCGTGAGCGTGCGGATACTCCGCGGTGCGGTTCTGGAAGGCGAGCACCTTGAGGTTCTGGACGACGCCCTGGCGGATCTCGATGGCGCGCCGGATCGTCTCGTTGACGTCCCAGGCTTCGGGGCCTTGGAGCACGACGTCCAGATACGGCAGGAGGGCCTCGCTGTTCTCCCAGGTCGCGGAGTTCCACAGGTAGGAGGGGCTGTGGTCCACCCCGTAGTACCTGACCTGGTCGCCGACGGTGAACATCGGGTCGGTGAAGGTGGTGGGCCGGGCCCAGTCGAAGCCCATGCCCTCGTCGCAGGAGACGTCGATGACCAGGGTGCCGGGGGCCAGCTTGGGCAGGTCCTCGTCTATCAGGAACATCAGCGGCGCGTCGGTGTCCTGCAGCACGCAGTTGACGATGATGTCGTGCCCCGCGAGGAACTCGGCCAGCGGCAGCGGGCCGTCCTCGGTGAGGGCGACACTGCGTCGCGGGTCGAGGGTGTCGTCGGCCTTGTCGTGGTCGAAGTGGACGATCCGCGCGGAGTGGATGGGGGAGCTGACGGCGGTGACGCCACGCGCGGTGAGCACGTCGACGTCGTGCACGCCCAGGGCGCCGAGCGCGGTCACCGCGCCGCGGGCGGTCGCGCCGAAGCCGATGACGACCGCGCGCTGCCGCCGCCCGTAGTCACCTGTCACGCCGGTCAGCTGCATGGCGTGCAGGACCGAGGAGTACCCGGCCAGCTCGTTGTTCTTATGGAATACGTGCAGGTTGAAGGAGCCGCCGCGGGTCCAGTGGTTCATCGCTTCGAAGGCGATCAGGGTCAGCCGCCGGTCGATGGCGATCTGGGTGACCTTCTCGTCCTGGACACAGTGCGGCCAGCCCCACAGAACCTGCCCCTCGCGCAGTTCCGCCAGGTCTTGGTGGAGCGGTTTGGCCAGCAGGATGACATCGCAGTCGGCGATGAGTTCCTCACGCGTGCGGATGCCGGCGACGAGCGGGGCGAGCTGACTGTCCGGGACGCCGAAAAACTCTCCGTAGTTTTCCTGGACGTAGATGCGCTTGCGGAGAGCGGCGTCGATGCGGTCGAAATGAGCAGGGTGAACGGGCAGACGATGCTCGTTCTCCTTGCGGGTCTGCGACATGATTCCGAGCGTGAGCTGCTGCAAAATGCCCCTTTGATTACTCCTTTTTTAGCACACCGGGGCAGTCCGGTAGCCGGTCGCGGCGGGCGGGGCCAGGGGCGGCGCACGGGCGGGAGCCGGGTCCGGGCGACCCCGCGTGGCTGGTCAGCTCTGTCGGATGCGCCCTTGGTCGACGCTCGCGCGGGCCTGAAGGCGCTGCGCCCCGAGGGCAGACATGCCGACCGACCCTGGTGATGAGTTTTCGCGCCCGCACCCGTCACACCTACGTCACACCTACGACGGGACACGACGAGGCGGAAGGATGACGTGATGAGTACGGACACGCGGCTGGAGGAGCTGGGCGTGAGCGGGCTGGACGAGGTCGACGAGCCGACGTTCTCGGCGCTGGCCGAGCGCCACCGGCGGGAGCTGCACGTGCACTGCTACCGGATGCTCGGGTCGTTCGAGGACGCCGAGGACACCGTGCAGGAAACGTTCCTCCGTGCCTGGCGGCGGCGGGAGACCTTCGAGGGACGGTCGACGTTCCGGGCCTGGCTGTACCGGATCGCCACCAACGCCTGCCTGGACCTGCTCGCCAAGTGCCGCCCGGAGCCCGCGACCGGCGGCGAGGTGTTGTGGCTGCAGCCCTACCCGGACCGGCTGCTCGACGAGCTGTCCGCGGGCGACGCGGACGAGCCGGAGACCGTCGCCGTCGCGCGGGAGACGATCGAGCTGGCGTACCTGGTCGCAGTCCAGCACCTCGCGCCGCGCCCGCGGGCCGTGCTGATCCTGCGGGACGTGCTCGGCTGGCCGGCGAAGGGCGTCGCGGAGCTCCTCGGGGACTCCGTCCACTCCGTGAACAGCGCGCTGCAGCGGGCCCGCGCCGGCATGCGGGAGCACCTGCCCGCCGAGCGGCAGGACTGGACCGGCGGCGAACAGGACGCCGGGACGCGCGAGCTGGTGCGCCGCTTCACCGAAGCCAGCGTCGCGACCGACGTCGACAGGATCGCGGCCATGCTGCGGGACGACGTCCGGTGCTCGATGCCGCCCACGCCGGGCCTGAACGTCGGCCGCGACGCGGTGGTGAACGACTGGGTCGAGAGCGGCTTCGAGGGCATGAAGGGCCTGCGCGCCGTCCTCACCTCCGTGAACCGGCAGCCCGCCCTTGCCTTCTACCTCTGGCGGAAGCAGGAGGGCGCGTACCTGCCGCTGACGATCGACGTCCTGCGGATCACCGGTGGGGCGATCACCGAGATCGTCATTTTCCACGACGACCAGTTCCCGCGGCTCGGGCTGCCGGAGCGTCTGCCGGCGGACGGCACGGAGTAGTCCCGGTGTGGACGCTCGCGCTTCGCGGTGGCGCGCGTGTCGCGGTGGTCGCGGCGCAGTGGTGCGACGCGTTCGGCATCGTCACCCGCGGGCGGGTGCAGCTGGAGCTGCGCGACGGCGAGCCCGGGCCGGTCCTCGGACGCGGCGCCGGGTTCTGGCTCCGCGGCACCGGCGTCCGCGCCCTGCGGAACCCCGGCCGTCGCACGGCGAGGGTGCGCGTCGTCACCCCCAGGGCCAGGACCGTCACCTGCCGGTCGACACACCCGTACGCCAGTTACCGACTGATGGAGGAACGACATGAGCAGCATGAATGACACCGGGGTCGTCGCAGGCCCGGCATCGGGCCGGACCAGCCGCACCCACCGACTCCGCGGGCTCGCCGGCACCGGCTTCATTGCCGCGCTCGCGGCGATGGTGGCCACCACCCTCGCCGCTGCGCTTGCCCAGGCCGTTGGCGTCGACTTCGAGGTCCCCGATGGTGGCGAGACGATCCCGTTGTCCGGGTTCGCCGTGGTGACCGGCTTCTTCTCGGTCGTGGGCATCGTCATCGCAGTCGCTCTTCTTCGTTGGAGCGCTCGCCCCGTCAGGCGATTCGTGTGGACGGCGGTGTCGCTGACCGCGATCTCGTTGGTCCCGCCCCTCCTCTCCGGGGCAGACACCGCCACCACCACCGCCCTCCTCGGGCTACACCTCGTCCCCGCGACGGTGATGATCCCCGCCCTGGCGCGGAGCCTCCGCACCCGGACCGATTGACGATCCCGCAACGGGACAACGCGCGGCGCAAGGGCGTACGCGAGCGCGGTGATTCGATGAGGTCACGACATGGGTTGCGCTTCGATGACGGCGAATGTTCCGGCGGGAGTCACGAGTTCGACCGGGATGTTGCCGCGACCGGGCGTCGGCCTCAAAGGCAGGGATGGCCTTTCAGCGCGCCCGGCGCAGGAACTCGACGACCAGGTCCGTCGTCGCCTGGGGCTGCTCTTCCGTGATCCAGTGCCCGCAATCCGGGATGACCGCGTCTTCGACGTCGTCGGCGACACACCGCAGCACCTCGCCGATCCCGGGGCCGAAGGTGGCTTCGCCGCCGAAGGCCAGGACCGGCATCCGCAGCTTGCCCTGCGCGAGGAACTTCTTGTTGTCGGCCGCGTCCTGACTGAACGCCAGGAACTGGGCGAAGCTCGCCCGCATGGCGCCGGGTTGCGCGTAGAGCGCCGCATAGTGCTCGCGCTTCGCTTCGTCGAACCGCTCCGGGACCACGGAGAGTTCGTTCCAGAAGCGGTCGAGATAGACGCGCTCGCGGCCGGCGACCAGGCGCTCCATGTCGTGCCCACCGAAGCCGAAGTGCCACATGGCCGGATCCTGTGTGATCTGATCCCAGGGGCCGATGCCGGGCAGCGGCGCGTCGATCGCCACCCATCGGCTCACGCGCTCGGGGTGGGTGGCGACAGCCGCGAAGCCGACCATGATGCCGATGTCGTGCGTCACCAGTTCGATCGTCGGTACGTCCAGGGCGTCCAGGACGCCCCACACGTCCGCCGCCTGGTTCTTCTTGTCGTAGCCGCCGTCAGGCTTCGACGAGAGGCCCAGCCCGCGCAGGTCGGGCGCGATCACCGTGTGGTCTTCGATGAGTGCGTTCGCCAGATGACCCCACATGTCGCCCGTTGTGCCGAAGCCGTGCAGCAGAACGACCGCCGGCCCCTGTCCGCCGACGCGTACGTGGATCGTGGCGCCGTTGGTTTCGATCTCACGCGACTGCATACCGGCCGGGAAGGGTGGATGCCGTCCTGACGACTGTCGTCGTTCATCGCTCTACTCCGGGCTTGAAGGGAACTTGAAAGGAACACCGCTCCGACCGCGAGGACGGCCGGAGGGACAGAGCCGCGGTGGGCCCGGAAGCCCCGCCTGGACGGCAGGGCCCCCTGGCTCTCCGCGCCACACCAGCGAAACTAGCCGACCGGTCATCTATGCACTACCCACGTGCCGGACGCCCTTCCCACGGGGCAGGCCGCTGACCTGCGATGGAAGGAAGGGGCTATCAGCAGGGAGGAAGCTGGTCGTGATGTCGTCCCGCCGGACATCTCCCCGCAGGTGTCATGGAGCGATGCCACCTGGGCGTGGCAGGGCCGGCGCCTCCACCGGAGTTCACTTGCTCATGTTCGCCGCTACTGCTCGTTGGCGGCGAGGTCGGCCACGGGTACGGCTGCCTGGGCCTGCTTCGGCCGGGTGGCCATGGCCCTCAGCGTCTCGAAGGCGGACGCCGTCGGGCTGGCCGGTTCGGCTTGGTAGACGACCAGTTGCTGGTGCGGGGCCCCGTTGACCGTGAAGGCCGCGAATTTGATGTGCAGGTCTCCGACCTGGGGGTGCTTGAGACGCTTGCCTTCCTGGGACTTGCCCTTGACCTCGTGCATCTGCCAGATCTCGGCGAACTCCTCGCTCTGGGCGCTCAGTTGCGCCACGACCTCGGCGATGCGTGCCGATTCGGGATCGTGGCCGTAGGCGGCCCTGATTTCGGCGACACAGGAGTGCGCGGCTCGCTCCCATTCCTGGTAGAAATCGCGCCCTGCCGGGTCGACGAACACCATGCGGGCGAGGTTGTCGAACCGGTCGAACCCGCTATGGAGAGCCGCGGCGAGGGAGTTGCCGGCCATGATGTCGAGGGCCGGGCCGACGACGAAGGCCGGAGTGTGATCCCATCCGTCCATCAGCTGCAACAACTGCCGGCTGACATCCGTCTCGCCCCAGTCGCGCGGGCGCTGCGAGGCGGTGAGGCAGAGGCGGTTGAGATGGTCGGCGGCCTCCGCGTTCAGTTTCAGCGCCTGCGCCACGGCATCGAGGACCTGCGGGGACGGGCTGTTCTCGCGCCCCTGTTCCAGCCTGATGTAGTAGTCGGAGCTGACGCCGGCGAGCAGCGCGACTTCCTCTCTGCGCAGTCCCGGCACCCGGCGTCGCCCGTATTCGGGCAGACCGACGTCGTGTGGCTTCAAGGCTTCTCGGCGGGCTCTGAGGAAATCACCCAAAGGTGTCCCATTGCTCATGCGGCAAGACTAGATGGTTTTCAGCCGACGAGATGTGCCGGTTTCGCACTATGACAACAGGTCGAAGGTCCTTCACACAGGGTGATTCTCTGTCTTGTTTGTTCCCGCCGTCCGGCACGTACGTTCGCCCCCGGCGAAGCCGCGATCCTGGGTGTAACGCACCCACCGTCGGCAGAACTCTTCCCGACGTTTCCCGCCTAGCCTTGGCAGCATGGACAACGACACGCGCCCTGACTCGGTTGGAGGGCTGGGTCAGTTCCTCCGCTCCCGCAGAGAACGCCTCAGCCCCGCCGCGGCAGGACTGTCCGGCGCGGGCCGGCGAAGGGTGCCCGGCCTGCGGCGTGACGAGGTCGCGACACTCGCGGGTGTCAGCCTGAGCTACTACAGCCGACTCGAGCAGAGCCGTGAACTCAGCCCCTCGTTCCGGGTACTGGAGGCCATCGCCCGCGCACTGCAACTCGGAGAGGAGGACAAGGGGGAACTCTTCCGGCTGGTCCAGCCGACAGCCCGCCGCACGAAGTCCCCCTTCCGGGTCGAGCGAGTCCGCCCGCACCTGCGGCAACTGATCGAAAGCTGGACCAGGACGCCGGCCTTCATCATCGGACACGCCCAGGACCTGCTGGCCACCAACGCATTGGCCGACGTTCTCTACCGTGACTTCGCGCAGCACGACAACGTGCTCCGGATGCTCTTCCTGGACCCCGCGGCGAAGACCTTCTACCGGAACGCGGAGCGGGCCCGGCATCGCGCGGTCGCCGACCTTCAGCAGGCCGCCGCGAGCACCCCCGAGGATCCCCGCATCCTGGAGCTCGTCGGCGAACTGTCGGTGCGCAGCGGCGAGTTCCGTTCCCTGTGGGCACGCGAGTACGCCCGGGTCCCACCGTACGACGTCAAGCAGGTGTATCACTCCGTCGTGGGAGACCTGGAGTTGCGGCACGAGGCCCTCACCATCCGCAGCGCCCCTGGACAGCAGCTCATCCTTCTGCAGGCCGAGCCGGGCTCCCTCTCCGCCGACGGACTGGCCCTGCTGGGCTCCATCAGCGCACCCGAAGTACCTCACCAGCAGAATCCCGCACGCGGCGCCTGAACTCCGGCCGGGAATTCACCGGAATGACGCACCAGGCCTCGCCCGCGATGGGTCCTCTTTTCTCCCTGCGGTTGAACTGGCGGGACAGTCGGCTGCGCTTCCCAGCGGGCCTCGACTCCGGGACCACTTGCCCGCGACAGGCTGTCGGCGGACTCCGGCAAAGGTGCCAGGAGGGCGCAGCCCAAGGCCGAAGTGCCCGTACGCTGCCGCGACTTGACTGCCCCTGGCCGCTGAAGCCCGCTGCGCAGCCTTCGGTGCTTCGCCCGGACATACGCCTCGTCTTCCTAGGTGTGGGACTCCCAGGAAAAGCGCAGCCTTCATAGCGCCGTAGCCGACCGGCACACTCGAATTCGTCAACAGGAAATCCCCGAAAAGGGGAAGCGACGAAAGAGGTTTTCCCCATGGCTACATGGTTTGTCACCGGCGCCTCCCGCGGAATCGGTGCGGAAATCGCCCGTGCCGCTCTGGCAGGCGGTAACAATGTCGTGGTCGCCGTACGGAACCCGGAGCGCGTGCCGGACGATCTGAAGAACTCCGACCAGGTCTTCGCGGTTGCCCTGGACGTCACCGACAACGACAGCATCCCGCGGGCGGTCGAGGCCGCAGTGGACCGGTTCGGCGGCATCGACGTCCTGGTCAACAACGCCGGCCGTGGCCTGCTCGGCGCGTTGGAGGAGATCACCGACGCGGAGGCCCGGTCACTGTTCGACCTCAACGTCTTCGGCCTGATCAACGTCACCCGCGCGGTACTGCCCATCATGCGCAAGCAGGGCTCGGGCCGGCTGGTGCACATCGGTTCCCGCTCGGGCTTCGAGGGCGAGCCCGGTGTCAGCCTGTACTGCGCGTCGAAGTTCGCCGTCGCCGGTATCAGCGAGGCGCTCTCCGCCGAGATGGCCCCGTTCGGGATCCAGTCGATGATCGTCGAGCCGGGCGTCTTCCGCACCGACTTCCTCGACGCCAGCTCCCTGTCGGTCGCCGCGAACCGCATCGCCGACTACGACGACACCCCCGCGCACGTGACGCTGGACTGGATCGACCGGGCCAACCACGCCCAGCTCGGCGACCCCGTCAAGGGCGCCGCCCTCATCGTCGAGGTCGCTGCCACCGAGAAGCTGCCCACGCACCTCTACCTCGGGCGCGACACCCTTGAGCGGCTCGACGTCAAGTACCAGCAGGTGCAGGACGACCTCGCCCCGTGGCGCGAGAAGTCCGCCGCCACCGCCCACGACGACGTCGCCTGACATCCCGCCGGGCGCCCTCGCCTTCGGGTGCCCGCGGCCCTCTCAAGCAGCCCGGCCGGGCAGGAGGACCTGGCCGGCCGGGCGTCGTGCCTACCCGACTCCCCCCTCCGCGCATTCCGATCAACGAGATTGAGGTTTTGTGATGTCTGCTGCCCTGCTCACCGGCACTCCCCTGGCCGGCCGTATCGCCGTCGTCTCCGGCGCCTCCAGCGGCATGGGCGCCGTCACCGCCCAACGCCTCGCCGAACTCGGCGCCACCGTGGTCGTACTGGCCCGGCGCAAGGAGCGCCTCGACAACCTGGTCAAGACCGTCGAAGCCGCCGGTGGCACGGCGCTCGCCCTGGCCGTCGACGTCACGGACCGCGACGCCGTCCAGAGGGCCGCCGACCAGGTCGCCGCACGTTTCGGCAAGGCCGACCTCGTGTTCAACAACGCCGGCGTGCAGCTCATCTCCGGCATCGAGGAGCTCAAGGTCGACGACTGGCAGCGCCAGATCGACCTCAACATCAGCGGCCTGATGAACGTCATCGCCGCGTTCCTCCCGCACCTGACGGACTCCGCCGCCCAGGGCAAGCCCGCCGACCTGATCAACACCTCGTCCATCGCGGCCACCCGCATCCTGGCGAAATTCTCCATCTACTCCGGCACCAAGGCGTACATCAGCCACCTCACCCGGCTGCTCCGCGTCGAACTCGGCCCCAAGATGGTCCGCGTGGCCACCATCGAACCCGGCATGGTCGACACCGAACTCCCCGACCACGTCGCCGACCCCGACGCCTCCAAGCTGATGGCCGACCTCATCCAGGACATCGACTGCCTGCAGTCCGCCGACATCGCGGAAACCGTCGCCTTCATGGCCGCCGTCCCGCGCCACGTCAACCTCACCGAGATCACCATCATGCCCACCGCCCAAGCCATCTGAAGTCCTTCCGGTCATGGCGGGGGAGGAACAGCCGGACGCTGTTCCTCCCCCGCCATGACGT
Source organism: Streptomyces sp. NPDC050997 (assembly GCF_040660135.1). Taxonomy (NCBI): domain Bacteria; kingdom Bacillati; phylum Actinomycetota; class Actinomycetes; order Kitasatosporales; family Streptomycetaceae; genus Streptomyces; species Streptomyces sp. NPDC050997. Next base: position 98,313 of record NZ_JBFAGK010000005.1, read on the forward strand.
GTTGGCGCGGCGCCCCGACGTACGGGGAACCGGGCCCCGGCGTTCTCAGGAGCAGCGTTCCTGGGAGTCCGGACAGGCTGGCACGCCTCGCTCGGCGAAGACCTTCTTGGCGACGAAGGTGGCATTGAGGGACTTGGGCATGCCGCAGTAGACGGCGGCGTGCAGCAACGCCTCGACGATCTCATCAGGCCGCAGGCCGACGTTGAGGGCCGCGTTGATGTGGACGTCGAGTTGCGGCTCGCAGCCGCCCAGGGCCGTCAGCATGCCCAGGGTGACCAATTGGCGGTCCCGCGGGGCCAGTTGTGGGCGGCTGTACATCTCGCCGAACGCCCAGGCAACGACCTGGTGTCCCAGCTCGGGGGAGATGTCGGCAAGCGAGTCGATGACCTTCTGTCCGCTCTCGCCGTCGATGCTCGACAGTACGGTCATGCCGTGGTCGAAACGCTCCTGCCGGTCCTTCGCGCTGTCATGGGTGCTCATGGCTCGCTTCCTCTTCCTGCCGTCGGGGGCCTGTGCGTTGATGTGCGGTCGTGCTGTCCCCTCGGGAGGGGGCGCGGGGGTCATTCGGCGCGGTGGTGGCGGAGCGCGGGCAGGGCCAGGAGGACGCCCACGACGAGTGCGGCGGCGACGACGCGGAGGATGCCGCCGAAGCCCAGGCCGGTCAGAGCTCCGGTGAGCTGGGGGCCCAGGCTGGCGCCGATGAACATGCTGCACCCGTAGAGGGCGACGGCCGCACCGCGTGCGTGCGGAGCGCCCGCGTTGATGGTTTCGACGACGGCGGGCGCCGCTGCCGCGATGGCTGCGACGAACAGCAGCAGGGTGATGGCCAGCGGCACGGTGTGGCCGCCCAGGAAGGAGCCGGCCGCGACGGTGAGGGCGGCCAGCACGAAGGCGAGGACCGTGCGCGGGGGTGCGGCCAGGCGCTGGAGCACGGGTGCGAGCACGGGGACGGCGACCAGGGCGGGGAGCGCGCTGACCCTCAGGGCGAGGATCGCGGAAGAGTTCCCGGCGATGCCGGGCGGTCCTGCGATGGCCACCGCCGTGTAGACGGCGACGAATGCGGACATCAGGGCCACGGTCGACAGGTACAGGGCGACCATGCGCGGCCGGCCCAGCAGCCGTGGCATCGCCGCGAACGCCTGGCGCAGCCCGCCGCCGGTACCGTGGCGGACGGTGGGCCGCAGGACACGGCGCACCGGGATCAGGCTCAGGGCCATGAGGGCGGCGCCGATCCAGAAGACCGCGCGCCAGCCGAGTCCGGCCGCGACGGCCTGGGCGCCGATCTGCAGGAGCACGGCGGCGGCGAACATGCCGCTGGTGATGCAGGTCAGGGCGGTGCCGCGGCGCTGTGGCGCGAGGTGGTGGACGGCGTAGGAGAGCGCGGAGGGCGCGAAGGTCGCGGCGGTGAGTCCCTGCACGCTGCGCAGGGCGATGGCCGTGGGGAGGTCGGGGGCGGCGCTGACCGCCAGGGTGGCGGCCGTGGCGGCCACGAGTCCGACGGTGATCACGGCACGCGATCCGTAGCGGTCCGAGAGGGGGCCGGCGAGGAGGAATCCGGCGGCGTAGGCGAAGCCGAACGCCGTCGCGGTCCAGGTGACCTGCTCCGGCGTGGTGCCGAGCGCGGTGGCCATGGGGTGCAGCAGGGCCAGGACGGTGTACATCTGGCCGACCATCAGGACGCCGAGTGCGGTGAGCAGGGCGATGGTCGGCGCGGCGGGGGCCCAGGTCGGCGGTTGGTCCGGTGTGCCGGCCCCGGCTGCGTGCCGGGGGGAGGTGGCGGAAGCGGGGTGGGACATGGGAACTCCAGGAAGGGGGCGTCTGGTTGCCGCCCCGCGTGTCTGCGCGCGGCACGATCGGCCGATGGGCGCCACCGGGCTGCGGTGGGTGCCCCGGCCGCGGGAGGAGCGGCCGGGGGGGACGATGGAGGGGACTGCTCAGGTGGCGGGACTGCTCAGGCGGCCGGGGTGTTCAGCACGTACTCGCGTGAGGCGTGCACCTTGCCGCGCAGGGAGGCCAGGTCGACGTCGAGGACCTGTCCGTCCCACTTGCGGGGCTCTCCGTTGATGAGGACGGCGCTGATGTTGCGGGCGTCGGAGCCCAGCACGATCGTGCCGATCGGGTCGTTGAGCGGCATGTTGTTGAGGTCCTCGGCCTGGATGACCAGCAGGTCGGCCTTCTTGCCCGGGGTGAGTGAGCCGGTGACGCCGGCCAGGCCGTTGGTGCGGGCGCCCTGGAGGGTGGCGAAGTCGAGGACGTCGTGGGTGGTGATGCGGGAGGGCTGCCGCCCGGTGCCGTAGACCGCGTTGACCGCGCGCATCCGCTGGATGGCGTGCAGGGCCCGCATCTGCGTGAACATGTCGCTGGCCAGGGCGACTTCGACATCGATGCTCAGTCCGGGGCGGATACCGACGGCGAGTGCCTCGTCGACCGCGGGGATCGCGGTCTCCAGGCCGATCTGCGCGTCGGACGTCGGGGCGAGGGCCACGGTGGTGCCGGTCTCCCCCATCGCCTTCCATGCCTCGGAGGTCAGTCCGGTGGAGTGGATGAGGGTGACATCGGGGCTGAGAACGCCGTCCTTGGCCCAGCGCAGCACCGCCTCGGAGGAGGACGTACCGAAGACGGCGTCCACGCTCACTCCGATGCCCAACTCTTCGGCGACACGGGCGAGTTCAGGGCCGTAGGCGAGCGCCGGTCCGGCGATCTCGTCGGTGGCCAGGGTCGCCAGGCGCAGCGTGAGCAACTGGTCGTCGCTGCTGAAGTACTGGTCCTTGACGCGGGTCAGGTCGCCGGGCCACTGCCGGTCCCACTCGCCGAAGTGCGGGCCCATGGAGGCGTGCACGCCGCGGATGCCGGTGTCGACGAGGGCCTCGATGGCGGCGTCGGAGTGCTCGGGGGTACGGGAGTTGTGGGAGAAGTCGAGCATGGTCGTGATGCCGCTGTCGATCGCGGTCAGGGCGGCAAGTCTGGTGCCGATGTACATGTCCTCGGGCCGGTAGACCGTGGCGTAGCCGGCCAGGGTGGCCATCACGTAGCCGCCGAGGTCGTCGACGTCCGGCATGATCCGGCGCAACTGGGCCTCCCAGGCGTGCCGGTGGGTGTCGACGAAGCCGGGGGCGAGCATCGTGCCGGTGGCGTCGACGACCACGGCATCCGCCGCGTCGAGGTCGCGGCCGACGGCGGTGATCGTGTCGCCCTCGACGAGGAGGTCGCCGCCGTCGATGACGCCGAGGTCGGCGTCCATGGTGACGATGGTCGCGCCGGTGAACAGGATGCGCCGCCGGTCGGCGGGCCGGCGCCGAAGCTCTTCGAGGACGGCGGCGCTGGTGGTGTCGTTGACGTTCATGAGAGGTCTTCTTTCGTACGGCGGACAGGGCCGGGAGGATGGGCTGTCCGCTGGAGAGGGCCGGGAGGATGGGCCGTCCGCTGGCGGTTTCCCCAGGTGTCGCGCGCCCAGGATCGGGACCGTGGGGGGCGCCGACCGGGGTAGGTCAGCCGAGCTTCATGACGTAGCCCGCGTGGTGGAGTTCGTCGCCCTGGAACTCTCCGTAGGCCCAGAAGCCGAGGTCGTCCAGGTAGTCGATGCGGTCGCCGTCGATCCAGTACCGGCCCTGGTAGGCGTGCGGTCGCCCGCCCCGGGTCTCGTCGTAGCGGCCGTCGGCGGTGAGCTCCTGGTGCAGGAAGTCGTTCCTGTCGATCCAGACACCGACGCGCGGGCTGCCGGTCAGGTCCGAGGAGGCCGGGATGCCGGCCTCGGGGGCAGTGGCCCGGCCCGGGACATCGGTGCCGCCCCACAGGACCGGCCGGCCGGCCGCGACGAGCGCGCGGACCTGCTCCGGCCGGGTCATGAGGGCGGCCACCGCGCTCGGCACGTCGGCCGCGAACTCGTCGGGCACCACCAGGAAGTCGGGGGTGTTGCCCGGGGTCAGTGTCGCGACGTACTCCGAGCGGTGGCCGCGGCCGCCGGCCGGCGCCACGGTGTCCACGACGGCGGGGGCGATGGTCAAGCCGGTGCAGTCGACGACGATGGCGTTGTCGTCCCCCGCGGCGGTGATGATGCCCGGGCCGACGCCCACGACCAGGGATCCGACGAACAGCAGGTCGGCGCCGGTCATGGTCCCGATCAGCGGGTCCATCGTCAGGATGCGGGCGTTGGTGAAGAGGACGGGACGCCCCTCGTCGTTCGAGAGGATCTCGTCGAGGGCCTCGGGGTTCCAGCGCACGGTGCCGGTGGTGCCGGTGGTGTCGGTGACGCTCATCGCATACTCCTCGGTGGAGTCGCCTCATCGATGTGCCCGCTGCGCGAAATGAGCGCCGATGCGGGTCCGAGGCGGGTCTTCGGCAGCTACGGCAGCTGCCTGACCACCAGGTTCGTCGCGCGGTGGAATCGGAACCAGGCCGCCGTATCCCTAGGTGCGGGGCACCCAGGAACCTCTCTCCTGGGGAGACGGCGGCCTGGTCGTCACCGGCCGCCGGGCCAACAGTAGAGCCATGACCAGCAACGACACGCCTCGCGACCCGCACCCGTACGTCGGGATGTGGGTGACCGCGGACGGATTCATCCGCCAGGAACTGCTGCCCGACGGCCGCTACGACGAGGCCCGCGGCAACCGCCGCAGCGCCTACACCGGCGGCTACACCGTCACCGGCAACCACATCGACTACGTCGACGACACCGGCTTCACCGCCACCGGCGACGTCCGCGACGGCGTTCTCTTCCATGAGCACCTGGTCCTCTACCGCGAGGGCGACGAGCGCACCCGGCAGTGAGCGTCATGCCCTGAGCGGCTGCGTCAGTCCCGCGCGATCACGACCACCTCGTCGCGATCCGTCCAGCGCCGTCGCTCGCTCTTGTCCGGGTTGATACGCACTCCGTGATCGGGAACGGCCGTGGCCCGGTCGTGGCGGCGGTAGCCGATGGCGCATTCGCCCCGCTGCCGTGCCGCTGCGACGACCGTGGCGAAGGACGCCTCACAGCCGGGCAGGACGTACGACGCCGCCGGCCGCAGGTGGACCTGACTGCCGGTGAGGGAGAACAGTTCCTCGAACACGGCGGCCAGGTGCCGGTTCTGGGAGATCTGGGCCATCAGCAGGCCGATGAGTTTCCCACTGATGATCACGTCGGCTCCGGGGCTGATGGGCGCGAGCGTCCGATTGCGGTCGTCGGTCATCTCGGTGACCACCGGCAGCTCCCGTCCGGTCTCCTGTTCCAGCAGGTGCAGAACGAGGAGCGTGACAAGGGTCCGATTGTCGGCCTCGCCGGGCTGCTGTCCCGGGACGGGGTCCGGGGCAAGCACGACGACACTGTCGTACGAGTCGATCTCCAGGCACCGAAGTGTCTCGGGCCGGGTGACGTCTCCAGGCCGGAAGGTGATGGTCAGCCGGGGTGCGAAGTGTGCACCGATCTCCCGGACCTGCTCGGCCGTCACCTCCTTCCGGTCCGCCACCACGGCGATGACCGAGCCGTGCACGGCGTACCGGCCCAACTGGTCGACTATGAGCGAGGCCCGCCGGTTCCAGCCGAGGATCAGGACCCGTTCGGGCCGGGCCTTCACCGGCTTCCAGGGCGTCATCACCGACTCGTCGACCAGCCCGTAGCAGTCGCTGAGCCGCGCGGTGTCGTCGTCCCGCGTGATCACGATCAGCCGGTCGTCGGGTTTGATCAGGGTCTGCGGCGGCGGGTTCAGCAAGGGCCTGCCGTCGCGCAGCAGGCCGACCACGCTGGAGGTGGCGTAGGCCAACAGTGTGTCGCCGAAGGAGCGGCTGGTCAGGGCCGGGTCGAAGGTGAGGTAGAACTCGTCTCCGGCGAAGTCCAGGAGGTCGCGGTACACCAGGGAGAGTCCGGGGCGGCGGGCGGACTGGACGATCAGCCGGGCGGTGATCGCGTCGCTCTCCAGGACGGTGCCGCGTGTTCCCGCGGCGAGGGAGGCCGCCAGCCGGTACCGGTCGTCTCTGACGGCGGCGACGACGGGCGGACCTTCCTCCTCGCCGAGTGCGGACCGCAGGGCCAGCAGCGTCTTGACCACTTCCGGGTCTGCTGACGGATCGTCGTGGGGCAGCACCAGCACCGCGCTCGCCGCGCCGGGGTTGGTCAGGGCGACCAGGGCGGGGTCGGTGGGGGGACCACTGCGGCAGATCAGCCGGGTACGGCCGGTGGTCCCCACCTTGCTGCTGAGGGCCTCCTCCATGGTGGTCTTGTTCCGGTCCGCCATGACGGCCACCGCGCCGTAGCGCTGGTTGGCGTTGGCGGCCACCAGTTCGCTCACCACCGTGAACACCTGCTCGGACCAGCCCAGCACCACCGAGTGCCCCTGCTCGATGACGGTGGAGCGGCCCCGCCGCAGTGCCTCGAGTCGCTCAGTGAGTCCGGTGGTGATCAGACCGACGAGGGTGGAGACGTACACCAGGGCGACCAGGGCGAGCAGTACCGACAACAGCACGCGCAGGACCGGGCCTGTCGCCCCGCCGAGCCGCAGTGTCTCACCGGTGAGGTGCCAGATCGCTGCCAGCCTCCCCGAGCGGGACGCGGGCGCATGTGGGTCCGTCCACACCAGCACGGCGCTCGCCGGGAAGACGATGGCGAGGCAGCCCAGGGCCAGCCAGCCGACGAGCGCGGAGGTGCCGCGGGCCAAAGTGGTGTCGAACCAGTAGCGTGCCCTGCCTTTGAGTGAAGCCGTTCGTGCCACGCCTGCCCCCTGTTCCGCCGAGGTTCCGGCGGCGGCAGCCATGCCGCTCCGGTCTGCCCGGCCGCTCCGGTCTGCCCCGCCGCTCCCCCACCGACCGCGCACGGCCACGCGGCCACGCGGCCACGCGGCCACGCGGCCACCTGGAGTGTGCCGACGCGGCGGCCGTGACACGCGGATCACCGTCTGTCTTTCATCCCTTCGGGGACGTCGCCGAAGGCGCCGCTCCGCGGACGTCCGACCGGGCGTCAGCGGTTTGACCTCGGCATCGCTCGTTCGGGGCAACGCCGCGACGCGGGTGGGCGGGTCGGGTCGGCCGACCGGTACAAGTGCGTCATGACTGAAGATCACGAAGCCGTCATGGCAGGTTCAGGCCTGTCCAGGCGCAGCTTCACAACGGCAGCGGGAACGGCTGCGGCGGCCACCGCTCTGGCCAGTGGCACGCCTGCCACGCCTGCCATGGCGATGCCCGTACAGGCCGTCCCGGCCGCACCGGCGCCCACCCGGGGCGCGGACTTCGACAGGTGCCTGGCTGTGGCCCGGGCCCTGCTGGTCGTGGACGACCACGACCGCCCCTTGGTCCCACGCTACGAGCGCGTACTCAAGGACGGACTGCCCGCTCAGCGAACGGCCGCGCCCAAGAAGGTGCTCGTCGTCGGGGCCGGCCCGGCCGGTCTGGTGACGGCGCTACTGCTGAAGCGGGCGGGCCACCACGTGACCGTTCTCGAGGCGAACGGCAACCGGGCGGGCGGACGCGTCAAGACCTTCCGCCGCGGCGGCCACGAAGAGGCAGCGCAGCCCTTCGCCGACCCCCGCCAGTACGCCGAGGCGGGCGCCATGCGACTGCCCGGCAGCCACCCGCTGGTGATGGGTCTGATCGACCAACTGGACCTGAGGAAGCGGCGTTTCCACTACGTCGACGTCGACGGTGACGGCCGGCCCGCCAACCGCACCTGGATCTACGTCAACGGCATCCGGATGCGGCGCGAGGAGTACGCCCGTACGCCTCGCCGTATCAACCGGTCCTTCGGCGTGCCGCGCGCCCGCTGGGACACTCCCGCCGGGGCCATCCTCCGGTCGGTGCTGGATCCGGTGCGCGACGAGTTCAGCACCGTGGACGCCGGCGGCAAGCGGGTCGACAAGCCGCTGCCGGAACGGGTGCAGGGCTGGGCCAGGGTCATCCAGCGGTTCGGCGACTGGTCGATGTTCCGCTTCCTGACCGAGCACGCGGGGCTGGACGAGCGCACGGTCGACCTGATCGGCACCCTGGAGAACCTCACGTCACGCCTGCCCCTGTCGTTCATCCACAGCTTCATCGGCTCCTCCCTCATCAGCCCCGACACCGCCTTCTGGGAGCTGGAGGGCGGCACGGCGGTGCTGCCGGACGCGCTGCTGGAGCAGGTGCGCGACACGGTCCGGTTCGACCGCCGGGTCACCCGCGTCGAGTACCACGATCCCGACCGTCCTTCCTCCGACACCCGGCACGTCGGCCGCAAGGGCCCTCAGGTGTGGGTGGACACGGTCTCCGAAGGGCGCGACGGCCCGGTGGTACGCGAGCAGTTCACCGCGGACGCCGCCGTGGTCACCGTGCCCTTCTCCGGTCTACGGCACGTACAGATCAGCCCCCTGATGTCGTACCGCAAGCGCCGCGCGGTCACCGAACTGCACTACGACAGCGCCACGAAGGTGCTGCTGGAGTTCAGCCGCCGCTGGTGGGAGTTCACGGAGGCCGACTGGAAGCGCGAGCTGGGCCGGATCGACCCGAAGCTGTACGACGCCTACCGCACCGGCCGCGCACCCGCCGACGGCAGCCTGCTCGGCGCCCATTCCTCCGTGCCGGGCGGCCACATCACCCCGGGCCAGCGCACCCACTACGCCGCCAACCGTGCCGTCTCCCGCGACCAGCCCGAGGCCGCGCACGTCGTCGGCGGCGGCTCGGTGTCGGACAGCGCCAACCGGTTCATGTACCACCCCTCCCACCCGGTCCCCGGCAGCTCCGGCGGAGTGGTGCTGGCCTCCTACAGCTGGGCGGACGACGCACTCCGCTGGGACTCCTTGGACGACGAGGCCCGCTACCCGCACGCGCTGTGCGGACTGCAGCAGGTCTACGGCCAGCGTGTCGAGGTCTTCTACACCGGCGCCGGACGCACCCAGAGTTGGCTGCGCGACCCCTACGCCTACGGAGAGGCGTCCGTACTGCTGCCCGGCCAGCACACCGAGTTGCTGCCCTCCATCCCGGTGCCCGAGGGCCCGCTGCACTTCGCGGGTGACCACACCTCCCTCAAGCCGGCCTGGATCGAGGGCGCACTGGAGTCGGCGGTCCGCGCCGCCCTGGAGGTCCACACCTCGCGACCTGTTCCTCGGCCCGCCTAAGGGCTCGCGGAAAAACTCTGAGACGCCGTCGAGCCCGAAGGGCCTCCAAGCAGGCTTCGCCGGAGGAGACTCGACGGCGTCTCCACTGGGGCATTCAGCCGGGCCCGAACTTGACTTTGTCTCAAGGGAGTTGGCAAGTGGAGAGGTAGTATCCGGTCGACCGGGTGGGTTGTCGGCGGCGCAGGTGCCAGAGGCGGGCCCGGGGAACCGCGTGACGTGAAAGTGGCATCGGTACAAGCATGCGACAGCCGGTCAGCGCGGTGTCCGTCGCGCAGGACGTGGCAAGGGAGTGCGGAGAAAGAACTCAAGGGGAGATCGAGGGCAAGGGGGAGTCGTGGCGTACGCGAGAACAGTGCGTGTCTGCGGGGTTCTCGCGGCGTGCGGGAGCTTACTGCTCGGGTGCACCGGCGGCGGTGACGGCGGAGGCGGTGACGAAGACACGGCCGAGGCGGCGACGCCGAAGGCCGGCCGGAGCACCGATGCGGACGCGGGAGCAGGGGGCGGGACGGGAGCGGACGGAGGGACGGGGGCGCCGCCGACACCGAGCTTCGACGCGGCGAAGCAGCCGAAGACCCGGGAGCAGGCGCGGGAGTTGATCCAGAAGGTGATTCCCGGTCCGGAGCAGTTCGGGCCGGGCGTGGTACGGGCGACGCCGCACGAGGGTGACCCCGCCCGCTGGGCGGTGCTGGGCGAGGACTGCGTGTGGCAGCAGCAGGAGCTGCCGAAGAACGTCCTGGCCTCACTGACCCGGCACTTCGAGTTACCCGCGGCGGGCGGCAAGGGGGCGATGCGGCTGTCGGCCACGGTCACCGTGCACCGTACGCCCATGGACGCCGCCTGGGAGCAGGCCCGGTTCCTGGAGGAGGCCCTCGGCTGCGAGGAGCAGCTGCTGCGGCCGGGCGAGCGCCTGACGAATCTGTATTCGTTGGGAAGCGTCTTCGGCGAGAGCGCCAACACGGACTACGACGACCGGGTGACCGAGAACGGCAAGTGCCGAAGTGACACCCGGGGCGGCCCGTATCCCTACACCTGGCATCAGGTGACGCTCGGACCGGTGGTGGTATCCGTCTCCGGGTGCGGGGGACGTGGGCACACTGCTGCGGACGTGTTGGACCCGATCGTCGAGGCGCATACCAAGGCGACGACGCGGGTGGATGGGGCGATCGGATGGGATGCCTCGGCGCCCTCCGACTCGCCGGAGGCGAAGGTCTCACCGGAGGCGAAGGTCTCGCCGAGCAAGTCGGTGCCGGGCACGACGGGGGGTGCGTGATGGAGCGGCTGGTTCCGTCCGATCCGTCGCGCCTGGGCGGCCACCGGCTGCTGGGACGGCTGGGCGCGGGCGGCATGGGCGTGGTCTACCTGGCCCGCACCGGGGCCGGGGAGCTGGCCGCGGTGAAGGTGATCCAGCCCGAGTTCGCCGAGCAGCCCGAGTTCCGGGCCCGGTTCCGCCGTGAGGCGGCCTGCGCCGGACGGGTCGACAGTCCCTGGGTGGTGCCGGTGCTGGGCGCCGACGCGGAGGCCGAGGCGCCGTGGCTGGCGACGGCGTTCGTGCCGGGGCCGTCGCTGGCCGAGGCGGTCGCGGCGTGCGGGCCGCTGCCGGTGCGCGCGGTGCGGGTGCTGGGCAAGATGCTGGCTCAGGCCCTGTCCGCGGTGAACGACTCGGGCCTGGTGCACCGCGACGTCAAGCCCGGCAACATCCTGCTCGCCCTCGACGGGCCCCGGCTGATCGACTTCGGCATCGCGCGGCCCACGGCCGCCGAGGCGACGGAGCTGACCACGGACAACATGGTGGTGGGCACGCCCGGGTTCCTCTCCCCCGAGCAGGCACGGGCCCAGCGGGTGGGCCCGCAGAGCGATGTGTTCTCCCTGGGCTGCGTCCTGGCGTACGCCGCCACCGGACGGCTGCCGTTCGGCACCGGTGCCGTGGACGCGCTGCTGTACCGCACGGTCCACGACGCACCGGAACTGAACGGTGTCGAGGACGACGGGCTGCGGGCGCTGCTGGTGCGCTGCCTGGCCAAGGAGCCCGGACGCCGGCCCACGGCAGCGGAGATGGACGCGGAGCTGGTGGAGGACGCCCCGGAGAGTTCCATCGACTGGCTGCCGGACGCCGTGGTGCGGATGGTCGCCGACCGGTCGGCCGAGCTCCTCGCACTGCCCGGTATCGAGCCCACCGAGGTCCCAGGCGAGGCCCAAGTACCGGGCCGCCGACGGATCCTGGCCCTGGCCGCGGGCGGTGCGGCCGTGCTCGCGGCGGGCGGCGGCGCGGCGCTGTGGGCGGCGCTGCGGGACGATGAGGAGACTCCGGCGGCACAGTCCACGGGTCCGCGCCGGGTCATCGGGGTCCAGGCGGATCTGAGCGGCCCGCAGAAGGAGGCGGGAAGGGCGCAGGAACGGGCCACCCGGCTGGCCGTGGAACAGTTCAACGCCCGCAAGGACAAGCCGTTCACGCTGACGCTCAAGGTGGTGGACGACCGGGGTGAGACCGCACGGGCCCAGCAAGCGGCCCGGCGCCTGACGCGTGACCAAGAGGTACTCGCCGTCCTCGGCCCCACCGGATACACCTCCGTCACGGCCTCCTTGGAGATCTACGAGCGCGTCGGGATGCCGCTGCTGACCGTCTCCGAACTCTCACCGTACGCGGCGCTGGCGGTCCTGCTGACCGACTCACGGGTCTACTTCCATGCCACGCCGACAGCGGACTACGCCGCCATGCGCGCGGTCACCGCGCTCGCTGTGTCGGGGTCCCGCCGCCCAGGTCTGCTGGCCGACCGCGCGGGCGGGGCCGTCGGCTTGGAGTCCGCCAACCTCGTCCCCGGCACGGCGGAGAGCCGGCGGCTGGACCTGTACACGCGGGTCGTCCCGGCCAGCGCGCCCGACCTGTCTCCCGTGGTCGCCGACATGCTCGGCCACGGCATCGACGGCCTCTACTACATGGGCACCCCGGAGCGCGCCGCAGCTGTCGCCCGGGCCTTGGCCGAGCGGGGCTTCGACGGTCCGCGGTTCCTCGAATCCTCCCTGGCCACGGCGTCGTTCATCGCCGCGGCGGGCAGCGCGGCCGAGGGCTGGCAGGTCCTGGCCTCGCACATCGCTCCGGAGGCGGAGCCCCTGCGGGATTTCGCGGCCGCCCATCGCAAGCGGTACGGCGGCGCTCCGGCCGTCTGGGGGGCCGAGGCGTACGACGTCACACGCCTGCTCATCGACCGGCTCACCGCACTCGCCGCGAAGAGCGGCCGACGCCCCAGCCGTGCGCAGGTCACCGAGGCCCTCACGAAGGCCGAGTTCAAGGGGCTGGTCGCCACATACGCGTTCGACGAAAACAGAAAGCTCAGGACGCCGCGGTTCCACCACCACCGAGTGGACGGCGGCCGGTTCGCCTACGTCCGCTCGGTGGACTTCTGAGAGCTTCCGAGGACAAAGACGACGGATGATGAGGTCGCTGCGGGCGGAGGACCCCGATGCCTTGGGCGGGCACCGGCTGCTGGCCCGGCTGGGGGCGGGCGGCATGGGCGTGGTCTACCTGGCCCGTACGGAGGCCGGGGCCCTGGTGGCACTGAAGATGATCCGCGCCGAGCATGCCGCCGATCCCTCCTTCCGGGCCCGGTTCCGGCGCGAGGTACGGCTGGCGACCGGGCTCACCGGCCGCTGGGTGGTGCCGGTGACGGCCGCCGACGCCGAGGCGCGCGAGCCGTGGCTGGCGAGCACCTTCGTGCCCGGCCCGTCGCTGGCCGAGGCGGTGGACGGCCACGGGCCGCTGCCCACGCACACCGTCATCACGCTGGGCCGCCTGCTGGCGCGGGCACTGGCGGAGGTACATGCGGCGGGGCTGGTGCACCGGGACGTCAAGCCCGGCAACGTTCTGCTCGCCCTCGACGGACCGCGACTGATCGACTTCGGTATCGCGCAGGACGGCGGCGCGACGGCGCTGACCGCCCCCGACGCGGTCATCGGCACGCCCGGCTACCTCTCCCCGGAGCAGACCCGGACGGGCGGGGGTGATGTGGGCCCGGCGAGCGACGTGTTCTCCCTCGGCTGTGTGCTGGCCTACGCGGCCACCGGACGACGGCCCTTCGGCACCGGCGACCCCGCGGCCGTTCTCTACCGCACTGTCCATGAAGAACCCGACCTCGGCGGCCTCGACCGGCTCCTGCCGCCGCCGGTACGCGCGGCGGTCACCGACTGTCTGGCCAAGGACCCCGGGCACAGGCCCACGGCGGCCGGCCTGCACCAACGGCTCGAGGCAGCCGCCGACGCACCCGCCGCCCCCACCGGCCGGGGCGACTGGCTGACACCCGGGGTGCTGCGTCTGGTGGCCGAGGGGTCCGCCCGGGCACTCGACCCGCCGCCCCGCCTGGCCGCCAGCACACCGCCGGAACGATCCGGCACGGACACGGCACACCCACCCTCACGCCGCCGACTCCTCACCGTCGTCGGTTCGGCCGCCGCGGTACTCGCCGCGTCCGGCACCGGCGCCGCCGTCCTGCTCACCCGCGAGGACAGCACGGCCGGCGGCACGCCGCGCACCCTGCCGACCCACACCATCGGCCTCCAACTCGACCTGACAGGACCGCAGAAAACCCTGGGGACAACGCAGGAGCGTGGGGCCCGGCTCGCCGTCACCGTCCACAACACCCGAGCCGACGCACGCTTCAAGCTCGCCCTGAAGACCTTCGACTACAGGGGCGAGACAGCCAGGGCACAGGAAACCGCACGCCGCCTCACCGCGGACCCGGCGGTCCTGGCAGTGATCGGCCCCACGACCGCGGCCGCCGTGCGCGCTGCGGCACCCCTGTACACGGACGCGTCCATGCCGCTCGTCCTCGTGTCGTTGGCACCCGAGACCGTGGGACTGCCCGACCCCGATCTGTCGACCGTCTGTTCGATCACGGCCTCCGAGATGTCCCGCAGAATGCCGGCTCTCGACTACCTGACCCGAGTACGCCCCACACGCCGGACCGCCGTCATCGAGGACCGTGCGGCGGGAGAGACATCCTGGGACATCGCCGGCGAGCTGCGCGAGAGCCCGCCCGACGAGGGGACGGCCACGGTCCACTCCGTGGCGGCGAACGAGAACGACTTCCGCCCCGCAGTCGACACCGCTCTGGCTGCCCGGGCGCAGGCTGTCGTCTACACGGGTACCTCGCCGATCCGGGCCGCGCTCTGCGCCCGCGCGCTGGCCGCTGTGGGCTTCGTGGGGCCGCGGATGGGATTCGAGCCCGTGATGCGCCCGGCTTTCCTGAAGGAGGCGGGCGAGGCAGCCGAGGGCTGGTTGTTCGAAGCCCCCTACACCGATCCTGCCGCGACCGGCACCAAGGCCTCCAAGGCGTTCACCGCCGCCTACCGCGAACGCTACGGCGAGCCCCCCGGCCGCTGGGCCGCCGAGGCGTACGACGCCGTCGGTCTGCTCGCCGGCACCCTGGACTCGCTCGGCACGGGCACGGGGATCGAACCCGGCGAGGTCGCCGAACGCCTCTTCCGCACCACCCATGACGGCGTGGCCAAGCGGATCCGGTTCCTCCAGGGCACCCACTTTCTGGAACTGGTGAACATGAACTTCCTGTACCAGGTCACCGACGGCGCCTTCCGTTTCCTGGGGCGGCACGACCTGGTGCGCGGGAGGAAGGGCTGACAGGAAGATTCAGCCCGTTGACCCAAAGCGAAGATTCCCATTCCGCCGCGCAGAGGCTCCGCGTTCGCCAGGGCGTTCAAGCGCGAGTACGGCACAACACCCGGGCAGTACCGCAAGAGCCGGACAGGTCGGCTGACCGAAGAACCGGCCATCACCCCGGCCGGCGCGGAGCCGTGGTCGAACTGCGTACCACCAGCCGGGAACCGACGCGGATGAGCCGGCCGACACCGTCCGGGCCGGGGCCGCCGTTGTCGGGGCGGCTGTCGATGCGGCGCAACAGTTGCTCCGCGGCGAGTTCGCCGAGGTCGCGGGCGCCGTTGTCGACGACGGTGATCGGCGGGTGCCAGTACGGAAACCAGGGCGCCTCCTCGTGGCACACAAGAGAGAGCTGCTCCGGCACCCGGACGCCGAGCTGCACCAGGGCTCCGAGCGCCCCGAACGTCGCTTCGTGGTTGGCGCTGTACAACGCGGTGGGCGGGTCGTCCGCGGCCATCACCCGCATGACCGCCTCCGCGCCGAACGGCACGGTGTACGGGCCACGGGCACAGAGCGTGGGTTCGGGTTCGAGCCCGGCGGCGGTCAGGGCGGCAGCGAATCCCACGTAACGGTCGCGTCCGGAGTCGACGCCCGGCGGGCCGCCGATGAAGGCGATGCGCCGGTGTCCGAGTCCGAGCAGGTGCTGGACGGCCAGTTCGGCGCCTTCCCGGTCGCCGGCCATCACGGAGTCACCGGGAGCGCCGTCGGGTGTGCGCATCAGGTTGACCACGGGGATGCCTGCCGCGCTCACCTGCCGGACCGTCGCGGTGTTGTCGCCGGTGCCCACGATGATCAGGCCGTCGACGCGGTGGTCCAACAGCATGTCCAGGTAACGACGTTCGCGCACCGGGTCGGAGTCGGTGACGCACAGCAGCACCTGGTAGCCGCACTCGTCCAGCCGTTGCTGGAGCACTCCGGTGATGGTGTGGAAGGAGGCGTTCACCAGGTTGGTGATCACCAGCCCTATGAGGTTGCTGCGCCGCGTACGCAGTCCGCTGGCGATCCGGTTCGGGCGGTAGCCGAGGCGTTCCGCCGCGGACTGCACCGCGCGCTTCGTCCGGTCGCTGACCCGGCTGGAGCCGCTCAGCACTCGCGAGGCCGTGCTCTTGGAGACCCCCGCCGCGTCCGCCACCTGGTCCAAGGTGACCGCCATCGGTCCACCCCCGATCATGAAATCGATCCCATGTCGACTCTCCGCAACCCGAGCCGATGAACGTCATCATGTCAGACGCCTTGAAGTCCATGGCGTAAAAAGTACGTTTCGCAGGCAATTTCAAGCCAATCCTGCCTTGACCCCGCCCCGATCGACTGCAACGGTTCGGTGGAATCGATCCCACAGAGTGGCGTCCTGAGGTGTCACGAAGGGACAGCCACGCGATTGGAGCTCACCATGATCCCCACGGGTGCCGTCTCCTGGCACGGCTACTGGCCGGCCGCACCCACGCCGTTCACCGCCGACGGCTCGCTCGACGAGAGCGCCTGGCGCGCACTGCTGCGGCTGTACGCGGAACACGGCGTGCACGGGGTGCTGGTGAACGGCACGACCGGCGAGTGGTTCTCCCAGACCCCCGAGGAGCGCCGCCGGGTGGCCGAGATCGCGGTCACCGAACTCTCCGGACAGATACCGGTGGTGATCGGCTGCGGCGCGTACACCGCGGAAGAGTCCGCGCGATACGGCGAACACGCGCGCTCGATCGGCGCGGACGGCATCCTCACCACCCCGCCGCCCTACGTCCATCCGAGCCAGGACGAGATCCACGCTTTCTACGCCACACTTGCCCAGGCGGTCGACCTGCCGCTCATGGTCTACAACTGGCCGCGCGGCACCGCCGTCGACATCACGGTCGACACCCTGGCCATGCTGGCCGAACTCGACACCGTGGTGGCCGTCAAGGACAGCTCCGGTGACGAGCTGAAGGTCGCGGACACCTGCGCCGCCCTGGCCGGGAAGGTCCAGGTCTTCGGCCGCTTCATCCACCGCCGGGGCATGGCCGTCATGGCCGAGTTCGGCGGCGCCGGAAACATCGACGGCGGCGGCCTCGGCGCCCTCTTCGCCGTCCCCTTCTACGAGGCCTACTGGGCCGGTGACCTCGACCGGGCCCGGGAATGGTCCGCACGCTACGAACGGCTTGTGAACCTGCTCGTCAACGACGACTACAGCTCACGGTTCGCCTCACCCACCTCGCAGCTCAAAGCCGCCATGCGGCTGCTCGGGCAGCCCGGGGGGCACGTACGCCCCCCGCTGCTCCCCCTGGAGAACCCGTCCGCTCTGCTCGGCCTGTCCGCGGCGCTCGACGAGGCCGGGCTGCACCCCTGTTCCACCAGCACCGGAAAAAGGTGAACCGACCGTGCGCAGACTTCTCATCGCGGCCTCCTCCGCCGCCCTGCTTCTGACCGTGGCGGCCTGCGGCAGCGAGGCCTCGCCCTCGTCGTCCGGCGCCGCGGCCCCGACCGGCTGCTCACCCAAGGTGGGCAAGTCGGACCTGGTCAAGGCGGGCACGTTGACGATTTCGACCAACGCGACCCTGCCTCCCATGCAGTACCTGGACGCCTCCAACAAGATCGTCGGCATGCGGGTGGACCTCGGCAACGAGATAGCCAAGCTCCTCTGTCTCACCCCGAAGTTCGTCAACATCCCCTTCGACGCGCAGATCCCCGGCGTGCAGTCTGGGCGCTGGGACATGATCGACACCGGCATGTTCTACACACCTGAGCGCGCCAAGACCATCAAGCTCCTCCCCTACGAGATCCAGGGCGTCTCCGTCTCCGTCGCCAAGGGCAACCCGAAGAAGATCACCTCCGAGGACGACCTGTCCGGCAAGACCATCGCCGTGGAGGCCCCGGGCTACGAGTTCGACACCCTCACCGCGCTCAACAAGGAATTGAAGGCCGCCGGGAAGTCGCAGGTCGCCGTCCACACCTTCACGACCACCGCCGACGCCTACCAGGCTCTGTCCGCGGGCCAGGTCGAGGGCGTGGCCATCGTCGAATCGGTCACCAGCTACTACCAGAAGGACGGCCGCTTCGAGACGGCGGTCAAGGGCATGAACCCCGCGCCGCTCGCCCTCGGCTTCGGCAAGCAGAAGCCCGCCGACGCGGTCGCGGGCGCGCTCAACACCCTGCGCGAAAACGGCTACTTGGCCAAGTTGTTCAAGAAATACGGCGTCACGGCCTACCGCGGCGACCTCAAGGTGACCACAGGCGCGATCAGCGCGAAGTAACCAGCGAAGGGCGAGAGCCATGTGGTCCTGGGATGCCTTCCTTTCCTTTCTCAGCAATCCCCAGCTCATTCAGGGAGCTTGGACGACGATCTGGCTGACCACGGTCAGCATGGCGCTCGCCCTTCCGCTCGCCGTGTTCGTAGCCCTGGGCAGAGCGTCCCGGATCGCGCCGATCCGGCTCGTCACCGGCTTCTACGTGTGGCTGATGCGCGGCACCCCGCTGCTGGTCCAACTGGTCATCATCTACACAGGGTTGCCCCAGGTGGGCCTGCGCCTCGGCGTGATCAGCGCGGCACTGACCGGCCTGGTCCTCAATGAGGCGGCGTACCTCGCGGAGATCGTCCGCGCCGGGGTCCTCTCGGTCCCGCGCGGCCAGTCCGAGGCGGCCCGCGCGCTGGGCATGCCGCCCTTGAAGGTGTTCCGGGTGGTGGTCATGCCGCAGGCACTGCGGGTGATGGTCCCGCCGCTCGGCAACAGCTTCAACGGCCTGCTCAAGACGACCACGCTCGTCTCGGTGATCTCCGTCGAAGAACTGCTGCGCCGCACCCAGTTCGCCGTCCAGACCAACTTCCGTGTCCTGGAGGGCCTCACCGCGGCGGCCCTGTACTACCTGGCGATGACCACCCTGTGGGGACTGGTCCAGCGGTGGCTGGAGATCCGGGTCGGCCGTGGCCACCAGACGGGGCCGAGCCGTAGCCGCCGCATCAAGAGCGCCACCGTACCGGCACTCGAATTGGAGACCCGATGACCGTCGAGAAGACAGCCGCTCCCGTGGTCGTCGAAGCGCGCCAGGTCCGCAAGTCGTACGGCGAAGTCGAGGTCCTCAAGGGCATCGACCTGACGGTCCGGCAGGGCGAGGTCGTCCTCGTCCTGGGTCCGTCGGGCGGCGGCAAGAGCACGTTCCTGCGCACCCTCAACCACTTGGAGTCCCCCGACTCGGGCACCGTCAGCATCTGCGGCGGACGCATCGGCTACGGCGACCGGGCCGGACGCCAGATCCCTCTGCGGGAGCGCAGGATCGCGGTCCAGCGGCGGCGCACCGGCATGGTGTTCCAGCAGTTCAACCTGTTCCCGAACATGACCGCCCTGGACAACGTGGCGGCCGGCCCCGTGCACGTGAACGGCGTCCCCAAGACCGAAGCCCGCGCCGCAGCAAGGGAGTTGCTGGCCACTGTGGGCCTCGCCGACAAGACCGGCTCCTACCCCTCCCAGCTCTCCGGCGGCCAGCAGCAGCGGGTGGCCATCGCCCGCGCCCTGGCGATGCGCCCCGAACTGCTGCTCTTCGACGAACCCACGTCGGCGCTCGACCCGGAGATGGTCGGCGAGGTGCTCGACGTCATGATCCGGCTCCGCGAGAAGGGCATGACCATGATCGTCGTCAGCCATGAGATGGGCTTCGCCCGCGCGGCGGCCGACCGGGTGGTGTTCATCGCCGACGGCCTGGTGGTGGAGGACAAGTCTCCGGACCTGTTCTTCTCCGCGCCGGAGCACGAACGCACCCGGCAATTCCTGGAGCGGATTCTGTGAACCCCCCACCCCCCTTGAGCCCTGTGAGCACAGCCATGAGCACCAGCCACCTACCAGAGACGGTCACCGTGACCATCGACGGCACCCCCAGCCAGGCCTGGGCGGGCCAGTCCGTAACCGCGGTCCTGGTCGCGGCAGGCATCTGGCCGCTGCGCCGCAACCCGGTCAACGGCCAGTTGCGCGGCCCGTTCTGCGGAATGGGTGTCTGTCTGGAGTGCGAGGTGACGATCAACGGCCGCCCGAGCACCCGCAGTTGCACCGCGCATGTCGCCGAGGGCACCGACATCCGCACCCACACCGAGCCCGTGCCGACGGCCGCACATGGCTGACCACAGCGAGGAGTTGGAGGCGGACGTCGCGGTGGTCGGCGGCGGGCCTGGCGGACTGCACGCGGCGCTGGTCCTCGCCCGGGGCGGACTGCGTGTGGTCCTGCTCGACGAGTCCGACACGCTCGGCGGCCAGTACTACAAGCGTCGGGCCGAGCAACTCGCCGCCGCCTTCGGTGACTTCCGCCCACGCGGCACCGAACTGATCCGCCAGGTACGGGCCGCCGGGGTCGTCTGCCGTACCGGCACCCTGGTCTGGGGCGCCGAGGACGCCGGCCGCACCCTGTTCACCTGCGACGTGCGCACCGGCGCCCAGGCACGGGTACGCACCCGTGCCACGCTCGCCGCCACCGGCGCGTACGAACGCACCCTGCCCTTCCCCGGGTGGACGCTGCCGGGTGTGGTGACCCCCGGGTTCGCCCTGCATCTGGCCACCATGGACCGGGTCCCCGTAGGCCAACGGGTGGTGCTCGCCGGGACCGGGCCGTTCCTGCTCCCGGTCGCCTGCGCCCTGTTGGAGGTGGGCGCCAAGATCGAGGCGCTGGTCGAACTGAACCACCCGTACCGCCCCCGGGCCGCTGTGACCGGCGGCGCGCTGCGGCAGCCGGCGCGGCTCGCGGAGGCCGCCCGCTACCTGCTGACCCTCGCCCGCCATGGCGTCCGCGTCGAGCAGGGCTCCCGCGTACTGGCGGCGTACGGCGATACCCAGGTCACCGCCGTGGACATCGGCAGTGCGGACGGAGGCGTCCGCCGGGTCAAGACCGACGCGCTGTGCGTGGGCTTCGGCTTCCGCCCCAGCACCGAGCTCCCCCAGCTGCTGGGCTGCCGTACCGAGGCCGACCCGGCGGGCACGGAGCGGCTCCCGGTCGTGGACGCGGACGGCGCGACCTCGGTGGACGGGCTGTACGTCGCCGGGGACTGCGCCGGCATCGCGGGCGTGCACGCGGCAGGCGTACGAGGACAGCTCGCCGCCCATGCGATCCTTCGCCGCCTGGCACCCGAACGCGCGCCCGTGCGGGTGGAGGGCCTCCGCCGCCGGGCCCGCGCCCTGGATCGGTTCGCGGCGCTCACCGACCGTCTCTACCCCCTGCCCGCCGACGCCATGGCCGACATCGCCGACGCCACCCAGGTCTGCCGCTGCGAGGGGGTCACCGCCGGCGAGATCCGGCGGGCTGCCGCGACCGGCTGGAACGACCTGCACGGCACCAAAGCCGCCACCCGCGCCGGTATGGGCCCCTGCCAGGGCCGCGAATGCGGCCACATAGTCGCGGCGCTGGCCGCGCCGGGCGAGGCGGAGTGCTTCGCGGCCCGTATGCCGCTTCGACCGCTGCCCATGGCCGGCACGGTCGAAGGGCGGGAGGTGACGGACCAGTGATCGGCGCACAGCCGGACGTCATCGTCATCGGCGCCGGCATCCTCGGCGCCAGTACCGCCTTCCACCTCGCCGAACGCGGTTACCACGTCGTGGTGTTGGAGCGCGGCGCCCCCAACAGGGAAGGCTCTGGCACCACCGCGGGCAACCTCCACATCCAGGCCATCCACACCCGTCGCCCCGGCCAGGAGATGCCGGTCGACAGCGCCCGCCTGCTGCCGCTGCAACGCCGGGCGTCGGACCACTGGGCACAGATCGAGGAGCGTCTCGACGCGGACGTGGAACTGCGGCGGAGCGGCGGCTTTATGGTCGCCGAAACTGCCGCACAGGAAGAGGAGTTGAGGGAGAAGCACGAGTGGGAGCGCCGGGCGGGCATCCCCACCGAAGTGCTCACCGGCGACGAGGTCCGCAAGCAACTGCCCCTGCTTTCGGAGAGCGTACGCGCCGCCAGTTGGTGCCCGCTCGACGGATACGCCAACCCGCTCCTGATCACCCCCGCCTATCTGACCGCCGCCCGGCGCCTCGGCACCCAGTTGCACGCCTTCACCCCGGTGACCGGCATCCAGCGGGTCGGCGACGACTACAAGGTGCTCTCGGGGGACCGCAGTTGGACCGCCCCCGTGGTCGTCAACGTGGCCGGCCCGTGGATCACCGAGGTCTCCGCGCTGGCCGGAATCCACGTCCGTATGTCACCGGTCGCGATCCAGATGCACGTGACCGTGCGGGTGCCGCCGGTGATGCACCACCTGATCCAGCACATCGGCGAGGGCATGTCGGTCAAACAGGTCAGTGCGGGCAACCTGCTGATCGGCGGCGGCTGGCCCGCCGCCGGACTGGACATGGCGGGCCGCAGCACCGTCAGTCCGGCCAGCATGGCCGGCAACCTCGCCCAGGCCGGGCGGATCCTGCCGTTCCTCGGCGGGCTGCGCCTGCTGCGCATGTGGGCCGGACCACTGGCCGCGACCCCGGACGAGATGCCGGTGATCGGCGAAGTCTCCGGGCACCCCGGGTTCTTCGTCGCGGGCGGCACCTACGCGTTCACTCTCGCCCCGGTGTGGGGCGACACGCTGTGCCGCCAGATCACCGGAGAGCCCCCGGCCGACCCGGTGGACGACCTGGGCCCCGGCCGCCTGCTGTACGACGCCGCCACCACTCCCGTATCGCCCTGAAAGGCACTCACCCATGACCTTGAAGATGTTCGTCAACGGCCAGGCCATGGCCGGAGGCAGCCTCAACCACGCGCTGAAGGACGCACGGCTGCTCGGCCCCGCCCGCACGGCGCCCGCCTACCGCTTCTTCTCCGTACGCGACGAGTTCCCCGGCCTGCACCCGGTCACGGAGGGCGGCGCGGCGATCAACGGCGAGGTGTACGAGGTCAGCTACGAGGCGCTGCGCGAGCGGCTGCTCCCCGAGGAGCCCCACGAACTCGAACTTGGCGTCATCACCCTGGAGGACGGATCGGGTTCCTTCTCGATGCGCATGCGTGCCTCCGCACTGACGGCCCCCGGTGTCCTCGACATCACCGCCCACGGCGGCTGGCACGCCTACCTCGCCACGCTCTGACCCCTCGTCCCCCTGTACCGGCCTACTGGAGGCTCGCCATGTCCCTTTCCGAACCGGTCGACCTCGTCGTCCGAGGCGGCACCGTGGTCAACGCCGACTGGCAGGGCGCCGCGGACGTCCTGGTCGGCGGCGGAAAGGTCCTGGGGGTGGTGGAACCGGGCGCGTACCGTTCCGCACAGCCGCCCGGCATCACCGAGATAGACGCCGCCGGACGCCTCGTACTGCCCGGCGGGGTGGACCCGCACTGCCATGTCGGTTTCACCTCGGGGGACTTCACCTCCCTCGACGACTACCGGCAGGCCACGACCGCCGCTGTCTTCGGCGGTACGACCACGATCGTCGACTTCGCGATCCCCCGCCCCGGGCAGAACCCGGCCGATGTCGCGGCGGCCCAACGCGCCAAGGCGGGGCAGGGGTTGTGCGACAGCGCACTGCACGCGTGTGTGGTCCAGTGGGACGACACCGTGCCGGAGCAGCTGCGCTCACTGACCTCCGACGGCATCGTCACGGTCAAGATGTTCACCACCTACCGCGGCGAGACCATGGCCGACGAGAAGACCATCCTCAACGTGATGACCACGCTGAGGGACCTCGGCGGCATGGTGGTCATCCACTGCGAGGCCGACCACATCATCTCCGACGTGCAGGAACGCGGTGAAGCGGCCGACGCGATCAGTGCCTGCCACCACGCCGGCACCAGGCCGGAACTGGCCGAGAACGCCTCCGTCGCCGAGATCCTCGCCATCGCCGAATCGGTCGCAGCTCCCGTGTACTTCGTGCACCAGTCCACGCCCGAGGCCGTCGACCTGGTGGCGCGCGCCCGCAGCCGAGGAGTGCGCGCCTTCACCGAGACCGTCGCCCACCATCTCGTCCTGGACGACACGGCGTACGCGGGCCCGCACCCGGAGCGGTTCGTGTGCTGCCCCCCGCTGCGCGCCGCCGACACGGTCACCGGGCTGCGCTCCCGAGTACTGATGGGCCAGGTCGCCACCATCGGCAGCGACCACTGCTGCTACGACACGGCCCAGAAGGAGTCGGTGAGCCACGACGTACGGGCGATGCCCAACGGTCTACCGGGGGTGGAGACCCGTATGCCGGTGATCTTCAGCGAGCTGGTGCTCAAGGGCGGCCTGTCGGCGGCCCGCTTCGTCGGATTGATGTGCGCCAACCCGGCCAGGCTCAATGGCCTGTACCCCCGCAAGGGAGTCATCGCGCCCGGCTCGGACGCGGACCTGGCGATCTGGGACCCCACGGCCACCCGGACCGTCCGCAGCGCAGGCCTGCACATGGCCACGGACTACACGCCGTACGAGGGCATGACGGTCACCGGCTGGCCGGAGACCGTCGTGGTGGGCGGCCGTCCCGTCGTCGAGGCCGGCCGGCTGACGGACGCCGAGCCCCGCGGCCGTCATCTGCGCTCCGGCCCGCTGAGCCGGTCCCTGGTCTGCTGATCCCGCGGGTCCCCTTGACGCGGCGAACGGCGCTGCAGCGGCAGCGGCAGCGGCAGCGGCAGCGGCAGCGGCAGCGGCAGCGGCAGCGGCAGCCCAACGATCACGCAACTGTGATCGAGCGGGTCGCCAATCCGATTCTGGCAACCCGCCGAAACGCACGGCCCGAACCAGCCCAACCCTCTGCAGCAGCGCTCGGCCATCAGCGAGACAGCGTCCCGGCCTCCGCAATGACCTCGGCCGCAGTCGTCTTCAGTGGCCGCCGCGCTTGCGGTTGGTCCGGTGCGTGCCGACGACCGCCGACCGCGGTGGCCAGGTCCGGGGCAGGGCACCCCGGACCTCGATCGGCTCAGCCACGCACCGGTGGACCGTGGTGATGCCGACGCCGAAACGGGGCGTCGGCTGTAGGTATGACGCACTACACGTGGCCCCCGCATGAGCGCGGCAATCCGCAGCACGCTTTCCCGAGCCGCCCTCAGGCTCAGGGACTCGGCCCGGCAAGGGGTTGTGCAAAACGTTTTGGGTCCATAGCGTCCGGTTCGGACGGAAGGATCCGCATCATGCGCCGACTGATCGTGACCTCCTGCTCGGTGCTGGTCGTGCCCGAATCGGGCCCCTGCCGGGTGGAGGAGGACCAGGACATCCTGGTCGAGAACGGAGTGATCACCTGGCTGGGCCCGGCCGGCTCCGGGCCGGACGCCGTCGGGGCGGAGACCGTGGACGGCACGGGACTGACCGCCGTACCAGGTCTGGTGAACGCCCACACCCACGGCCCGATGACGCTGATGCGCGGGGCCGCTGAGGACGTGAGTGTGGAGGCCTGGTTCAACGAGCGGGTGTGGCCGATGGAGGTCAACCTCACCCCCGCCGACATCGGTCTCGGTGCCGAGCTGGCCTGTGCGGAGATGCTGCTCGGCGGGGTGACCACGTTCGCCGACCACTACTTCCACCCCGGGCGGATCGCCGACGCCGTCGTGCGTACGGGAATCCGGGCCGACATCGCACCGACCTACTTCAGCAGCCGGGGTCGCGCGGCTCTTGAACAGAGCGCCGAGACCGCCGCCGCCCTGCACGGCACCGCCGGCGGGCGGGTCACCGCGTCGCTGGGCCCGCACGCGCCGTACACCGTCGAGGACACGGACCTGGTCCGGCTCGCGGAGCTGGCCCGGGAGACGGGTCTGCGGATCCACATCCACGCCG
The DNA here is from genome assembly GCF_040660135.1 of Streptomyces sp. NPDC050997. Classification (NCBI taxonomy): domain Bacteria; kingdom Bacillati; phylum Actinomycetota; class Actinomycetes; order Kitasatosporales; family Streptomycetaceae; genus Streptomyces; species Streptomyces sp. NPDC050997. Next base: position 123,688 of record NZ_JBFAGK010000005.1, read on the forward strand.
CCGAGCACCTGGAACAGACCGAGTCGAGCCTGGCGCGGCGCGGCATCACCCCCATCGGAGTGCTGGAGCGGACCGGCGTGTTGGAGGCGGGCGCGCTCATCGCGCACGGGTGCGGCATCGTCCGCGAAGATCTGCCGCTGCTGGCGGCGCACCGGGACCGTACCGGCGTGGCCTGCTGCCCCAAGGTCTACCTGAAGCACGCTCTGCGTCCGCTGACTCCGGTACGGAGCCTGCTGGACGCCGGTGTGGCTGTCGGAGCCGGGACTGACGGGGCGGCCGGGCACAACACGCTCGACGTGTGGGAGGCGATGCGGCTGGTCGCGCTGACCCAGAAACAGGCGGAGCGGGACGCCACCTGGATGACGGTCTCCGACACGGTCCGGCTGGCCACGCGCGGCGGGGCCCAGGCGCTCGGGCTCGGCGACCGGATCGGCGCCCTCGAGCCGGGCCGGGCCGGTGACATCGTGCTGGTCGACCTGGGCGGAGTCCACTGCCGCCCGGTGCACGACCCGGTGGCGGCCCTGGTCTACAGCGCGCGGGCGAGCGATGTGCGCGCGGTCGTGGTGGACGGGCGGGTCGTGGTGCGGGACGGCCGGCTGCTGACCGTGGACCTGCCGGGGCTGCTGGCCGAGGTCGAGGCACGCGTGCCCGCGCTGCTGGACACCTCGCACGGCAGAGCGGTGCAGCACTATGACCCGTGAGCCGGACGAGGACGCGGGCCACCGCCGGATGCGGCGGCCCGCGTCGATCAAGGACGTGGCGGCGGCCGCCCGGGTCAGTGCGACCACGGTGTCGCACGTGCTGAGCGGCAACCGGCCGGTCGCGGAGGAGACGGCCGAGCGGGTCCGCACGGTCGTCAGCCGACTCGGCTACGTTCCCGCCTCAACGGCCCGCAATCTCCAGGCCGGTTCGACCAACGTCATAGGGCTGCTGGTGCCCGACATCACCAACCAGTTCTTCGCCGAACTCGCCAAGGGTGTCGACGACGCCGCCCACGACCTGGGCTACGGGGTCATCCTGTGCAACACCGAGTTCGACCCCGACCGCGAGGACCGCTATCTGGAGATGCTCCGCGGCCGGTTCATCGACGGCATGGTGTACGCCTCCGGCTCGCCGCCCTCCCGTGGCCGGCTGGCGTCACTGCTCGGGCGGTTCCCCATCGCTCTGGCCGACGAGGTCGTACCCGGTCTGCTGGAGCAGACCATCCTGGTCACCGCCGACCACCGGGCGGGCGGCCGACTCATCGGGCAGCACCTGCGGGAGCTGGGCCATCGCCGGGTGCTCGCGATCAGCGGCCCGGTGGACCTGGTCAGCAGCCTGGAACGGATCGCCGGTTTCCGGGAGGCGTTCGGCCACACGGGGGTCACCGAGGTCGAGGGCGCCTTCGTCGAACGGTCCGGCTACAACCTGGTCGCCGCGGCCCTGGAGGACGGCGGCCCGCATCACTTCACCGCGGTGTTCGCCGCCAACGACCTGATGGCGCTCGGCGCGGTCGCCGCCCTGGAGGACGCGGGCCTGCGCGTCCCCGACGACGTCTCCGTGGCGGGCTTCGACGACATCATGCTCGCCTCCCGTGTCCACCCCCGCCTCACCACCGTCCACCAGCCCGCCTACGACGTCGGCCGCACGGCAGGTGCCCAGTTGCTGAGCTACGTCCACCGGGATGAGGTACCCCCCGCCTCCCGGCACATCCTGCCCGTTCGGCTGAAGGTCCGCGCCAGTACGGCTCCCGTGCGTCCGGCCCCCTGACCACCTCACACGAGAACCACCGCACACATCACAGGAAAGGTCGTGCCGCGATGCCCCATGTCCTCGTCGTGGGTGAATCCTGGTTCACCCACTCCGTCCACCAGAAGGGGTTCGACTCCTTCTTCACCTCCGAGTATGTCGAGGGTGCCCAGGTCTTCCTCGACGCGCTGCGCGACCGCGGCCACACGGTGACGTACGTCCCGGCGCACGAGATTGCGACCGGGGTGCCCGCCACGGCCGAGGGCCTGGCGGCCTACGACGTCGTCGTGATCAGCGACGTCGGAGCCAACAGTTTCCAGCTCCCGCCTCAGACCTTCGCCCACTCTGTGCCCTCGCCGGACCGTACGGAACTGCTGCGGGCCTACGTGGAGCGCGGCGGAGGCCTGCTGATGGTGGGCGGCTATCTCACCTTCACCGGCATCGACGCCAAGGCTCGTTGGGGACGCACCCCGCTGGCTGCGGCGCTGCCGGTCGGTCTGCACGACCGGGACGACCGGGTGGAGCTGCCCGCCGGGGCCACACCGCGGGTCGTCGCCCGGCACCAGCTGGTCGAGGGGCTGGACGAGACCTGGCCGGATCTGCTCGGCCTCAACGAGGTGACGGTAAAGGACGGGGCGGACCTGCTCGTCGAGTGCGCGGGCCATCCGCTGCTGGCGGTGGGCGGCTACGGCGCGGGAAGGTCGGCGGCCTTTACGTCCGACCTGGCGCCGCACTGGGCCCCACCCACCTTCCTGGACTGGAAGGGCTACCCCGACCTGTGGGACCGGCTGGTCCGCTGGCTGGCACGGACCCCGGTGGAGGAGGACGTCTGATGGTCACCGCCCACATCTCGGCCGCCCCCGACGACTTCGCGCCGGACGTGCTGATGCCTGGCGACCCCCGCCGAGCACGCCGTATAGCCGAAACGATTCTCCAAGACGCCCGGCTGGTCACCGACGTGCGCGGCATCGAGGGATACACCGGAACATACCAAGGCGTGCCCCTGTCCGTCCTGGCCTCCGGCATGGGGATGCCGTCCGTCACGATCTACGCCACCGAGCTCTTCCGCTTCTACGGCGTGCGCAGCATCGTGCGGGTGGGCACCGCCGGCGGCATACCCGCCTCGGTGGGTCTGCGGGACGTCGTCGTGGCCACCGCCGCCCACACCGACTCGGCAATGGGCAGCCGTCGTATCGACGGAGTGCATCTGAGCCACGCCGCCTCCTTCGGCCTGGCCGCGGCCGCTGCACAGGCCGCCGGGGGCGGAGGCGGGATCGGGGACGGAGGCGGGATCGGGGACGGATCCGGACCGCGCGTGCACATCGGGCCCGTGTTCACCAGTGACCACTTCTACCTGGAGCGTGCGGCGCTGTTCGAGCGGCTGGAGGCGCACGGCACCCTGGCCGTGGAGATGGAGGCCGCGGGTCTGTACGCGACGGCCGCCGCCGAGGGCGGTCGCGCGCTTGCCGTACTGACGGTCAGCGATCACGTGCGCCGCGTGGAGGCGCTCACTCCGGCCGAGCGTGAGACCGACTTCGACCGTGCCGTCACCATCGCGGCCACCGCACTGTTCAGGGAAACAATCTCCTAACACAAGAACCCATAGCCAAATCGTTTTGCATTGCATAGCTTTCGGCCAATGACAAGGAACGGCCCCCGCTTGAGGACCCAAGAACTCAAGAACTCGAGAAAGAGATCGGAACGATGGACAAGATCAGAATTCTGGGGGCCGTCGCGGCGCTCTCCCTCTCCCTCACCCTCGCCGGATGCGGCGCCTCGACAGACACCGACTCCGCTCAGTCCGGAAAATCCGGAAAACTGAGAATCAAGTTCGTCGTCAACGGAAACCTCGGCGACCGTTCCTTCTTCGACTCCGCGTACGCGGGCCTGCAGAAGTCGGAGAAAGACCTCGGTTACAGCCTGAAGGTCGTCGAGCTGGGCAGCGACCGTACCAAGTGGTCCTCGGGCTTCGAGGACGCGGCTGCCGGCGACGACTACGACGTGCTCGCCGCGGGCACTGTCGACACCGTCGGCTTCGTCTCCAAACTGGCCCCGGAGTACCCGGACAAGAAGTTCTGGCTCTTCGACGGATCCGTCGACTACACGGGAAGGAGCGGCTGTTCCAACAAGTGCGCGAATGTCTACTCCGTCACCTTCAAACAGAACGAGGCCGCCTATCTCGCGGGATTCCTCGCCGACAAACTCGTCGCCTCCAAGGCCCTTCCCGGCGGCGCCGGAAACGGGAAGGTGGGGGTCATCGGCGGAGTGAAGATACCGGTCATCGAGGACTTCGTCGTCGGCTTCAAGGCGGGCTTCGAGGCAGCGGGCGGAAATCCGTCCTCCGATGTCCTCGTGCAGTACGTCGGCGGCGACAATCCGTTCGGCGACCCGGCCAAGGGCAAGCAGATCGCCTCGGCGATGTACGGGCAGGGGGCCGAACTGGTGTGGCCCGTCGCCGGATCCTCCGGCCTCGGGGTGTTCGAGTCGGCCGTCGCCACCAAGCGGTACGCCTTCGGGGTCGACTCCGACCAGTACAAGACGCTCACCGACGCGGCCCAGCGGCAGACCGTCGTCACCTCCATCCTCAAGAACGCCGGCAACGCCCTCTACCTGGCGGCGAGGGCGAACAAGGCCGGCACGCTCGCCTATGGCAAGCCCGCCGCCGTCGGCCTGGCCGAGGACGGCGTGGGCTACGTGGACAACGCCAACTTCGACAAGCTCGTTCCCGCCGCCGTACGCGCCGAACTCGAAGCGCAGGCCGCGAAGGTCAAGTCCGATGCCGTCAAGGTCCCTTCGGCCTTCTGACCTCCGAGGAACACTGGTGGAACCCATGGAGAAAACCGACGACACCGTGGACGGAACCCTCGACAAGGCCCCTGTCGCCCTGGAGACCGTGGGCCTGGGCAAGACCTACCCCAACGGCACCCGCGCCGTCAGCGACGTCGACCTGTCGGTCCCCGGCGGCGAGATCAGGGCGATCGTCGGACAGAACGGCGCCGGCAAGTCCACCCTGATGAAGCTGCTGTACGGACTCGAACAGCCGTCAATCGGGCACATCGGCGTGCACGGGCGACGGGTCAGGTTCTCGGGGCCTCAGGACGCCATCGCCCTCGGCGTGGGCATGGTCCACCAGAACTTCATGCTGGTCCCGTCGTTCACCATCGCCGAGAACGTCGTCCTCGGCGTCGAGCCCGGCCGGGCGGGCCGCGTCGACCGTGCGGCCGCCGCTGAACGTACCGTCGCACTCGCCGAGGAGGCGGGGCTCGCCGTCGACCCGGAGGCGAGGGTCGACGCGGTGTCCGTGGGGATGCGCCAGCGCGCCGAGATCCTCAAGGCCCTGCACCGCGGCGCCCGCGTCCTGATCCTCGACGAGCCCACCGCCGTGCTCACCCCCCAGGAGACCACCGACCTCTTCACGGCGGTCCGCAGGCTCCGCGACTCGGGCATGACCGTGCTGTTCATCTCCCACAAGCTCAAGGAGGTACGGGAGATCAGCGACCGCGTCACCGTCATGCGCGCCGGGTCGGTGATCGGCACCGTACGCACCGAGGAGGCGACGTCCGCGCAGCTGGCGTCCATGATGGTCGGCCGGGAGATGTCCCTCGACGTGCCGAAGCCCCCGGCGCGACCCGGGACGAGGGTGCTGCGCGTGCGCGGACTCTCGGGCCCTGCGGTGCACGGCGTGTCCTTCGACATCGCGGCCGGTGAGATCGTCGGCCTCGCGGGCGTCGAGGGCAACGGCCAGACCGAACTCGTCGAACTCCTCGCCGGACTGCGCCGCCCCACCGCCGGATCGGTCACCGTCGACGACGCCGACGTCACCCACCTCGACGCTGCGGGCCACCGCAAGGCCGGTGTCGCCCACGTGCCCGAGGACCGGCTGTCCAACGGGGCGGCCCTGGACCGGTCCATCGCCGACAACCTGATCGTCGACCGCCACGACCGACCCCCGGTCGCACGCCGAGGCATCATGCGCACCCGCCGCGTACTCGAGCTCGCGGAGGACCTGATCGGCCGCTACGCGATCCGCGCCCCGCACCCCGACACGGCGGCCGGGGCACTGTCCGGCGGCAACCTGCAGAAGGTCGTCGTCGCCCGCGAACTGTCCGCCCAGCCTGACCTGTTGCTTGCCGCGCAACTGACCCGGGGCGTAGACATCGGCGCCATGCACTTCATGTACGAGCGGCTCATCGAAGCCCGTGACGCGGGCGCGGCGGTGCTGCTGGTCTCCGCCGACCTCGGTGAACTGCTCGCGCTCTCCGACCGGTTGCTGGTGATCAAGGACGGCCGGCTCGTCGCCCGCTTCGACGACCCGGCCGGACTCACCGAGGAGGCCACCGGCCTGTACATGCTCGGTGTGCAGCGGCACCCGGACGAGCGGATCACGGCAGGTGTCCGATGACCTCCATCCTCAAACCGACCGTGGAACAACGAGAGCCGTCCAAGACGCGGGGGCGCCGGGATTTCCTCGCCACCCGACGCCGCACGGCAGTCGTCGAGCTGACGATGACGGTGCTGACCGTCGCCGTCGCCGTCCTCATCGCCTTCCTGGTGGTCCTGGCCACCGGCAAGGACGTCACCGGCGCACTTGACGCCCTGCTCACCGGCCCGCTGGAGCGCACACCTCGGATCGGCCGCTGGCTCGCCGACGCCACCACCCTGGCGCTGCTCGGCCTGTCCGTCGCGATCCCCTTCCGGGCCCGGCAGATCAGCCTCGGCGCCGAGGGCCAGGTGTACGCCGGCGCCCTGGCGAGCGCGCTCGTGGCGATCAACTTCCATCTGCCGCCCGTCGCCGCCGTCCTGGTACCGCTCGTGGTCGCCGCCCTCGCCGGGGGCGCGCTGGGCGCGGTGCCGGGGGTGATGAAGGCCCGCCTCGGCGCCAACGAGATCGTGACCACGCTGATGCTGAACGCCGTGGTCGTGCGGGTCTTCGACTATCTCCTCACCGACCATCTCAAGGCGCCCGACAGCAGCGCCGTACAGTCCGCCCCCGTGCGGCCCGACTCGGTGCTGCCCTTCCTCTCGGACTTCTTCGGCGTCCCTCTGGACCAGGCGAACGTCGGCCTCTTCGGGATGCTGGCGGTGGCCGCCGCCGTCTGGTTCCTGCTCGCCAGGACACCGCTCGGCTACCGCATCCGCATCACCGGTTCCAACCCGGACTTCGCCCGCTACGGCGGCCTCGACGTGCCGCGCACCATCGAGTGGAGCTTCGTCGTCGGCGGCGCGCTGGCCGGCCTGGCCGGAGCCCACCTCGCGCTCGGGATCTACGGCGGACTCCAACCCGACATGGCCGGCGGGCTGGCCTTCGAGGGCATCGTCGTCGCCCTGCTGGGCCGCAACAACCCGGCCGGCGTGGTCGCCGCCGCGCTCCTCTACTCGTACCTACGCGTCGGCGGCGACGTGATGGAGCAGCAGACGAACGTCGGCTCCGAGGCCGTGACCATCATCCAGGCGGTCATCGTGCTGCTCGTGACCGCCCGGGCGCTGCCCGAACTCGTCAAGCGGTACCTCGCCCGAAGGGAGGCACGCTGATGGGCCCCGTCCTCGACGTCGTGCTCAGCACCGGATTCCTCGCCGCGATCCTCGGGGTGTCGACGCCGTACGTCCTCGCCGCCCTCGGCGGGCTGCTGGCCGAGCGGGCCGGGGTGCCCAACATCGCCCTGGAGGGCTCGATGCTGTCCGCCGCCTGCACGGGCACGCTGATCGCCGGGTACAGCGGCTCGGTGTGGGCCGGCGCCGTCTGCGGGATCGCCGCCGGCGCGCTGCTCGCCCTGCTGCTCGGCGTGCTGCACCTGTACCTCGGCGCGGACGCCATCATCGCGGGCATCGGCCTGAACCTCCTTGCGGCGGGCGTGACCGCGTACACCGTGTACGCGCTGCTCGGCGACAAGGGCGGGACCAGCCGACTGCACAGCGGCGCGCTGCCCTCCGTCCGTCTGCCGCTGGTCGAGGACGTTCCCGGCCTCGGCGCGGTGCTCAGCGGGCAGAACGTGCTGACCTGGGCCGCGCTCGCCGCCGCCCCGGCGGTCGCCTGGCTGCTGTACCGGGCCCGGTTCGGCTTCCACCTGCGCGCGGTCGGGGAGCACCCCGAGGCGGCACGCTCGGTCGGCATCCACGTCCACCGGGTCCAGTTCCGCGCCCTCGCGCTGAGCGGCGCGCTGGCCGGGGCTGCCGGAGTGTTCCTGAGCATGGGCGCCGTGTCCTTCTTCGTCACCGGTATGACCGCCGGCCGTGGTTACATCGCCTTGGCCGCCGTCTTCCTGGGCGCGCTGCGCCCCTGGGGCGTGTTCCTGGCCGCCCTCGGCTTCGGCACCGCCGAGGCCCTCGCCGTCCAGCTCGGCAATCTCGCCGTCCCGTCCCAGCTGGTCTCCGCGATCCCGTACGTCTTCACCCTGCTGGCGCTGGGGTTCTTCGCCTGGCGCCGCCGTCGCGCGTCACGTACCGCTCCCGCATCACCGCCCGGCCTGCCCACCTTGGAGACCCCATGAGCATCCGCGCCGTCCGCGCCCGCATCATCGCTTCCGCCGTCGTTCTCGCCGCGCTCCCCGCCCTCGTCGGCACCCCGGCCGCCGCCCAAGGCAGCGGCATACGGCTGGACTTCCTCGGCGAGCGGGAACTACCGAACGCGATGACCTTCCAGGGCACCACCGTCGGCGGGCTGTCCGCCATCAGCTACGACGCGAGGACCGGCACGTACTACGTGATCAGCGACGACCGGTCGCAGACCGGCCCCGCCCGCCTCTACACCGCTCACGTCGACTTCGCCGACGGCACCCTCAAGGGCGTCGAACTCACCGGCACCCACCCCTGGCTCCGCCCGGACGGCACCACCTTCCCGCCCACCTCGACCGCCACCTCAACCGTGGCACCCGACCCGGAGGGCATCGCCGTCGACCCGCGCGACGGCAGCCTGGCCTGGACGAGCGAGGGCGAACGCATCGTCCCGTCCGACGGCCCGGCCCTCCTCGGCGACCCCTGGATCCGCCGCGCCACCAGGACCGGCGCCTACACCGGACAGCTCCCGCTGCCCCCGCAACTGCACATGGATTCCCAGGAGTTCGGTCCCCGCAAGAACCAGACCCTCGAAGGAGTCACCTTCACCCCGGACGGACGGCGGATCGTCACAGCCATGGAGGACCCCCTCTACCAGGATGGCGACGACCCCACCCCCGAGCACGGCGCGCTCACCCGCATCACCGTCCAGGACGCACGCACCGGACAGCCGCTGGCCCAGTACGCCTACCCCCTGGAACCACTGTTCGCCACGCCCCCCGCGGGCAGCACCGACACCAACGGCGTCAGCGACATCGTGGCCCTCGGCCACGACCGCTTCCTGCTCCTGGAGCGCGCCTCGATCTACACCGACAACAACTGGAAGGCCCGCATCTACCTGGCCGACCTCCACGGTGCCACCGACGTCCTCGGCCGCGATTCCCTCACCGACACGTCCGCGCGGCCGGTCCGGCCGGTCCGCAAGACGCTCGTGACCGACCTGTCCGACGTACCCGGGCTGCCCCGAGTCGACAACGTCGAGGGCATCACCCTCGGCCCCCGACTCCCCGACGGCCGCCGCACCGTCGACCTGGTCTCCGACGACAACTTCGCCGCACGCCAGGTGACCCAGTTCATCGCCTTCGCGGCCCACGGAATCTGAAGTGTCAGTCCCCTGTTCGCGTAGAGACGTCGGTCATGGGGCCCGGCCTTCCTGATCGGTCCGGGCTCGCGCTTTCCGGATGATCCGGTCGAACCCGACGCGCGTTTTCCCGAGGGACTCCTCGACACCAACATCATGATCCTTCGCAAGTGGATCAACCCAGAGGAACTGCCCGCCGAGATGGCCGTCACCGCCATCACCTTGGCCGAACTCTCCGCAGGCCCGCACCAGGTCCGCGGCAACGGTCAGACACTCCCCGCCTGCGTAGGCGGGTCCGCGATGAGGCCGAGGCGTACCGAGCGGCCGACCTCGGAGCGCAGTTCGGTGAACTCGGCCCGGCGGTGGGCGACATGCGCGAGCATCTCCGCGAACGTCAGCGGTGTCGACTGCGTCGACGAGGCCGGCCCGTCGTCGGCCGACGGTTCGATGGGTGGCGTCATCACGGGACTCCTTGAACGGCAACGAGGTCCGGTGGTCGGGCGCCGTACGGGCTTTGGCGGGTGACGAAGACTTTCGTGCCGGGGGCCTGGAGTGATCGCTCCGACGAGGACATCCAGCAGGCCCTGCCCTCATCGTGTACGGCTGGAAATACGGCTTACCCCGTCTCGCAGAGGGACTTGACGTCGATCGGGTCGCCTTCGCAGAAATCGGTGTTGGCGCCCCCGTTGAGGGTGTCGGCGACACCGTCCACGGCTTGGAGGCTGTCCGCGCCGCCCTCGCCGAAGAGGAAGTCGCTTCCGGCGCCCCCGACGATGATGTCGTCGCCGATGCCGCCGAGGATGCTGTCGGTGCCCCCGAGGCCGACCAGGATGTCTGTCGACTCGTTTCCGAAGAGGGTGTCGTCGAACTGGCTGCCGGTGATGCCCTCGAAGTCGTTGAGGACGGTGTCGCCTTCTCCTGCGGCGCCGTCGTCGGCGCCGAGGGCGTCGAGGTCGACGGTCACGCCCGAACCGCTGTCCTCGTAGCTGACGATGTCCGTGGTACCGCCCCCGCCGCCCATCGTGTCGGCTCCGGGGCCGCCGATGACCCGGTCGACGTTGTCGCCGCCGAAAAGGGTGTCGTTGCCCGGCCCGCCGTTGAGGATGTTGGTGAGCGGCCCGGGGCCGCCGTTGATGACGTCGTTGCCCGGCCCGCCCCTCAGATCCCCTGGGACAGCGCCGACCTTGTTGATGGTGTCGTCGCCGTCCCCGGCATTGACTATGACCGTGCTGGTGGGGATGGTGATGCTGCAGCTCACCGTGCCGTCGCTGTTGGACACACAGCCGGCGCCGGCTGTCAGGGTGTCACCTTGGTCCCGGATGGTGACGTTGCTCCCCAACAGGATGATCGTGAACCTGTTCGCGCGGCCCGCCGCCGCGTTCACGATCACGTTGCCGTCGATCCTTGCCACGCCGGTGGCCGCATTCGCCGGCGGCCCGGTCAGGGTTACCGCGGAACCCGCCATCGCGGCGACCACCATGACACGTACCCACGTTTTTCTGCCCATCGGCTCCTCCTCGCCTCTCCTGCCTGGTTCCTGACTGAGAGTGCCTGCGTCGCCGTGGCATCGCTTGAGTAGTCGGTACTCATGTCTACGACGGGCGGTGAGGGTGATCCGGCTGTGCGCCGCGTGGTGGTGTCCCCAGGGTCCGGGCCAGTTCGCGGCGGGTGGTGACGCCGAGTTTGGTGTAGGCGTGGTGGAGGTGGTTGTCGACGGTGCGTACCGACAGGGTCAGGGTGTGGGCGATGTCTTTGCTGGTGTTGCCGGCTGCGGCGAGCAGGGCGATCTCGCGTTCGCGGGTGGTGAGCGCGACAGCGGCCTCGACAGTGGCCAACAGGGGTGTGCCTGCCCCTTCGCAGCGGGCCAGAGCTGTGGCGGCCCGGTGGGCGGCCGCTGAGCCGCGGCGGGGGTGGCCGGTGCGGCGCCAGGCGTGCGCGGCCGCGGTGGCCGCTTCGGCGGCGAGCAGGTCCGCGCCGATGGCCTCGCACGTGTCGGCCGCCTGAAGGAGCTGGTCGGGTTCGTCGGCGGCCAGTGCCACTGCCAGACGGGCGCGGGCGGTGGCAAGCGCCCCGTCGCATGTCTGGGCGATTTCGGTCAGCCGGCGCGCGGCGACCTTGGCTCCGCCGAGACGGGCGACATCGGTCAGCAGCAACGATTCGCCAGTGAGATGGCCGGTCGCGTGGGCTGTGCGGGCGGCGGCGGTGAGTACGGAACGTGCCCGGGCCACATGGCCGCGGGCGGCCAGCAGCCAGGCCTCGCCCAGGCGTTCCTCCCCGGCGGACAGCAGGCCCGGTGCCCGCAGTGGCAGGGTGCGGTGCTCTTCGAGCATGGTTTCGGCCGCTTCCAGGTCCCCCAGCACGGCCGCGCAGGCCGCGAGGCCGCCGAGCACCAGGCGCAGGGCCATGGCGTGGTTGATGGGGCGGGCCAGGGCGGCGGCCTCGGCCCACCAGCGGCGGGCGGTCGCGGGGTGGCCGGCAAGCCACTCCGTGCGGCCCAGAAGAACCGCCATCCAGGTCCGCACACCGGAACCGGCGGCAGTGAGTTCGGTGTAGGCACGCTTACCCTCCCGGCGGGCCTCGGCCGGGCGACCGGCTTCGGTGAGAGCGAGGACGAGCGGGATGCGGTGGAAGGCGGGATGGGAGGCCAGGGCGTGTTCTTCGACCTGCCGGTGGGCGGCGTGAGCGCGTTCCGCCCAGGTCGCTGCCTCGTCGGTGCGGCCCACCAGTGCCAGCCCGGCGGGCTTCATCCAGGCACCTCGTACCCAGGCGTTGACGTCGGAGGCGTCGCTGACCTCGGTTTCGAGATCCTCCAGCAGGGCCAGTCCCTGGGCGGGCCGGCCGGCGGCGATCCGTAGGAAGCCCTCGTTGATCGTGAGGTCGCGGCGAACGGCCGGATCGGTGATCTGATCCAGGGCAGCGGCGTTGACCCCGAGTGCCTCGGTGATCGGAGCGTTACTCCACAGCAGGTTCGTCGTCCGGACCAGAGCGACCGCGAGCTTGTCCTGTTCAGTGACAGCAAGGGTGTCGGCCTGGGCGAGCGCTGCCTCGGCCTGGTTCCAACGGCCCGTCTCCAAAAAGGCCTCGCCAAGCCTCAAGCCGGTGACGACGGTGTGGTGCTTTTCGGGCAGGGCCTGAAGGAGCGCGATGGTCTGGGGATAGTCATGGGCGTGGCGGGCCAGCACAGCGGCCTGGACAAGTAGTTCGGGGTCGGCGGTGCCGGTGGCGGCCAACCGCCAGGTGGCGATGCGCAGCAGGTCGCCGCGGCGGCGGGCGCCACGGGCCTCGACGCGTGCCGCCTGGTCCAGTAACAGGGTCCGGCGGCGCAGGACCGGCAGGCCGGCGCGCAACACCTCACCGTACAGCGGGTGAGCCAGGGACACGGTGGTGCGCCGCCGGTCCTGGGTGACGCGGATCAGCCCGGTCTGTTCCAGGGCTGCCAGCACCGCTGCCGGGGCCAGGGCTTCCGTATCGGCCAGGGACAGAGGTTCGCACAGCGCCAGCAACTCCAGAACGGGGCGCCCGGCGGAGTCCGCGGTGGCCACCCGGGCCCCGATCACTTCGGTCAGCCGTACGGTGTTGGGCAGCCGGCCCTCGCGTAAGTGCCAGATCTCCCCGTCCTCGGCCAGTTCCCCGGTATGCAGGGCCCCGAGGACCAGTTCCCGCAGGTACAGCACGTTGCCGCCACTGGCGGCCGACAACTCGTGCAGGGTACGCAGGGCAACCGGTCCCCCGAGCGCGGCCTGCAGCAGTTCCTCGGTCTGCTCCGGGCTCAGTACGGTCAGGTCGGCCCGGTACACCGCGTCCCCGCCCCGCAGCGCCGCGACAGAGTCTCCGTACGGCTCACCGGTACGGACGGTGCCGATCAGCAGGAGCACTCCGGTGTCCATCAGCTGCCGCAGAAGCATCGCCGAGGCTGAATCCAGATGGTGCATGTCATCGACCAGCAGTGCCCACCGCCGCTGCCCCGACCTGTTGGCCAACTCTTCGGTGACCGCGGCGAACCCGGCCACCGGGTCGGACAGATCCACCCCTGCGGGCAGCAGGTGCGCGATGGCTCCGAGCGGAACCGCACCGGCCGAGGCGCTCGCGGTGGCCCGCCCCACCCGGAAGTCTTCCGCAGCGGCCCGCTCCAGGCACTCCTCGGCCAGCCGGGACTTGCCCACACCGGCGGCCCCGCCCACGACGAACCCCCGGCACTCCCGGTCAGACATCGCGGCGGCGAAAGACGTCAGCTCCGCCCCGCGTCCCACCAACGGCCAACGACCCAGCGAATCCCGCACTCCGACTCCCCACTGCCGTCTTCGTGTCCCTGTCGCAGGGCTACGAAGACGGTAATAGGGGGGTGCCTACAACCGCAGTAGTCCGCCTCCGCCAAGTTCGACGAAGGGGATAGAACCTCCGCACAGCGGATTCCCTTACCAACGCGATGGTGCTCCACCCCGGGCACCGGGGTGGAGCACCATCCCTGACGTCAAGAGGCGAAACGAGTCTCGAACCCGCCCGCAGCGGATTCCCCTTCCAACGCGCAGAGGCCCCACCCCCCGCGCTCGGGGCGGAGCCTCTGTCGCCGTTGTCGCAGGCCCACCCGATTACCCGCTACGGATGCGGGGCGGATCAGCCCCGCATCCGTAGCGGGTAATCGGGTGGCATCACAGGAAGGGACCTGTCTGGTTCGATGGGCAGCGGGGCGGCGGGTCGTCAGGACCCGCTGTTGATTTCGGCGAACCGGCGGCCACCGGAGTGGCCAGTCGCATGCCTGGGGAAAGGGCCGATCAGGAAGTGACGACGGGGGTGGGCCGTGGGCGGAGACTGGCCACAAGAATGTAGATGCTGAGGACAAGAGCCCACGCGGGGAAGACCAGCTCGGACCAGGCGATGCTGCCCGTCACGAGGAGCAGCGTCAGAGCGACGAGATAGCCCAGGAGGGAAAGCCAGCGCGGAAGGACTCCCAGTCGATGTCCGATGTTGGAGGCCGAGAAGGTGAAGACGGCGGCCATGCGCATCGCGTAGGTCGTCAGCAGGCTGAAGGTGATGTGACGGCCGAAGGACCACACATGCAGCTGGGAGTCGGCTCCGGACGCACCGGCCATGACCAACAGGCCCCCGGCCGCCGCCGCGGCGCCGAAAAGGGTCGCCACGAACAGCAGACCACTGCCCAGGAAGACCGTGGCGAAGAACTGGTCCTCCGCCGCTCCGATACGTGCGCGCACGGCGCCCATGAACCACAGGAAGAAGATGCCTGCGAAGGGAATGAGGTTCAGCGCCGTCTGTACCGTATGTAGACGCGAGGGGTCAGCGACCCAGCTGTTACTCAGGTCGCTTGACTCGTCCGGTATCGCTACGCGGACCAGGATGATGGCCGCGGCGAGCAGCAGGGCGAAGACGATCCCCACCAGTCCCGCGGCCCGTGGGGTGCGCAGCGCCTGAAGCTTCCTCTCCATGGGCGGCCTTTCGCCTCCTTTCCCTGCGATGTGCCCCGGTCCGGGGAAAGTCTGTTCCCCCCGCCCGATGGCGGTGGATAAGCGTCGGAGGGCGCCGGTCCCGCCCGCGCGTCACAGGTCTGATGAGCCACTGCGACGTCGCGCGCACGCCCGGAAGGCGACTAGGACCAGCAAGCACCGGTGTAGGTCGGCGTGCCACTGGAACTGTCCGTGCGGGTGACGTTCCCGGACCAGCGGTGAGTGCGGCCGTGTGAGTGTGTCCTCGGTCCTGGCGCCGCCAAGTCGCGAGGCCACGGTGTTCGATCCGGGGATCGGTGGCGTCGACGTGAATGACGACTTCGTTCAGCCCGCCGGGCAGCCGGGCCCAAAGGCGAGGCGCCGGTCACGGACCCAGGAGCGTGGAGGTTTCGTTGGCGGCCGGCGGCCTGTTCTGGCGGACTCTGGGCACCCCGCCCGCCCGGGGCGAGCAGGACGATCGGGTCTCTGGTCGGCTGAGGAGGAGCCCCGGACGGCGCGAGTGCCGTTCCCTTCGCACAAGCAGCCGTACGGAACCGCCGGACCCGGTCCCAGTGTCGTAAGCGCCGTATAGGCTCAGGACCCCCTTAAGTGCCCTGTATCGGCAGGGGAGTTCGGCAACGCATCGGGGAGACTCTCATGACTACCGGCGCAGGCGACTTACTGAGCCCACTGGGACCGCAGGACCCGCGAGAAACCGCTGGTTACCGACTGCAGGCGCGGATCGGTGAAGGCGGTATGGGCACCGTCTACCTCTCGCACACCCGCGGCGGCCAGCCGGTCGCGCTCAAGGTGATCCGCCGCGAGTACGGCCAGGACCAGGAGTTCCGCCGCCGTTTCGAGCACGAGGTCCGGGCGGCCCGCCGGGTGCAGGGCTACCACATCGTACCGGTGGTCGATCACGACACGACCGGCGAACTTCCCTGGCTGGCCTCGGCGTTCGTTGCGGGTATCCCGCTGCACAACGCGCTCGCGGCGTTCGGTCCGCTGCCGCTGCCCGCGGTCTTCCAGCTGGTCGGCTGCACGGCCCGCGCCCTGTCCGCGATCCATGCGGCAGGTGTCGTCCACCGCGACCTCAAGCCCAGCAATATTCTGTTGGGCTCCCAGGGCCCGTACGTCATCGACTTCGGCATCGCACGCGCCGCTGACGCCACCCAGCTCACCTGGTCCGGCGGTGTGATCGGCACCCCGCAGTACATGTCGCCGGAGCACGCACTGGGCGAGCAGGTCGGCCCGGCAACCGACGTCTTCTCGCTCGGCCTGATAGCGGCTGTCGCAGCCGCGGGGCGCCATCCGTACGGCGACGGCGGCGCCATCACGATCGCCGCCCAGATCGCGAACACGGCCCATCGCCCGCCTCAGCTCGGCGGGTACGACGACAAACTGCGCCCCCTGCTGGAACGCTGCCTGACGGCGGACCCGGACGAGCGCATAGGCACGGAGGAGCTGGCTGCGCACTGTCAGGAGCTGGCCGGCTGCCTGCTCAGCGACTTCGGCGGCTGGCTCCCGGCCCCGCTCGCCGCCGAGATCGTCCGCCGCGAGCAGGCCGCGCAGACCCCGCCCCCGCCGACAGTTCCTCCGCTCCCGACGGCCGCTCTGACAGCGCCCCCTGAGACCACTTCCACGACACCGCCGCCGTCCCCGGCCACCGACCGCGGGTCAACCGGGGTGAACGGGGCGACCGGCCCGGAGGTTCCCACCGCGACGCCTGCCGAGGGCTTCGGCCCAGCGGGTCCGGTACCCACGCCGGGCTACGGCTACCCGCCGCCCGGCACCGGCACCGGCACCTACCACCTCACCCCGGCCGACCCCACCTCGGCCTCGCCCGCCCCCGTGAGGCGCCGGGGCCTGAAGATGGCCCTCATCGCTGCCGCCCTGGTCCTCGCGGTGGGCGCGGGCGCGGCGGGGGCCGTGTGGGTGCTCGGCAAGGACGACAACGGCCAAGGCAGCGACCAGGCGGACGGCGACGGCAGCACGGCGAGCTCGACGTCCAGCGCGTCCGGGACCGACGCGGACGGGACACCAGGCAACGGAGAGGAGGCGCCGACGCCGACCAAGCCCCCGTCGGCGCCGGCGGGTGCGTCGTACGAGCTGCAATTCGAGGGCAGGGAGTTTACGCTCCGCACGCCCACCACGCTCGGCTACACCGCCGTCGACTTCGACGAGCCGAAGGCCGACACCGAGGGCGAAATGGACGACGCTCTGCGGGACATGACCGTTGAGGACACCGAGTGGACGTTCGATACCACGATGGGCAAGAGCGCGGGCACCACGGCCGAGGAGTGCCAGAAGGGAGCGAAGGCGGATGTCCTGCCCTCCACCGTGGCCCCCGACTCCTTCGGCGAGAAGGCGTTGATCAGCAAGGGCGCCCGCCTCTGCACGGTCACCAATGACGGCAACCTCGCCATGTACGAGATCACCGGGCTCACCGCGTCTCGGTGGAGCTTCGAGGTGCCCACCGTCCAGGGCAGGCTGACCCTCTGGAAGATCACCGAGTAGGCCCACGTACGTGACTGGGTGCCCGGGTCGGCGGCGCAGTGCGACGGAGGGCCGCAGAACAGCGCCCGAAGCCGCCGGAGTGGCTGATACACGGGGTATCGAGGGTGGGTGCCACATGACGAAGGGCGTCCGGGTCAATGTCCGGGTCAAGGGGATCACCGAGGACCAGGCGAAGCGGGCACTGTATGAGCACGTCGAGGCCCGCTTCTTCTGTGTCGGCGGTCATGTGGTCCGGAAGTCGTCCACCCGCTCGCCCTCCGCCTGGGACGGCTCGGTCCTGGGGACGTCCGGGTGCTGCTCCACTGCCGCACGCTCGGTCGGTTCATCGCGCTCGCCCTCGGCCCTGGTGGCCCTTCGGTTCACCTCCGCGGGCGCGAAGAGCACAGTTCCTGGCGGAGACCGACGGCACCGTGGGACGGCGGGAACCCGTCCGAGGTCGCGACCGCGCAAGCGGTAGCTGTCGCCCTTCACTGAGATGACCTCGGCGTGGTGGACGAGGCGGTCGATCATCGCGGCGGCGACGGTATCGTCGCCGAAGACCTCGCCCCGGCGATTCAAGCGCCTGGTGGAGCTGTCCGGACTCCCACCTGTCCGCCTCCATGAGCTGCGCCACATCTCCGCCACGCTGTCACTGCTCGCGAAGAACGACATCAAAGTGGCGCAGGAGCGGCTCACGCCAAATCACCTCGGACACGTATACGAGCGTCCTGCCTCAGCTGATGACGGCCGAGGCGGAGACGACGATCTCGATCGTGCCTCGGTCGGGCCAGGAGCGCCCAGAGAAGCCCTTGGGAACGGAGCCAGAGGGCGATGAGGATGGTCCGGACGAGGGATTGTGTCCCGCTGCTTGACCTGCGTCCCCAATTTGTCCCCATGATCATGAAAACATGATCAGGTAGGGCCGCCAGGATCCCCCAAGTCACCCGACCCTCCAGCGAAGTTGCTGGTCAGATCGATTCTCCTCGCGTAGCGAGTGGTGGGGCGGGTGGGACTCGAACCCACGGCCGACGGATTATGAGTCCGCTGCTCTAACCGGCTGAGCTACCGCCCCATAACGGCGTGTCGCGTACACGTGTGCGCGCCGTCTGCCGCAGCATAGCCGCTCATACGATCTCCTGCTTCGGATGGTCGACTTCGCCTGGCGTTCACGTCCTTGAGGACCGCGCGGCGTCGTGCGTGGTTCCGCCGGACGTGAAAAAGGGCCCCAACGGGGGCCCTCGTTCATGTGCTCTCCCGACTGGACTCGAACCAGTAACCTGCCGGTTAACAGCCGGCTGCTCTGCCAATTGAGCTACGGAAGACCGAAGCTCCCCCGACTGGACTCGAACCAGTAACCTGCCGGTTAACAGCCGGCTGCTCTGCCAATTGAGCTACGGAGGATTGCCTCGTTGCATCGAACGTACCTCCCTGGGTATTCGCCAGGGGGCGGGCGCTCTCTGCGACACATACATTAGCGCAAGCAGGGGGGTGCTCCGCCAATCGGTTCCCCTCCGGCACCGACACCAGGCCTAGGACCTACGCAAGGGAAGGGTGACCGCCATGCGCTACCGGCTCACGTTCGTCGTCGGGCTCGCTCTGGGTTACGTGCTGGGCACGAAGGCCGGACGCGAGCGCTACGAGCAGCTGAAGAAGTCCGCACGCCAGGTCTCGCAGAACCCCGCCGTCCGCAACACCGCCGAGTCCGCCGCACAGCAGGGCCGGCAGTTCGCGGGCAAGGCGTATCAGGCGGTGAGCGACAAGGTGGGCGACCGGGTCCCGGACTCGGTGGCACAGCGGGTGCGGTCCCTGCGCGAGCGCAACGCGAACGGCTCCGGCGAGGACGACTGGGGTACCAGCAACACCTGAAGAACACACCGGGGAACAGGTCCACCCTTCCGGCCCGGCAACGACACCCCTCACAGTGCGGCAGAATTTTGGCCATGGGGATAGTCGCCGGGTTGGACAGTTCGCCCGAATTCACTCGTATCGTCGTCTGTGACACGGACACCGGTGCCGTGCTCAGGCAGGGGTATGCGCCGCATCCGGTGGATAACGCCGAGGGCGGCGGCCGGCCTGCCGACGTCGATCCGCAGGCCTGGCTGCTGTCCCTCGGTGAGGCCGCCGGCGGCGGACTCCTGGAGGGCGTGCAGGCCATCGGTGTGTCCGCGCAGCAGAACGCGGTGGTGCCGCTGGACTCCCAGGGCAACACGGTGCGGCCGGCCATGGTCGGCGGGGACAGGCGGGCGCAGGTCGCGGCCGCCGATCTCATCGACGCGCTCGGCGGACGCGAGGCGTGGGCGCAGGCGGTGGGCTCCGTTCCGCAGGCCGCGCAGCCGGTGACCAAGCTGCGCTGGCTGAGCAAGACCGAGCCGGACAACGCCCGGCGCTCCGCCGTCCTCCTGCAGGCGCACGACTGGCTGGTGTGGCAGCTGCTCGGCCGGCCGGTGCGAAGGACCACCGACCGGGGCGGCGCCTCCGGGACCGGGTACTGGTCGGCGGCCACCGGCGGCTACCGGCCCGATCTGATCGAGCTGGCGCTCGGTCACCAGGCGATGCTGCCCGAGGTGATCGGTCCCTCCGACGCGGCCGGTACGACGCCGGAGGGGCTGCTGATCTCCGCCGGGACCGGGG
Source organism: Streptomyces sp. NPDC050997 (assembly GCF_040660135.1). Lineage (NCBI taxonomy): Bacteria > Bacillati > Actinomycetota > Actinomycetes > Kitasatosporales > Streptomycetaceae > Streptomyces > Streptomyces sp. NPDC050997. The sequence goes on from NZ_JBFAGK010000005.1 coordinate 143,614, forward strand.
AGACCATGGCCGCAGCCTTCGGGCTGGGCCTGGGGTTCGGGGACGCCGTGGTGTCGCTCGGAGCCTCCGGATCCGTGATGGCCATCCATCCCGAGGCGCTCGTCGACAACACCGGGATGATCACCTCCCTGGCCGACGCGACCGGCATGCACCTGCCCGTCGTCACCACCCTGAACGCCGTACGGACCCTGCGCGGGGCCGCCGAGATGCTCGGACTGTCCGACCTGGAGAGCCTGTCGGAGCTGGCGATGAAGTCGACTCCGGGGGCCCACGGGCTCGTACTCCTGCCCTATCTGGAGGGTGAGCGGACGCCCAGCCTGCCGCATGCCGCCGGGACGCTGTCGGGCCTCAGGCGCGAGTCGATGAAGCCGGAGCATCTGGCGCGGGCCGCGTTCGAGGGCATGCTGTGCGGGCTCGCGGACGCGCTCGACGTGCTGCGCGGCCGGGGTGTGGAGGTGCGGCGGATCTTCCTGCTCGGTCAGGCCGCCGAGCTGCCCGCCGTCCAGGCCGCGGCGCCCGCCCTGTTCGGGACGCAGGTCGTGGTACCGCAGCCCGCGGACTACGCGGCGATCGGTGCCGCCCGGCAGGCCGCCTGGGCGCTCGGGGTGTCGCAGGGCACGCTCGATCCGCGCAACCCGCCGGCCTGGCAGGGCGCGGCCGCGCAGGTGCTGGACCCCGGTGAGGAGCTGGCGGTGGGGCAGGCCGTGCGGCAGCAGTTCGTGTCGGTGCGGGAGCAGACGCATCCGGGGGTCTTCCGGGCGTAGCGGAGGGTAAGAAACCGGTAGGAGACGTACCCGTAAGGCCGTATCAGCCACCGCGTCGGCTTAATTCGGTTGAGGTAACACGGGTGGAGTGTTCGACGATAGGGGCCAGGGGCAACCGTTCCAACCGCCGCCCCACCGCCGACTCCGAGAGACACAGCGTGCTCATACGACTTCTGCGGACCCATCTGAGGCCCTACAGAAAACCCATCGCTCTGCTGGTGCTGCTGCAGTTCCTGCAGACCTGCGCCACCCTCTACCTGCCCACGCTGAACGCGGACATCATCGACGAGGGCGTCGTGAAGGGCGACACCGGCTACATCCTGTCCTTCGGCGCCCTGATGATCGGCATCTCGCTGGTGCAGGTCGTGTGCAACATCGGTGCCGTGTACTACGGCGCCCGGACCGCCTCGGCGCTGGGCCGGGACGTTCGAGCCGCGGTCTTCGACCGTGTGCAGTCCTACTCGGCTCGCGAGGTCGGCCAGTTCGGCGCGCCCTCGCTGATCACCCGTACGACCAATGACGTCCAGCAGGTCCAGATGCTGGCCCTGATGACGTTCACCCTGATGGTGTCGGCGCCCATCATGTGCGTGGGCGGCATCGTGCTGGCGCTCGGTCTGGACGTGCCGCTGTCCGGGGTGCTGGTCGCGGTCGTACCCGTGATGGGCATCAGTGTGACGCTGATCATCCGCAGGCTGCGCCCGCTGTTCCGGTCCATGCAGGTGCGTCTGGACACGGTGAACCGGGTGCTGCGCGAGCAGATCTCCGGCAACCGGGTCATCCGCGCGTTCGTGCGGGACGAGTACGAGCAGCAGCGCTTCCGGAAGGCCAACACCGACCTGACCGACATGTCGATGGGCACCGGCAAGCTGCTGGCGCTGATGTTCCCCATCGTGATGACGGTGGTGAACCTGTCGTCGATCGCCGTGGTGTGGTTCGGCGCGCACCGCATCGACAGCGGTGCCATGCAGATCGGCGATCTGACCGCGTTCCTCGCCTATCTGATGCAGATCGTGATGTCTGTGATGATGGCCACCTTCATGTTCATGATGGTGCCGCGCGCGGAGGTGTGCGCCGAGCGCATCGAGGAGGTCCTGGACACCTCCTCCAGCGTGGTCCCGCCGATCGCTCCGGTGCGCGAGCTGCGCCGGCACGGCCATCTGGAGATCCGCGGCGCGGGCTTCCACTACCCGGGTGCCGAGGAGCCGGTGCTCAGGTCGATCGACCTGGTGGCGCTGCCCGGTGAGACGACCGCCGTGATCGGTTCGACCGGCAGCGGGAAGTCCACGCTGCTGGGGCTGGTGCCGAGGCTGTTCGACGCGACCGACGGGGAGGTGCTCGTCGACGGCGTGAGCGTGGCGGCCCTCGAGCCGCGGCTGCTCGCGAGGACGGTCGGGATGGTGCCGCAGAAGCCGTACCTGTTCGCCGGCACGGTGGCCACGAACCTGCGCTACGGCCATCCGGACGCCACCGACGAGGAGCTGTGGCACGCGCTGGAGGTGGCGCAGGCCAAGAGCTTCGTCGAGCAGTTGGAGGGCGGGCTCGACGCGCCGATCGCGCAGGGCGGGACCAATGTCTCCGGCGGGCAGCGGCAGCGGCTCGCGATCGCCCGGACCCTGGTGCAGCGGCCGGAGATCTACCTCTTCGACGACTCCTTCTCCGCGCTCGACTACGCCACCGACGCGGCCCTGCGTGCGGCTCTCGCCCATGAGACCGCCGAGGCGACCGTGGTGATCGTCGCCCAGCGCGTGGCCACCATCCGGGAAGCCGACCGGATCGTCGTCCTCGACGAGGGCCGGGTCGTCGGCACCGGCACGCACCGCGAGCTGATGGCGGACAACGAGACCTACCGGGAGATCGTGCTCTCCCAGCTGACGGAAGCGGAGGCTGCCTGATGGCGGGGCCGGCAGGACGGATGATGGCGGGGGCGGGTCCCGACCAGCGTTCGATGGACTTCAAGGGGTCGGGCAAACGGCTCATCGGCCAGTTCAGGCCCGAGCGGCTGACGATCTACGGGCTGCTGTTCTGCGTGGTGGTGAGCGTCGGCCTGTCGGTGGTGGGGCCGAAGATCCTCGGCAAGGCGACTGACCTGGTCTTCTCGGGCATCATCGGGCGGCAGATGCCGGCCGGGGCCACCAAGGAGGAGGTCCTTTCGTCCATGCGGGAGCGGGGCGAGGGCTCCGTCGCCGACATGCTCCGCAGCACCGACTTCACCCCCGGCAAGGGCATCGACTTCGGTGCCGTCGGCGAGGTGCTGCTGCTCGCGCTGGCGGTGTTCGTCATCGCGGGTCTGCTGATGGCGGTGGCCACCCGGCTGGTGAACCGGGCGGTCAACCGGACCATGTACCGGATGCGCGAGGACGTGCAGACGAAGCTGTCGCGGCTGCCGCTGTCGTACTTCGACAAGCGGCAGCGCGGTGAGGTGCTCAGCCGGGCCACCAACGACATCGACAACATCGGGCAGACGCTCCAGCAGTCGATGGGCCAGCTGATCAACTCGGTACTCACCATCATCGGCGTGCTGGTGATGATGTTCTGGGTGTCGTGGCTGCTGGCGCTGGTCGCGCTGGTCACCGTGCCGCTGTCGTTCGTCGTCGCCACCCGGGTGGGAAAGCGGTCGCAGCCGCACTTCGTGCAGCAGTGGCGCACCACCGGCAAGCTCAACGCGCACGTCGAGGAGATGTACACCGGGCACACCCTGGTGAAGGTGTTCGGCCGGGCGGACGAGTCGGCCGCGCAGTTCGCCGAACAGAACGAGGCGCTGTACGAGGCAGGGTTCAAGGCGCAGTTCAACAGCGGAGTCATGCAGCCGCTGATGATGTTCGTGTCCAACCTGAACTATGTGCTGGTCGCGGTCGTCGGCGGGCTGCGGGTCGCCTCCGGCACGCTGTCCATCGGTGACGTGCAGGCCTTCATCCAGTACTCGCGGCAGTTCTCGATGCCGCTGACGCAGGTCGCGTCGATGGCGAACCTGGTGCAGTCGGGTGTCGCCTCGGCCGAGCGGGTCTTCGAGCTCCTGGACGCGGAGGAGCAGGGGGCGGATCCGGTGCCGGGCGTACGGCCGGAGGAACTGCGCGGGCAGGTGGCGCTGGAGCATGTGTCGTTCCGGTACGCCCCCGAGAAGCCGCTCATCGAGGATCTGTCGCTCACGGTCGAGCCCGGGCACACGGTCGCGATCGTGGGACCGACGGGAGCGGGCAAGACCACCCTGGTCAACCTGCTCATGCGGTTCTACGACGTCTCCGGCGGGCGTATCACCCTCGACGGCGTCGACATCGCGAGGATGTCCCGGGACGAACTGCGCGCCGGGATCGGCATGGTGCTCCAGGACACCTGGCTGTTCGGCGGCACGATCGCCGAGAACATCGCGTACGGCGCCTCGCGGGAGGTCACCCGCGGGGAGATCGAGGAGGCGGCGCGGGCGGCTCACGCGGACCGGTTCGTGCGGACGCTGCCCGACGGCTACGACACCGTGATCGACGACGAGGGCACCGGGGTCAGCGCCGGTGAGAAGCAGCTCATCACCATCGCGCGGGCGTTCCTGTCCGACCCGGTGATCCTGGTCCTCGACGAGGCGACGAGTTCCGTCGACACCCGCACCGAGGTGCTGATCCAGAAGGCGATGGCGAAACTCGCGCACGGGCGTACGTCGTTCGTGATCGCGCACCGGCTGTCGACGATCCGGGACGCGGACACGATCCTGGTGATGGAGAACGGGGCGATCGTGGAGCAGGGCGCGCACACGGATCTGCTGGCGGCCGACGGAGCGTACGCGCGGTTGTACAAGGCGCAGTTCGCCCAGGCGGTGGCCGAGGTGGATTAGCGTTTTCGCCCCCGCCGCCCCTACCCGTCCCGTACCTGGTGGCTCCGCCCCCAGACCCCCGCTCCTCAAACGCCGGAGGGGCTGGAAACAGCGGGTAGGGGCGACGTCACCTGCCTCAGTCCAGGTAGCCCCGCAGTTGGTCCGCGAAGGCGTGGTCCCTGAGCTTGTTGAGGGTCTTCGACTCGATCTGGCGGATCCGTTCCCTGGTGACGCCGAAGATGCGGCCTATCTCCTCCAGGGTGCGCGGGCGGCCGTCCGCCAGGCCGTAGCGGAGTTGGACGACTTTGCGCTCGCGTTCCCCGAGGGTGGACAGGACCGCCTCCAGGTGTTCGCGGAGCAGCAGGAACGCCGCCGACTCGACCGGGCTGGCCGCGTCGCCGTCCTCGATGAGGTCGCCGAGGGCGACGTCGTCCTCCTCGCCGACCGGGGCGTGCAGCGAGACGGGTTCCTGGGCCAGCCGCAGGACCTCGCTGACGCGTTCCGGCGCCAGGTCGAGGTGGTGGGCGACCTCTTCCGGCGTCGGTTCGTAGCCCCGTTCCTGGAGCATCCGGCGCTGGACGCGGACCACCCGGTTGATCAGCTCGACCACATGGACCGGGACGCGGATGGTGCGGGCCTGGTCGGCGAGGGCGCGGGACATGGCCTGACGGATCCACCAGGTGGCGTACGTGGAGAACTTGTAGCCGCGGGCGTAGTCGAACTTCTCGACCGCCCGGATGAGGCCCAGGTTGCCCTCCTGGACCAGGTCGAGCATGGTCAGGCCGCGGCCGATGTACCGTTTGGCGACCGAGACGACCAGCCGCAGGTTCGCCTCGATCAGGCGGCGCTTGGCCATCCGGCCCGTGACGACGAGCCGGTCCAGGTCGAGGGCGAGCCGGCTGTCCAGGTTGGGTGCGGTGCTGAGTTTCTCCTCGGCGAACAGGCCGGCCTCGACCCGGCGGGCGAGGTCGACCTCCTCGGCCGCGGTGAGCAGCGGGATGCGTCCGATCTCCCGCAGGTACTGGCGGAACAGGTCCGAGGAGGGCCCACTGGTGTCGGGCTTGGCACGGGCCGGCTCGGGTGGTTCGACGGGTTCCGGCTCGGGGGCCTCGGCGGTCTCGACCGCGTCCGGGGGTGGTTCCTCCAGCTCGGCCGGGGCCTCCGGCTCCGCCTCGGGGTGGTGCACGGCACGGCTCTGCGGGGGGACCGCGGCAAGTACGTCGGTCTCCGGATCCGGTTCCGTGTCGTCCGTACCGATGTCGGTCTGGGTGAGGGTCTGGGTCTGCACGGGGGCGACCTCCAGGATGATCGCTGCTGAGGTGTGCGGCAGCGGTACTTCGGGGGCGGAGTCGGCGGCTTCGCCGCTGTCCGTCCCGTACGCGATGAGCGGAACCGCGGGGGTGTGGGATCCGCTGGGGACGGATCGACCGCGCTCCGAGGACTCAGGCACCGGAACCCAGTGTGGAGTACGACACATCGTCGCCACGAGGGGCGTGCGGTGACTTTTTGAGTCCGGTCCGTGACCGCGTGGTGACCCGGCCCGAGCGGTTCCCTCAGAGCGCGCCGGCTCCGTGCTCGCGTAGTGCCTGGTCGTACTGCTGGAGTACCCACAACTCGTTCTGTACGGCGGCCGACTGGGCCGGATCGCCGCCCGCGGACAGCCGGGCCATCTGGGACTGGACGTCACGGATCCGGCGCTCCACGGCGCGACGGCGGACCGTGACCAGCACCATGCCCGCGTACACCTCGTCCACCATGCGCCGCATGATGGGCTCGACGGCCAGTTCGGTGACCATCGCGCGTACGGCGTCGTCCGGGGCTGTCTCGCGGACCCGGACCAGGTACTCCTGGGGGTCCTGTACGCCGAGTTCGGCGCTGCCCGCTTCCATGATCGTCTGTCGGACCGCAGCGTAGGGCGCGGCGGTGAACTCGTCGATGCCGTAGGCGTCGAACGCCGGTGAGACCAGCTCCGGGCGCTGGAGGGCGAGTTTGAGCAGTTCGCGCTCGGTGGCGTAGACCGGGTTGCGCAGGTTCAGGGCAGCGCCGTACGGGGTGGGGCGCGGGGCGGCGTCGTACTGCTGCTGTTGCGGGCCGCGCGTCGGCGCGGGGCCCCGGCCACCTCGGTCACGGGCCCAACGGGCCAGCTGGGCCACGCGCTTGACCACGAACTGGGTGTCGAGGATGCCGAGCATGCCGGCCAGCTGGACGGCGACCTCGTGCTGGGCGCCGGTGTTCTTGATGCGGGCGACGATGGGGGCGGCCTCGTCCAGCGCGGCGGCCCGGCCGGCCGGTGTGTCCAGGTCGTAGCGGACGACGATCTGGCGCAGCGCGAACTCGAAGAGCGGAGTGCGGGGTTCCACCAGGTCGGCGACCGCCTCGTCGCCCTTGGCGAGGCGCAGCTCGCACGGGTCCATGTTGTCGGGGGCGATCGCGATGTACGTCTCGGCGGCGAACTTCTGGTCGTCCTCGAAGGCGCGCAGGGCGGCCTTCTGGCCGGCCGCGTCGCCGTCGAAGGTGAAGATCACGCGGGCCGAGCCGTTGTCCATCAGGAGCCGGCGCAGGATCTTGATGTGGTCGCCGCCGAAGGAGGTGCCGCAGGTCGCGATCGCTGTCGTCACTCCTGCCAGGTGGCAGGCCATGACGTCGGTGTAGCCCTCGACCACCACCGCGCGGCTGGACTTGGCGATGTCCTTCTTCGCCAGGTCGATGCCGTACAGCACCTGGGACTTCTTGTAGATCGCGGTGTCGGGCGTGTTGAGGTACTTGGGGCCGTTGTCCGTCTCGTACAGCTTCCGCGCGCCGAAGCCGACGACCTCGCCGCCGATGTCGCGGATCGGCCACATCAGCCGGCCGCGGAAGCGGTCGATGGGGCCGCGGCGGCCCTCCTGGGAGAGGCCGGAGAGCACGAGCTCCTTGTCGGTGAAGCCCTTGCCGCGGAGGTGGCGGGTGAGATGGTCCCAGCCCTGGGGGCTGTAGCCGACGGAGAAGTGTTCCGCGGCGGCCTGGTCGAAGCCGCGCTCGGCGAGGAACTTGCGGCCCATGTCGGCCTCGGAGCTGGTGGCCAGCTGTTCCCTGTACCACTGGGCGGCGGCGTTGTGGGCCTCGACCAGTCGGATCCGCTCACCGCGCTGGTGGGCGGGGTTGTAGCCGCCCTCCTCGTAGCGCAGGGTGATGCCGGCCTGGGCGGCGAGGCGCTCGACCGCCTCGGAGAAGGAGAGGTGGTCGACCTTCATCACGAACGTGATGGTGTCGCCGCCCTCCTGGCAGCCGAAGCAGTGGAAGAAACCCTTGCCGGGGCTGACCTGGAAGGACGGCGACTTCTCGTCGTGGAAGGGGCACAGCCCCTTGAGGTTTCCGCCGCCCGCGTTGCGCAGCTGGAGGTACTCGGACACCACGGCGTCGATCGGGACCGCGTCCCGAACCGCCTTCACGTCCTCGTCGTTGATCCGTCCAGCCACGCATGGATTCTACGGGGACGGTGTGACAGTCGATCGCCCCGTCGGCTCACGGGACCAGACGATCCAGCGGTACGTGCGGGTCTGCCAGCGCCTCGGTTTCCACCTGTGCCCCGGAGCGGATCAGCTGCTGGATCGGCTCTGTGACGTCCCACACGTTGACGTTCATCCCGGCCAGCACCCGGTGGTCCCGCACCCAGAACGCGATGAACTCACGCTTTCCCGCGTCTCCCCGGATCACCACTTCGTCGTAGGACCCCGGGGGTGCCCAGCCGGAGTACTCCATGCCCATGTCGTACTGGTCGGAGAAGAAATAGGGCACACGGTCGTAGGTGACGTCCCGGCCGAGCATCGCGCGGGCCGCCGCCGGGCCGCCGTTGAGGGCGTTCGCCCAGTGCTCGACGCGCATTCGGGTGCCGAAGAGGGAGTGGTGGAACGAGGCCACGTCACCGGCCGCGTAGATGTCGGGGTCGGAGGTGCGCAGTCGGGTGTCGACCGCGATGCCGCCGCCGTCGGCACGGTCGGCCAGCTCCAGACCCGCCGCCTCCGCGAGAGCGGTGCGCGGGGCCGCGCCGACCGCCGCGAGGACGTCGTGCGCGGGGTGCTCCTCGCCGTCGTCGGTGCGGACGGCCAGGACCATGCCGTCCTGGCCGACGATCTCGGTGAGCCGGGCGCCGAAGTGGAAGCGGACGCCGTGCTCGCGGTGCAGTTCGGCGAAGAGGTTGCCGAGCTCGGGGCCGAGGACGCCGTGCAGCGGGGTCGCCCCGGGTTCGACGACGGTGACCTCGGCGCCGTACTCGCGGGCCGCCGCCGCGACCTCCATGCCGATCCAGCCGGCACCCGCGATCACGAGGTGGCCGTTGTCCCGGCCCAGGGCGGCCAGGACGCCCTTCAGGCGTTCGGCGTGGGCGAGGCGGCGCAGGTGGTGGACGCCCGCGAGGTCGGTGCCCGGGACGTCCAGACGGCGGGGCTCGGCGCCGGTGGCGAGAAGCAGTTTGTCGTAGCGCACGAGCGTGCCGTCCTCGCCGAAGCGGACCGTCTTGGCCGTCCGGTCGATGGCGTCCACGGTCTGGCCGAGGTGCAGCTCGATGTCGTTGCGCGCGTACCAGGCCGGTTCGTGCACGAAGACGCTGTCGCGTTCCTCCTTGCCGAGCAGGTAGCCCTTGGACAGCGGCGGGCGCTCGTACGGGTGGTCGCGTTCGTCGCAGATCAGTATCACGCGGCCGGTGAAGCCCTCCCCTCGGAGCGTCTCGGCCGCCTTCGCGCCGGCGAGACCTCCTCCGACGATGACGAATGTCTGATCCGCGTCGACCACTTGATTGCCTCCTCGTAAACGTGCCCCCACATGCGAGCGTCCCGCACGGAGTGTGATGCGGGAAGAGGGAGTGACCCGATCAGGCCACGGAGGGTCACATTCGGGCACGTTTCATGTCACCCCTGTCGCCTCAGCATCACAGATGCCCGGTCAGACGGGCGTGAAGGGAACGGGCGGACGCGTCGGTGAGGGACGCGATCTGATCGACGATCACCCGCTTGCGCGCGCGGTCGTCCGCTGCCTGGTCGAACAGGGCCCGGAACTGCGGGTCGAGGCCGTCGGGGGCGCGGGCGGTGAGCGCCTCGGCGAGTTCGGCGACCACGATCCGCTGGTCGGCACGGAGCCGCTCCTGTTCGGCGCGCTGCATGACGTACCGGTCGGCGACCGCCTTGAGAACGGCGCACTCCAGGCGGGTCTCGTGCGGTACGACGAGTTCGGCGCCGTATCTCGTCAGCCGGCCGGTTCCGTACGCGGCGCGGGTGGCGGCCTCGGCGGCGAGGCAGAAGCGGCCGATGAGCTGGCTGGTGGCGTCCTTGAGGCGGGCCTGGGCGACGGCCGAGCCGTCGTAGCCGTGCGGCCACCACTCCTGCTCCTGGAGCCGGTCCAGGGCGGCGGCGAGTTCGGCGGGGTCGGTGTCCGCGGGAACGTACCGGCCGACGGCGACCGCGAAGACCGCCCGGCGTTCCGGTTCGGCGTGCAGGCAGTCGGGGTCGAGGTGGCCGGCGTGCAGGCCGTCCTCGACGTCGTGCACGGAGTACGCCACGTCGTCCGCCCAGTCCATGACCTGGGCCTCGAAGGTGGCGCGGGTGCCGGGGGCGCCCTTGCGAACCCAGTCGAACACCGGGCGGTCGTCCTCGTAGACACCGAACTTCGGGGACTCGGGGTCGGTGGGGTGGGCGCCTCGGGGCCAGGGGTACTTGGTGGCGGCGTCCAGGGCGGCGCGGGTGAGGTTGAGGCCGACGGAGCCTTCGGCGACGAAGCGTTTGGGTTCGATGCGGGTGAGGAGCCTGAGCGACTGGGCGTTGCCCTCGAAACCGCCGCAGTCGTCGGCGAATTCGTTGAGGGCCTGTTCGCCGTTGTGGCCGAACGGGGGGTGGCCCAGGTCGTGGGAGAGGCAGGCCGCTTCTACCAGGTCGGGGTCGCAGCCGAGGGCCGCGCCCAGCTCTCGGCCCACCTGGGCGCACTCCAGGGAGTGGGTGAGGCGGGTGCGGGGGCTGGCGTCCCAGGCGGTGTTCCGGGTCCCTGGTGTGACTACCTGGGTCTTGCCGGCGAGTCTTCTGAGGGCGGAGGAGTGCAGGATGCGGGCCCGGTCGCGTTGGAAGGCGGTGCGGCCGGGGCGTTTGTCCGGCTCGGCGGCCCAGCGGGCGACTGACGTCGGGTCGTAGCCGGGGGGTGGGGTGTGGGGCTGGTCGTGTGCGGGGGCGGTGCGTTCGGTGCCTTCCATGGATCGACAGTAAGTGCCGGTGGTGACAATCGGGGGTGGCCCGCGCTCCCTGGGGACGTCAGCCTCTCCGGCGTTTCACGTCGGCGGTGCCGGCACACGGCGTTTCAAGCCCACGCCAGTGCCGGTTCCGTCGCGGCAGGTGTCGCCAGGGACTGGTCTTGACGCCCTCGCCTGCCCGAGGGCAGGTGATTCCGGTCCGCACCGCTACGCGGTACCACCGTGGGTTCCTGCTTCACTGGCCCTTGCCGGTCTCCGAGGAGCTCGGTCTTACAGGGGCCTCCACAGGCGTCACTTCCCGCCCGTCCGGCGGTAGATCCGACAACTTCGTCGTCGGATGAGGCGATCTTAGCCATGCCGCTGCGGCCCTCCGGGCCGCTACAGGCAGGATGCCCTACACCTCCACCCTGAAGAGTGAAGCACTGGGCAAGTGTTCCGTAGCGGTGGAGGAGAAGGCGGGCGAGGGCGGGGTGGGTGCCGAGGGGGGCCGAGGCGATCCAGGGGGCCTTTTCCGCGCACTGGGTGGCGAAGAGGCCGGGGGCCGTGAAGTAGGAGGCCACGGCCACCCGGTGGCGGCCTCGGGCGGTCAGCGCTCGGACGGCCGTCTCGATGGTGGGCTTGGCCGCTGAGGCGTAGGCGGGGATCACCGGGACGCCCAGGCGTTCGGCGAGGAGGCGGGCCGTGTGGCCCGTGTCGACCGCCGCGTCGGGGTCGCGGGAGCCGGCCGCCGCGAGGACGACCGCGCTGGTGCGGCGGGTCGCCTCGTCCATGCGGGTGCGCCAGCCGGCCTCGACGAGGCGCTCGTACAGGGCCTCCACGAGCAGCGGGTGCGGGCCGAGCGGGGCGGCCACGCGGGTGCGGGCCCGGGCGGCGGCGGCCATCTCGGGGATGTCCCGCTTGACGTGGTAGCCGCGGCTGAGGAGCAGCGGTACGAGGACGGCGTCGCGGGTGCCCAGGGAGGCGAGCGTGTCGGGGAGCAGAGGCGCGTTCAGCTCGATGTGCCCGAGGCGCACGGGCAGGCCGGGGCGCAGCTCGCGGACCAGGTCGAGGAGCGCGTGGACCGTGCTCAGGGTGCGCGGGTCACGGCTGCCGTGGGCCACGACGACGAGCGTGGGCGGCTCGGGGCGCCGCCGGCCGTCGAGCGAGACGAGGCCGAGCTGGGTGGCGAGCTGGCTGCTGATCCGGTTCATGAGGTGCGCCGTACTGTCGAGGGTGGTGGACACGTCGCGAAGGGTTTCCGACTTGCGCATCGCCGTCATACACCGATGATGACGGCGCGAGGTTGCCTCCCCGTTGCGCAGGAATGACGGGTGTTTTCCGGCGGTTCACGGTGGGGTGTGGGGGGTGTGTGAGGTGTCGTGACCTGCGGTTTCATCCTACGAAGTGAGGCCGGCCACACGGTGTCCGGCGAACCGGGCGGGCTCACCGGTCGTCTCTGACTGTCGTAGGACCGACCGGGGAGGGACCGTCGATGCGTCTGCCGAAACCGCGAAGACCCCGTCTGCCGCGTACCCGAGCCGGGCAGCGGCGGCTGGTGCAGGCCCTGATGGCGGGGTACGTGCTGGCCCTGCTGCCGGCGGCCTGGCTGTACGTCTCGACGGACGGCCGGCTGCGGACCACGGCGGACGCGCCGCGCACCGAGGTCGCCGTCGTCTTCGGCGCCGGTCTGTGGGACGGCGAGCCCTCGCCGTATCTCGCCCACCGGCTGGACGCGGCGGCGAAGCTGTACCGGGAGGGCCGGATCGAGGTGGTCCTGGTCACCGGCGACAACAGCCGCGAGGACTACGACGAGCCCGACGCGATGCGCTCCTATCTGAAGCGGCACGGCGTCCCGGACACCCGGATCGTGAGCGACTACGCGGGCTTCGACACCTGGGACTCCTGCGTCCGCGCGAAGAAGGTCTTCGGCGTCGACGAGGCCGTGTTGATCAGCCAGGACTTCCACATCCGACGGGCGCTCGCGCTGTGCCGGGCGGCGGGGGTGACGTCGTACGGCATCGGGGTCGCCGCCCGGCACGACGTGACCTGGTACTACGGGGGCACCCGGGAGATCTTCGCGGCGGGGAAGGCCGCCCTGGACGCGCTGTTCGAGCCGGATCCGCGGTTCCTGGGGCCGAAGGAGCCCGGCGTCGGTCGGGCGTTGGCGGCGGCGCGCTGATCAGAGGTGGACCGCGGTGCGCCTCACGACGCCCGGGGGGATGCGGGGAGGTCGCCGTCCCGGCCGCGTAACACGGATCCGCCCGGCGCGTAACACGCCCGACGCACCCTGAGTGGCATGGAGAACTCCGTGACGCCCACGCACTGCCCGTACTGCGCCCTGCAGTGCGGGATGAACCTGACGCCCGCGCCCGACGGGACCGTCGAGGTCAGCGAGCGTCCGGATTTCCCGGTGAACCGGGGTGCGCTGTGCGGCAAGGGCCGTACCGCGGCGGCGGTGCTGTCGCCCGACGTCCGCCTGACCTCCCCGTTGGTGCGCTCCGCCGGCACGCTCGTGCCCGCCACCTGGGACGAGGCCCTGGACCGGATCGCCGAGGGGCTGTCCCGCACGCGTACGGAACATGGCCCGGACGCGTGCGGGGTCTTCGGCGGAGGCGGCCTGACGAACGAGAAGGCGTACACGCTCGGCAAGTTCGCGCGGGTGGTCCTTGCCACCTCGCAGATCGACTACAACGGCCGCTTCTGCATGTCGTCGGCGGCGGCCGCCGGGATCAAGGCGTTCGGGCTGGACCGCGGGCTGCCCTTCCCCCTGGAGGACATTCCGAGGACGGGGTGCGTGATCCTCGTCGGCTCCAACCTCGCGGAGACCATGCCGCCGTCCCTGCGGTTCTTCAGCGAGCTGCGGGAGAACGGCGGCACGCTGATCGTCATCGACCCGCGCCGCACGAAGACCGCCGAGCAGGCCGACCTGCATCTGGCGCCCCGCCCGGGCACGGATCTCGCGCTGGCACTGGGGCTGTTGCACCTGATCGTCGCCGAGGGACGGGTCGACGAGGCGTACGTCGCCGAGCGCACGGTCGGCTGGGAGGACGCCCGCGCGGCGGCGATGGCCCACTGGCCGGAGTACGTGGAACGGATCACGGGAGTGTCCGTACCTCAACTCCGGGAAACGGTACGGATGTTCTGCGAGCCGGAGAACGCGATGGTGCTCACCGCGCGCGGGCCCGAGCAGCAGTCCAAGGGCACGGACACCGTGGGCGCGTGGATCAACCTGTGCCTGGCGACCGGCCGCGCGGGCCGTCCGCTGTCCGGATACGGGTGCCTGACCGGGCAGGGCAACGGGCAGGGCGGGCGCGAACACGGCCAGAAGGCCGACCAGTTGCCCGGCTACCGCAAGCTGGACGATCCGGCGGCGCGGCGGCATGTCGCCGAGGTGTGGGGCGTGGACCCCGACTCGCTGCCCGGGCCCGGGCGCAGCGCGTACGAGCTGCTGGACGCGCTCGGCACCGACATCAGGTCATTGCTGGTGATGGCGTCGAACCCGGTGGTGTCGGCGCCGCGCGCCGCGCACGTCGAGGAGCGTCTGCGGTCGCTGGACTTCCTCGCCGTCTGTGACGTGGTGCTCTCTGAGACCGCCGAGCTCGCGGACGTCGTGCTGCCGGTCACCCAGTGGGCGGAGGAGGCGGGCACCACCACCAACCTGGAGGGCAGGGTGCTGCTGCGCCGGCAGGCGATCACCCCGCCCGAGAACATCCGCAGCGATCTGCGGGTCATGCACGAACTGGCCGCACGTCTCGGCGTGGAGAAGGGCTTCCCGACCGACCCCGAGGAGGTCTTCGAGGAGCTGCGTCGGGCCAGCGCGGGCGGACCGGCGGACTACTCCGGGATCACCTATCGCCGACTGGCGGAGGAGAACGGCGTGTTCTGGCCGTGCCCGGCGACGGACGGGGACAGTAACGGGGGCGGGGACGGGGGCGGCTCCAAGGGTGCCTCGCCCGACGCGGGGTCCTCGCCCGACGCCGTGGCCGCCGCCTCGCCGCGGACGCCCGGAAGCCCGGACCCGGTCGCGGGCGACGGTGTCTCCGGCGGGCCGCATCCCGGCACCCCCCGTCTCTTCCTCGACCGTTTCGCCACCGCTGACGGCCGGGCCCGTTTCGTCGCCGTCTCGCATCGGGCGATCGCCGAGGAGCCCGACGACGAGTACCCGGTGCTGCTGACGACCGGCCGGGTCGTGGCCCAGTACCAGTCCGGCGCCCAGACCCGCCGCGTCGACGAGCTGAACGCCGCCGCGCCCGGTCCGTTCGTCGAGCTGCACCCACGGCTCGCGGAGCGGCTCGGCGCGGCCGAGGGCGACCCGGTGGCCATCGTGTCCCGGCGGGGCCGGGCCGTGGCGCCGGCCCGGATCACGACCACGATCCGCCCGGACACCGTGTTCATGCCCTTCCACTGGTCCGGCGAGGGCCGCGCCAACACCCTCACCAACCCGGCGCTCGACCCGACTTCACGCATGCCGGAGTTCAAGGCGTGCGCGGTGCGGCTGGAGACGGTGGAGCCTTAGAGGCGCTGGGCCGGGCTCACCCGGCCGACCAGTCGCCGCTCCCGATGGCCTTCCCGCGGGCGCGCAGGTATGCGGCCACGGAGGGCGCGGCGACGTACACCCAGGCCTGTACGGCCCGCCCGTCGGCGTCGAGGATCACCTCGCGCTCCACGCGTTCGTAGAGGCTGCGCGTGTCCCCCGGCGCGTACTCCTCCAGCCGGTCCAGCGCGACCAGCAACTCCCCGTACGCCTCGGGCAGCGCGGTGACGATCTCGCCGTGCACCACTCCCCCGCGTTCCTCCACGGCGTACGGATAGCCGGGCCCCTCGTACAGCACCGCGCCGATGAGCCGGCCCGGTTCCTCGGACCGGGTGCGGCCACGCAGGAACCGGTCGTGGTTGGGCTCGCCGGGGCGGAGGGTGCCGTAGACGAAGAAGGGCAGTTTCTGGGCGCTCACAGAAACGATTCTCACCCCTCACATACCTCCGCATCCGCGCCATAGACATGACATGTCTATGGCGCCTTAAATCTTGATCAAGATCTGCGGATCCCCCCACATCACGCCCCACCCTCTCTGCCGTCGCGTCCCCACGTCACGCCCCACCCTCTCTGCCGTCGCGTCCCCACGTCACGCGCCACCCTCACGCCCCGCGTGCCCCCTTCACGCCCTCACGCCCTCTCAGGCGCCTTCCCGAGGAGACCGATGAGCCGGATACGGCCGTACGCCCGAGGCACCCGTCGTCTCGCCACCGTCGGCGCAGCCGCCACCACCGCCACCTTGCTGACCGCCGCGCTCAGCCCCGCCGCCGGCGCGGCCGACCGGCCGACCCGGGCCTCCGCGATCGAGAACGCGGCGTCGGTGCTCGCGGACCGGGCCGCGGCTCTGGGTCTCACCGACGCACAGGAGACGACCGTCCGGGACGTCGTGGTGGACGCGGACGGCACGCAACACGTCCGCTACGACCGTACGTACCGCCAACTGCCCGTTCTAGGCGGGGACTTCGTGGTCCACCTGGCCCCCGACGGCAGCTACCGCAGCACCGACCTCGCCACGAGGGGCGCGATCTCGCTCGCGAGCGTCACCCCGAAGCTGTCCGCTCCCAAGGCCGCCGACCTCGCGGTGAACGCGCTGCGCGCCGTCAACCTCGGCGAGACCCTGCGCAGGATCACCGCCAAGTCGCAGCTGGTCGTCGACGCCCTGCACGGCACCCCGAAGCTGGCATGGCGGACGAACGCCGTCGCGCAGGACTCCCTCGGCAACCCCACCGCGCGGACGGTCCTGACGGACGCCGGAACGGGCACCCAGATCGACTCCTGGAACACCATCGAGACGGCGTCGGGCGACGGCAAGTCCCTTTACAGCGGCACAGTTGCGCTGGAGACGACGCTGTCGGGATCGACGTACCAGCTGAAGGACGCCACGCGCGGGAACACGTACACCGGTGACGCGGCGAACCAGACCGACCGTTGTGTCCTGACGGTCTGCCTGAGCCGGGCCCCCTCGACGGTCTTCACCGACGCGGACAACCACTGGGGCACCGGCAAGGCCGCCGACCGCGCCTCGGCCGCGGTGGACGCGCAGTACGGCACGGACGAGACCTGGGACTACTACAAGGACGTCCACGGCCGTAGCGGCATCGCGGGCGACGGCAAGGGCTCGTCCAACCGCGTGCACTACGGCAACAAGTACAACAACGCCTTCTGGGACGACAGTTGCTTCTGCATGACGTACGGCGACGGTGACGGCACGACGTTCGGTCCGCTGGTGTCGCTGGACGTGGCCGGCCACGAGATGTCCCACGGTGTGACGTCGAAGACGGCGGCACTGGCGTACTCGGGCGAGTCGGGCGGCCTCAACGAGGCCACGTCCGACATATTCGGCACCCTGGTGGAGTTCCACGCCGGCAACTCCTCCGACCCGGGCGACTACCTGATCGGCGAGAAGGTCGTCCGCTCCGGCTTCGGCCGGGACGCCCTGCGCCGCATGGACAAGCCGTCCGTGGACGGCAACTCGGTGGACTTCTGGAGCAGTTCGGTCAGCGACCTCGACGTCCACTACTCGTCCGGAATAGCGAACCACTTCGCGTACCTGCTGGCCGAGGGAAGCGGCGCCAAGAGCATCAACGGCGTCGCCTACGACTCCCCCACCTACAACGGCTCCACGGTGACGGGGATCGGACGGGGCAAGCTGGGTGCGATCTGGTACCGGGCCCTGACGGTCTACATGACGTCCTCGACGAACTACGCGGGCGCCCGCACGGCGACCCTGAGCGCGGCGAAGGACCTCTACGGGGCCGGGAGCACCGAGTACGACGCGGTGGCGGCGGCCTGGAGCGCGGTCAACGTCAATTGATGGTCACGGCCGTGGGTACGTGATGCGGCTGCCTCGGCTTTCGGGCCGGGGCAGCCGTCACGACGCCCTATGACCGCCGTGCGGTCAGCCAGGTGTGCGTCGGGCGGCATTCCAGCTTGCCGTCCACGACTCGGCACCAGGTCTGGTAGTCGGAGGAGTAGAGGCGCTCGCCGAGCCAGTCGTAGTCGTGCGCGCCGGGACGGTGCGGGGGCCTGGTGGCGACGAAGTTGGACGCGTCGTCGGTGCTGCCCGTGCCGTCGTAGCGGGCGACCTGGGGGTACGGGTAGACGGGGCGGGTGCGTGTGGTGGTGCCGCCGGTGCTGCCGGCCGCGACGATCCGGCCGGGCTTCGTGGCGCTCTCCGCCCACGCCATCACCGGGGTGAGGACGTCGAAGGTGTTCGGCCCGTCGCCGCCTCCGCAGTGCGCCACGCCCGGGAACATGTACAGCTCGGCGAACCGGTCGACGGCGGCGCCACCCATGGTGTCGCGCAGCGCGTCGTAGTACGCCAGCGTGCCCTGCGGTGAGATGTGCTGGTCGTTCCAGCCGTGCCACAGCAGCAGCTTGCCGCCGCTGTGCCGGAAGGCGCTCAGGTCGGGGTCCAGGGCCGCGAGATAGCTGGAGGACTGGACCGTCCGCCAGAAGGACTCGGCCGTGAACTCCAGGTCGGAGAGCTGGAAGTCGGGGTCCGGGGCGATGGTACGGGCGAGGTAGCGCGCGAAGGACGTCACGAAGTTCTCGCTGGCCACCGTCTGGCCCTGGGCGCGTGGGACGAACAGGGTCCACTCCAGCTCCGATCCCCATTCGTGCGAGACCGCGAGTTCCAGCCTGCGACCCTTGGCGTCCGTGGCGCCGTCATGCAGCCGCTTGACCACGGCGGCCTGCGCCGCGGTGAGACAGGTCGACGGGTCCTGGCCCACGGCGCACACCAGTGTCCGCGGGTCGAAGTCGCAGCGGCGCGGGTCGTCGAGCAGGCCGTCCGTGAGGCCGTCCAGCGCGTCGCAGGCGTCCAGCACGGCCCGGTGGATCAGGGGCAGCCGGTCGGCGAGCAGGATGTAGTCGCCGTTCTCGTCCTTGTTCGTCAGGACGTTCCACGCGTGGTGGAAGGTGTTCTGCACGACCATGTTGTTCGCGGGCGCCCCGGCGGCGATGCCGTCGAAGTCGTCGGGGTAGCGCTGCGCCTCCATCAGCGCCTCACGGCCGCCGTCGGAGCAGCCGGTGAAGTAGGAGTACGCGGGGCGCTGCCCGTAGAAGCGGGTGATGACCGCCTTGGTGACCTGGGCGGTCACATGGACGCCCCGGTAGGCGAAGTCGATCTGGGCCTGCGGGTTGCCCAGCGCCCAGGAGCCGTCGTTCAGGCCCTGGTGCCCCATGTCCGTGGTGGCGCTCGCGACCGTGCCGTCCCGGACCACCGGACAGGTGGACGCCTGGCCGTAGTTGATGCTGGCGGTTCCGCACAGGCCGCCGCAGCCGGTCTGGACGTAGCGCTGTGTCCAGCCGTCGACCGGCAGGCGCATCACCACGGTGTTCGCCGGGGCGACGGTGCCCTTCACCTCGCAGTAGGGGGCGCTCGCGCCGGTGGCCACGACGGTCGCGGAGGTGATCGTGACCGGGGCGTCGGTGACCCCGTCCAGATCGAGTCCCCGCACGTCCGCGCAGTCCATCACGGGCCGCAACGCGGGCAGGTCGGCCAGGCCGTCCGCCGTGAACACGCGCCGGGACTCGGGGGCGGCGGCGGGGCTCCCGACGGCGGAGCTCGCCGCTCCGGCCGGCCCCGACATCACCACGAGCAGCACGGCCGCGCAGGCGCCGGCCACCGCTCTCGCTCGGCCGCGCACGAAGGACCAGGACATGGGTTCCCCTCTCGGGTGGGCGAATGGCGCGGGTAGCGTGACGCACGTCAGAGATATCGTCAACGATTTGGGCAGCAATTTGGCCAGGGGGCGGCCGGAGTGTGGTGCAGGGTGCGACCCGGAGCGTGGCGCGGAGTGCGACCCGGGGCGTGATCGGCAGGTCGCCCGGGACGGCCGTCACCCGTTCACACCCTCGGCCCTCCGCCCTTCGAGGCCTCTTTCCGCGCACCTCCTCCGGACCCCGGTGACCAGCCGAAACGCCGGGCGGATCAGCCCTCGGCGCCTCCCTCCTGACACCCATTCACCCCATTTTTGACCATCCCTCAGGAAGCGGTCCGGGCTCGCTGCCACTTACCTCGTAAGGGCAGTCCCCACCGAAACAGCTCGAGGGAGCACCGATGCGACGTACCGCCCGCCCGCTGACCGCTGCCGCGCTCGCCGCGGTCGCCGCGGGCCTCGCCGCCGCGCCCGCGTACGGCGACGGCACCACCGGCCTGGAGGTGTCCCCGTCCTCGGTCGTGCCGGGCGGACAGGTCACGGTGGCAACGGCGTCCTGCGGGGAGGTCGGTACGGCGGGCGACGCCGGCGCGGTGGGCGCCGGTGTCTTCACGCTGGCGCCCAGTGCTGACGAGGGCGAGGCGATCGGGCAGTTCCGGGTGCCGCCGAGCGCGCAGCCGGGGACCTACGAGATCGTCGCGACCTGCGCGGAGGGCGGCCGGCGAGTGACCGGTGACCTGGTCGTCACGCTGACGTCCCAGCGTGAGCCGGTGTATCCCCGGGGGAGTGTGAAGACGGGGATCGGCGGCGCACTTGGCCCCGATCCCGTACAGACCGCGGCCGGAGTGGCGGCTCTCGCCGTCGCCGCCGCGGGCGGTACCTGGCTCCTGCATCGCCGGGCGAGAGGCGACGGGATCTGACGGACACCCTCCGCTGTCCGTCCGCCGGTACCGCGTGTCCCCTCCCCCTCCGGATCCGACGCCCCTCGCGGCCCGGAGGGGGAACGGGGACCCCAGCAACGGGACCCCGACGAGGAGAGAAAGAGAAGGGGACCCCGGCCAGAAGAGAGGTCGAGCGCCATGCGCAGGCTCGGGAACGCCACCATAGCCGCCGTCACCGCGGCGGCCCTCTGCACCGGGGCCTGGCTGCTGCGCAGCGGCGCCGAGACACACGCCCCGCCGCAGCCGTCCGCCGCGCAGGCGCACGCGGGCCGCGACGCCGGGCAGGACACGCGGCGGTCCGCGGCGCCGGGTGCGCCCGCGCTGCCGGCCTCCACGCCCGACCGGATCCGCATCCCCTCGATCCGGGTGAACGCGCCCCTGACGGGCCTCGGCCTCACCCCGGCCGGCAGCCTCGACGTGCCGCCCGCCGCGCGGGAGAACCTCGCCGGCTGGTACGAGGCCGGCACCACGCCCGGGGAGACGGGCACCGCGATCGTCGCCGGGCACGTCGACAACGCCGACGGTCCCGCCGTGTTCTACGACCTCGGCGCGGTGAAGAAGGGCGCCACGGTCGAGGTGGACCGGCGGGACGGCACGGTCGCCGTCTTCACCGTGGACGCGGTGGAGGCCTACGAGGCGAGGACCTTCCCGGACGCGAAGGTGTACGGCGCCGCCGCGCGACCCGAGCTGCGCGTGATCACCTGCGGTGGCGGCTACTCACGGAGCACCGGTTATCAGGGGAACGTCGTCGTCTTCGCGCACCTCACGGGCAGCCGCTGACCTGCGAGCAGGTCCACCCGTCCCCAGGCGCCCGGCGCGCCAGGTCCACCCGCCCCGGGCGCCCGGCGGCCCCAGCGCCTCGTTCAGGGAGATCCCCAGGGGGTGAGCGAGTACTCCACCCAGCCGTGCGCGAGCGGTCCGCACCTCACAGTGCTCCCCCACCCCCCGCCCCGAACCCTCACACCCGCCCCCCGTCCCCGCTGAGGGCAGCGTTCCCCGCGGGAAACAGACGTGATGCGACCGGGTAACACCCGCAACGCACGCTCCTAGGCATGACCTCGAATACGCGTGTGGTGGTGATCGGCGCCGGGCTCGCGGGCGTTCGACTCGCCCGTCGGCTCGGTGAGCTGGGCACGCCTGTGACGCTCATCGGCGAGGAGGAGCACCGCCCGTACAACCGGGTGCTCCTCGCCGAGGTGCTGGCCGGGCGCTACAGCCCCGAGGTGATCGCCCTCCCGGCGCCCGCCGATCTGATCCGCTCCCGGGTCACCGGCATCGACCGGGACGGACGGACCGTCGAGTGCGCGGACGGTTCGAAGATCGCATACGACACGCTGGTCCTGGCCACCGGCTCCAACCCGGTGCTCCCGCCGCTGCGCGGCCTGTTCACCCCCGACCATGTCCTCCCCGAGGGCGTCCACGCCTTCCGCACCATGGACGACTGCCTGGGCCTGTCCGAGGCGGTCCGGCCGGGTGCGAAGGCGGTCGTCATCGGCGGCGGCCTCCTCGGGGTCTCGGCGGCCCGCGCGCTCGCCCTGCGTGGCGCCCAGGTCGTCCTCGCCCAGCAGTCCGAGCGGCTGATGGAGCGCCAGCTCGACCCGGCCGCCTCCAAGCTGGTCCACCGGCACCTGAAGGACCTCGGCGTCGAGATCCACACGGAGTGCCGGGTACGGGACGTGCGCTGCGTCGGCGGCATGGTCCGCTCGGTCGAGATGGCCGACGGTTACACCCTCGACGCCGACCTGGTGGTCCTGGCCTGCGGGGTCCACCCGCGCGTGGGTCTCGCCCAGGCCGCGGGCCTCGACGTACGCAAGGGGATCGTCGTCGACGACGAACTCCGTACGTCCGACCCGCACATCCGGGCCGTCGGCGACTGCGTGCAGCACGACGGCACGGTGTACGGCCTGGCCGCTCCGGCCCTCGAACAGGCCGACGCGCTCGCCGAGTTGCTCGCCGGCGAGGCGGGCACGGCGGGCGACCTCAGCGCCCGCTACACCGGCACCCGTTCACTCACCCGGCTCACCCTCGCCGGACAGAGCGCCTTCGACCTCGCCGCGTTCGGCGAGACGGAGGCCCGTCCCGGCGACGACGTGATCCAGCTGGCCGACGCCACCCGAGGCACCTACCGCAAGGTCGTCGTCCGCGACGACCGCCTGGTCGGCGGGGTCCTCGTCGGCGAACTCGGCACCGTCGGCGCGCTCGCGCGCGCCTGGGAGGGAGCAGAGCCGCTCCCGTCCGACGGCGGGCCCCTGCTCCACCTGCTCACCAACGACGGAGGCTCCTGATGACTGCCGCCCCGGGGGCGAACCCCACGATCGTGCTCGTCGGCCATGGCATGGTCGGCCAGCGCTTCCTCGAAGCGCTCGCCGAGCGCGGCCTGACCGCCACACACCGCGTGGTCGTGCTGTGCGAGGAGCCGCGTCCCGCGTACGACCGCGTGGCGCTCACCTCGTACTTCTCGGGCAAGACGCCCGAGGACCTCTCCGTGACCGACATGGAGTTCATCAAGGACCACGGCATCGAGCTGTACGTCGGTGACCCGGCGGAGACGATCGACCGCGAGGCGCGCCGGGTGACCGCACGCTCGGGCCTGGTCGTCGACTACGACGTCCTGGTGCTCGCCACCGGCTCGTACCCCTTCGTCCCGCCCGTCCCGAACAAGGACGCCGAGGGCTGCTTCGTCTACCGCACGATCGAGGACCTCCTCGCGATCGAGGAGTACGCCAGGACGAGGACGACGGGTGCGGTGGTCGGCGGCGGTCTGCTCGGGCTGGAGGCCGCGGGCGCGCTGAAGGGCCTCGGGCTCACCTCCCACATCGTGGAGTTCGCGCCGCGCCTGATGCCGGTCCAGGTCGACGAGGGCGGCGGCGCCGCGCTGCTGCGGACCATCGAGGACATGGGCCTGTCCGTCCACACGGGCGTGGGCACGCAGGAGATCGTGGTCGACGAGTCCGGCGCGGTCACCGGCATGAAGCTGTCCGACGGCTCCGAACTCGCCACCGACCTGGTGGTGTTCTCCGCCGGTGTCCGCCCCCGCGACCAGCTGGCCCGCGAGAGCGGCCTCACGGTCGGCGAGCGCGGCGGCATCGCTGTCGACGAACAGTGCCGGACCGTCTCCGACCCGCACGTGTTCGCGATCGGCGAGTGCGCGCTGGCCTCCGACGGCCGGGTGTACGGCCTGGTGGCCCCCGGTTACGAGCAGGCCGAGACCGTGGCCGCGACCATCGCGCGGGACGAGGCGGAGTTCACCGGCGCGGACCTGTCCACCAAGCTGAAGCTGCTCGGCGTGGACGTGGCGTCCTTCGGCGACGCGCACGGCGCGACCGAGGACTGCCTGGACGTCGTCTACTCCGACTCCCGCTCGGGCCTGTACAAGAAGCTGGTCATCGGCCGCGACGGCACGCTGCTCGGTGGCATCCTGGTCGGCGACGCGGAGGCGTACGGCACGCTGCGCGCCTTCACCGGGTCCGTGCCGCCCGTCTCTCCTGAGTCGCTGGTCCTGCCGGCCGGCGCCGGGGAGTCCGTCCAGCTCGGCCCCTCCGCCCTCCCGGACGAGGCGGTCATCTGCTCCTGCCACAACGTCAGCAAGGGCACGATCCGCGGCGCGGTGACGGAGCACTCCTGCACCACCGTGCCCGAGGTGAAGAAGTGCACCAAGGCCGGTACCGGCTGCGGCAGTTGCGTCAAGGTCCTCGGCCAGCTGGTCACCGCCGAGCTGGAGGCGAGCGGCGTCGAGGTCGACAAGGGCCTGTGCGGCTGCTTCTCGCAGACCCGCGAAGAGCTGTACGAGATCGTCCTCGCCCTGCGCATCAACACCTACCAGGACCTGCTGGACCGCTACGGCCGCGACGACGCCCGGGGCGGCGACGGCTGCGACATCTGCAAGCCGGCGGTCGGCTCGATCATCGCCTCCCTCGCCCCGACCATCGGCGCGAGCGGCTACGTCCTCGACGGTGAGCAGGCGGCGCTCCAGGAGACCAACGACCACTTCCTCGCCAACCTGCAGAAGAACGGCTCGTACTCGGTCGTCCCCCGCATCCCCGGCGGTGAGATCACCCCCGAGGGCCTGATCGTGATCGGTGAGATCGCCCGCGACTTCGGCCTCTACACGAAGATCACGGGTGGTCAGCGGATCGACATGTTCGGCGCGCGCGTCGAACAACTGCCGCTGATCTGGACCCGGTTGGTGGACGCCGGCTTCGAGTCCGGGCACGCATACGGCAAGTCCCTGCGCACGGTGAAGTCCTGCGTCGGCCAGACCTGGTGCCGCTACGGCGTCCAGGACTCCGTCCGCATGGCGATCGACCTGGAGCTGCGCTACCGGGGCCTGCGCTCCCCGCACAAGCTCAAGTCGGCGGTGTCGGGCTGCGCCCGCGAGTGCGCCGAGGCCCAGTCGAAGGACTTCGGCGTCATCGCCACCGCGAGCGGCTGGAACCTGTACGTCGGCGGCAACGGCGGCGCCACCCCGCGCCACGCGGACCTGCTCGCCCAGGACCTGACGGACGCCGAACTGATCCGCCTGATCGACCGGTTCCTGATGTTCTACATCCGCACGGCCGACCGCCTGGAGCGCACCTCGACCTGGCTGGAGCGGATCCCGGGCGGCCTGGACCACGTGCGGGACGTGGTCGTGGAGGACTCCCTCGGCATCTGCGAGGAGCTGGAGTCCCTGATGACGGAGCACGTCGCGCATTACGCCGACGAGTGGGCGACGACCATCAACGACCCCGAGAAGCTGTCGCGGTTCGTCTCCTTCGTGAACGCCCCCGACACCCCCGACCCGGTCGTCGGCTTCATCCCGGAGCGCGACCAGATCAAGCCCGACCTGCCGCTGCTGTCCATCGGCATGCGCCCCACCGGTAACCCGGCCGACGTCCTGGAAGGAAGCGCCCAGCGATGACCCTGGCACCCGAGACGACCGACCTGAAGGTCCAACTCCAACTGGACCCGGGCGACGACGCCTGGTTCACCGTCTGCGACCTGACCATGCTGCTGCCGGGCCGCGGCGTTGCGGCGCTGCTGCCCGACGGCAGCCAGGCCGCCCTCTTCCGCGACCGCGCGGGCGAGGTGTACGCCATCGACAACCGTGACCCGTTCAGCGGCGCGGCGGTCCTCTCCCGGGGCCTGACCGGCACCCACCAGGGACGGCCGTTCGTCGCCTCCCCCCTGCTGAAGCAGCGCTTCGACCTGGAGTCGGGGCAGTGCCTGGACGACGAGGCGGTGCGTGTGGCCACGTACGAGGTGCGCGTCTCGTAATCGCGATCGCGGCCGCCGTGCTGTACCGGCGGTGGCGGTGTGGGTGGCCGCGTCACACCTTCAGGGCGTCGTAGGTCACCCCCGTGAGCTGCTCGGAGGCACCCCAAAGCCGTTCCCCCGCCCGGTCGTTGAGGGTCCACGGAGCTCGCCAGGACCGTCCGGGAGCGCCGCGCCACATCGCGAGGGACGGTCCGGTGAACGAGTCGGGGCGTACGTCCGGCGCGGTCGCCGCGTAGAGCGTGGGGAGCGCGCCGGACGCGGCGGACTGGGCGAAGTACCGGTTGCCGATGCGCATGAACCGCTCGCTGCCCTTGCGGCCGGACATCCGGGGCCCCGCGGTCTGGAGGTTGGTGTCCGCGTACCCGGGGTGGGCCGCCGCCGCGACCACGTCCGAACCGTGAGCCGCCAGCCTGCGTGCCAGCTCGTGCGTGAACAGCAGGTTTGCGGTCTTGGAGCGGGCGTAGGCGGTCCACCGCCGGTAGCGGCGCTCGCTGTTGAGGTCGGTGATGTCGATGTTGGACAGCGCGTGGACCGGGCTGGAGACGGTCACCACACGCGCGCCCTGCGTGCCGAGCAGCGTGGGCAGCAGCCGCCCGGTGAGCGCGAAGTGGCCCAGGTGGTTCACGCCGAACTGCGTCTCGAACCCGTCGGCCGTCGTCCCGTACGGCAGCGCCATCACGCCCGCGTTGTTGACGAGCAGGTCGAGCCGGTCGTACGAGAAGGCGTCCGCGAACTCCCGTACGGAGGCCAGGTCCGCCAGGTCCAGGCGGATGACCTCCGCTTCCGCTCCCGGGACTTCGGCGGTCAGCCGGTCGACCGCCGCGGTGCCCCTGGCCTCGCTGCGACACGCCAGCACCACCCGGGCGCCCCTGCGGGCCAGCTCCCGGGCGGTGACGTACCCGATGCCGCTGTTGGCTCCGGTGACGACGGCGACACGGCCGCTCTGGTCCGGGACGTCCTTCTCGCTCCAGCCGGACATGGCCGACCTCCCTTGGCTGACGGGTGGGCTCAGCCTACGAGCGGGGAGCGCCCGGCGTAATCGTCGGGAACAGGACGCGTGTCCAGGTAGAACCATTCGGCTCCGGGGCCGGGGCCCGGATCGGGGCTCGGGGCGAAGGCGGCGGTGTTGTGGTGGTGCGTGAGGGTGGGTGCGGGGGGTCGTACGGGTATCGGCTGCTCGGTGGGGGCGGGTGTGGCCGATGCTGTTGCCGGACCCGGCATCAGCAGTTCCACCCGCAGCCCGATCCCCCGCTGCTGCGCGGTGAACTCCTCGATCTGGTTGCGGCAGGCATGGTCCAGGTGGGTGACACCGGTCAGGTCGAGGCGGATCCTCGGTTTGCCGGAGGCCGCCGCGGCCTCCAGTGCCTCGATGACCTTCGGCAGGCGCAGGAAGGTCGCGTTGCCGGCCATGACGACCTTCGCGGTGTCGTCCTCGACGTGCTGCCGGATCACGGTCTGCGACATCCTGAGCGCGGCCAGCACGATTCCCGCGGCGAGCCCGATCAGTACGCCCTCCAGCAGCGCGGTGGCCACGATAACCAGCGTGGTGAGGGTCATCACCGCGAACTCGCCCCGGTCCTGGCGCCACATCTTCGGGAACTCCGCCGGCCCGAACAGCTTCCAGCCGCTGTGCACCAGAACACCGGCGAGCACCGAGATCGGGATCAGCGCGAGCACCTGCGGCAGCAGCATCGCGAAGGCGAGCAGCCACAGCCCGTGCAGCGTCCGGGAGAGCCGGGTCTTCGCGCCCGCCTGGACGTTGGCCGAACTGCGGGCGACCACGGCCGTGATGGGGAGCGCGCCCAGGACACCCGCGATGGTGTTCCCGGCGCCCTGGGCGATGAGCTCGGTGTTGTAGCGGGTGCGCGGGCCGCTGTGCATACGGTCCACCGCGGCCGCCGTGAACAGGCTCTCCGCGGAGGCGATCACCGTGAAGGTGAGTACGGAGGTGATGATCGCCACGTCAGCGAGCCCCGCGAACTGCTCGGCGCCCGGCACCTGCACGGAGGCGATCAGATCGCCGACCTGGAGCGTCTTCACGTCCACCCCGGGCAGCGCCGCGACCGCGATGCCGATACCGACGGCGACCAGCGCGGCCGGGATCTTCTTCGCGGGCCCGGGCACCTTCTTCCACACGAAGCTCAACACGACGGTGAGGACTCCGAGCAGCGTGGCGATCATCGCCTGCCGGTCGGTCAGGATGCCCGCTACCAGCCCGGGGATCCCGGCCATGTTCTCGATAGGGACGCCGGGCGCCTTGGCGTCGGCCATCGGGTAGGCCTGGCTGAACATCAGCGGCAGCCCGATGCCGGCCAGCATGCCCTGGACCACGGCGAGGGAGATCGCCTGGAACATCCGGCCGAGCCGGACCAGTCCGAGGACGATCTGCAGGATCCCGGCGCACAGCACGATCACCCCGAGCATGGCCACGCCGTGCTCCGCGACGGTCTCCGCGACCAGCGCGGCGAGTCCGGCGGCGGGCCCGCTGACCTGGAGCGTGCTGCCCCGCACCGCCCCGACCACCAGTCCGCCGATCACCCCGGAGATGATCCCCAGTTCGGCCGGCACCCCGGAGGCGACGGCCACGCCGATGCACAGCGGCAGCGCGACCAGGAAGACGACGAGGGAGGCGGTGATCTCGGTGCCGAGGTCGGGCTTGGGGCCCTTGCCGGGGCGGGATGCCGGCGTCGGCGAGGTCGTCGTGTCCTTGGTCGGCGCCTCTGGCGCTGCTGTCGCTGCCCCTCGCGCTGCTGTCGCTGCCCCTGGCGCCGTTGTCTCGGTCCAGTTCGGCGCGTCCATCGCGTTCGGCGCGCTCCTGGTCGCCGTCCTCGACCCGCCCCACGTCCTGCCCCGCGCGTGCGCCCCGCTCATCCGGCGTGCACCCGGAAGCTGCCGTCGTCGTCGAGTTCGTACACCCGCCCGGTGTCGATCTCGTAGTACCAGCCGTGCAGCCGCAGCCGGTCCTCCTCCAGCCGCTGCCGCACGATCGGGTAACTGCGCACCGCGGCCAGCTGGTTGACGACGTTGCGCTGCGCCACGTCCGACAGGGACGGGTCGAAGGAGTCCGCGGAGGCGCCGGACGTGCCGGTGAGGACCGAGGCCAGGTCGGGGCGGGCCAGGTCGAGCCAGGCGTCCACGCCCGGCAGCGCGGTCAGGTCGTCGCCGGACTTCAGCGCGCCCATCGCCCCGCAGTGTGAGTGACCACACACGACGACGTCCTGAACCCCGAGCACCTCCAGCGCGTACTCGATGGTGGCGGCCTCACCCGACGCCCCGGGCCGCCCGTACGACGGGACGATATTGCCCGCGTTCCGCAGCTCGAATATCTCGCCGGGACGGGCGCCGGTAATGAGCGCGGGTATCACCCGCGAGTCCGAGCAGGTAATGAAGAGCGCCTCGGGATATTGCCCCTCGGCCAGTTTTCGGTATTCGCCGCGCTCACCTTCGACCCGCTGCGTGAATGTGCGGGCGCGGTCCAGCAGTGCCTTCAACTCCGCCTCCTCATCAGGGAGTTCGATCCGTTCACCACACCGTAGGGGAGCACACACCAGAGGAAGGTTAAGCAAACCCCAGAGCCCGGACAGGAATTGAACATTCTTTGTCGGGGCGCGCGCGGGTACTGTCGTCTTGTAGCGTGTCGGTGCCAGGATGTGAAATGCGAATACGGGCTGCCTGGATTCACACCGATTCACGTATTCATGGAGAGACGGGACGCATGGGCCTACGAGTGCTGCTCATCGAGGACGACGAGACGATCGCGGAACCGCTCGCCGAGGGGCTCGGACACTTCGGGCTGACGGTCGATCACGTGGCCACCGAAACCGACGGCCTGAGAGGTCCGTACGGCGATGTCGTCCTGCTGGACCTGGGACTGCCGGACATGGACGGCATCGACGTCTGCCGGGGCATCCGCCAGGTCTCCGACGTCCCCATCCTCATCCTCAGCGCGCGCGGGGAGGAGACCGACCGGGTGCTGGGCCTGGAACTGGGCGCCGACGACTACCTGTCGAAGCCGTTCAGCGTACGGGAGTTGGTGGCACGGGTGCGGGCGGTGACCCGGCGGACCCAGTGGGCGGCGCAAGGTGCGGCGCAGGGTGCGGGGCACGGGACGGCGCAGGGGACCGCGCAGGGGACCGCGCAGGGCACGGCGCAGGGCGCGGCGTTTGGGGCGTTCGAGCCGACGGCGGCCGAGCCGGACCCGATGTCGGCGCCGGGCGCGGCGGCATCGTCGTACGAGCCCGGCCCGCTGGTCGTCGACCGCCGTACCCGGCAGGTCTGGGTCGGCGAGGTGCCGGTCTCGCTCACCCCGAAGGAGTTCGACCTGCTGGCGCTGCTCACCGAGGACCCGGGCGCGGTCTGCTCCCGGCAGCAGATCCTGGACCGGGTGTGGGACCCGCACTACGAGGGTCCGACGAAGACACTGGACGTCCATGTCGCCGCACTGCGACGGAAGTTGGGTCACCCCGGGTGGATCCAGACCCTGCGCGGGGTCGGCTTCCGGCTGGCGGTGCACACCGGGCCGGGCGAGGGCGCGCACAGCGGGCTGGTCGAGGGCCTGCACACCGGACCGGCCGAGGGCCCGCACACCCGGCCCTTCGAAAGCAGGCCCTTCGAAAGCCTGCACACCGGGCCCGTCGACTACCTGCGCACCCGGCCGGTCGCGGGCTCGCACTCCAGCTGGGACGCGCGGCCATGACCCGCCGGCTGCTGGTCAGCTATCTCAGCCTGGCCGCGCTCGTCCTGCTCTGCCTGGAGATCCCGCTCGGCTTCGTGTACTCGCGCGGCGAGCGGGAGCGGGTGATCACCGCGGCGAAGGACGAGGCCGAGTCGGTCTCGGCGTACGCGGCGCTGTCCCTCGCCACCGGGCGGGCCGAGCAGGAGCTGCCCGGCCGGGTGGCGCACTGTGCCGCCCGGATCGGCGGGAAGGTGGTGGTCGTCGACGGTACGGGCACTCCGCTGGCCACCTCGCACCCGCTCACCGCCGAGGCCTCGCACGCGCTGGCCTCCCGCCCGGGCCTCGCGGCGGCGCTGCGCGGCACGTCCACGGTGGACGTGCGCACCTCCACCATCGGCGGGGTCCAGTACCTGTCGGTCGCCGCGCCCGTCGGCCACGGCGTCCGGCCGGAGGGCGCCGTGTGGCTCACGGTGCCGACCCAGATGGTGCACCAACGCGTCCACCACATCTGGCTGTTGCTGGCCCTCGGGGGTCTCGGCGTCCTCACCGCGGTCACCTTCGCCGCGTTCGCCATCGCCCGCTGGACCGGCCGCCCGATCCGCGAACTGGAGCGCGCCACACACGAGTTGGCGATCGGTGGCCGCGCGGGGCCGGTGACGGTGACGGTGACCAAGGGCCCACCCGAGGTCCGTAGCCTGGCCGCCGCCTTCAACCGTACGGCGGCCCGCCTCGCCCATCTCCTGGACTCCCAGCACGCGTTCGCGGGCGAGGCCTCGCACCAGCTCAAGACGCCGCTCGCGGCACTGCGGCTGCGCCTGGAGAACCTGGAGCCGAACATCTCCGACCGTGGCCGCTCCAGCCTCACCGCCGCCGTCACCGAGACGGACCGGCTGGCCCGTATGGTCGAGGGCCTGCTGGCGATGGCCAGACTGGAGGAGGACGCGGCGACGCCGGGACCGGTCGACGTGGGCGCCCTCTGCGCGGAACGCCACCACACCTGGGCGCCGCTCTTCGCCCGACAGGGCGTCTTCCTGGTCCTGTTCGCGGGCGGCGTGGGCCCGGTGCTCGCACTGCCGGGGTCCATCGAGCAGATCCTCGACAACCTGCTCTCCAACGCGTTGCGCGCCTCCCCGCCCGCCACCACGGTGACCATCGAACTGCGTCGGCACGCCCCGTCCCGCCGCGCGCTGCGCGACGCCCGCCCTTCCTGGGTCGACCTGCACGTCAGCGACGAGGGCCCGGGCATGACGACGGAGCAACGCGCCCGCGCCTTCGACCGCTTCTGGCGCGCGCCGGGCGCCCCCAAGGGCGGTACGGGCCTCGGCCTCGCCCTGGTCCAACGGCTCGCGCACGCGAGCGGCGGCGAGGCGAGCCTGCGCACCGCCGACACGGGCGGCCTGGACGCGGTGATCCGCCTGCCGTCCGCTCAGCCGTCACCGGGCGGTCACACCATGGGCAGAACGGGCCCGCGCCGCCGGGAGCCCGTACCGCGGATCGGCCGAGAGCCGTCGGTGACCGGTGGCGGCCATGTGGACCGTGCCCCCATTTCACGACGCGTCCATGACACGTCTACCCCCAGCCTCTAGGGTCCGAGACCGCGCCACCCCGCCGCCGATCGGTGGCGGGCCGGTCACGACACCCCTTGGAGCAAGCGTGGAACGTCGTACCTTCCTGCGTGCGGCCGCGATCGGCGGCTCCTCCGCCGTTCTGGGCGGAACCCTGTGGCGCGGCGCCGCGTACGCCGCCCCCGCCCAGCCCGGCACGGGCCCCTACGGCGCGCTCGGCGCACCGGACACGAACGGCGTCCGTCTGCCGAGCGGCTTCACCAGCCGGGTGATCGCCCGTTCCGGCCAGACGGTCACGGGAACGTCGTACACCTGGCACAACGCCCCTGACGGCGGCGCCTGTTACGCGGACGGCACGGGCTGGATCTACGTCTCGAACTCGGAGATCAATCCGTCGGGCGGCGCGAGCGCGGTGCGGTTCTCCTCGGCGGGTGCCGTCACCTCCGCCTACCGCGTCCTGTCCGGGACCCGGCAGAACTGCGCGGGCGGCCGAACGCCGTGGAACACCTGGCTGTCCTGCGAGGAGGTGTCACTCGGTTACGTCTACGAGACGGACCCCTGGGGCGTGAAGGCCGCGGTGCGCCGGGACGCGATGGGCCGCTTCAAGCACGAGGCGGCCGCCGCGGACCCGGTCCGCGAGGTGGTCTACCTGACCGAGGACGAGACGAACGGCCGCTTCTACCGCTTCATACCGACGACCTGGGGCGATCTGTCCTCCGGCACCCTCCAGGTCATGGTCGCGGGCAGCGCCACATCGGGCTCGTTCACCTGGGCGAACATCCCCGACCCCGACGGCTCCCCCACCACCACCCGCACCCAGGTCTCCGGCTCGAAGTCCTTCAACGGCGGCGAGGGCTGCCACTACGCCGACGACACGGTCTGGTTCACCACGAAGGGCGACAACCGCGTCTGGCAGCTCAACCTCACGACGAACACCTACGAGTTGGCCTACGACGACTCCCTCATCACCTCCGGCACCGCCCCCCTCACCGGCGTCGACAACATCACCGGCACCCCTTCCGGCGACCTGTTCGTCGCGGAGGACGGCGGCAACATGGAGATCTGCGTCATCACCCCGGACGACGTGATCGCCCCGTTCCTGCGCGTCGACGGCCAGTCGGGCTCGGAGATCACCGGCCCGGCCTTCTCCCCTGACGGCACCCGCCTGTACTTCTCCAGCCAGCGGGGGACGAGCGGGAGTTCGTCGGGCGGGATCACGTACGAGGTGAAGGGCCCGTTCCGCTTGTAACGAACCATCACAAAAAAGCCACACCTCTTACACGTACCGTCACTCGGCATTACGGTCATCCCCTCACGTACGACCCTCGGGGGATGACATGACCAATCCGTACACCACGACGCGCCCTGCTCCCAGATGGGCTCGGAAACGGTACGTACTCCCGGCCCTGGGCCTGGCGTTCTTCCTCGGCATCGGGGCGGGGGCGGCGGACGGGGACGGCACGAAAACGGACGCGAAGCCGGCATCCGCCGCACCCCGCCCCACCGTCACCGTGACCGCCACGACAACCGCGACCCCGCCCGCCGAGGATCCCGAACCCGCCCCGACCGTGACCGCGACGAAAACAGTCAAGGTCACCAGAACAGTCACGGCGACGCCGGCCACGGACGGCTCAGGAACCACCGACGACACCTCAAGCAACGACGACGTCTACTACGCCAACTGCGACGCGGTCCGAGCAGCGGGCGCGGCCCCCATCCACCAGGGCGAGCCCGGTTACGCCTCCCACCTGGACCGCGACAACGACGGCGTGGCCTGCGACACCTGATCCGACGCGGTGACAGGGCTCTGGCATAGTGCCACGCTGCTCCGCTGATTCCGACACACGAGCGGGAGGGCGGCACCCCCGCACAGGGTGTATGGCTGGCTTCCTGACCTGGGAAGCCAGCCATTGTTCATGCCCTCAGGGCACTCTCAGACGTCGTTCTCTTTCCGAACCTCACGTGTGGTTTTCGCTGGTCCGGCATGAGATGGCGGCCCGCACGGAAGTCTCGGTCCGTTGCTGACCGAGATGTCGTGTGGGTGGCGGATGCCGTCGATGCGGGCGGTGCTGGAAGCGCGGCAGAAGGCCGCGGCGGTGCGGGTGGAAGATCTCGAAGCGGAGCTGGAGCGGGTGCGGGCGGCTCTGGCTGAGGCGGAAGAGGTGCTCAGATTGCCGCGCTCGGCTCCGGCTTGCGGCCCTCCGCCCGGCGGACGCGCGCCTCGCGCAGCCGTTCATGCCGCTCTGCCACCCAGCCCCGTATCGCGCCAGCGGGCAAAGAAGGCGTAGACCCGTGGCCAGGGCGGGAAGTCGGAGGGCATCGCCCGCCATTTGATGCGGTTGTCGACGAGAAAGCGCACCGCGTCGATCATCTGCCGGTGGCAGTAGCCCTCCGGCCGCCCGCCCCGGCCCGCCAGCCATCCCGGCACCGGCAGCAGATCCCGCACCGACGCCCACTCAGCATCGCTCATGTCCGAGCCGTACCAGGGTTGGCGTTCTGGCCGGTCCGCCGCGTTCCCGAACCGGTGGGCGAGACGGTCACACCCAGGAGTGGACGGACTGGCCTCTTGCTTCTCGCTGGACCCGACAACCACGAGCTACCAAGAGGCCCTTCCATCATGCCCCGACGTCAGCCAACTCACCCGATCCAGGAACCCGTTCGAAGAAGACCGAGCACACGAATGGATTGAGAACGGTCAGTCAGCCCAAGGACGGTGAGTCGCATCGCTCACGGGTGCGCAGCGGTCGACATGCCCGCCATGCAGCAGAGAGGAACCCGCGTGTCTGAGTGGTCGCAGTCTCGATCAACGTAGCGGCCACAGGCGGCGTAGTGCGCGGCACACGGCGTCGATCAGGGCGCTCAGCATCTGTTGAGCAGCCGTGCGGCGGTAGTCATGGCGAGACCAGACCGCCGGCAGGACGACTCCAACGAAGAGCAGCAGGAAGACTGCCAGGACAAGGATCCCGACGGGACCGAGCGTGATCACGAGAGTGTTGAGTGAAGTGGGCATGGGCTGGCTCCCAGCGAGTAGCGGTGACGTTGCGCCGCTAAGCGTGCGGTGGGTTGCCTGCAGCAGTCCCAAAATCGGGAGTAATTGGGATTCGTCTGCCATCACCGCAGGTCGGGGCCTAACCTGAAGTGCCGCGTGGGTACAACGCGGTACGTAGATGGGCGGGGGCCACAAGGTGACGAAGCGCAGCGACAACAGCTCGGCCGAAGCGGCACGCGAGACCTTCGCGCGCCGCTTGCGTGACCTGCGGGACGCATCAGGAGCGAAGAATGCCGACGTCGTGGCGGCTTCCGCTCGTCTTGCTCGGAAGGCCGGCGGGGGCCGGGAGTTGACCGCCAACGCGGTTACTCGGCTTCTGTCAGGCCGCTCGGCTAAGGCACCTGACTGGGAAGTGTTGCTCGCCTACGTTCAGGCTTGCCAACTTCATGCGCGCACCGCGCAGGCCCCTGCAGTCGATCATCTGTACGTCCCGGGCACTTGGAAGACCGAACACACCTCCCTGGTCAGGGCTTTGGAGCGATCCGAGCCAGCCTCTTCTGATGGCAAGGGGACGAGTTCGCGACAGATTGAGGCGGCCCTCGCCGCCTACGCTCAGCGTGTCCGCGAGTCATGGGGGCACCTAGACCTGGAAGTTCTGCTGCCGCTCGATGACCAGGGCCGCCATCCTGCGATTCGTCTCCGTGAAGTCTTTATCGAGCCGGGTGTTCGTTCCGACCCTCCGCCCGTTGAGCTGCCGCGCGAACTGGTACGCCGCTTGGAGGAATCAGGGGAGTTACCAAACCCTGACCATCTACCGAGCGGTGTCGTGGAGTCTCTCAAGCAACTGCAAGATGCCTACGCGCAGCGTCCGGTGCGCGGCATCCTGCAGGTGCTTGACGAAGAAGATGCGCGCAAGACCGTGGTGCTAGGTGACCCTGGTGCCGGTAAGTCCACGCTGGCCAAATACCTTGCTCTCTCCCTGGCAGTCCGGCGGCCTTGGAGTGTCCCTCTCAATGCCCTGGAGAGCAGAGTAGGCATAGTGGTGGAATTGCGGCAGTATGCTGAGGCTCAGTGGGTAAAAGGAACCTTCGAGAATTTCCTCGAACATCGTCACGCCCAAACTGGCCTGTCTGTGCCGTCAGCGGTGTTACAGCATCTACTCCGATCTAATCGCGCTCTCATCATTTTTGATGGCCTTGACGAGATTTTCGATCCCAAAGTGCGCCAAGCTGCGTCCGAGCAGATTGCTGCGTTTGCTGCTCGTTGGCCCTTAGCTCGCATCGTGGTGACCTCCCGAGTCATTGGCTACAAGCGTCACGTTCTCGACGGAGCCAGCTTCGCTCACTATATGCTGCAAGATCTCGACCACGAGCAAATTGCAACGTTTACCAAACGCTGGTACAGCCTCTCCTGTCCTACGGATACTGAACAGGCTATTCGGCTAGCAGAGCGGCTACAGAGTGCCGTTCGCGATTCACGTCCGGTACGCGAGTTGGCGGGTAATCCACTCCTATTAACCATTCTGGCCATCGTAGGTCGTCGTCAGCCGCTACCCAAAGACCGTCTCGGCGTTTATCGTCAGGCCGTCACGGTCCTTACCGCCCAATGGGATCAACAGGCCAAGCACCTGCAAGCTGACTTGCCTCCGGCTATCAAGGACGTCCTTGATGCGCTCGATCGAGGCGAGGTACTGATGATGCTGGCCCGCGCCATGCAGGCCGGCACTGCTGGCCTAGCCGGTAACCATATCTATGGGGAAGATCTTGAACATCTGTTGCGTAGCCATCTGGAGGATTACGGCCTTCCGCCTGGTCCAGCCTCCAATGGCGCGCGCGCACTGCTTTCGCAACTACGTGAAAGAAACTTCATCCTTGCTCGCTATGGAGGCGAGGTTTATGGATTCGTACACCGAGCTTTCCTCGAGCACCTCGCCGCAGCTGATATCTACAACCGCTACACCCGTGCCAGGGAATGGAGCCCTCAAGAACTTCTTGATGATGTAATCGCGCCTCATGCAAGTGATCCTGCCTGGCACGAAGTTCTCCTGCTACTAATTGGCCAGCTTGAACCCATCGACGCCGCCGGTGCAATCGATTGCTTCATTTCCTCGCATCAAGAACGGCGCAACCGTCACGATGCTTCTCTGCTGGTCCTCGCCCTGCGGGCCCTCGCCGAGGTTCCCAAGATCGGGCTACTGAATAGTCAGAGTGTGTGTGTAATTCGCGCTACTATGGGATTCCTCAATTCGTCAGTGCATGATTCCCTAGCAGCGGCGTATCCGGCCTTCGCGTCGTTCAGTCCATACTGGGTTGGTCGTGAACCTTTTCTGGCTTGGTTTCGCACACGCGGGCAGTTCTCTCCCAGTGTCGATACTCCCCAATTGGTGTGCAGACTGCATCCAGATCGCGCTGAACTGAGCCGTTTTGCTTGCTCCTCATACAGTTCTTACGACCGAGGAGTTTTCGCTTCGGCTCTTGTTGAACAGTGGCCGGCAGATGACGAAATTCGTGCACTGCTGTTGCATTTGGCGCGTGACGACGAAGAAGAGCATGCGCGCCTTAAATTTTTTGAGGCGTTGGTCGAGGGATGGCCCGAGGATGACGACGTGTTTGCTCTGCTGTTTGATGTCGCTCGGAATAGCGACTCAGGAGGTTACCTGCGTCGTGGCGCGTTGCAGATTTTGGCGAAGCGGCGGCCGGAAGATGACGACGTCACTACCCTACTGCTTGACGCTGTCCGCGGCGACGGACAAGTGTTAGCACGCGTCGATGCATTGAAGGCCTTGGCCGAGCAACAGCCGGAAAACAATGAGATTCGCGCTCTGTGGATAAATCTCTTCCGGGGCCTCGATACGGATCCATTTTCGGGTCGTACCGCCCTTCAGGCTTTGGTTGAGCAGTGGCCCGAGCACGTTGAAGTCCGATCTCTGCTGTTTGATGTTGCCCGTAACGGCACCGCTTTCCTGCGTAGTGCAGCCCTTCGAATGTTGGTCGAGCGGTGGCCGGAGGATGGTGAGGTTCGCCCCCTGCTGTTCGATCTGGCCCGTGGCGATGAGGACGGGGACGCGCGCCTCGATGCCTTGAAGGTGTTGGTCGAGCGGTGGCCGGAGGATGGTGAGGTTCGCCCCCTGCTGTTCGATCTGGCCCGTGGCGATGAGGACGGGGACGCGCGCCTCGGGGCGTTGAAAGTGCGCCTCGATGCGTTGAAGGTGTTGGTCGAGCGGTGGCCGGAGGATGGTGAGGTTCGCCCCCTGCTGTTCGATCTGGCCCGTGGCGACGT